>JAAVHI010000001.1 GCA_014799785.1 Ruminococcus sp.
AATATGCTTGGAAATCCAAACAAAGTACTATTCGTTGAAAACAGTCCACAGGACTGTTTTCAAGGGTTACTGTGCTTCGTGCCGCAACAAGGGGGAGCGGTCGTGTCCGCTCCCCCTCGGAATGGCTCTCGCCATTCCTCACCCCTTTCACCGTTTCGGACGAAAGGAGATTTCGCCGTCTGCGGACGGCGACCAAAGGGCTCCTCGCCCTTTGGAAACCTCGCCAGCTGGGCTCAGCTGGATCAGCTTTAGTCGGCGGCGTTGCCGCCTAAAGAATGTTACATAGTACGTTTACCGTTTTTGCGCTTTCCTCATAATGTCGATGACCTCACGCATAAGGTCAAGCGGCTTCTCGTTTTTCATCTTCACGGCGATATAGGCTTTCTCCCCGCCGTTGACCGTTACCCGTCCCTTATACGCCGCCGTAAGCGCCTGTATCTGTTCAAGCTCCGCGGACTTCAGATAAAAGAACATTATCCCGTTCCGCTGGGTTATTTCCGTAATGGTCAGCTCGGACGCCATATTCCTTGTCAGCGCAACGGTAATAAGCCCCTGTATCGCTTTCGGAGGGTCGCCGTAGCGGTCTATAAGCTCGTCGGTAAGGTCAAGGCTGTCCTCGTCGGTACGCAGGGCGGCAATCTTGCGGTACATATCAAGTCTGCCCGCAAGACTTTCTATATAGTCCTCGGGAATATGCGCTTCTATCTGAATGTCGATAAGGCAGTCCTCGGGCTTTGGCGGAGGGGCTTCCCCCTTTTCCTCGGCAATGGCTTCGTTGAGAAGCTGCAAATACATATCGTATCCCACCGCTTCCATGTGACCGTGCTGCTTTCCGCCGAGAATAGAACCCGCGCCCCGTATCTCAAGGTCGCGCATTGCAATGCGGAAGCCGCTGCCGAACTGGGTAAATTCCCTTATTGCGTCAAGACGGCGCGTCGCTATCTCGGTCAGGGCTTTGCCCCGCCTGAACGTAAAGTACGCAAACGCTCTTCTGCTGGAGCGTCCCACTCTGCCGCGGAGCTGATAAAGCTGGGAAAGTCCCAGTCTGTCCGCGTCCTCGATAACAAGCGTGTTCACATTGGGGACGTCCACGCCTGTCTCTATAATAGTGGTGCAGACAAGAATGTCTATCTCGTGCTCGATAAGCTGCCGCCATATTTCCGACAGCCTTTCCTCTCCTGTCTGACCGTGGGCAACGCCTATACGCGCGTCGGGTATCATTTCCTGAAGCTTTGCGGCGCAAAGGTCTATACTGTCTATTCGGTTATGAATATAGTACACCTGTCCGCCGCGGCGAAGCTCCTTTGTAATAGCTTGGGCAATCACACCCTTGTTGTGCTCGATAACATAGGTCTGTACGGGGTGGCGGTCTACGGGAGGCTCTTCGATAACGCTCATGTCTCTTATGCCGCTCATTGCCATATTAAGGGTTCGGGGAATAGGCGTTGCGGAAAGCGTCAGAACGTCCACGCCCGAAAAGGTCTCCTTAAAGCGTTCCTTGTGAGCAACGCCGAAGCGCTGTTCCTCGTCGATTATGGCAAGTCCGAGACTTTTGAATTTAACGTCCTTCTGGACAATACGGTGGGTACCGATTATCATGTCGATATCGCCGTTTTTAAGCTTTTTCAGTATCTCCTCCTGCTGCTTGGGAGTTCTGAATCGGGACAGCAGTTCTATGTTCATTGGGAAATGCTCGAAACGCTTCAGGGCGGTCTGGTAGTGCTGCCAAGCCAGTACCGTTGTGGGAGCAAGTACCGCGCACTGCTTGCCGTCCTCCATGCACTTGAACGCCGCGCGGAACGCAACCTCGGTCTTACCGAAGCCAACGTCGCCGCAGAGAAGTCTGTCCATGGGTATTGGCTTCTGCATATCCTCCTTGATCTCCTGCACCGAGCGGAGCTGATCATCGGTCTCGGTGTAAGGGAAGCGGGTCTCGAAATCATGCTGCCAGTCGTCGTCCTCGGAAAAGGCAAAGCCCGGGGTCTGACTGCGCTTCGCGTAAAGCTTGATAAGCTCGTCAGCCATATCTTTGACCGCTTTTTTAACGCGGCTGCGGGTTTTCTGCCACTCCATGGAGGACAGTTTGTTAAGCTTCACCGCGCCGTTGTCCCGCGGTCCGATGTATTTCGACACCATGTCAAGCTGGTTTACGGGGACGTACAGAACGTCCGTACCCGCGTACTGAATGGTGATGTAGTCCTTTGCGATATCCTCCATTTCAAGTTTGCGTATGCCCACGAATTTGCCTATGCCGTGAAGAGCGTGTACCACCAAGTCCCCCGCGGTAATGTCCGAAAGGGACTTTATCTCCTCGCCCTTTTTGGCTTTGCGGTATTTCTTTTTCGAGGACGCCGCCCTCGCCTGAGTTATGAGCATGGTCTTAATGTCGGGATAATCGTAGCCTGCGCTTACAGAGCCTGTGGCAAGCAGAACCGTTCCTGCCGCGGGGACGGAGCTTTCGGTCATTATCCCGCAGGATATTCCCTCGTCCTGCAAATCCTTTGCGATAATGGGCAGAGTTTTTTCCGACCCCGCTAAAACTATGGCGGAATAGCCGTTCTCGCGTGCATTGTGCAGGTCTTCTATAAGCTGACGTATCTCGCCGCCCCATGGGGCTGTCTGATTTGCGGTGACGGATACCAGCCGCTTGAAGCGCAGGTCGTCTCCGCCGCGGAGAAATGTGTCAAAGTGCAGAAGCGGAAACTGTCCCGCCTTTGAGCAGACCTCGCCGAAGTCGGCAAGATAGCCCTCCAGACCCTTGCAAAGCTCTCCCGCTTCAAGGAGTATCTTCAAATCCTCCGCGTGCTGTGAGGAAATGCTTTTCGCCTTTTCAAGACAGCTTCTGTACTCGCAGAAAACCACGGGGCTGTCCTCCGCAAGATAGTCGAAAATAAGCGCAGGGGCTTCGTAAGCAAGGGGAAGGTACTTGTCGATGTTGCCAAGGGAAAGGCCGTTTTTAACACGGTCGGAATCCCTTGTCAGAGCAGTTTTTGCCGCGTCTGCACGCTTGCCGCGAAGCGAAGCCGACAGCTTGTCAATAGCTTCTGTCAGCGCGTCGGGACTGTCAAAAAGCACCTCCATAGCAGGGGTAATGCGTATCCTGTCAACAGGGTCGGTGCGCCGCTGACTTTCTGGGTCGAAGTATGAAAGGGTGTCTATCTCGTCCCCCCAAAGCTCCATGCGGACGGGCAGGGGACTTCCCACGGGAAAAATATCCGCGATAGAGCCGCGCACGGAAAACTGGCTTGCGCCCTCCGCTTTTTCGCAGCGGGTGTAGCCTGCCGCAATAAGTCCCGCGGTAAGTTCGGCAAGGTCAACAGTTCCGCCCGCTTCAATTGTTATCGTTCTCGGCAGCAGCGCGCTTTTGGGGACAGTTCTCTGCATTGCCGCTTCTGCCGAAGCGCAGACGAAAATGTCGGGAGAGTCCGAAGCGAGACGGCTTAAAACGCCGAGCCTGATGTGTTCATATTCGCGGGAAACGGTCTCCGCAGGGGTAAAGGAAAAATCCTTTGCGGGATATACAAAGGCGCAGACCTCTCCCGATAAAGTGTTGATGTCCTCGGCAAGCTTTGTCGCCGAGGCTTCGCTGTCGCATATCATCAGCACGGGGGAATTTTTCCGCAGACCGAGAGCGAAATGCGCCTTGTGAACAGCGGAAACGCCCGATACCGAAACAGGTGTCTGACCCGATTTCAAAGCGTCGAGCATATCATTGTATGGGGTAAAATTTTCAAGTGCCTTTTTAAAAATATTTGCCATAGAGAACCTTTCTGTTAGAGAAAAAATAAATGTAAACGGTAACGCACAAAAGTAAAAATTACATATGGAAAAGTTTCGCCCGCCTTTTCAAAGGCGGCAGAAGTCCAGAGGGCAGAGCCCTTTGGTCGCGCTCCGCAGAGCGCGAAACTCCCCTCCTCGCGCCCGCAGGCGCATATCGTTCAAAACGGAGAAAGGGGTGAGGAATGGCGAAAGCCATTCCGAGGGGGAGCGGACACGACCGCTCCCCCTTTTAGCGGTACGCAGCAAAGCTGCCCTTGGAAACAGTCCGGCGGACTGTTTCCAACAGACAAACTGTTTACTAAACTTGTTACACAAAAAGTCAGGAATTAAATTTATTCATAGCCTCGCCGGTCTTGTCCTTAACCATAAGCTCCAGAGAGGAAACCGCTTTCTCCGTGCCCTCCGCCATAAGCTTTTTTTCTTCGTCGTTAAAGTGAGACAATACCCAGTCGGCAAGGTTGTAGTCCTTGTGAGGCTTCGCTCCCACGCCTATCTTTATGCGGGGGAACGTGTCGAAGCCGGTCAGATAAATTATAGACTTCATGCCGTTGTGACCGCCGTCCGAACCCTTGCGCCGAATGCGGATATGGGACGGCTCAAGGCTGATGTCGTCAAAACATATTATAACCCTTTCGGGTGGGATTTTATAGAAATTCATGGCTTCAACGATTGCTTCGCCGCTGTTGTTCATAAAGGTGGTGGGCTTCATCAGCAGACAGTTCACACCGTTCACTGCGGCAACTGCCGTCAGGGATTTGAAGCGTATTTTTTTTAGCTGTACGCCGCACTTTTCCGCAAGCCTGTCGAGAGCCATAAAGCCTGCGTTGTGGCGTGTGTTTTCGTATTTTTCACCGGGATTTCCAAGTCCCGCTATGATATAGTCGGGCTGACCCACGGGCTCGGTTTTTTCCTTGTTCAGTTGGTTGAAGATGTCGAAAATGCTCATTTTTGTTTTCCTTTCGGGGTAATTTTCTGCGGCTGAAACATGGGACTATTCTTTGCTGTAAACCGCAATAACCTGCCCGGAGCGTACCGGGCAGGTAAATGGTTTTGATTTATTATGGCATAAATATGCTCGTACAACTCGTACAAAACGTCACACTGTGACGTTTTGCAGGTGTAGTTTGCTGCGTACCTTTCAAAGGGGAAGTGGTCGTGTCCGCTCCGCCTCGCAGCACTCGCGAAGCGAGGGTTTGCTGTCGCATTTCTCACCGCCCTCTCCGTTTTTGAACGAAAAGGAATTTCGCTCCCTGCGGGGAGCGACCAAAGGGCTCCTCGCCCTTTGGAAACCTCGCCAGCTGTGCTCAGCTGGACCAGCTTTAGTCGGCGGCTTCGCCGCCTAAAGTTTTTGCTTATGTGTTGAACAGCGGGGACACGGGCTTATCCGCATAGATGCGCTGTATAGCCTGTGCAAAAACGGGAGCTACAGGCAGCACGGTAATCTTGTCAAGCTTCTTTTCCTCGGGAAGCGCGATAGTATCAAGCAGGACAAGTTCCTTGATAACGCTTTCGCGGATACGGTCTATAGCAGGTCCCGACAGTACACCGTGTGTAGCGCAGGCGTAAACTTCCTTTGCGCCGCCGATGTCAAGAATTGCTTTCGCCGCGTTGCAGAGCGTTCCCGCCGTGTCGATCATGTCGTCCACAAGAATAACGCTTTTGCCCTTTACGTCGCCGATAATATTCATTACCTCGCACACATTCGCTCTCTGGCGGCGCTTGTCAACAATTGCAAAGGGTACGCCAAGACGCTGTGCAAAGTTGCGCGCTCTCGTTACCGAACCAAGGTCGGGGGAGACTACCATAACGTTCTCTTTGCAGTCCTTGAATTTTTCCACATAATAGGGGGCAAGGATAGGCACGCCGAGAAGATGATCAACGGGGATATTAAAGAAGCCCTGTATCTGTGAACAGTGCAGATCCATGGAAAGCACTCTGTCCGCGCCCGCAACGGAAATAAGATCGGCAACAAGCTTTGCGGAGATCGGGTCTCTCGCCTTTGCCTTTCTGTCCTGACGGGCGTAGCCCATGTAGGGTATTACCGCGGTGATGCGTCCCGCAGAGGCCCTCTTGAACGCGTCGATCATAATGAGCAGCTCCATAAGGTGATCGTTTACGGGAGAGCTTGTGGACTGTACCACGAAAACGTCCGAGCCGCGGACGCTCTCCTTGATGGAAACGCTTATCTCGCCGTCGGAGAAGGTCACCACCTCCGACTGTCCGAGAGGCATACCCAGATTTTTTGCGATGTCCTCGGCAACCTTGGGGTTGGAGTTTGCTGTAAAGATTTTAATATCCTTGCCGTGAAGATTCATTTTTAGAAGTCCCCTTTACAAAATTGGTAGTGGATTTTTGCGTTGCTTTTATGCTTAGTCCCGCATGAATATCAATGCGGGAAATTATGTTCATTATTTTTTCACAAGACCTTTTTCAAGAACGTCCGCGGCTTCGGACAAGCCCTGCGCTCTCATTTCGGCAAGAAGCCTTTCCGTGGTCTTGACTTCAAGTCCCACAAAAATTCTTATTACCGACTTTATTGTCTCCGCGCCGAAAGCCTTGTACAGCTCGTAAAACACAATAGTACCCTTTGTATGCACACCCTCTGGGTGACTGCCGTCCGCAGTTTTTATCGGCGGAAATCCGGGGTATTTTTCCATATGCTCGGCTATCATTGTATCGAAAATTTCCGTCTTGTTTCTGTCAAGACAGTAAAGAAGCATTGACCATTCCGCGGTTGTCTCGTTGAGCCAGTCCTCCCAGCTTCCCGCCTCCGCGCCGTTACACCATGTATGCGCCATTTCGTGAGCGTTTACTCCGACAGCTTCCTTTTCATCGGTACCGGGGGAAATGCAGACGATAAGACCGTCCCGCTTGTACGCCCCGCCGCTTGTCAAAGCAGGGTACAGGCACGCCATTTCCATATGACCGCCGCAATATTCTCTTTGGAAAAGCTCTTTTGTATAGTAGTCCAGAACGTCCTCAAAAATATTTTTCGAGAACTCGGCTGCTTCGTCAAGAGAATTATCGGCGTAATAAATGCTGATATATTTTCCCGAAACGGTTTGCAGTTTGCTTTTTCTGTAAAGAATAATGTTCATGTCCCATTCGCCTGCGCTGTAATGCCACAACTTGCCGTCAAATTCGCCCTTCACAAGGAAAAAATCCTCACAGCTGCTTACGGTCAAAAAGCTTTGCGCTTCGCAGGACATCTCGCAGGGAAGCCACACGCCGTATCGGTTAAGCTCGATAATGTCGTCGGTTATAATATTGTGCCAGCCGCTTATTTTTCCGCTGTAGCAAATTTTTACCCTGCCAAAATCGGAGCCGCATTTTACGGAATACTTTTTTACCTCCGCGCAGAAAAGCGGTTCGTACACCGCCTCTGTTGTCGGTTCGGCAGACTTTTCATCACAGGAAATCCCGCTTATTTCAAGCCCGCTGTTAAGTATAAAGGAAAGCTCCGAGACGTTTTCGTCAAGGGAAATTTCCGTCTCCGCAAAAAGCTTTTCGCCCTCAAAGCGCAGAGCAATATTCATTCTGGACATCCTGCTCACCGACCCTTGAAATTACTTTTTGTTATTCCTGTTTTTAAGCCGCTTGTCGCCGAAGCCCGCCTTGAAGTGCAGCTCTCCTCTTTCGATTGCAAGCGCGCCGTCGGGAACGTCCTTTGTAACGGTAGTGCCCGCCGCAGTATATGCGCTCTTACCCACCTTTACGGGAGAGATAAGGTTTGTATTGCAGCCGATAAATGCGTTGTCGTCTATGGTAATACGGTGCTTGTTCTCGCCGTCGTAGTTGACGGTTACAACTCCGCAGCCGAAGTTTACGTTTGAGCCTACGTCGCTGTCGCCGATGTAGGTAAGGTGAGCAACGGAAGTTCTTTCGCCCACAGTGGAATTCTTGACCTCCACGAAATCGCCTATCTTGACCTTTGCCATAATATGGCTGTTGGGTCTTATGTGGACAAACGGACCTATTTTCGCTCCGTCGTCAATGCGGGACTGATACGCCTGAACACTGTTCAGTGTCACGCCGTTTCCAACCGCGCAGTCCTCTATAAGGCAGTTTGGGCCTATTACGCAGTTCTCGCCGATAACGGTGTCGCCTTTTATAATAGTGCCCTGCAAAATTTTCGTACCCGCTCCGATAACAACGTTTCTGCCGATAGTAACGCCGTCGGTGCAGAGGAATTCCACGCCGTTGTCCATAAGCCTGTCGATAACGGCGGCTCTTGCGGTGTCGTTCAGCTTAAGCAGACCCTTGCGGTCGTTCGCTCCCATTACCACGTCGGGATTGGGAGAAATGTAAGCGTCCGCGCGGAAGCCGTGATTTATAAGGATATAGACCGAATCGGTAAGGTAATATTCTCCCTGTGAATTGTTGGGCTTTATCTCGTTCAGCGCTTCAAGGAGACGCTCGGTCTTGAACCAGTACGCCCCCGAATTTATCTCACGGATAGCTTTCTGCTCGGCAGTGGCGTCTTTGTCCTCAACAATTCCCGTAACGCCGTTTGCGCCTCGGAGGATACGTCCGTAGCCCTTGGGGTCGTCCGCCTCCGATGTGATAATGGTAACGGCATTGTCCTGTTTGATGTGCTGCTCCAGAGAAGCGGTAATGGTGTCGCTGTCTATAAACGGAGCGTCTCCGCAGAGGATAAGCACGTTTCCGTCAAGACGTTCCTTTAACCAGTCCACAGCCATCATGACCGCGTGACCCGTGCCCATGCGCTGAGACTGCAAAACGGTAGCGCAGCGGCTGCCCACATAGTTCTCGATGACCTCCGCGTTATAGCCCTTTACAATGCACATATCTTTAACGTCCGCTTTTTCGCAGGCTGACATTACCCACTCCAGCATAGGCTCGCCAAGCACCTCGAACATTGGCTTGGGAAGCTCCGACTTCATTCTTTTTCCCTGTCCTCCCGCCAGAATGACGGCGCAGTTTGCGCAGGAAGATGTGTTGCTCATATAAATATACTCCTTTGGAATAATTGCGGGGAACGCCCCGCGGCGGCTTACACATAGTGTAAGACAGTCACGCCCCGCCCTTAAATAAAATATAATTTATTTTATTTAAGCCCCCTCAAGGGGGCGGGCGACTGCTTACGAACACCGTAATTATTGATTATTAATAATTATATATAATGCATACCGCATCGTAGAAAAACGGCATTATCACGCATACCAGCGCAAAAAGCGGCGCAGGCTTCATTTGCTGTACCTTGAAAGCATTTTCCCTGCCCGACTTCGCTAAAATACGCAGACGGCTGCTTTCCTCGTCGGTACTCATATCCGCAAGCTGCCGGAAGATCTTCCCGCGCACGCTTCGGAAATACAGCCTGTCGCCGTACACGCCGAGAAAAATATTCAGCGCAAGCATTGTCAGCACCCTGAAAAGTCCGAAGTAAAACGCAGGCACGCTGTTTATGCTGAAATAATACCACTCCGGATATAAGACAGGCATAAGCATAAGTTTATACCAAGGTACGCTCCATGCCAATGATTTTATATCAAAGCCGTGATGACGGCAGGGAACATCGTCTACAGTGACGGGTATCCTCCGCAGCTCGGAGTAAACGGCTCTCGGGGTAATGTCCCCCTCCATTCTGCTTATTCCCGCAATGCCGCCCACAATGACGGGCAGGATAAAAAATACCGCGAGGAACACCGCAAATTCCTTGTGCATTTTCTTATGAAACAGCCACAAAAATGAGAACATGAACGCAAACGGGTTAAAGCTTATCCAGCGCCTTTTTTCAAGTCCGCGCCACTTCGGTATGCATCTTTCGGCTTCCCTTTCGCCGAGGTAGGCTTCGATATATGAATTTTTCAGACCGAGGCTTCCGCAGGTCGTTTCACTGTCCATAAAATGCTCCTTATTTATCTGTCTGCCCCAAATATTTCCTCAAAGCATTTACGTGCATCAAAAAAATACTGTCGGGAGATTTATCAACGATTTCTTTTAATTCACTGCATTTCATCCAGCGAATATTCTCGGTCTCGTCCGTTCGTTCAAGCAATTCTCCCTCCGCTTCACAAAGAAACGTGCTGAGAATTATTGAGTATGCGCCGGACAAATTCTGCGTTACGCAATAAGGTGAAAACATCATCGTCTTATTGCCGTTTACATCTGAAAACCGACTGTCTTTTTCCCCTGTTATAGATGTAATGCGCAAGCCCGTTTCTTCACGGACTTCTCTGCGCAGGGCTTCAAAAATATTTTCATATTCCCTTATTTTCCCCGCCGGTATCTCCAGCAAGCCGTCCATTCCGTCACCGTTATTCTTTTTTCTGTTCTGTACCAAAACGTATTTGTCACCGTCGGCTTCTTTTATAATGATTGCCCCGACAGCCGGAATGGCAAATGTCTCTTTCATATTCTTCTCCGTTTGATCTTTGTTAAAGTTCAAAAGATCTTTGCGTAAGCAATAAATTCTGCTCTCTGCGCTTTAAATCTTTATTTTCTATTATCGCACATTTCCTCGGAAATTTCAAGAGAATTTGATTTGTTTCCGTTTCTTTTGGGTGAATTGTGCAAATTGCACAAAAAATGGCTCTTAAATTTCCTGCCAATCAGTATGGAAAATGGAAAGAATATCTGTTATAATATATTTATGGTCGTGCATCGGAATATTTCCTTATTTTGGCAAAGTTCCGCGCGCGAAGTAAATTTTATTTTTGGAGGTAATACCAATGGCTAAAAAATATTGTTATCTCTTCTCCGAGGGCAATGCAGACATGAGAGAGCTCCTGGGCGGTAAGGGCGCTAACCTTGCCGAAATGACCAACATCGGTCTCCCCGTTCCTCAGGGCTTCACTATCACTACCGAGGCTTGTACTCAGTACTACGAGGACGGAAGAAAAATCAATGATGAAATTTTTGCCGAGATCAACGAATACATCGGCAAAATGGAAGGAATTACAGGCAAGAAATTCGGCGACAAGGAGAATCCTCTTCTCGTTTCCGTTCGTTCCGGCGCAAGAGCTTCAATGCCCGGTATGATGGATACAATCCTTAACCTGGGTCTTAACGAGGACGTTGTTGAGGTTATGGCTAAACAGTCCAACAACCCCCGCTGGGCTTGGGACTGCTACAGAAGATTTATCCAGATGTATTCCGACGTTGTTATGGAAGTCGGCAAGAAATACTTCGAGCAGCTTATCGATGCTATGAAGGAAAAGAAGGGCGTTAAGCAGGACGTTGACCTTACAGCTGACGACCTGAAGGAGCTTGCAAATCAGTTCAAGGCTGAGTACAAGTCCAAGATCGGTCAGGACTTCCCCTCCGATCCTAAGGAGCAGCTCATGGGCGCTGTAAAGGCTGTTTTCCGTTCATGGGACAACCCCCGTGCTAACGTTTACCGCCGTGACAACGATATCCCTTACTCTTGGGGTACTGCTGTAAACGTACAGTCCATGGCATTCGGTAACATGGGTGATGACTGCGGTACAGGCGTTGCATTCACACGTGACCCTGCTACAGGCGCAAAGGGTCTCTTCGGCGAGTTCCTTACAAACGCACAGGGCGAGGACGTTGTTGCAGGCGTTCGTACTCCTATGCACATCAACGAGATGGAGCAGAAGTTCCCCGAGGCTTTCAAGCAGTTCACAGAGGTTTGCTCCACACTTGAAAAGCACTACAGAGATATGCAGGATATGGAGTTCACCGTTGAGCACGGCAAGCTTTATATGCTCCAGACACGTAACGGTAAGAGAACTGCTCAGGCTGCTCTTAAGATCGCTTGCGACCTTGTTGACGAGGGCATGAGAACCGAGCAGGAAGCTGTTGCAATGATCGACCCCAGAAACCTCGATACACTTCTCCACCCACAGTTCGACGCTGCCGCTCTTAAGGCTGCAACACCCGTTGGAAAGGGTCTCGGCGCTTCTCCCGGAGCTGCTTGCGGTAAGATCGTATTCACAGCTGAGGACGCAGAAGCTTGGAAAGCTAAGGGCGAGAAAGTTGTTCTCGTTCGTCTTGAAACCTCTCCCGAGGACATCACAGGTATGAAGGCTTCTCAGGGTATTCTTACAGTCCGCGGCGGTATGACTTCTCACGCTGCTGTTGTTGCCCGCGGTATGGGTACTTGCTGCGTATCCGGCTGCTCCGCTATCAATATGGACGAAGAGAACAAGAAGTTCGAGCTTGCAGGCAAGACTTACCACGAGGGAGACTGGATCTCTATCGACGGTTCTACAGGTAACATCTACGACGGTCAGATCGCTACAGTTGACGCTACCATCGCAGGCGAGTTCGGAAGAATTATGGCTTGGGCGGACAAGTACAGGAAGCTCAAGGTCAGAACAAACGCAGATACTCCTAAGGACGCTCAGAAGGCTCGCGAGCTTGGCGCAGAGGGTATTGGTCTTTGCCGTACAGAGCACATGTTCTTCGAAGCTGACCGTATCGCTGCTTTCCGTGAGATGATCTGCTCCGATACAGTTGAAGAGAGAGAAGCTGCACTCGACAAGATCGAACCTATGCAGCAGGGCGACTTTGAGGCTCTTTATGAAGCACTCGAAGGCAACCCCGTTACAATCCGTTTCCTCGATCCTCCCCTCCACGAATTCGTTCCTACAGAGGAAGCTGACATTGAGGCTCTCGCAAAGGCACAGGGCAAGTCCGTTGATACCATCAAGGCTATCATCGCTTCCCTTCACGAGTTCAACCCCATGATGGGTCACCGCGGATGCCGTCTTGCAGTAACATACCCTGAGATCGCTAAGATGCAGACAAAGGCTGTTATCAAGGCTGCTATCAATGTTAAGAAGAATCATCCCGACTGGAATATCGTACCCGAGATCATGATTCCGCTGGTTGGCGAGATCAAGGAGCTTAAGTACGTTAAGGATATCGTTGTTGCAACTGCTGACGAGGTTATCAAGAACGCAGGCGCAGACCTCAAGTACGAGGTTGGTACAATGATCGAAATTCCCCGTGCTGCTCTTACAGCTGACGAGATCGCTAAGGAAGCTGAGTTCTTCTGCTTCGGTACAAACGACCTTACACAGATGACATTTGGCTTCTCCCGTGACGACGCAGGCAAGTTCCTCGACGCTTACTATGACGCTAAGATCTTCGAGAACGATCCGTTTGCTAAGCTCGACCAGACAGGCGTCGGCAAGCTCATGGATATGGCTATCACAATGGGTAAAAAAGTTCGTCCCGAAATGCACATCGGTATCTGCGGTGAGCACGGCGGTGATCCCACATCTGTTGAGTTCTGCCACAAGCTTGGCATGACCTACGTATCCTGCTCGCCTTTCCGTGTGCCTATCGCAAGACTGGCTGCTGCACAGGCTGCAATCAAGGATCAGAAGTAATTCTTTAACAGGATTATATACAGGCTCGCGACAATATCGTGAGCCTGTTATTTTATCCTAATAACTAATAAAAGTGTAGATAGAAAATCTGCATAAAAATCATATATGCAAATTTTTGCACAGATTTTTATACACTTTTTAATTGGTTATTAGGATTATTATAACGATGTCGGATTTTTACAATAAAAACTTGACAGTATGTGTTATAATAAAAAGATATAGGAGGTGCAGTAAATTATGGTCAAACTTAGTCACGAAAATTTTATAAAGGCACGGGATTACATATTTGCCAACGGGGACGACATAAACCGCGCTTGGTTCAAATATCTTTTTGAAAACAATGATACAAATGAATTTTTAAATGTACTGCAAAAATATCAGCACGAAAACGGCGGTTTCGGCGGTATTTATTATGAATTCGACTATCAGGGTCCATGTCTGAAAGCCACTGAAATTGCTGTTAAATATATTTTAAATCTGAAAGAAAAGCCGCCTGCAAATCACCCGCTCATTCAGAATATGATGAAATATATTTTGGGACTTTATATTCCCGAGATCGGTAACTGGGGAGAAGTCGTAGTCCCCGAAGTTAACGACGGCGTTCATTGCTACTGGGTCAGATACAGAGGGGAAGATACGTCTCCGATTGAAAACGAGGACGAACGGATAAAAAAATACAAAGCCAATGAAAAAGTTTGCTTTGCGGCATTTGTTTCATATTATTCGGAGCTTGTGCCGAAAGAATTGTACAGCGACATAATAAAATATCCGACAGAGCATATTCTGCGGTACTGGGACAAAAATTCGCCCGATTACAATAAAGAGATTTTCGACAAGGGCGAGCCGTATGATTTTGAGTATTTTCAATGGTTTGTACCTTGCTTGAAAGACAAGGACACGGCGGACAAGCTGACCTCGATTTTACGTCAGAACCCTACCGCTTTTATGGAGCTTGATTTTGCAAGATCGGACAATGATTATGTCCATTTGCCATGCGACGTTGTAAAGCACCCAAAGAGTATCATATACCCCGCTGTAAAGGACTTGGTTCTTAATTCGCTGAAATACAGAATGGGTCAGCAAAGCGACGACGGTCGGTGGCCGCTGGGCTGGTCTTTCGGAGACGACGAGGGCTTGCAGAAATTGCAGACTAAATACGAAACCTATCTCACGCTTGCCATGTTAGAGAAATTGGATAGATTTGATATGATCGGCATTTGAAAACCCGCTCCGCTTGCAAAACGCAGGCGGAGCGGGTCTTTTATTTATTAAATACATATATTATCGGTTTATATGTATGCTGAAAAATTATCCCATCTGATGATACCTATTCAGCACTAACGCCCATACGTCCTCTGATACAGTCATTTCTTTTGTATTACGCCAGATGTTGTGTGCTTTACAGATAGGAATGATAAACACGACACCGTTAACGCCGAGTCCGGGATTTGTGTTAGGCGTATCGACCATATGTCCGCCGCAGAGATCGATGCAGCACTTTTTTCCGGCACTGCCTGATACATAGCATTTTGCTTCTTGCGGATGACCTGCCTTTGCAACCTCTGTTCCCCATATTTCGAGCCAATTTGTGTTATGATCGCCATTCCACGGATCGCCGGAGCTGCCAACAACATTCCATACGCTTGTGCCTGCTGCAACATATCTTACTCCGCCCGAAACCGATCTTACCGGAAGTTCAAGCATTCCGTCGGGATATTCATGATCTTTTTTTTCGGGGTCGTAAAGGCCCGCAAATTCATACAGATCGTCCTTGATATGCTTGTACAGAACCCGGCAGTTTTCTTCCTGTTCGGCAGTGAGAGTAAGCGCCGCACCGTTTTGTGTATAGGGCATACTTATATGCTTAAGCATAGCTTTTCCTCCTTTCGATAATTATCCGCGGGGGAAATATTCAGCTGTTCCGCCAAGCACATACGCCGTCTGCTTGCCAAGAGAACCTGTGCCTCCGAGAGGAGGGGGCGTAAGAGTGACCGTAAGCGTATTTTCCGAGGAATCGTAATTATAATTCGTGCAGGAAAAATCATTGTCGTGTTCGCCCGAAATAAGTCCGCCGAGAATATTGAACTTAACGTTTGTATGCTGCTGGAAGTATGTATAAAGCTCGGAAGCTTCAAAGTTGCTGAATGTTAAGGTTATGATCGGCTGCTGGGAAATTACCACAGTACTGATTCTCCTGAGCATTCCGTCTTTGCCAAACAGCTTGTCGGGATCGTATCTGCTGCCGTGCAGGCGAATTCCCGTGGCGTCCTTTCCCGATTTTTCAGCGGCTTCCTTAAGCATATCGGCGGCAAACCAGCCCTTCTCGTTGTTGCTCGAAATAGGCGTAGGAACGGCTGCAACGGTAGATACGCCGATAAACTTAAAGTCGATATCCAGACTTGAGTCCTTTGAGTAGTACTTTGAAAAATCGAATTCATGCTCATGATCGATCTTCATATTGAAGATCCAGTTAAAGGGAACCTTTACAGCGACATCGCTCTCGAAATGCAGCTCGCTCTGACTGCTTTCAAAATGGTTTGTTGAGATCGAAAATTCAATGCTGCTGCCTTCGTTTTCCAGATCATTTTTAATAGTTTCCGTTTCGGGGAGCTTATCCCAGCCGATGTAGAATTCGTTCTTGGCAGTTTCCAAACCGCCGTTTTCCTTGGATGGGTCTGTAATATTTTCCTTGATTTTCTGGATCCTGTCAAATACGACGCTCCAGTCGTTCTGCATCGAATTTGTAAAGCTTGCAAGTCTTGAATACTCGCTCAGCTTACTGCAAAGATTAGAAAGAGAGGGGAACGTTTTTGTATCCAGATGCAGATAATCGCTGCCCGTGACCTCCTTTATCCTTTTCATAATATACATTATGGTGGGGTGGTCCTGGGGATCGTCGTCAAGTTCGCTTTCTGCATACAAATTTATTATTGTGCCTACAAGAGCAGCGTGTTTTTGTTCCTCCTGATTGATTTTGATCCGGTCAGCCTTTGATATGCTGTATTCAAGCGAGCCGATCACATTTATGTAAAGCTCCGAATAGACGTCCTTGATAACGGGAACACCGTCGCTTTCGGTAAGCAGGGTGTTAAATGCGGAAAGAGTATCCTTGTTATAATGCTGCTGCTTTATCGCATAATTAAACCCCGGAGCGTAATTCGCGGCGATAAAATCGCCGCCGAGTTCAAAGCCGATCGCATTGCTGACATTGGATTTAATTATTTCGTTCCATTTTCTCGCACCAGTTTTCTGTTCGGGTGTAAGCGCCATAGTATGCATCTCCTTTAAATTAATTTTTCAGTCGTGAGCTCTTGACCTGTTTACAGTATACACTGATACCGAATGAAAAAGCGGAAATAAATTTTGACATTTTTCAGCATATTTGTCTTGTCATAAGCAGAGGTAAGCCCATGTTATCCAGTACAATATTTATCTCAGTAAGCAGCACATTGCCGTTTTTGTTCGTGTTATTATCTATAAACCACATCACCGCAATATCCGCCGCAGAGCTTTTTGAAAGGCAGTATCCGTAACTGCGGAGCAGAGCGTCGGTTTCCGATGATCCGCAGTTCAAGTAAACAGCTATCGCAAGCAGAGCCTGCTTTGTGGGGGTTATTTTTTTGTAGTACCGTAACATTCTCTCGCTTATTAACGCATTTTCGGACAACTCTTTTATTTTTCCGTTATAGTGCAGCTCCAGAAATTCATACAGATTTCCGCAGGAGGGATACAGCGTCAGCCCCGCCGAATTTGCCAGCATTTCGGAATCCTCAGGAGATAATCCGAATAACACAACTGCATTTTCTATAACGCTTCGTATTGATCTTTGGGACTGTGTGCTGTAAAAATGAGCGTTCCAATATGAAATATTTTGCTTTGAACAGCCAAGCCTTTTATATATCTCACTGAAATTTATCAGTTCTTTTTTTATATTTACAGGCAAGATCATATAGATTTTCCCCAAAGCTTTTTTCAACTTGTAAATTTCTTTCCGAAAGCCAATTATTTATGTACTTGTAATTAACAGCATTTCGTTTCATTTTTTACATTCCTTTCATTTAAGTCAAAAACGTTGTATATGCCAAAATGGCACATGCAGCGTTTTATTGTTGCTTTATCATATGCTTTAAAAAATGCTCCCAAAGACAGTAATTTATCAATGATTTTCAAATTCTTTCAGTTTTATTATATATTTAAAGCCGTATGAAGTCAACGAAAATGTTGTGCCTTGTGCTGAGTTATGCGGGCACTAATTTTATCATCGTAGTATACAATACCCCTTTATACAGTAAAGCCATACCATATGAGGAAACATTTTGTCCTTATTGACAAAGTATGCCAATAAGGACAAGGACAGCGGGGACTTTTTGTTTTGTTGTGAAAATTACCGAAAAACTATTTACTATTTTACCAAAATATATTATAATAAAATAAAACCGAAAAAGGAGAATTGCTATGGATAATAATTACGACAGCAAAAACGATACCCTTGATTTTCTTAGGACTGCTGTACCCGTATCGGCTGCGCTGGTGCTGTTTCTGGTTTCGGCGGGCTTTATCGTTTATAAGCTTATAACCGCTTACCGCCACAACGAACGGTGGAAGGACTACGACGAATGCGGCTTGTCCTGACAGAGGCAATAAGCAAGGGGTCGGAATTTGCAGCACGGCACATCTGACTGCCGTGACGAAAGGGAAAATCACAATGTATTTTTATAACGCAAAAATTTACCCGCAGCAAAGCTGTTTGCAGCAGGGCTGTTTGCAGGCAGAATGCTTGCAAGCAAGCTGTGCGGGCTTTATTCCCTGCGGCTATGTTCAGGTGGAAAACGGAAAGATCGCCGCTGTTGCGGGGGGAGCTCCCGTGAAAATTTCCGAGGGGGACATTGACCTCCACGGCATGAGACTGTACCCCGGCTTTATCGACGCACACACCCACATGGGTCTTATCGGCGACGGTCAGGGCGCGGAGGGCGAGGACGTGAACGAGGACAGCGATCCCGTTACCCCTCACCTGCGGACGATAGACGGTCTTTGCCATAATGACGGATATTTTCCCGACGCGGTAAAGGCGGGCGTGACCTGCGTTGTGACGGGGGTAGGCTCGTCCAACCCCATAGGCGGAGACCTTATTGCAGTCAAAACTGTGGGACGCTGCGCCGACGAAATGTTCATAAGACGTGTGGGGATAAAGTTTGCTTTGGGGGAAAACCCCAAGTCCACATTTTCCGACAAGGATTCCGCTCCCGTGACAAGAATGGCTACCGCCGCGGTGATACGGGAGGCTCTCCTAAAGGCGAAGCGTTACATGACTGACAAGCAGTCCGCCGAGGAAAACGAGGAGTCTCTGCCCGAATTTGATATGAAGTCCGAGGCGCTGATACCTTTGCTTAAAGGCGAACTGAAAGCGCATTTCCACTGCCACCGCGCAGACGATATCCTTACGGCAGTACGTATCGCCGAGGAATTTTCTCTGGACTATGTGCTTATCCACTGCACCGATGGACACACCGCCGCGGATATTCTGGGCGAGAAAAAGGCTTCCGCTGTGGTGGGACCCATTATCTGCGACAGGGGCAAACCCGAGCTTGCGGGTCAGACCACGGCTAACGCGGGGATACTTTTCAAAAACGGAGTGAAAACGGCGATATGCACCGATCACCCCGAAACTCCCATTCAGTATCTGTGCGCAAGCGCGGCATACTGCGTAAAGGCGGGACTTCCCGCCGCGGAGGGTATCCGCTCCATAACCCGCACCGCCGCCGATATCGCGGGGATAAGCGATATTACAGGGGATATTGCCGTCGGTCTGGACGCGGACTTTGCGGTCACGGACGGCGACCCGCTTGAAATCATGACGAATGTGAAGATGACCGTTATCGGGGGGAAGATTGTTTACAGAGCATAAGATATGCTTTGACGATTGATTTATATACTATGAATAATTGTATGGGGTATTGACAAAAATAATTTGGTGTGATATAATGATAACCGTAAAGAAAGTACAAATTTGAGTTCCATTACGGTTCACAAAAGCGAAAGCCTCCCCGAATTGCAGTCGGGGAGGCTTTCATTTGGACTGTTGTTGCCGCAGTTTTACTTCCTGCGTCCGCTCAGCCACTTGCGGAGTATGTCATAAGTAAAGTTTGCAAACATACCCGCTGCAGCGGAAACAAGAAACGAAAGTACAAATTTTATAAATTCCATACGGTCACACCTCCTTTCCGCCGAAGCGTGGGGAGTCGGCAACATAAACAGTATAGCATATTTTATTATTATATGTCAAACATGGTGTAAAAATATCGAAAATAAAAGGAGGATTATTATGCGTGAAATAAATGTTGCCCAAATAGAAAACACCGTCAGAGACCTGTGCATACAGGCGAACCGCTTTCTGCCAAAGTCCCTTGCGGACTGCATAGGCTGCGCGGTGAAAACGGAGCAATCCCCCACGGGACGGGAGGTGCTTACCGACTTGGTGCGGAATATCGAAGCCGCCGAAAGGGAGGAGCTTGCGGTCTGTCAGGACACGGGCATGGCTGTGATTTTCCTTGACGTTGGTCAGGACGTACACTTTGTGGGCGGCTCTTTGACGGACGCAATAAACAAGGGCGTGTCCCGCGGCTACACCGAGGGATATCTCCGCTGTTCCATAGTTTCCGATCCGTTGGAGCGGGTCAACACGGGGGACAACACTCCCGCGGTTGTGCATACCCGTATTGTCGAGGGGGACAAGGTCAATATTTCCGTGTGTCCCAAGGGTTTCGGAAGTGAAAATATGTCCGCAATGAAAATGTTCACGCCCTCGGCGAGCGTTACCGATATTGAGGATTTTGTTGTGGAGACTGTCTCAAAGGCGGGAAGCAATCCCTGTCCGCCGATGGTGGTTGGAGTGGGAATAGGCGGCGATTTCGAGTACTGCGCGTATCTTGCGAAGAAAGCTTTGTGCAGAGATATTTCCGTGAAGAATCCCAAAGAGCTTTACGCGGACATGGAACGGCGGATACTTGAAAGGGTCAACAAGCTGGGCATAGGTCCGCAGGGCTTCGGCGGGACTACTACCGCTCTGGCAGTTTCGGTTGAGCAGGCTCCCACCCACATTGCGGGACTTCCCGCGGCGGTAAATATCGGGTGTCATGTTACAAGACACGCTCATGCGGAGATATGATAAAATTTGCAGGGAGACGGGCTTCTCGTTTCCCTGCATTTATTATAGCTTCGTAAAAAATTTGCGCAAGACCTTGTTAAAATGTTACAAATGTGTTATAATAAGAGAAAGCTTTTTTAAAAATTTGCAAAGGCTGGTAATATTATGAGTTTTGAAAAATTCTGCGGAAGCTTTAAAAGCTCCAACGGTTCGGACAATATCGCTTACTATGTTTATACGCCCGCCTCGAAGCCGAGAGCGGCAGTGCAGATCGTCCACGGAATGTGCGAATATATCGCCCGATACGAGGACTTTATCGCTTTCCTCTGCGCGAACGGCATCGCGGTTTTCGGTCACGATCATCTTGGACACGGCGGCTCGATAGTGAGCGACGAGTATCTGGGATATTTCGCCCCTAAGCACGGCTGGCAGTTCCTTGCAAAGGACACCGTGCGTCTCACCAAAATAATGCGCAAAAGGTTTGAGGACATACCTTTCTATATACTTGGCCACAGCATGGGCTCGCTTGTAACGAGAGCTGTTCTCGCAAAGCACAGCGATATGTACAGCGGCGCGGTGATTATGGGTACGCTGAACATGAGAGTCGGCGTCAATGCGGGGCTTGTTATTTCGCGGACGGCGTGCAGGCTCAAGGGAGATATGGGACGCTCAAAAGCTTTGGACAACATTATTTTCGGACTGAGCAATGCTAAAGTAGAAAATCCCATAAACGAGTTTGCTTGGATATCAAGGGATACGGAAATTGTCGAAGCTTACGAAAAAGATCCGTACTGCAATTTCCACTTTACCGCAAGCGCCTATACCGATCTGATGTATCTGGTAAGCTATGTTTCCGCGCGTGACTGGGCGGAAAAGGTGGATAATGATCTGCCGATATTTATTTGCAGCGGAGGGGACGATCCCGTGGGTCTGTACGGACGTGGCCCCGAGGAGGTTTTTTTAAGGCTCAGCAATTCGGGTCAGGTGGATATTGAGCTGAGGGTTTACAGCGGTGCAAGGCACGAGATACTCAACGAGACCAACCGCGCCGAGGTTTACGAGGATATACTGAACTGGCTTGAAAGGCATATTCCTGTTATTGAGGGATGACTTGGGCACTGCAACTGAATTGAGAGCAATGTAAAAAGTGCCGCTATAGTTTGTTTCGTTCAAAACGTCACACTGTGACGTTTTGAAGATATTGTTTGTCTGAAACCGCAAAAAGGGGGAGCGGTCGTGTCCGCTCCCTCCTCGAAATGCTTTCGCATTTCTCACCCTCTTCTCCGTTTTAAACGATATGCGCCTGCGGGCGCGGGGAGAGGAATTTCGCCGTCTGCGGACGGCGACCAAAGGGCTCCGCCCTCTGGACTTCTGCGAGCTGGGCTCAGCTCGACCAGCTTTAGTCGGCGGCTTCGCCGCCTGAAATGTCAACAACATTGAAAGGAGAGACGTTTTCCTGCGGAAACGTCGTTACGATTTATATGTTTGCAAAGGTAAACAGTCTCGGACTTTTCGGGCTCAACGCTTTTTCCGTGGACGTTGAGATCGAAACAAGCAAGGGTACTCCCGCTTTCGACATAGTGGGTCTTGCGGACACGGTTGTAAAGGAAAGCCGCGAGAGGATACGCTCCGCTCTGCGTGAAAACGGGATAGCTTTTCCCCTTGCGCGTGTTATAGTCAATCTGGCTCCCGCTGATACGAAAAAATCGGGAAGCGTTCACGATCTGGCGATATTCGTTGCGCTTCTGTGCGTTACCGGAAACATCACCGAGGATATTTCAAATTCCGCGTTTATCGGCGAGGTGTCCCTTAACGGAGCGGTAAGACCTGTCAACGGCGTTCTGCCAATGGTTCTGCTTGCGAAAAGGGCGGGCTTCGAGAACGTGTTCGTACCTGCCGAAAATGCCTACGAGGCAAGCGTTGCGGAGGGTGTGACGGTATACGGCGTGGAAAGCGCGGGTCAGCTTATAAAGCATTTCAGCCGCGAGGCGGTGATACTTCCCCAAAAGCCCTATGAGATAAAGGCGGAGGAATATTTCGACGCTGTGGACTTTGCCGACGTAAAAGGTCAGTACGCCGCGAAAAAGGCTCTGGAATACGCCGCCGCGGGCGGACACAACGTGCTGATGATAGGCAGTCCCGGTTCGGGAAAATCCATGCTTGCAAAGCGGCTTACCACAATACTTCCCGCCATGACCTTCGAGGAATCCATAGAGACCACAAACGTCCACTCGGTATGCGGACTTGTCAGCAAGGACGCTCCTCTGGTGACAAGGAGACCTTTCAGAAGCCCCCACCACACCATTTCGGCGGCGGGACTTGCGGGAGGGGGAACTGTTCCCAGGCCGGGAGAGATATCCCTTGCTCACAACGGACTGCTTTTTCTGGACGAGCTTGCGGAATTTGACAGGCGTACTTTAGAAATACTCCGTCAGCCCATGGAGGACAAGCAGGTCACAATAGCGAGAGCGGCGGGGACGGTCACATATCCGTGCAGCTTTATGCTTGTGGCGGCAATGAACCCCTGTCCCTGCGGATATTACGGACACCCCACAAAAAAATGCATATGCGGCAAAAAGCAGGTCGCCCATTATCTGTCGAAAATAAGCGGGCCGCTTCTGGACAGGTTCGATATACATATAGAAGTCCCGCCCGTGGAGTTTGAAAGGATATCCTCCGCGGCAAAGGAGGAAAGCTCCGCACAGATAAGGGAGCGCGTGCAGGCGGCAAGAGAGCTTCAGAACAAGCGGTTTACGGGAACTGGAATTTCCTGCAACGCAAAGATAACCCCGGAGCTTTTGTCACAGGTCTGCGAAATGACCGATGCGGCAAGGGATACCCTTAAAAATGTGTTTGAGAAAATGGGGCTTTCCGCAAGAGCCTACGACCGCATTTTAAAGGTCGCAAGAACTATCGCCGATATGAGCGGCTCGGAGATAATCGATAAGCCCCATATTGCCCAGGCGGTGCAGTTCAGAAGTCTCGACAGAAAATACTGGGCAGGATAATAAATAAAAACGCAACAAAGTGAAAATATCCTTATGGAAAAGTTTCGCCCGCCTTTTCAAAGGCGGCGGTTTCCAAAGGCAGAGCCTTTGGTCGCGCTCCGCAGAGCGCGAAATTCCTTTCCTGCGCCCGNANNCNCNTNTCGTTCNAAACGGAGAANNGGGTGAGGAATGNCGANAGNCATTCCGAGGGGGAGCGNACACGACCGCTCCCCCTTTTTGCGGTATGCGGCAAAATAAATCTCCCGAACGTCACAGTGTGACGTTCGGGACGAAACAAACAACAAACTTAGTATAAATTAAAAGCAGTCAATAGTTTCAACGGCAACNTCGTCGGAATCTGCAATAATGGGTCCTCCAAACTCAATGGAAATAATATCGGGATCGTCAAGAGAATCAATATAGTTCTGTAGTTCATCCGTCACTTTTTCCACCGTTATTCCAACGCAGTTNCTCATTACTTCAGTGCCTACGCTGTTGAGCTCAAATTTTCTCATATTGTCCACAAGATAAGCTTTGATCTTTTCAAAATCGCTTTCGGAATANTTGCAGTCCCGCATNATNATGGGAGCATAGGTCTCCCTCATTTTTTCCACTATNGGAGCNACCTTTTCCCTGTNCTTGGTCATTACCACAAGNACNCCGTCATTAACATACGCGCCGCCGTAAGCGTCCTTGGGAAGCTTTTTGTCGAGTGNGACGTAAGCCGATGAGTAGTCTGTATCCGCNTTGCCGTCCCANACGCCGCTGTCGGAAAAGNNGTAATTCTTGCCGTAAAGCTCTACAGTNCCNGTGGNNTGNGCGCCGCTTTTTTCNTCAAANTAATGCCAGCCGTCCGAAAGCTTGCACCAGCCTGTCTGCNTNANNCCGTCAANNAAGTAGAANCGGTTTCCGCCNGATTTNGTCCAGCCTGTNTANNCGCCCGCGCATACTCCGTCNTTGCCGAACTTGTAGCGTACTCCGTTTATAGACGTGCTTTTGGTTATTGCTTCNCCGCTNTTGNGGAAGTANTATTTTTTGCCGCTTACGGTTTTCCAGCCNGNGGCAAGAGTNCCGTCGTCATTTACAAAANANATTTTNCCGNCNGTATTCACAAGACCTTTTTCAAAGCTGCCNNAGCAGACTGTAACGTNGTTTGACGATTTGTTTTGTNCGCGGACTTTTTTAATATCTTCAAGNTCNTTTTGGGCTGTTGCTTCGCTGTAGGGATANCCCTCGGAGAAGTGCAGCTCATCATTTTCGGTAAGNAAATAAAAGCCGTTTTCGGACACGTATATTTCCACGGNNTNNTCAAGCGAGGTTTTAATATCGTCAAGCTTTCCCGCTAAAGTGTTTTTTCCGACACCNCAGCCGTATTTGCCGTCGTAAAATGACACNGACATAATTAATTCTATGGAATCNCCGCACATAANGGGATAGTAATAAAGGTTGTCCGNTGCGCTTCCGTCCGGGTTCTTTACGCGGAAGCCTGCGCCGAGAGATGCGCTTTTTGCTTNGGCGGAGGTCAGTCCTAAAGTTATAAAGCTGCTTTCCGAAAATTGNTCAAANTTATCCCGTGCATATTCGTCCGCGCTTTCGGGAATTTTAGCCGACCTGATATAGACCGCNGAATTGTCGGCNAANACGCTTAGAGANGATNCTGNCGANAACGCCATTNCCGCCGCAAGNCAAGCNGCNGCAAATAAATTTTTCTTCATAAAAANCATTCCTTTCCGANNTNGNGNTTTCTNNACTAAATACAATTCGGCATACCGAAATTTTTCNNTNNGNGAAATATTCTGCTTTTTGCACAAAACTANCCAAGACAATTTGTCGGATTTTCCCGAAAATAAAAAATAACCCTATTCAATTTAAAATGAATAAGGTTATTTTCAAAAAATCTCCAAAAAAGGCTTGACAAGCCAAAAAGTTTGGTGTATAATAATATACTGTATCATAATCTATTCTTATGCCGTTTTGACGGATTTTNCCTGACTTTTTTATTAGTATAACACATTACGGCTAAGATTGCAACAGTTCCGATAAAAAAATTTTCGGACTAAACAAATTCCCGCAAAAATACAAGGAGGGACCCGCCTATGGTGAATGTCAAGCCGGTGCAGCTCGGTAAAACTACGCGCATGAGCTTCGGAAAGATCAATGAGGCTCTTGAAATGCCGAACCTTATCGAGGTGCAGAAAAATTCCTACCAGTGGTTTCTGGAGGAAGGACTTAAAGAGGTTTTCCGCGACGTTGCGGCTATTACCGACTATAACGGCAATCTGGTGCTGAACTTTGTGGATTACTCTATCGACGACACACCGAAATATTCCGTTGCGGAGTGCAAGGAGAGGGACGTTACCTACGCCGCTCCNCTGAGAGTAAAGGCTACGCTCTGGAACAAGGAAACAGGCGTCGTTAAGGAAAACGAAGTATTCATGGGCGATTTCCCGCTTATGACCGACAGCGGAACTTTCGTTATCAACGGCGCGGAGCGTGTTATCGTTTCTCAGCTCGTCCGTTCCCCCGGNGTTTACTACGCTTTTGAAAAGGATAAGACCGGCAAGGACCTCTTCAAGGCTACGGTCATCCCCAACAGGGGCGCGTGGCTNGAATACGAAATGGATTCCAACGACGTTGCATATGTCCGCATAGACAAGAACAGGAAGATCCCTCTTACNACNTTTATCCGTTCGCTTGGCTGCGGTACGGACGTTGAGATAGAGGAGCTTTTCGGTACGGACGAAAGGCTTAACCAGACTATCCTCCAGAAGGATACNACNAAGAACCGCGAGGANGCTCTCCTTGAGGTCTANAAAAAGCTCCGTCCCGGCGAGCCTCCCACGGTGGAGAGCGCGGANAACCACCTTAACGGTCTTTTCTTCGACGCNAAGAGATACGATCTTGCACGCTTCGGACGCTACAAATACAACAAAAAGCTGGGCATTGCCTCCAGAATTTCGGGACACTATCTGTCCAGACCCGTTGCAGACCCCCTTACAGGCGAAATTCTTGCCGACGAGGGAGAGCTTGTTACCTACGAAAAGGCTCTCCAGATCGAGCAGGCNGGCGTAGGCGAGGCATGGCTCACNGTTGAGCANAAGGAGACCTATACCACTCCCACAGGCGAGACCGCTCACAGCGTTGAGGAGAGGGAAGTCAAGGTAATAGGCAACCGNATGGTTGACATGGCTCCTTATGTGGACTTCGACCCNGCCAAGTACGGCATCAACGAAAAGGTATGCTTCGGCGTTCTGAAAGANATTCTCGAAAGCGCTTCCGACAAGGAGGAGCTGGAGGAAATGGTTAAGGCGCGCGCCGAGGAGCTTGTTCCCAAGCACATTATCCTTGATGATATATATGCGACTATAAGCTACTTTATCAACCTNTGCGAGGGCGTGGGNATTNTNGANGATATCGACCACCTNGGCAACAGACGTATCCGTTCNGTGGGCGAGCTGCTCCAGAACCAGTTCAGGATAGGNTTCTCCCGTATGGAGCGCGTTATCCGCGAGAGAATGAATATCCAGTCTCAGGATATGGACGTTATCACCCCGCAGGCTCTTATCAATATCCGTCCCATTACGGCGGCTATAAAAGAATTTTTCGGATCNTCNCCNCTGTCCCAGTTCATGGATCAGACAAACCCTCTTGCAGAGCTTACCCANAAGAGACGTCTTTCCGCGCTGGGNCCNGGCGGTCTGTCCCGAGACAGAGCGGGATTNGAGGTTCGTGACGTACACTATTCCCACTACGGAAGAATGTGTCCTATCGAGACCCCTGAAGGTCCTAACATCGGTCTGATCTCNTANCTNGCTTCNTTTGCNCGTATCAACGAGTACGGCTTTATCGAAGCTCCCTACAGAAAGGTGAANAAGGAGACNGGAGTTGTTACCAACGAGGTTGTCTANATGACNGCCGACGTTGAGGATAANTTNACCGTNGCTCAGGCGAACGAGCCTCTTACNGAGGACGGAAAATTTGCNCGTCCCATAGTAAACGCNCGTTACCGCGANCANATNNTGGAGTGCGAGAGAGAGCGTATCGACTACATGGACGTTTCCCCGAAAATGGTTGTGTCCATTGCTACGGCTATGATNCCGTTCCTTGAAAACGACGACGCGAACCGTGCGCTCATGGGCGCGAACATGCAGCGTCAGGCTGTTCCTCTCCTTAAAACCGAAGCCCCCATTGTCGGCACGGGTATGGAGTACAAGTCCGCGGTAGACTCGGGCGTGTGCGTTATCTCCAAGCATGACGGCGTTGTTGAAGCGGTTTCCGCNGACGAGGTCGTAATCAAGGAGGGCACGGGAGCTACACATTCGTACAAGCTCACCAAGTTCAAGCGTTCCAACCAGGGCACCTGCGTAAATCAGCGTCCTATCGTAAACAAGGGCGAGGAGATACGCAAGGGTCAGGTTCTGGCGGACGGTCCCGCTACCTGCAACGGCGAGATTTCAATAGGCAAGAACGCTCTCATCGGCTTCATGACATGGGAGGGCTACAACTACGAGGACGCCGTTCTCCTTAACGAGAGAGTTGTCCGCGAGGATATCTACACCTCCATTCATATAGAAGAGTACGAGATCGAAGCCCGCGACACAAAGCTTGGTCCCGAGGAAATAACAAGGGATATCCCCAACGTGGGCGAGGACGCTCTCAAAGACCTTGACGACCGCGGAATAATCCGCATAGGCGCAGAGGTAAGAGCGGGCGACATTCTGGTAGGTAAGGTAACTCCCAAGGGCGAGACCGAGCTTACCGCAGAGGAAAGACTGCTCCGCGCCATCTTCGGCGAAAAGGCAAGAGAAGTCCGCGACAATTCCCTTAAGGTTCCTCACGGCGAGGCGGGAGTTATCGTTGACGTTAAGATATTCACAAGAGAAAATTCCGAGGAGCTTTCTCCCGGAGTAAATATGCTGGTAAGATGCTATATCGCTCAGAAGCGTAAGATTTCCGTGGGCGATAAGATGGCGGGNCGTCACGGAAACAAGGGNGTTGTTTCCCGTATCCTTAAATCCGAGGATATGCCCTTCCTGCCCGACGGCACTCCCCTTGACATCGTTCTTAACCCGCTGGGCGTTCCGTCCCGTATGAACATCGGTCAGGTNCTTGAAGTTCATCTGGGCATGGCTGCAAAGAAGCTGGGCTGGAAGATAATGACCCCTGTATTCGACGGCGCGCACGAGGACGATATCCGCGCCTGCTTCANTGANGCGGGTATGCGNGAGGACGGCAAGACCGTTCTTTACGACGGCAGAACAGGCGACAAATTCGACAATCCCGTTACCGTGGGCTATATGTACTACCTNAAGCTCCACCACCTTGTTGACGACAAGATCCACGCGCGTTCGGTAGGACCTTACTCGCTGGTTACTCAGCAGCCTCTGGGCGGTAAGGCTCAGTTCGGCGGTCAGCGTTTCGGAGAGATGGAAGTTTGGGCGCTGGAGGCTTACGGCGCGGCTTACACCTTNCAGGANATNCTTACCGTTAAGTCGGACGATACCGTTGGACGTGTAAAGACCTACGAGGCTATCGTTAAGGGTCAGAACGTTCCCAAGCCGGGTATCCCCGAATCCTTNAAGGTTCTTATCAAGGAGCTCCAGTCCCTGTGTCTGGACGTTAAAGTNCTTGACGAGCTGGGCGAGGAGATCGACCTTAAGCAGACCTTTGAGGACGACGACGATATCATTCCTCAGCCTGTTTCNGACGCCGAGGATATGGACGAGAGCNTNATCGCCGACGGCGACCTTGACAGCGGCTTCTCCATTGAGGATATCGACGACGACGATTACGACGACTTTGGCGACGAGGACGAAGATGAGGACGACGAGGACGGCGATGAGGACTTCTCATTCGGCGACGACAGCGANGANGACCTNATCTGANAACANCGCCNGNANACNGCAGNCNCTTCTGCGGCTCTTNNCCNCNTACNTCTAANAAAGGAGTGTTTATATTTGGAATTCAATACCTTTGAATCTATAAAAATCGGTCTGGCGTCCCCCGAACAAATCAGAGCCTGGTCTCACGGCGTTGTTGAAAGACCCGAGACCATTAACTACAGAACCCAGAAGCCCGAAAGAGACGGTCTTTTCTGCGAAAGNATTTTCGGACCAACCAAGGACTGGGAATGTCACTGCGGAAAGTACAAGAANATTCGCTTCAAGGGCAAGATATGCGACCGCTGCGGCGTTGAGGTAACACGCGCCAAGGTGCGCCGCGAGCGTATGGGTCATATCGAGCTTGCCGCTCCCGTGTCCCATATATGGTACTTNAAGGGTACTCCCTCNCGTATCGGTCAGGTGATCGAGGTGTCCCAGAAGCGTCTGGAGGAAGTGCTGTACTTCACAAAGTATATCGTTGTGGATTCGGGCAATACGGAGCTTGTCAAGAAGCAGCTCCTTACCGAAAAAGAGTACGCCGATATGCGCGAAAAGTACGAGGACGATTTTGTTGCCGAAATGGGCGCGGAGGCTATCAAGGAGCTTCTTGACGAGTACAATCCCGACCGTTACGACAACTATATCATGAAGCACCTTGACGAATTCTCCAAGGTGACGGGTATCGACGAGGACGACATCAGAGACTTTCTTGCTAAGCGTCTTTATGTGATAGCCGACAACGCGGAGAACGAGAATTTCTCCGTCGGCGACGTTATATCCAGAACCAAGTACACCGAGGAAGTCCTCTATATCAACAGAAAGAACGAGGAGGCAAAGCTTCCTCAGATCACCGTTGAAACAGGCTCTCAGTATATCGAAAAGCGTTTCTTTGAGAATATCGAAGCGGCAAACGCAAGCGGNGAGTACAATGAGATCGCCGATAAGGAAAACTGGGTGAACAACCTTGTGTGGGCTTCCGACGAGCTTAAAGCAGAGCTTGCGGAGCTTCCTCCGGGACAGAAAAAGATCAAGCTTCTGAAAAGGCTTGAAATTATGGAGTCCTTCCGTCTTTCGGGAAACAAGCCCGAATGGATGGTGCTGGACGTTGTTCCCGTTATCCCTCCCGATATCAGACCTATGGTAATGCTGGACGGCGGCAGATACGCTACCTCCGACCTTAACGACCTTTACAGACGTGTTATCAACAGAAACAACCGTCTTAAAAAGATGCTGGAGCTTGAAGCTCCCGACATCATTATCAGAAACGAAAAGAGAATGCTTCAGGAAGCCGTTGACGCTCTTATCGACAACGGCAGACACGGCAGACCTGTTACGGGTCCCAACAACCGCGCGCTGAAATCCCTTTCCGATATGCTTAAGGGTAAGCAGGGACGTTTCCGTCAGAACCTGCTTGGTAAGCGTGTTGACTATTCGGGACGTTCCGTTATCGTTGTTGGTCCTGAGCTGAAAATGTTCCAGTGCGGTCTCCCCAAGGAAATGGCTTTGGAGCTGTTCAAGCCTTTCGTTATGAAGCGTCTTGTTGACACAGGCAAGGCGACCAATATCAAGTCCGCACGTAAAAAGGTTGACAGAGCGGAAAACGACGTTTGGGACGCTCTGGAAAATGTTATCAAGGATCACCCCGTGTTCCTGAACCGTGCCCCTACGCTTCACAGACTGGGTATCCAGGCGTTCGAGCCTATACTTGTAGAGGGCAGGGCTATCAAGCTTCACCCGCTGGTTTGTACCGCGTTCAACGCCGACTTCGACGGAGACCAGATGGCTGTCCATCTTCCCCTTTCCGCGGAGGCGCAGGCGGAGGCAAGATTCCTTATGCTTGCGGCGAACAACCTGCTTAAACCCTCNGACGGACGTCCTGTGGCTGTTCCGTCTCAGGATATGGTTCTNGGTTCCTACTACCTGACAATGAAAAAGGACGAAAAGGACGAGAACGGAAACTATCTTGAAAAGGGCGGCGGAAAGGTTTTCCGCGACGTAAACGAGGCTCTTATGGCGTACAGCAGCGGAGCGGTATCAATCCATGCTCCCATTAAGGTAAGAGTATCAAAGGATATCGGCGGCAGAACTGTTTCCAAGCTTATCGACTGCACAGTGGGCAGAATTATATTCAACGAAAATATTCCTCAAAATCTGGGCTATGTTGACAGAACAAGCTCCGACAAGCAGTTTGATCTTGAGGTTGACTTCCTTGTTAAAAAGGGTCAGCTTTCCGACATCATCGAGCGCTGCATACGTATCCACGGCACGACCACTACTTCCGAGGTGCTTGACAGAGTAAAGGCTCTGGGCTTCAAGTTCTCTACAAGAGCGGCTATCACCGTTGCGGTATGCGACGCTGAGATACCCGAAGCCAAGAAGGATATTCTTGCCGCCGCGGACGCAAAGGTCGATAAGATCAACAAGCTCTTCAAGCGCGGCTTCATTTCCGCTTCGGAAAAGTCCAAGCGCTTTATCGAAATATGGAACGCGGCTACCGACGAGGTAACTACGGCTCTTAAGGACGGTCTTGACAAGTACAACCCGATCTTTATGATGTCCGACTCCGGTGCGCGAGGCAGTATCAACCAGATGCGTCAGCTTGCGGGTATGCGCGGACTTATCGCCAATACTTCCGGTTCGACAATCGAGATGCCTATTCGTGCCAACTACCGTGAGGGACTTAACATTCTGGAGTACTTCATTTCCTCCCGTGGTGCGAGAAAGGGTCTTGCCGACACCGCTCTGCGTACAGCCGACTCGGGTTACCTTACCAGACGTCTTGTTGACGTTTCTCAGGAGGTTATTATCCGCGAGGAGGACTGCGGTACTGACGAGGGTATCGAGGTCTACACNATCAGAAACGGCAACGAAATGATCGAGCCGCTTAAAGAAAGACTTCTCGGACGCTACCTTATGGAGGATCTCCGCGATCCCGAAACAGGCGACCTTATCATGAGCCGCAACAAGCTCATGAACGAAGCGGACGCTCAGAAGGTCGTTGACAGCGGCGTTGAAAAGATCACCATTCGCTCCGTCCTCAACTGTAAGGCTAAGCACGGCGTATGCGCTAAGTGCTACGGCGCTAACCTTGCCAACGGAAACCTTGTTGCCGTGGGTGAAGCTGTCGGCGTAATCGCCGCGCAGTCTATCGGTGAGCCGGGTACACAGCTTACAATGAGAACGTTCCACACGGGCGGTATCGCCTCCGCGGAGGATATCACGCAGGGTCTTCCCCGTGTTGAGGAGCTTTTCGAGAGCAGACGTCCCAAGAATGCGGCTATAATCGCGAGAATAAGCGGTACTGTCCGCATGGAGGAGATCAAGAAGATACGCAACGTTATCATCACCGACNGCGAGACAGGTACGGAGGAATACTATCCCGTGCCTTACGGCTACAAGATAAGAGTTCACGAGGGCGACACCGTTGAGGCGGGCACGCCGCTTACCGAGGGTTCNATCAACCCCGGCGACATTCTTGCGGTAAACGGTCAGCAGGCTGTTCAGAACTATATCATCACCGAGGTTCAGAAGGTTTACCGTTTGCAGGGTGTTGACATCAACGACAAGCACATTGAGGTTATCGTCCGTCAGATGCTCCGCAAGGTCAAGGTGGACGACAGCGGTTCAAGCTATATGCTTCCCGGTTCGCTGGTTGACAAGAGAGACATCGACGCTATCAATGCNGACATCAAGCGCAGAATGGACAACGGCGAGGAGGGTCTCAGCTTCGCGACAACGATCCCCGTGCTTCAGGGTATTACAAAGGCGTCCTCCAATTCGGACAGCTTCCTGTCGGCGGCTTCGTTCCAGGAGACCACCCGCGCGCTTACCGACGCTGCAATCAAGGGCAAGAGCGACTACCTGCAGGGTCTTAAGGAGAACGTTATTATCGGTAAGCTCATTCCCGCAGGTACGGGCATGGACGTTTACAATAACATTCAGATCGTTAAGAACGAAAGCTCGTCCGAGCATATCCCGACCCCAACAACTCTGTAATTTTTGACACACTAAAGCTCCGCGGGGCTCTGCCGTAAGGCAGGGATTTCGCGGAGCTTTTCGATAAACTTCTATGAAAGGCTGATAAAAATGCTTGAATTTATAGATTCCCACGCTCACTACGACGCGGAGCAGTTCGACCCCGACAGAGACGAGCTGCTGAACCGTCTGCACGGCGAGGGTGTACGGAATATCGTAAACATGGGCTGCAATCTTGAACGCTCGCGGCTTTCGGTTGAGTATGCCGAAAAGTATCCGTTTATGTATGCGGCTGTGGGTATCCACCCCGAGGACGTGGAGGGTACTCCCGCGGATTATCTCGACACGCTGAAAAAATGGGCAGTCCTGCCGAAAACGGTTGCGATCGGCGAGATAGGACTTGATTATCACTACGAGGGCTACGACCCCGATTTGCAGAAGCGCATTTTCAAGGAGCAGCTTGATCTTGCGGAAAAGCTTTCCCTGCCCGTGGTAATCCATTCCCGCGACGCAACGGAGGATACCATGTCTATCCTGCGGGAGCGGGGAACTGTAAACGGCGTTATGCACTGCTTTTCGGGCTCTGCGGAGACGGCNAAGCAGGTGCTTGCTCTGGGAATGAACATAAGCTTCACGGGAGTTCTCACGTTCAAAAACGCGAGAAAAGCCATTGAAGCGCTGGAGGTCGTCCCCTTGGACAGGCTTATGCTTGAGACCGACTGTCCCTATATGGCTCCCGAACCCAACCGGGGNAAACGCTGCGACAGCGGAATGATAGTCCATATAATAGAGAAGATCGCGGAGGTCAAGGGGGTCTCCCCCGAGCTTGTTGCAAAGCAGACTACGGAAAATACNTTAAAGCTTTTTTGGAAAATGAACGGCTGAAACTTTACCCATGGCAAACCTTTAGGCGGCGAAGCCGCCGACTAAAGCTGGTCGAGCTGAGCCCAGCTCGCAGAAGTCCAGAGGGCGGAGCCCTTTGGTCGCGCTCCGCAGAGCGCGAAATCCTTTCGTCCGAAACGGTGAAAGGGGTGAGGAATGNCGACAGCCATTCCGAGGGGGAGCGGACACGACCGCTCCCCCTTGTTACAGTACGCGACAAGGTAAATCTCCAAAACGTCACAGTGTGACGTTTTGGACGNANNAAACNNAT
>JAAVHI010000002.1 GCA_014799785.1 Ruminococcus sp.
TTGTCAATGTCAAGAAGAATTTTCTGCAGGCCGAGAAGCAGGTGCAGACGCTCTTTTTTCTTGTTCAGCTCAAAGTAAGTACGCCGCTTTATGCACTCTCTGCGGAACGCTACCCATTCGTCGAGTATCTCGTAAACGCCCATGACCTTGGGAGTTCCGCCGATAAGAATGTTGAAATTGCAGGAATAGTTGTCCTGCAAGGGAGTCATTCTGAACAGCTTTTTCATAAGCTTGTCAGGGTCGACGCCGCGCTTTATGTCGATAGCAAGCTTCAAGCCGTTTATGTCGGTCTCGTCGCGGATATAGGATATCTCGCGTATTTTTCCCGCCTTGATAAGCTCGATTATCTTGTCCATGATCGCCTCGACCGTCGTTGTGGGCGGTATCTGCACCACCTCGATACAGCCGGATTCCTTGTCGAACTGATAACGGCTGCGGACTTTTATAGAGCCGCGACCCGTGCGGTATATCTTCTCCAGCTCGTCCTCGTCATAAAGCATGAAGCCTCCGCCCGAAAAGTCGGGACCTTTAAGGGTGCTTAAAACATTGTGGTCGGGATTTCTAATAAGCGCAATGGTGGTATCGCATATTTCCGCAAGATTGAAGGAGCATACCGCGCTTGCCATGGAAACCGCAATTCCCACATTGGCGTTTACCAATACCGAGGGGAACGTTGCGGGAAGCAGGGTCGGCTCCACCGTTTCATTGTCGTAGTTTGGGACGAAATCCACGGTGTCCTTGTCAATATCGCGGAAAAGCTCCGCGCAGATAGGGTCAAGCTTCGCTTCGGTGTAACGTGAAGCCGCGTAAGCCATGTCGCGGGAATAAGCCTTTCCGAAGTTTCCCTTGCTGTCCACATATGGGTGGAGCAGAGCCTCGTTTCCGCGGGCAAGACGAACCATAGTCTCGTATATAGCCGCGTCTCCGTGAGGGTTCAGCTTCATTGTCTGACCCACAATATTTGCGGATTTTGTTTTCGGACCTGTCAGCAAGCCCATTTTGTACATGGTGTACAAAAGCTTTCTGTGAGAGGGCTTGAAGCCGTCTATCTCGGGCAGGGCGCGGGACACGATAACGCTCATTGCATAGGGCATATAGTTTTTTTCCAGTGTGTCGGTTATGCGCTCCTCGGCGACAATGCCGCTGCCTGCAATATAGGCGTTTGGAACGGTTTGATTAGCGGATTTGTTTGTATCCTTTTTACTTTTTCTCGGCAATTTTATGACTCCTTTGTTAGAGATTTGACGGCGGTAATTACCCGCCCATTAGGTCAAAATGACGTCTGTAGCGTTTCGGAATTTCTATCGGCACATCATACCCGATCTGCTTCAAAGCAGCGGGAATTATCCTCATACCGTTCTTGAAAAATTCCCCGATCTTTTTGTCTTTCAGCGTAATGCTGCTGTAATTTTCGGGACAGACAAACGTCCAGTCCGCGCCGTCCCTGTCAACAACAATACGGAAGTACTTGTTTATATCCGTGTCGGGAAACCCCGCCTTTTTCAGCAGAATGTGATGTTCAACCGCTTCGTCGATCTGACATGCTATAATTCGGCTTCCGTCAAAGGCTATCAGCACAAGAAGCGGCTCGTCGGCGTTTACCGCGTCAAGAAAATTTTCCTCATCGGGGTACTTAATAATTTCCATAAAAATTATCCTTTTATTGTTTCAAACTGTATAAATAGTTCGGCGTGCCGGAGGAATATTGGTAGTCCGTGTACACCAGACCCGCCACCTCCGAGACCGCGCTTTCTATCATTTTCTTTGTCAGGTCGGGAACATCCTCTCTTTCCAGCGCCTCGTCAGCGTCCAGCCACAGCACCTCGCTGTTTTCGTCATGGTCGGAAACGGCAGTTCCCGAAACGTATTCAGCACGGAAAACAACGTACCATTCGCGCGCATTAAAGCGTATCCCGATAATGCTTTTCGGTTTCACGGTAACTCCTGTCTCCTCCAGATACTCGCGGACTAAAGCGTCCTGCGGGGTCTCGCCCACATTTGTGTATCCGCCGGGAATAATAAGCTTTCCCGCGCCCTTGCCGTAGGTATGCCGCGCTAGAAGGACTTTCCCGTCTCTGATAACAACTCCCGCAACGCTCTGACCCCAGTTGGTGTTTTCACTGTTCATAACGTCACTCCTTTAGCTGATATCAGCCATTTCAAGGTACTGGTTTCCGTACTGTGCAATGTAGTCCTTGCGCCCCTGCAAATTGTCGCCCAGCAGCAGGTCGAACATATTCGCCGTAGCCTCCACGTCGGTGGGCATTACCTTTATCAGCCGTCTGGTGTCGGGATTCATGGTCGTCAGCGACATCATCTCAGGCTCGTTTTCACCCAGTCCCTTGGAACGGTCAACCTTGTATTTCTGACCGCTTATCATTTCCAGGATCTCGCCCTTTTCCTTTTCGCTGTAGGCAAAATAGGTCTTGTCCTTGGTGTTTATCTCAAACAGCGGCGTTTCGGCGATGTAGACATATCCCTCCTCGATAAGGGTGGGTGTGAGCCTGTAAAGCATAGTCAGTATAAGCGTCCGTATCTGAAAGCCGTCGTAATCCGCATCGGTGGCGATGATAATTTTATTCCATTTAAGATTGTCAATGTTAAAGGTGGACAGTTCCTTGTTGGACTTGGAATTGACCTCCACTCCGCAGCCCAGCACCTTTATGATGTCTGTAATTATCTCGCTTTTGAATATCTTGTTGTAGTCCGCCTTAAGGCAGTTCAGAATTTTACCGCGGACAGGTATTATTGCCTGGAATTCAGCGTTGCGCGCCGTTTTGCACGCTCCCAGAGCCGAGTCTCCCTCAACGATGAAGATCTCGCGGCGGGACAGGTCTTTTGTGCGGCAGTCCACAAACTTCTGCACCATGTTGGAAAGGTCAATATTTCCCGCAAGCTTCTTTTTAAGATTCTGCTTGGTTTTCTCGGCGCTTTCGCGGCTTCTCTTGTTGAGTATGACCTGTTCCGCGATCTTCAGCGCGTCGTCGGGATTTTCGATAAAGTACACCTCTAACTGGTGCTTGAGAAAATCTGTCATTGCCTCGTAAATGAACTTGTTTGTGATAGCCTTTTTCGTCTGGTTCTCGTAGGATGTAAGGGTCGAGAACGAGGACGAGATAAGAACCAAACAGTCCTGCACGTCAATATACTTGATCTTGCTTTCGCCCTTCTGGTACTTGCTGTTGTTTTTCAGATACGCGTCTATCTGGGACACAAACGCGTTCTGCACCGCCTTGTCGGGTACGCCGCCATGCTCCAGAAAGCTGGAGTTGTGGTAATATTCTATCTGTGCGATCTTGTTGGAAAAAGCCACCGCAAAGGAAAGCTTTACCTTATATTCGGGCTTGTCGTCGCGGTCACGACCCTTGCGCTCGCACTGCCAGAAGCGGGGAGGGGTGAGGTAGTCCGTTCCCACGACCTCGCTGATGTAGTCGGAAATACCGTTCTCGTAAAAGAAGGTGGTCTCCTCGAACTTGCCCTCTTCGTTCTGATAACGGAACACAAAGGAGATGTTCGGGTTTACGATCGCCTGCTTTTTTAGGGTGTCCTCGAAGTATTCGCGGCTGACGGAAATGTCCGTAAAAACGTCCAGATCGGGACGCCATTTCGTCCGCGTACCGGTTTTCTTGCGTGTAGTCTCCTCTTTCTGCAAGCCGCCTACATTCTCGCCCTTTTCAAAGTGCAGGTTGTACCTGAAGCCGTCGCGGTAAATCTCCACGTCGGTGTACTCCGAGGAATACTGTGTAGCGCAGGCTCCCAAGCCGTTCAGACCGAGGGAATACTCGTAATCGCCGCTTTCGTTGTTTTTGTACTTGCCGCCCGCGTAAAGCTCGCAGTAAACAAGCTCCCAGTTGTAGCACTGCTCCGCGTTGTTGTAGTCGACGGGACAGCCGCGCCCGAAGTCCTCAACCTCCACGGAATTGTCCTGATAGTAGGTGACGATTATCTTGTCGCCGTTTCCGTCGCGGGCTTCGTCGATAGAGTTTGAGATTATCTCAAAAATCGAATGCTCGCAGCCTTCGATACCGTCCGAGCCGAAAATTACCGCGGGACGCTTTCTTACCCTGTCCGCGCCTTTCAGCTTGGTAATGCTTTCATTTCCGTAATTTTTTGCTTTTTTTGCCGCCAATTAAACCAATCCTTTTTAACAAATTGTTTTTTTGTAATACAGCAAAATTATCTGTTATTTAATTGCTGTAACAGTAAACTCACCCGGCAGATTTTCATTTGTCCACGCAGGGTGTTCATCAAATTTTTTCAGCGTGAAACCGCTGTTTATGACCGAATTAATGATCTCGCTGACTGTATATTTTCTGTAGCTGCACTTAGGCATTTGCTCACGAATTTCCTTTTCAAAGAAAGGCGCGTGCGCCATTTCTCCCTCAAAAATATCGGTTGAAAAGTAGCTCATGGTTGGTTGTTCAGAATTCAATATATCCTTTATTTTTGTGAACGGGTGAAAATCGCTGCATATCATCTTGCCGCCGTCTTTCAGCAAAGAGTACATGATACCCATAAATTCGTCAATGTCGTGAAAATAATGCAGTACGCCGCCCTCCATAAAAACCACATCGAAATAATTCCCATACTTGTCCGTATTTATATCAAGTATGTCGCACACCTCAAAATTTATGTCAACATTTGCGGCGGACGCAACTTCAAGCGCATATCTTTTGTTGTCCTCGGAAATATCAAAAACAGTGACTTCCGCTCCCAGAATAGCCAGCGGGACAGCCTTTTTGCCGCATGAACCGCATATATTCGCAACCTTAACGCCGTCGTAAGTATCAAAATAATCCGAATATTTTTTCAGCATTTTTATCGGATCTTCCATATCCTTTTTTGCTCTTTCAAGCGGCGTTCCGGAATGCTCCACCCAAAATTCGTAAGCGTTATATTCCCACGCTTTTTTATTCTGAACGCTGTAGTCTATCATTTGACATAACACCTCCGAAATTAAAACAGCTTTCTTTTATATTTTATGGAATCCTTGTCGTTCAACTTGGCAATGCTTTCATTTCCGTAATTTTTTGCCGCCAATTAAAAGATTTTAATTTATTTTATTCCTCGTTCAAATCACATTCAAACATTTCATTTTCCCGATAAAATCCGTTTCTCACATACCAGTTTACCGATTTTTCGCTGGGAAATACAAATACAAGCTCGCACTTTTTCTCCGTAAGAGATTTTTTTACGGCATTTAATAATTGAGTGCCGATTTTTTTGTTTCGGTACTCCTTTACCGTAAAAACGTTTGTCAGATAAGCGATATATTTTGAATTTCCGTTCGGCTTAGGCACCTTGGGAACTAAGTACACAAACATTGCGGATACCACCGTTCCGTCCGCTTCCGCCGTCCAGATCTCATAGTCCTTGTTCGTTTTCAGGAAATTTGTAAATTCCGAAATAAATTTATGTCTGTCCGCGTTTTTCAGATTGCTTTCACCGTAGTCCTCATCGTCTTCCGCACAGTGCTGCCACTTCATTTCCGCAAGCCGGACATAATCTTTTTCCTCCGCTGTTCTGATAATTACTTCCAAATTTTTCACTCCGCTTTATAAATTAAAAGTCCCGATCATTTTAAAACAGCTCGCTTTTATATTTCAGCGAATCCTTTTCGGTGATTTCCCGAATTACTCTGCACGGATTTCCCGCCGCAAGAGAATTGGGAGGAATATCCCGCGTAACAACGCTTCCCGCGCCGATAACGCAGCCCTCGCCAATGGTCACGCCGCCGGCTATAACAACATTGCTTGCTATCCAGCAGTTCGATCCGATAGTGATAGGCTTCGCGTACTCATCGTCGTACACAGTACCGTCGGGCTTTTGCTTCATGTTTCGCTCCGACGGCAGGAACGGGTGTACGGGAGCCGCAACGGTGCAGTTGGGACCGAAGAAAACGTTGTCCCCGATATTTACGGGACAGCAGTCCAGAACAGTAAAATTAAAGTTTGCATAGCAGTTCTCGCCGAACACGGTGAAAACGCCGTAGTCAAAATAAATGGGACCCTGCAAGAAAGTACCCTTTCCCCGGTTGGGGACAAGCTCGTCCAGAATAGCCTTTCGGAGCTGTTCCTCGTCCTCAAAGGTGTTGTTGTAACGCTGTGAAAGCTTGTGGGCGTTCATTCTCATAGCGGCGAGAGTTTCGTCGCTTGGGTCGTAAATTTTACCCGCAAGCATTTTTTCCTTTTCGGTCATAAGAAATACCTCACTTTACAATGTTAAGATTTACCGCCAGCTTCGCCTTTGCAATATGGGTCTCATTGCCGTCCCTGTCGATACGCAGAAGATGTCTGCCGTTTGAAACAATGATATTTCCGTCACCGTCAAGTATGTAGTCCAGCACGCCTTTTTTGATGATCTCCTCGCTGCCGTCCGCGGTACGCCTGATAAGCACGCGGCTTGCGGGCATGATACCGCCGTGCTTGTCGCCGTTTGCTTCGTTTATTTTGTCCAGCTTTTCCGCGTTGATAACGTTGCCCTCGATGATCATTTCCTTTTGGGAACGCTGCTTGAATTTCGCGCCGTTTGCCGATCCTCCCGTTTTGAGGGACTCTCCCCCGAAAACAGTGGTAAAGAAATTCAGAAATCCGAACAAACCCTTTATCAGCCTGTAGGGGAACAGAACAACGTCCTTAAAGGTAATCCCCCCCTGAGGCTTTTCGCCGCCGTAGGGCTGACGTATGTAGTAAAGGTCGCCGTTTGTGTCCTGACGGACGTGGAGGTAATCATAGCTTTCGTCCGAAACGATTTCCGACATGGACTTTTTGTCAAGATCGAGATATGCGATAGAGCGGGGACTTGTCGCCGAAATCACTCCGTTTTGATTTCTTGCGTATCCCGCCGTGGAAAAATAAACGCCGTTCTTTTTCGCCGCCCAGCAGGGATTTTCCTCGGTGGTGTCGCCGTCGGTGTACTCGTCGTAATGACCGTTCATATCCATGACCGCGATATGCTGAAAGCCTGACGCTCCCATGCACACCGCAAGCTTGCCGTCCTTTATGTCAAAGGAGCCGAAAACAAACTCGTTTGAAGCCCGCACAAGACCCTCGCAGTCGTCGGAGGGGTCGAAGCTTCGGTGGTACAGACTTCCCACCGCTTCCAGATTTACACCGTAGACAAGCTCATCCCCGCAGACCCCGAGACCGCTTATCTGCACGGGAAGCTCGTCCGCGTCGATCATGTCCGCGGAAGCCATACCCATAAAATTCGCACCAGTGCCTGTGGTTTTCCACTCCTTGCGCTGCTGTATCCCGCGGACAGTCTCCCTGTATTTGGTAATCCTGCCGCAGGGAATTTCCGTCAGTGACCTGTCGCTTTCGTCGTAGCTGAAAATTTTATTTTCCGAAGAATAAAGTATCGTCATAAAAGTACCCCTTATTAAAATTCTATTTCCATATAGCCGCAGGTAAACGGGAAAAATTCAAGCTTTTCCGTCCTCAAACCATAACAAATGTACACTGTCAACTGTACACTGTCAACTCCTGAACGCCACCGCCGCCCAGCCGTCCTTTTCACGCAGTTCAAGCATGGTGTAGCCCTTGGACTTCACCGCTTCCACGACTTCATCGGCGCGCTCGGTGATAATTCCCGAAAGAATAAGCGTACCGCCGTTTTTGACAAATTTTTCAAACAGCGGGGACATGGCGATAAGCACGTCCGCAACGATATTCGCCGCGATAATGTCAAACCCGCCGCCGATCTTTTCAACAAGAGAATTGTCGCTTATAATGTCGCCGCAGTACGCCGTGTACTTTTCCGCGGGAATATTGTTTTTTGCCGCGTTTTCCTTTGCGGTCTCCACGCTGTTTTGGCTGATATCCACCGCGGTGACCTCCTCCGCGCCCAGCAAAACCGCCGCTATGGACAGTATGCCGCTGCCGCAGCCCAGATCGAGAACCCTGTCACCCTCGCGCAGATTTTTTTCGATAAGCTCCAGACAAAGCTGTGTGGTGTTGTGCTGACCCGTTCCGAAGCTTGATGCGGGGTCTATTTCAAGGACAGTCCTGCCGTCCTTTTTGTCGTACTCCTCCCATGAGGGCTTTATAACAAGCTTTTCGCCCACGGTAAGGGGCTTGAAGTACTGCTTCCAGTTGTTAGCCCAGTCCTCCTCGCGGACGTTTGCAAGCTCCGCCGCAAGTCTGCCGAAAGCATTGTTTTCGTCCCTTTCTTTCAGCGCGGACATCTCCGAACGCAGGGCGGAAAGCATATCCGCACCCTGCGAGTCGTCGGGGAGGTACACCGTAACGCAGGTCTCGCAGTCCTTAAGGTTCATCAGATCGTCGTCTATGTAATCCCAGTTTCCGTTCTTGTCGGCGAGGAATTCCTCAAAATCCTTTGCGTCCTTTATCACAAACCCCGTAACGCCTATCCCCAAAAGACAGCCGCACACAGGATCGATACCCTCGGTGGTGGTGTAGATGTTGACTTCCGTCCAGTTCATTAGCAGTTCCTCCCGTTATTTTTGGCAATACATATTATAATTGTACACCATTTTAAAGAAATATTCAAGTGTTCGTGCAAAAAAATTTGCTTCAAAAAATTTTGTACAAAAAAACAGTCCCCCATGAAGATCACGGGGAACTGCCGCAAATATATGACTTAGGAGAGGTTATAAATGTTTAAAGGTATTCAGTACTGCTCGGAGGCTTTGACGATCTCCAGCATTACATCTTCAAGAGAAGCCCTGCAGCCGCTTTCGTAATAATCCTTGACGGCGGGATATGCAGTGCCGTAAAGCTCCTGCACTCCGCAGGAACGGAAGCTTTCTTCAAGCGTGTTTTCGCAGCCGAGGATAATATGCTCCAAGGTCAGCACAAGCACCTGTTCGTAATACTGGACATAGCTTTTATACGGCTTATTACGGTCAAACTGCTTTGCTTCAAGCAGCTTTTTTATACGCCCGTCCTCAGCCCATTTTTCACGGAGAAGCAGGTGCAGACCTTCATGGACAACCGCCATGTCCCCGCCCGAACCTATGGTAACGTTGTCCGAGTAGGTCATTCCGCTGTTTGCGGCGGCTTCTGCTGAAAAGGCGTAGATGTCCGTAAAAAGCTTTTGGTGTGCGGCAAGCTGCATTTTTTCAAGCATATCCTGCCAGTCAAAGCTTTCAATGTCTTTTCGGAACTGCTCGCCGCCGTCAGCCGAGTGTTCCTCCCAATAATTTTTGTAGAAGCCGTCCCAGCAGGCTTGGTAGGCGGGGATAAAGCATTCCGTATCGGCGGTTATTTTATGGCGGGAGAAATCGGGATATTCTTTCCACAAACCGTTTTTCAGTATGCACTCCATTCCAGAACAGTACACGCCGTTCTTTCCGTAGGAGAAAAACCAGTCGCCGTCCCTGACCTGCCCGTATATTTCGGGAATGACGGTCTTTAACGCGTTTTCATCGTTTCTCAGACCGTAGGCTCTTCCGTGATTGCCTAAAAGACCGTACAGATTGAGGGTGTGGAAAAACAGGTTTACCGTCGGGTTGTATGAAAATATCAGCTTGTGTCCGCCGACCTTGTATTCGATATTGCACATACTAACCCTCCTTGACCGATAGCAGTACCGCAGGCGCGGGGTAATCCGCGCATTTGGGGAACAGCCCGTTATCAAGCGCATTTTTTACTATCCGCATTGAGACGGTGGAGCAGCAGTGCATATATCTTTGAAATTCGGGTACGGATTTAAGGTGCGGCGGAAGCTTCACGGGGTTGACCATAAGCTTCATAAAGTCGTCATGGAATTTTTTCGCAATGATGTTGTCGTACTTTTCGCTTAAAGCGTACAGTTCAAACCGTTCCTTTTCCGCAATAACGGGAACGTCGCAGACAACCTTGTCGCCGTCCTTGGCAAGATACCGAAGCTCAATAAATTTATCGAAATTCTCAAAACAGCCCGCGTTTATTAAGGGTAATTGCTCCTCCTTGCCGCTGTGAATGGCATAGAGCATCTGTCCTATCTCCACGTCCTCCATACGGCGTTTGAGGATTTGTCGGGAGCCGAGCATAGTACTGCCCAGCAGTGTGTTGTATTCGCAAAGGACTGTCTCATATTTTTTCATTCCCGCACAGTCGACTACATGATGGTTGCGCGCCTCGCCGCCTATAGCGTATTTTCCGTACTCATAATTCTGTCCGCTGTAATCATAATTCGCAGGATAGCGGCTGCCCATTGCAAACCACTTGCCGCCGTTGGGACGGTCGGGATATTCCTCAAACGGCATTAATCCTCCGTAAACCTCATCTCGGACATAAAGCACCGCGTGCTGCAAGGTCCGCACTGCAAAAAAGCTGTCAAGCTTTGCCTGCTTGGACTCGGTCTGCCGCTTGTAAAAATCGCAGCCGTGCAGCTCCTCAAAGCCCTTGTCCATAATTGTCCAGACGTCCTTGTAAATGCTGTCCGCTATCTGCTTTTCAAGGGCTGTGTTGACAGTTCTGTCCGCCTCGTTGTAAATTATAAAATCGGTGTAGACCTTGTCGCCTGTGCGCTTCAGAAGCTCGCCGCTTACAAGCTTGTCAACAACGGGCTCAATGTACGCCGTGGCTATGCCTATAGCTTTTGCAAGTTCGGTAACGGTGACAGGCTTTTCGTATGCGAGGATAAGCAGGTTCATGGCAATTTTGTTGTCCCCAACAAGATTGAACGGTTCGCCGTTAATACTGCTTTGCCCCGAACAGGATATCCAAAGATCTTCAGGCTCATAGCTTTGTTTCGTGTAATTTTCCATAGCAAACTCCTTTCCGATACGCTTTCTTCCCGCGTCAAGACGGCTTTTCACTGTGTTTTCCGAAATGTTCAAAGCGGCGGAAATGTCCCGCACCTTTTCGCCGTGCATATAGTACCGCACCATAACTTCGCGGTACAGCCCCGTCAGATAGGCAAGACACCGCCTGATAGCCTCGGCTTCGTCGGATTTTTCCACGGCTTCGTACAGTTCCCCGTCGTCGGGGACGTCCGCCGCCACATCAAAGGACACCGTTGGCTTGTTGTATTTTCTGCGGAGCAGGTCGTAGTACTTGCGGTTCAGAACGGTCATAAGCCAAGCCTTAGGGTCGTTTATGGGCTTTTTCTCCATAGCCGCAAGAGCCGCCAGCAAGGTGTCCTGAACCAAGTCCTGCGCGTCCGCTATGTTATTGCATTTGTACAGCGCCGCGCTTAGCAGGAGGTCTGCGTATTCCGTAAGATCGGTTTTATTCATTTGAAGTACCTCATTTAAATATGTGACGTAACAAATCATATATAATTCATGGAAGAATTTTACGTTTGCTGACATGGTACGCCAATAAGGGTAAAGGCTCAGCCTTTTGAAAGCTTTCACTTATAAAGTCGCGGGAAAATCGGAAAGGTTTGCTCGATATAATAAAGTATGTCCAAAAAAATTATGGCAGAGTTTGTCTGTTGAAAACAGTCCACAGGACTGTTTTCAAGGGTAAGTTTGCCGCGCGCAGAAAAAAGGAGGGGCGGTCGTGTTCGCCCCTCCTCGAAACGGCTCTCGCCGTTTCTCACCTCCTGCTCCGTTTTTTGAGGCTATGCGCCTGCGGGCGCAGGAGGGGTATTTCGCGCTCTGCGGAGCGCGACCAAAGGGCTCCGCCCTCTGGACTTCTGCCAGCTGTGCTCAGCTGGACCAGCTTTAGTCGGCGGCTTCGCCGCCTAAAGNTNTTATANANTGTGCGTTAATCCACAAGCTTAGGATCGAAGCTTTCTTTCCAGGGAAGTCCCCANTTNTTNAGAGCCTCCATGAACGGATCGGGGTCGAATTCCTCGATNTTCCATACTCCCGCTTTTTTCCATTTNCCCGTAAGTATCATCATTGCGCCGATCATTGCGGGTACNCCCGTTGTATAGGATATCGCCTGAGAGCCTACCTCCTTGTAGCATTCCTCATGGTCGCACACGTTGTAAACGTANTACNTNACAGGCTTNCCGTCCTTTTTGCCCTGCATTATGCAGCCGATGTTNGTCTTNCCCTTTGTNCGNGGNCCNAGNGANGCGGGGTCGGGCAGGACTGCTTTAAGGAACTGGAGCGGAACGATCTTCTTTCCCTCGAAGTCGATAGGCTCNATGGAAGTCATACCNACGTTTTCAAGNCATTTCAGGTGCGTAAGGTAGCTCTGNCCGAANGTCATGAAAAAGCGNATGCGCTTGATGCCCTTTATGTTNAGAGCCAGCGATTCAAGCTCCTCGTGGTGNAGCAGNTACATATCCTTTTCGCCGATCTCGGGGAAGTCGTANACNCGNTTNATCTCCATAGGNTCNGTCTCGATCCACTTGCCGTCCTCGATATAGCTGCCCTTTGCGGACACCTCGCGGATATTTATTTCGGGATTGAANTTTGTCGCAAANGGGTAGCCGTGGTCGCCCGCGTTGCAGTCNAGAATGTCGATATAGTTTATCTCGTCAAAGTAGTGCTTCNGGGCNTAGGCGCAGAAAACNCCNGTAACNCCGGGGTCGAAGCCGCTGCCGAGAAGCGCGGTAAGTCCNGCCTTTTCAAATTTTTCACGNTATGCCCACTGCCATTTGTACTCGAANTTTGCNGTNTCNTCGGGCTCGTAGTTTGCGGTATCCATGTAGTGTACGCCGCATTCGAGACAAGCGTCCATAATGGTCAGATCCTGATATGGCAGCGCAACGTTTATGCATATTTCGGGCTTGAACTCTTTCATAAGAGCGGTAAGCTCGCTTACGCTGTCCGCGTCCACCTTGGCGGTGGAAATTTTNGTTTTNGTTTTGCCCNGNAGCTTTTCCATCANAGCNTCGCANTTGGACTTNGTGCGNGACGCTATCATTATCTCCTCAAAGACCTCGGAGTTCTGACAGCACTTGTGGATAACNACGGAGGCAACGCCGCCGCAGCCGATGATCAATGCCTTTCCCATTTGAACAATCCTTTCCCGTTTGAAAAGTTGAACCGAAGTTCACCGTATCAGTATAGCATATTTTTCCGCGCATTGCAATATTTGGGGGACAATTTTGAGGGTTAAATTTTGATTTAGCGCACTATGTAGCAACCCTTTAGGCGGCAAAGCCGCCGACATTAGCTGGTCCAGCTGAGCACAGCTGGCGAGGTTTCCAAAGGGCGAGGAGCCCTTTGGACTTCTGCGAGCTGGGCTCAGCTCGACCAGCTTTAGTCGGCGGCTTCGCCGCCTAAATGTTGTGCCAAATAAAAATTCACCCGCCCCCTTGAGGGGGCAATAGCATAATTAATGTTCTGAACATATTATGGCGGGGGTGACTCAGCCCGCGGGGGCTCCCCGCTAAATCAAAATTTACTTCCCCAAATTGATTTTTATTGAAAAACTTAGAAAAATGTGGTATACTTAATAAAAAAACGGAGAATCAAAATGATAAAAAAATACGAACCAACCGATCTCAAACGCATCATGGAAATATGGCTGTCCTCAAATCTGGAGGCTCACGGTTTCATTCGCCGCGAATACTGGCAGGACTGCTTCGACGGCGCGGCTGAAGCTATCCCTCTTGCGGAGGTCTACACCGCTCTGTCCGAGGGTGAAATAGTCGGCTTCATCGGTCTGAACGACGGTCACATAGAGGGCATTTTTGTGGACGGTAAACACCGCTCCAAGGGCGTGGGAAAATCCCTGATAGACTTCGCGAAAACGCTGTACCCAAGGCTGTCCCTGTGCGTGTACGAAAAAAACGTGAGAGCCGTGGATTTCTACAGGCGGGAGGGCTTTCTGCCCGTCAGAAGAAAGCCCGACATATCCACAGGCGAAACGGAAATACTCATGCGGTGGGATTCAAAACGCATATCGTATAATTTGTAGGTGATATTATGGGAAATGTTATTTTAGACGAAAATTTCTTTCATCGGGACGTCCTTGACGTCGCCCCCGATCTGGTGGGAAAGCTTATCGTCCGAACTCTTGATGACGGAACAGAGGTGTCCCTGCGTATCACCGAAGCGGAGGCATACCGCGGCGAAGAGGATACCGCTTGTCACGCAAGCAAAGGGAAAACCGAGCGTACCAAAATTCTGTACGATAAAGCGGGGACGATATACGTCTACCTCTGCTACGGTATGCACTGGCTGATGAACGCCGTCACGGGCGAGGAGGGTCAGCCGCAGGCGGTTTTGTTCCGCGCCTGCGAAGTTTATGACGGTCCCGCAAAGCTTACCAAAAAGCTGGGCATTGACAAAAGCTTCAACGGCGAGTCCTTTTGCGGAAATCCACGTATACGTATCGAGGACGACGGATACTGTCCCGAAATAGAGACCCTGCCGAGAGTTGGCATAGACTATGCGACCCCCGAATATCGGGACATTTTATGGAGATTTGCTGAGCGGGGAAGCTCCCGCAGGCAAAGTCACCCCCGCGGTAAAAAACGTTGATTTTTAACTTTTTCACGCCCCTCAAGGGGGCGGGCAAGTTCGGAATAGAATTTAAAAATAATCAAAGGAGTACGCCACTATGCACGATTTGATAAAGGATATAGGCGATTTCATTTTTGTGGAGGACGAGCCGCAGAAGTGCGATGTGATAATTACCGTTGGGGGAAGCTTCCCCCAGATCGCGGAAAAGGCCGCGGAGCTTTACAAAAACGGCTTTGCGGAATATGTCCTTGCAGGCGGCGGGGTAAGCGTGAAAACGGGAGTTTTCGCAGGCGTTAAGGATAAAAAGGACATTTACAGCGGCGACTACAAAACCGAGTGCGACTTCTATGAGGACGTGCTTATAAAAAACGGTGTACCCAAAACGGCGATAGTCCGTGAGGACAAGTCGGGTCATACCCGCGCCAATGCGGAGTTTGCGGCGGCGGTACTGAAAGAGCGTGGCATACCTGCCGAAAAAATTATTTTAGTGTGCAAAAGATTTCACGCAAGACGGTGCCTGATGTTCTTTCGGTCGGCGTTTCCCGAAACGGAAATTCTGGTCGTTCCCGCGGACATTGAGGTCGGCGACCAAAACATAACAAAGGATAACTGGCACACCTATCCATACGGCATAAAACGTGTCATGGGCGAGCTTGCCCGCTGCGGAGACCAGTTTGCCGAAGCCGATATTAACAATTATCAAAAGAGAAAATAAAAATACTGAACTTAATTCTCGACGGGCAGGAAACGCCATGCGGCAACAGTCGATTTTAATTATGATAATATTGACTCAATGAGTGAAATTAACGAAAGCAATATGAGAAAAAATGATAATATTATCTGCAAAGGGAGAACCGGTACACCTATCCATACGGTATAAAGCGCGTCATGGGCGAGCCTGCGGTCTGGGAGACCGGTTCACCTAAGCTGATATTAAAATTATAAAACGGAGAAATAAAAATGCTGAATTTGATCCTTGGCGGCGCAGGCTGCGGCAAGTCCTACGAAATGGCGAACCGCATCGAGACCGCCGTAAAAAGCGGAAAAGATGTGCTTGTGATAATCCCCGACCAGTTCTCGTTCGAGTTTGATAGGACTCTTTACGAGCGTCTGGGCGCGGAGCTTTTCAACCGCGTGGACGTGCTTTCCTTTGCAAGGACGGCGCGGGAAATTTTTATAAAGCACGGCGGTCTGAAAGGCAGGTACGCGGACGATACCGTAAAAAACGTGATGATGTTCCGCGCCCTTGCTGAAATTTCCGAAAGGGACGGTCTGCTTTTCTACGGCAGACAGGCGAAAAACCCGTCCTTTACCGAAAGCAGCCTTGAAATCGTAAAGGAGCTTACCCTCAGCGGAATTACCGCCGAGGCGTTGTCCTCCTGCGCGGACAGGCTTGACGAAAGCGTCCGTGACAAGACCGCGGACATTGCGCTGATATACTCCGAATATTGCAGGATACTCGCTCAAAGCGGCTACAAGGACAGCGGCGGGGACATTTCCGAAGCGGCTTCGAGGGCGGCGAAATACGGATATTTTGAGGGAAAGACCGTTTTTATCGACGCGTTCAAAAGCTTCACCGCCGACGAACACGCCCTGCTTGACGTGATGATATCCCAAAGCGAAAGCGTGACGGTATGCCTCCCCACGGCGGACGCTCAGCCTGTGGAATACTCGGTTTTCGCCGCGGTAAACAAGACCGTGAACAGACTCACGAGAGCCGCCTCGGACTTCGGCATAAAGGTAGCTAAAACCATGCTTGACCGGCCGAAACGCTTCAAAGCTCCCGAACTGGCTTTTTACAGCGGGAACGTGCTTAGAAACGTCCGTGGTAACTACAGCGGGGACTGCAATGCAGTAAAGGTGTACCGCTCCGCGGACAGCTACGGAGAGGGCGATTTTGTATGCTCCGAGATACGTCGTCTGGTCATGGAGGAGGGCTATCGCTACAGCGACATAGCCGTTCTGGCAAGGCAGAAGGAGCAGTATTCCTCGGTAATGGAAAGCTCTTTTGAGCGTTACGGCATACCGTTCTATACCGACGAAAGCCGCACCGCCGCGCATAAGTCCCTGTTTATTTTTGTCAGGACGGCTCTTGCCCTTGCTTCGGGGAAAAACACCTCCACCGAGGACTGGCTCAGATACATGAAAACGGGTATGCTGGGTCTGACCGACGAGGAGATCGCCGCCGCCGAGGACTGCTGCTACAAATGGAACATCGAGGGCGAAATGTGGGAAAAGCCTTTCGAGTACGACGACGTTAAGTTCGGCGCGGAGCAGGTCAGGGAGCGGGTTACCGAACCAATATTCAAGCTTCGCCGCGCCATTGGAGACGCGGACGGAAGGGGCTTCTGCGCCGCGCTGGTGACATTTTTTGAGGACACGGGACTGTATGAAAATCTGCACAGCTTCTGTGAAAACTGCAACTCGGACGACGCTGCCGCTCTTACTGCGGTGCGCGAGATAAAACAGCTCTGGGAACTGCTTTGCGGACTTCTGGAAACTCTTGACAGGGCGCTTGCGGACACGAAAATAAGTCCCGCAAGCTTTGCGGAGCTTTTCTCCGCGGCAGTGTCGGGACTGAAGCTGTCCTCCCCGCCCCAAACGCTGGACTGCGTGCAGTTCGTTGAGGCGCACACGGCAAGGCTTGCCGAACCGAAAGCGGTCTTTGTCCTCGGCGCGAACGAGGGCTTGTTCCCCTATGTGGCGAAGCCCTCGGGACTTTTCAGCGACCGTGACAGGCTCGCGCTTGAAGCGGCGGGTATAACCCTTTCGGGCGGCTCTGCGGACAAGCTTGACGAGGAAAGATTTGCGGCGTACTCCGCGCTTTCCCAGGCTTCGGAGCGGCTCTGGATAACATACCCCATGTCGGACATTTCTGGCAGACAGCTTTACCCCTCCGCGATTGTCAGCCATGCAGAGGAAATGTTCGGAAAGGGCGTTGTTACGTCCTTTGAACAGCGGGGACTGCTGTCGTTCTGCACAACGGCGGGGGCGGCGTACTATCAGTACGTGCGGAACTACCGCCGCGGCGACGAGGATTCCGCAAGTCTGCGGCAGGCGTTGGAGAACGTCCCCGAGTACGCGGAGCGGCTTGAATATCTTAAAAATATCGAAAACTCCGCGGGGCACAGCCTGTCCCCCGAAACGGGCAGGCAGCTTTTCGGCAGACATATTTCCATGTCCGCTTCACGGTTTGAGGACTACATGAAATGTCCGTTCAAATACTATTGCCAAAAGGGCTTGAAGCTTTACCCGCCCCAAAAGGTGGAGCTTGACAGTCCCTCCCGGGGCACGGCGATACACTACTGCCTTTGCGAAGCCCTTAAAGAAAAAAGCCGCGAGGACTTTACCGCAATGAACCGTCAGGACATATTAAAGCTTGTCAAAAAGCACTTGGGCGAATACTACCGAAGCGACGCGGTGGGCGGAGATTACGGCAAGACAAAGCGCTATAGGGCGGCGTTTTCAAGGCTTTCCGACACACTTGCGGACATTCTGGAAAGGCTGTCCGCGGAGTTTAAGCAGAGCAAATTCGTCCCCGAGGGATTTGAGTACACCCTGCGGCGGGACGGCGACGAAGAGCCGCTAAAGCTTGTCACCGAAAGCGGCATAACCGTCTGGTTCGAGGGTACGGTAGACAGGGTGGACGTTTTCCGAAACGGCTCGGAGACCTACGTCCGCGTTATCGACTACAAATCGGGCATAAAGGAGTTCCGCTATGAGGATTTGCTCTACGGCGTGAATATGCAGATGCTTCTGTACCTTTTCGCCGTCACCGAGGGAAACCGACGCGGACGGTTTTCGGGGGACATCCCAGCGGGAGTTCTGTATATGCCCGCAAAGGACGCGGCTTCGGGTCTGGGGCGGAACGAGGGAGACGAAGCCTTGCAGGGTGTCCTTAACGATACATACAAAATGAAAGGGACAGTACTGCTGAACGACGAGGTCATCGCCGCAATGGAAAAGGACTGCGGCGGCGTGTTTATCCCCGTGAAGAAAACGTCGGGCGGGTATTATTCCTACTCGAAGCTTATTACCGCCGAGCAGCTTGAAAACCTGCGCAGGTACTCTTACAAACTGCTTGAGGAGACTGCTGAAAGTCTTGCAAAGGGCAGGATAGAAGCCGTTCCTCTTACAGACGGCGGAGGTCTGCCCTGCGATTACTGCGACTATAGAAGCGTGTGCGGAAACTATCCTCCCGCAAGGGTCAGGGAGTACGCCGACAACGCCGCCGAGCTTATCGAAAAAATAATGAACGGAGATGAAACGCCGTGAGCAATTCAACGTGGACAAAAGAACAGCTTGACGCAATAACCGCCCGCGGCACGGGAATAATCGTCTCGGCGGCGGCGGGAAGCGGAAAGACCTCGGTGCTTGTGGAAAGACTGCTGGGGATACTTTCCGACACCGAAAACAAAATGCCCGCGGACAGGCTTGTGGTGGTGACCTTCACAAACGACGCGGCGGAGCAGATGAAACAGCGTCTCTCGGCGGCATTGTCCGAAAAGATAGCGAAAGAATCCGATAACCTGTGGCTCTGCCGTCAGCAGTCCCTGCTTCGGACGGCGAAGATATCCACCATTCACTCGTTCTGCTTCGACCTGATACGTGAGAATATTCAGTCTCTGGACGTTTCCGCGGGCTTCCGCATACTGGACGACACCGAGGAAATGCTGCTGAAAAGGCGGGCGGCGGAGAACGTCTTTGAAAAGCTTTACGACGAAAAGCCCGAAGAAACGGAACGTCTTGCGGGATTTTTCAGCGGCTCGCGGCGCGGCGACGAGGAGCTTGAAGAAGCGGTGCTGAAAATATACGAGTTCCTGATGTCAATACCCTTTTACGAGGACTGGCTGAAAAGCACCGCGGACAGGTACAGAAACGGCTTCGACCCAAAGACAGACCCGCTTGCAAAGCTTTATCTGAGCCGTCTGGAGGACGTTTACCGCCGTTTGGTGAGACAAGCCGAATACGCGGGAAAGCTTTACTTTGAGCTTTGCGGAAAGGTCTCCGACGCAATAGACGCCGAAACAGACAGGATAAAGCTCATGCTGAAAAATCTCGGCTGTACGGACTATAGCTGGGACGAGCGGGTGGTTCAGCCTCCCCAGCCGAAAACGCGGATAAGCTTTCCGCGGAACATGAGCGATACCGAAAAGGAGACCGCCGAGCGAATAAAGGATATCCGAAACAAGTACAAAAAAGAGCTTGACAAGGTGGGAGGCGGTATCTTCCGACTGGAAGAAATCGCCGACGACTACAGAGTCCACGGGGAAATTCTGGAGAGTCTGAACGGTGTGATAACCCTGTTCGGGTCGGAGCTTGACAAGCTGAAAACCGAAAAAAACGCCCTCGGCTTTTCCGACGCGGAGCAGCTTGCCATAAGGCTTCTTGCGGAGCGGAACGAGGACGGAAGCATCGTCGGCACAAAGCTTGCAAAGGAGCTTTCCGACTACTACGGCATGATAATGATAGACGAGTTTCAGGACGCGAACAACAATCAGGATTTGATATTCAAGCTGCTCTCAAAGGGCGGTACTACCGAGCGCGGCGGCACTAATCTGTTTGCAGTTGGGGATGTTAAGCAGTCCATCTACAGCTTCCGTCAGGCTAACCCCAAGCTGTTCACCAACGCTCTTGAAGTGTCTGAAAGCTACACGGGCGCGGACTTTTCCGGGCAAAACGCGGCGATACTTCTGAACAGGAATTTCCGAAGCAGCGGCGAGGTCATTGACTTTGTGAACTATGTTTTCGGCTGCGTGATGAGCAAAGCCGTGGGAGAGATAGACTACACCGAAGCGGAGGCTTTGGTCAGGGGTCTGGAGTACCCTGACGGCGACAGGACGACGGAAATAATTATCGTCCCGGACGGTGAGGACGCGGAGGAAAACGCCGAAGCCCGAGCCGCCGCCTTAAGAATAAAGCGTATGCTGAGTACCGAAACGGTGTTCGACAAGGGTACGGAAAGACCCTGCCGCCCAAGCGATTTCTGCATACTTCTCCGCAGCAACAAGAATGCGGAAAGGTACGTGCGTGAGCTTTCCGAAGCGGGCATAAAGGCTTACGCCGAGGAGCCCGCAGGCTATCTGGAATCGCGGGAAATTTCGGTTCTGACAAGTCTGCTGGCGGTCATAGACAATCCCATGCAGAACATTCCGCTGACGGCGGCGCTGATGTCCCCTATGTTCATGCTCACAGCGGACGATATGGCGAGACTTGCGGAGGCAAAGGGCAGTGACGAGGAACGGTACTTCCGCGTGATAAAGCAGGTTCTTGCGGGCGAGACCGATATCGGCGCGGATACGCCCCTTTACGGAAAGCTTGAAAAGTTCATGTCTCTGTTTAGTAAACTGAGGTACTGCGCCGCTTCACAGACCTTGGAACGGCTTATCAGGACGATTTACGACAGCACCGACTTCCTGTCGGCAGTACAGGTCTACAAGGACGGAAGTCAGAAGCGCGCAAATCTGCGGCTTCTGCTGGACGTTGCGGAGGGCTACGAGAAAAACTCGGGAGGCGGTCTGTCGGGCTTTGTGCGGTACATAAACATGATAATCCGCCGCAGCGGAGACCTGAAACGGGCTTCGGCGGTGTCCACGGCGGAGGACGTGGTTTCCGTCAAGACGATACACAAATCAAAGGGCTTGGAGTATCCGTTCGTTTTCCTGTGCGGCTCATCGGGACATTTCAACGAGGAGGACTTAAAGCGCAGGATACAGATAAATTCCGAGTACGGCATAGGCTTGAAGATACAGGACAGGGAAAGATTAAAGCTGTACAATTCCTTTCCGCAGGATGTTTTGAAAGAACTGGGCAGAGCAAGCCTTAAAAGCGAGGAAATGCGGCTTCTGTACGTTGCGCTGACAAGGGCGCGGGAACGGCTTTTCATAACCGTGCCCGACAACAAAAGGGTGCGCAGTGAAATAGCCTCCGTTCGTTCGGGCATTGTTACGGAGAGGGGTATAACGCCCTCCGTCGCCGCGGAAGCGAAGTCAATGCTGGACTGGATATCAATGGCAATGCTCGTACACCCGGACGGAGAATGGTTTAGGGACGGCGAGTTTGTCTCCCTGAAAGAGACTGCGGCGGCTGTAAGGGTCACTAAAGCCGACTGCTTTGGAGAAGTCCTACCCGAAACGGAGGACGAGGAAAACGTCCTGCCCGACGGGGAAAAGGTTAAACGTTTGCTTGACGGCTTTGCGTTTAACTATGACGGAGTGCTGACGGATAAGTCCGCAAAGATAACGGTAACGGAGATCGCTAAAAGCGAGGACGAGGACAGGCTCTATCTGCGCCGTCCCGAATTTGCCGAAGCGGGGGGACTTACCGCCGCGGAAAAGGGTACGGCAATGCACACCTTTATGCAGTACGCGGATTTTGCCGCCGCCGAAGCCGATCCAGCCGCAGAAGCGGAAAGGCTTGCGGAGTACGGTCTGCTAAGTCCCGAGGAGAGCAGGTCGCTGAACATTGACCAGATAAGGGTATTTTTCGGCTCGGAGCTGTACGCAAGAATAAAAAATTCCGACAATATCCGACGGGAACAGAAATTTTTAATCAAAAAATCCGACGCCGCTCTTGACGATGAGCGACTTATGGAGTATAATGATAATAGTATGCTGCAAGGTATTGCCGACTGTATGTTCGAGGAGGACGGCGAAATAGTCCTGATAGACTACAAGACCGACCGTGGCGTCGGCGAAAAAACTCTTGCGGACAGGTACGACCTCCAGATAAAGCTGTACGGCGCAGCTCTCGGCAGGATATTCGGCAAACGGGTCAGGGAGGCGTATCTTTATTCCTTTGCTCTTGGACGGGCTATAAGGGTAATTTAAAATGACATTAAGGAGGATTTCCTATGGCAAACAACAGATCAGTTCAGCACCCCGTTAAGAGAACGGGCGGTATCAACGCAAATTTTATCGGTATGGTTTTTCTCGGCATATGTATGCTTATAGCGGGTCTGTCTGTGGGAGGAAGTATCAGAAAGCTCAACAAGACCATTGAGGAAAAGAACTTCGCGGCTTCAAGCACGGTAACTGTACCCGACAGCATGGGTATCGCGCAGAGAAAATATCTCAGCGAAAAGGACGCTGCCGAGTACCTCAATATTTCTGCGGAAAAGATGGTTTCCCTGATGACGTCGGGAGAGATCGTTGAGTACATAAGGACAGATACGGGATATTCCGTTTCGATAGAAGTTCTCGACGAGTGGTTTGACAACGAATCCTACCAGACAAAAATCAGAAACAACGCCGCTCCCATAGGCGGTTCCGAGGACGGCGAGACCCCCGAAGAATAAGTCCGCAGAAAAATTTTCCGAAAAATTTGAAAAAATACTTGACAAAATACTTTTAATGGGGTATAATATCAAAGTCAGCGTTTTGTATGACGCGCGATAAAATAAAGCAGAACATCTTCCGTTCTCACCCTGCCGCAAAGCGAGCAGAGGTCAATATGCGAATTTTCGGCGGCACGTTCTTTTTTTGGCGCGTGCGGTTCGGTTGTGATTTTCGTATGAGCGGAACAGTTCTGTTTCCGCTCATTTTTATATTGTGGGGGTGCTTATCATAGCAAACAACAGCAAAGAGGTTCAGATCAATGAAGAGATCAGGGATAAGGAAGTCAGACTGATAGGCAGTGACGGCTCGCAGCTTGGCGTAATGTCCTCAAAGGACGCGCTCAGACTCGCGGAGGAAAAGGAGCTTGATCTGGTAAAGATCGCTCCGCAGGCAACACCTCCCGTATGTAAGATCATGGATTACGGCAAGTACGTTTTCGAGCAGAGCAAACGCGAAAAGGAAGCGAGAAAAAATCAGAAGGTCGTTGAGATCAAGGAGATCAGAATGTTCTCCACCATCGACACGAACGATTTCAACACAAAGGTCAATCAGGCAATAAAATTCCTGAAATCAGGGGATAAGCTCAAGGTTTCGGTGCGCTTCAAGAAGCGTGCTATCGCTCACCCGCATCTGGGAGAGGAGCTTCTTGAAAAGTTCAAGGAGGCCTGCTCCGAGGTAGGCACAGTTGAAAAGCCGGGCAAAATGGAGGGACGCGCTCTTGTGATGTTCGTTTCCCCAAAGGCTTCAAAATAAATGTCAGGACAGTATCTCTGTCTAAACTAAAGGAGGATATATTATGCCAAAGCAGAAGACACATTCGGGCGCTAAAAAGCGTTTTAAGCTCACAAAGAACGGTATGGTAAAGTACCAGAAGACCAACAGACGCCACAGGCTCACTCAGAAAGCCACAAAGCGCAAGAGGATCAACAGAGCGGCAGGCTATACAGGCTCCGCAAACACAGCGACCGTAAAGCAGCTTATACCTTATAAATAAGAAACGCTAAGGTGCGAAGACGACGCGCAAAACAAACTAATTAAACGGAGGTAAAAGATTATGGCTCGTGTTAAGGGAGCAATGGCTACTCGCAAGAGAAGAAATAAAACGTTAAAGCTTGCTAAAGGTTACTGGGGCGCAAAGAGCAAGCATTTCAAGATGGCTAAAGAAGCCGTTATGAAATCCGGAAATTACGCTTATATCGGCAGACGCCTCAAGAAGCGTGATTTCAGAAAGCTCTGGATCACAAGAATTTCCGCTGCCTGCAAGATGAACGGCATGAACTATTCCACATTCATGAACGGTCTTAAAAAGGCGGGCGTTACTCTGAACAGAAAGATGCTTTCGGAGATCGCTATCAACGACGCTGCGGGCTTTACGGCTCTTACCGAAAAGGCTAAGGCAGCTCTCAACTAAAATGGTTTAAAGGTCAGAAGCGATTTTTGCTTCTGACTTTTTGCGGTTTTTAATGTTAATTTGTACGCGGTTTTTTATCGGTCTGTACGGCAGGTTTGCTTGGAAAGAGGTCATGATAATGCTTGAAAGTACGTATCGTCTTATCGAGGATCATATGCTCCTGTGCATGAACGACAGTTCCCATGATAGAGATCACGTTTATCGGGTACTCTATACCGCGCTTGATATTGCCTGTACCGAGAATGACGTTGACTTTGATGTTCTGATCTCAGCTTGTCTGCTTCACGATATAGGCAGACGGGAGCAGTTTGAAAATCCCGATCTTGACCATGCGGAGGTCGGCGCGGACAAGGCTTTTCGTTTTCTGAGCGAAAACGGTTTTGCGGAGGACTTTGCCGCAAAAGTCCGCGATTGTATCCGTTCCCACAGATACCGCTCCGACGCCCCTCCCGAAAGCATAGAGGCAAAAATTTTGTTTGACGCCGATAAGATAGACGTTTCGGGAGCGATAGGAATTGCCAGAACACTGATGTACAGCGGTCAGACTGCAAGACCTTTGTATTTGCTGCTGCCCGACGGAACGGTTTCTGACGGAAAAAACGACGAAACACCGTCCTTTTTCAGGGAGTATAAATATAAGCTGGAGAATGTTTATTCACGCTTCTATACGGACAGGGGTCTTGAAATCGCCAAACAGCGGCAGCAGGCTGCTGCGGAGTTCTACAATAATATTTTTCACGAAGCGGACTCCGTCTACAGAGCGGGCAGGGACAAGCTCGGTCGGTTTGTTACTTAAACAGGCGGAACAACTATTTTTGCGGAGGTTATTATGCGTGGTATCACATCTTCTGACAACCCCAATATCAAGCTTTACCGAAAGCTGGCGGCAAGCAAAAAGCACCGCCGTGAAAGCGGTATGTTCACCCTTGAGGGGACGCGTCTGATCGCGGACGCATTTGCGGAAAATGTGAAGCTGCACTCCGTTTTCGTTACCGAAAGCTGTTTGGAGAAGATCGAGCGCGGCGAAACGGTTATACGGTGTGAGGCTTTGGATTTTCCCGCCGAGCGTTCGGAAACCGAGGTTTTTCTCATTCCCGACGGGATAGGCGAAAAAATGTCCTCTACCGATAATTCACAGGGAATTTTTGCAGTTTGTGAAAGTCTTGACAAACCGCCGATTTCTGATACAATTAAAAACGGGGGAAGATATATCCTGCTTCACAGGGTACAGGATCCCGGCAATCTGGGTACGATAATCCGCACCGCCGACGCAATGGGCGTGGACGCGGTATTTCTTGCGGAATGCTGCGACCTCTATAACCCCAAGACCGTCCGCTCCACCATGGGAAGCCTGTTTCGCATGAATGTTTGCGAAACGGAGCTTGACGAGGTTTTCCCTCTTTTTGTACAGCGGAAAATCCCCACGTTTGCCGCTGTTGTGGACGGCGACGCGGTATCCCTTACCGACTGCGATTTCTCGCAGGGCGGGGTCGTTCTTATCGGAAACGAGGGGAACGGTCTGCCGCGGGAGGCTGCCGAAATGTGCGATTATAGAACAACTATAAAAATGCACGGTACGGTAAATTCCCTTAACGCCGCAATGGCTGCGGGAATAATAATGTGGGAATTGGTTAAATAGAAGATAGAGCTTAGAGAATAGAAACAAGAGAAAAATTTCTGTCCTCTAACGTCTATCCTCTAAAAGGAGAGAAATTTGAAATCTTCGGTTTCAAACTGCGAGTTTTGTTTTCCTCATTGACATTCGGAATTTTGCTGACGCAAAACCACAAAACTCGAGAGAGGAGGACGCATTTTCCATATCGGGAAAATGGTCATAATTATGGAAAGACAAAACGTTTTTGAATGGCTTTGGATAGTAAACTGTCTTGGCTGCGGAAGCGTCCGTATCTGGGAAGTTATGGATAATTTTTCCTCGGCAGCTCAGGCGAGAGCGGCTCTGGAAGACCGCGAACAGCAGAAAGGTCTGCTTACCGAAAGCGAGAGAAAGTCTGCCGAAAGGACAACGGCGGAGCAGCTGAACGAGCTTATCGACTACTGCGAACGCCACAATATTTACATACTGACCTTTGACGACGAGCTTTATCCCGAAAGGCTGAAGTCTATCTACAACCCGCCTGCGGTACTGTTCTGCCGCGGCGATATGAGCTGTCTCGAAAGCGATTTCAGCATTTCGGTTGTGGGTACGAGAAAGCCCTCCGACTACAGCGTAAGGGTCACGGCCGCGCTGGTGCGGGAGCTTTGCAGCTTCGGGATAACCATTGTAAGCGGCTTTGCGGTGGGTATAGATATTACCGCAAATCTTTCCGCGGCAAGATGCGGAGGAAAAACTATCGCAGTACTTGGCTGCGGTCTGGACAGGGATTACCCCAAGGAGAACGTTCAGTACCGAAGCGAGATTGAGGCAAACGGTCTGTTTATTTCGGAGTATTATCCGCTGGCGGGAGGAACGAGGGCTTCGTTTCCCGCAAGAAACAGGATACTTTCGGGACTGTCCCTCGGTACGGTCGTGTCCGAAGCCGCCGTTAAGAGCGGCGCGCTTATCACTGCAAATCTTGCGCTTAGTCAGGGCAAGGACGTATTTGCCATCGCTCCCCACGACCTGTTTGACAAGCGGTACGGCGGGAACGTTGCTCTCATAAGGGACGGCGCGGCCTGTCTGTGCGGCGTGAAAGATATCCTGTATGAATATTACGAAAATTACGGACATAAAATAGCAAATGCAAGCTCGGCTATGGCGGCGCTGTTTCCCGATGAAAAAAGCAGCAGCGCTTACAGGCAGGCTTCGCGTATCGACCCTCTTGCGGAGGATACCAAAGAGTACGCAAGCGAAACTGCCGAAACTAATATTCACACGCAGGAGTACGACGCTTCAACGCTGGAGGGTGACGAAGCAAGGGTCTACGGTCTGCTTAAAGAGGCGGGAAAACCGCTTCTGGCGGACGAGCTTGCGGAAATGTGCGGAATGGATATTTCCGATATGCTCATGCTCCTGACCGATCTGGAGCTTGAGGGTGCAGTCATGTCGGCCGCAGGACAAAGTTATACCGCCTGTTAAAATCCCAACGATTTTAACGGACTTTTATAGATTGAAAGGATAGGATCAAATGTCAAAGCTTGTAATTGTTGAGTCGCCCGCAAAGGCGAAAACCATAAAAAAATATCTGGGAAGCGGTTACGAGGTTGTAGCTTCGATGGGACACGTCCGCGACCTGCCCAAGTCCAAATTCGGAATTGATGTGGAGAACGGCTTCGAGCCCGTCTACACCGACATAAAGGGCAAGGAAGAGCTTATCGAAAGTCTCAAAAAGGAAGCGGCAAAGTCCGATTTTGTGTACCTCGCAACCGACCCCGACCGCGAGGGCGAAGCTATTTCCTGGCACCTTGCCCACATGCTCGATCTGCCCCTTGACGACGCAAACCGCGTTACGTTCAATGAGATCACAAAAACAGGCGTTAAAAACGGTATGGAAAATCCTCGCTCCATTGACCTTGACCTCGTCAACGCACAGCAGGCAAGGCGCGTTTTGGACAGAATTGTGGGCTACAAGCTGTCCCCGTTTCTGTGGAAAAAAGTCCGCAGGGGACTTTCTGCGGGACGTGTTCAGTCGGTGGCGGTGTCCCTTGTTGTTGACCGCGAGAAGCAGATAAACAGCTTCAAGCCCGAGGAATACTGGTCTATTGATGCTAAAATGACCGCTCCCTCTTCAAAGAAGCAGTTTGACGCTTCATTTGTGGGCGTGGACGGTCAGAAAACCGAGCTGCACTCCAAGGCTGACACGGACAAGATACTGAAAAGAATAGAGGGCGCGGACTACAACGTTACGGAGGTAAAAAAATCCGTCAGAAGAAAGTCTCCCGCACCTCCGTTTACCACCTCAACAATGCAGCAGGAGGCTTCAAAAAAGCTGGGCTTTGCCGCTGCAAAGACAATGAAAGCCGCTCAGACCCTTTACGAAGGCGTTGACATTGAGGGCATGGGCGCGGTCGGTCTTATCACCTATATGAGAACCGACTCCCTGCGTATTTCCGACGAAGCCCGCGCGGCGGCGTATGACTATATAGGCAAGGCTTACGGCAAGAATTATATTCCAAATACTCCCAAGATATACAAGTCCAAGTCCAACGCTCAGGACGCTCACGAGGCTATACGTCCCTCCATGCCCGAAATTACCCCCGACAGGGTTAAGGACAGCCTTACGACCGAGCAGTATAAGCTTTACAAGCTGATATGGGAAAGATTTATCGCGAGCCAGATGGCAAACGCTGTTCTGGACACGGTTTCCGTCGATATAGACGCAAACGGCTGCAATTTCAGAGCGACGGGATTTTCCGTGAAATTTGACGGCTTCACCGTTCTGTATGAGGAGTCCAAGAACGAGGAGGAGGGCAAGGTACTCCCCAATATCGAGGTGGGCGACAAGCTTAAGCTGAAAGCAATTGAGGGCAACCAGCACTTCACACAGCCTCCCGCGCGCTACACCGAGGCTACGCTTATCAAGGCTCTGGAAGAAAACGGTATCGGACGTCCGTCCACATATGCGCCGACTATTTCGACGATCACAAACCGTTTTTACGTTGAGCGTGACGGAAAACAGCTCCGTCCCACAGGTCTGGGAGAAGTTACCACCGAGCTTATGAAGCAGCACTTCAAAAATATTGTGGACTCGAAATTTACCGCCACAATGGAAAGTGACCTTGACAAAATCGAAGTGGGCGAAATGAACTGGGTGGATTCCATAAGCGGATTTTATGATGATTTTGCGGACACCCTGTCCAAGGCGGAAAAGGCTATGGACGGCAAACGCGTGAGAGTTCCCGACGAGGAAACAAGCGAGGTCTGCGAGATTTGCGGAAAGCCTATGGTCATTAAGATAGGACGCTTCGGAAAATTCCTTGCGTGCAGCGGTTTCCCTGACTGCACCAATACAAAGCGTATCGTCAAGGACACGGGCGGAGTATGCCCGAAGTGCCATAAAAAGGTGTTGCAGAAAAAGTCTAAAAAGGGCAAGAAATATTTCGGCTGCGAGGATAATCCCAACTGCGATTTTATGACTTGGGATACTCCCGTTTCGGATAAATGTCCCAAGTGCAACGACGGCACGACCCTGTTCAAAAAGGGCGGTAAGATGTTCTGCCTGAAAGAGGGCTGCGGTTACGAGGTGGCAATCAGAAAGGAAAAATAAGCGGGGAACGCCCCGCGGCGATGTTCTACCCCATAGTAAAAAGTTGCTTTAATGAACTCTATTAAGCCCCTATCAAGGGGCGGGGGACAAATTATAACATTTTTCAAAGGACTATAAAAGGAGAAATAATAATGAATTGTCCGAAATGCGGCACTGAAATGAAAAAAGCAGTTATGATGCAGATTTTTCAGGTTGGCAGTATTACAAAAAAATGGTACGATGGTGAAACAAGCTCGGACGTAAACTGCTTTGGCTGTCCCGAATGCGGATATATCGAACTGTACGCCCAATACCCAAAGGTATTTGAGGACGGTTCAAATGTAAAAGATAAGAAATAACAACTTATTTTTAACGGAGAATTAAATTGAACGATAAAAAAATAACCGTAATAGGCGCAGGACTTGCAGGCTGCGAGGCGGCATGGCAGCTTGCGAAAGCGGGTCTGGACGTGGAATTGTGGGAAATGAAGCCCCAGAAATTCACTCCCGCACACAAATATAACGGCTTTGCGGAGCTTGTCTGCTCCAATTCGCTGAAAGCTTCAAGAGTGAATTCGGCGGCGGGACTTCTCAAAGAAGAAATGCGGAGGCTTGGTTCGCTGACCGTCCCCTGCGCCGAGGAAACAGCCGTCCCCGCAGGCGGAGCGCTTGCCGTTGACAGGGAGAAATTTTCTGACCTTGTAACCGAAAAGATAATGTCAGAACCCCGAATAACCGTAAAGCATGGCGAGGTCTGGTCAATTCCCGAGGGAAACGTTATAATCGCCACGGGACCCCTCACAAGCGGCGGACTTGCGGAAAGCATTGAAAAGCTCTGCGGAGGGTATCTTAGCTTCCACGACGCGGCGGCTCCCATTGTTACTTACGAGTCCCTCGACAAGGAAAAAATTTTCTTTGCGGCGCGTTACGGAAGAGGCGACGACGATTATATAAATTGCCCCTTTACAAAAGAGGAGTACACCGCATTTTGGCAGGAACTTAAAAACGCCGAGTCTGCACCTCTCCACGATTTTGACAAGCCAAAGGGCAAGGACGATTTCACCGTTTACGAGGGCTGTATGCCAATAGAAGTCCTTGCAAAGCGCGGCGAGGAAACCATGCGATACGGCGCAATGAAGCCCGTGGGACTTTCCGACCCTGTCACGGGGAAACGCCCCTACGCAGTCGTGCAGCTCCGCAAGGAGAACAGCATGGGAACGCTTTACAATATCGTAGGCTTTCAGACAAACCTTAAATTCGGCGAGCAGAAGCGTGTATTTTCAATGATACCCGGGCTTGCCAACGCCGAGTTTGTGCGGTACGGCGTTATGCACCGCAATTCGTTCATAAATTCCCCAAAGGTTCTGAACGGCGATTTCTCCCTGCGGACGCGTCCCAACCTGTTTTTTGCGGGACAGATAACAGGCGTTGAGGGTTACATGGAGTCCGCCGCAAGCGGGATAATGGCGGGTCTGAATATGGCGAGACGGCTTGCAGGACTTGAAACCTTAGTCCCGCCGAGGGAAACCATGATAGGCGGACTTGCAAGGTATATTTCCGACGAAACGGTAGAAAATTTCCAGCCAATGGGGGCGAATATGGGAATACTTCCCGACCTCGGCGTCCGCATAAAGGACAAGCAGGAACGGTATCAGGCTGTTGCTGACAGGGCGCTGAAAGCGTTTGAGGACTGTATGAGGTGATAAAGACTATGGAGGAATATGCTTACTTTTTGAAAGACGTCTATGGCAGAAAAACCTTTTACCGCCGCTATAAGAACGAAGTCGCGTATATGCCGCCGAAAAGATGTCCCAGCGATAACGATGTGTTCCGCAGGACAAAAATTGACGTGAACACTATGGAGGTACTTGACCGCATTTTTATAAAAGACAGCCAAAGGGTTTATCGCATGGGTTATTTGCTCAAAGGCATTGACCCCTCTGATTTTCATATTTTCAACTGTGCTTATATGGGAAATCATCAGGTCATCTATACGCCTTACGGAGACGCGGAGGTTGCCCACCCCGAAGCTTTCGAGGCGCTTGACGAGGGCGGATTTACCCAAACAGGGAGAAAATTTCCCGACGGAGTTCTGTTTGCCGAGGGAAAAAATACTGAAGACCATTATTATTGCCACAGCTACGGTAGAGACGGTGAGTTTGTGTATTTTTTTACAGAATTTACCCAAACGAGAAAAGCTGTCCGTCTGAAAGCTTGTCACACACCTGAGACCTTTGAGGTATTGGCAATGGAGTATATGTTTGCGCTTGCAAAAGATAATAAGCACGTTTATTATGAAGACCATACCGTAAAAAATGCCGACTGCAAAACGGTCGAATACATAGGCGACGGCTATTGGCGTGACAGCAGACATGTGTTTTTTCACGGTCACGTTGTTGACGGAGCGGACGTTGATAGCTTTAGAATAATAGAACCGGAGCATATCGTCAAGAGAGCAGATGCTGATGTCTTCAGGAAAATAGCCTGCGAACACGGGATAATAGGCGGCGGACATAAACACAAAATAGCCGTTGCAGCAGATAAAAATCATTACTATAAATTCGGAAAAATTTTTGACGAGTATGAACAAGAACAAACGTAATTCACGGAGGTAATTATGTACGAAAGAATGCTCAATAAACAAGAAGTTCCTACCATAGAAGAAATGACAAAATTTTGCGGTGAAAATTCGGAAAGATTTACTTTGCTTAACGAATGGCTGTCCTCTTCATTTAATACTGAGCAAAAGGTTGTTTTCCCTTACGGCAATAATTATGGCTGGGGCGTTGCCCATAAAAAGAAAAACAAGCTTATGTGCAATGTTTTGCCGAAAACAATTCTTTTACCGTTATGATGAGAATGTCGGACAAGCAATATGGAATTGTTTATGAGCAGCTTCAAAAATATTCACAGGAATATATAGACAACAAGTACCCCTGCGGTGACGGCGGTTGGATACATTATCATGTTACAAGTGAGGAAAATTTTGACGATATAAAAACATTGTTATCCGTTAAATGTTCGTAATCAATACCCAAAAGAAAGGAAGATAAAACCATGAAAATAATTGTTGACGCATTCGGCGGAGATAACGCCCCTCTCGAAGTCCTGAAAGGCGCAGCGGAGGCTGTCCAGAAGCTTGACGTTGAGGTCATACTCACGGGAAATGAAAAAATTATCAAGGAAACCGCTGACAAAAACGGAATATCTCTCGATAAAATATCAATAATACATACCGAATCGGTTATCGACATTCACGAAGAACCCACAATGGTCATCAAGGACAAGTCCGACTGTTCCATGGCGGTGGGACTTAAAGCTCTCGCCGAGGGCAAGGGCGACGCGTTCGTTTCCGCAGGAAGCACAGGCGCGCTTGTCGTTGGCGCAACCTTTATCGCAAAGCGTATCAAGGGCGTAAAGCGTGCGGCTCTTGCGCCTATCATGCCTACCGAAAAGGGACACATGATACTTGTCGACGGCGGCGCAAACGTGGATTGCCGTCCCGAAATGCTCGTCCAGTTCGGTATTATGGGAAGCTGCTATATGAACAAGGTCATGGGCGTTTCCTCCCCAAAGGTGGGACTTGTAAATGTCGGCTCGGAGGACACAAAGGGCAGAGAGCTGGAGCTTGAGGCCTACAAACAGTTCAAGTCTGCTCCTGTAAGCTTTTACGGCAACCTTGAAGCAAGGGAAATTCCGTTCGGTGTGTGCGAGGTGGTAGTCTCCGACGGCTTTACGGGAAACGTTTTGCTGAAGCTTTACGAGGGCATGGGCTCGTTTTTCAGCCACACCCTTAAAGATATGCTTATGACAAGCTTCGGCGGAAAAATTGCGGCCCTTTTGATTATGAAGAAAATAACGGCTTTCAAAAAGAAAGTAGACTACACCGAGGTTGGCGGAGCAGTTCTTTTGGGTATTTCAAAGCCCGTAATCAAGGCGCACGGCTCGTCCAACGGCACGGCTTTCTACAACGCTATACGTCAGGCGAAAAACTGCGTTGAGGGCAAGGTAATCGAGGAAATAACGGAATCCCTTTCAGCTCTTGAAAAGAAAAGCAAGACAGAAACAAAATAAACCAACCTCATATCCGGAGGAATGTAAAATGGATTTTACCGAATTTGAAAAGAAAATCGGCTACACCTTTAAAAATAAGGAGCTTCTGCACGAGGCGCTGTCCCACTCGTCCTATGCGAACGAGTTAAAGCGGGGACGGAACTCCAACGAGCGGCTTGAATTTCTGGGGGACAGCGTGCTTTCCATCGTTGTGTCCAAGCACCTTTTCACCCACTTCAAGCACCTGCCCGAGGGTGAGCTTACCAAAATAAGGGCTTCGCTGGTGTGCGAAAAGGCGTTGTTCGAGTTCTCGAAAAAAATCGACCTCGGAAAGCATATCCTGCTTGGAAAGGGCGAGGAAAACAGCGGCGGCAGGACGCGTCCGTCAATAGTTTCCGACGCTTTCGAGGCAGTGATAGCGGCGGTTTTTCTGGACGGAGGCATGGAGGAAGCGGAAAAATACGTGCTGTCCTTTATCCCGAAAAATCTTGAAGCCAACAGCTCAAAGTCGCTCCACGACTACAAAACCATGCTTCAGGAGATAATACAGAAAAATCCCGAGGAGCGTGTGGAGTACGTCCTTGCCGACCAGACGGGACCCGACCACGACCGCAATTTCGTGGTACAGGTACGGCTGAACAGCAATGTGATAGGCACAGGCGAGGGACACAGCAAAAAGCAGGCTGAACAGGCTGCTGCCCGCGAAGCTCTGCGCCTTATGGGTTACAAGGAATAATGGGCGGGGCAAAGCACAGGCACAGCAATATAGCGGTCTTTATACCCCATATGGGGTGTCCCAACGCCTGCTCGTTCTGCAATCAGCGGGCGATAAGCGATACTGCCGCCGCGCCTTCGGCAGATGAGGTACGGCTCACTCTTGAAGCCGCCTGCGAAAGACTTCCCGATGGGGACGCAGAGATAGCCTTTTTTGGCGGGAGCTTTACCGCGGTGGACAGAAGCTACATGATATCGCTCCTTGAAGCGGCGTACCCTTTTGTGAAAAGCGGGCAAGTCCGAGGAATACGCTGTTCCACAAGACCCGACGCTGTTGACGGGGAGATACTCGACATACTGGAAAGCTACGGGGTCACGTCGATAGAACTGGGAGCGCAGTCAATGGACGACGGCGTTCTCGCCGCAAACCGCAGAGGACACACCTCCGCGCAGGTTGAGGAGGCCTCCGCCATTATAAAGGAGCGGGGCTTTGAGCTTGGCTTGCAGATGATGATAGGTCTGTACCGCTCAACGCCCGAAAAGGATATAGACACGGCGCGGCGGCTTATCGCTCTTGAACCGAAAACCGCAAGGCTGTACCCCACTGTGATACTTAAAAATACCCGCTTGGGAGAGCTTTTCCAAAGCGGCGAGTACGTCCCGTACAGCTTTGATACCGCGGCGGAAATGTGCGCGGATATGCTGGAAATGTTTGAAGCGGCGGGAATACGGGTCATAAAGCTTGGTCTGCACGCTTCGGAGACTGTCGAAGCGGACGTTCTGGGAGGGTTCTACCACCCTGCTTTCCGGGAGATCTGCGAGGGGATACTGTTCCGCAGGGAGATAGAGCGGCGTACCGAAAAGGGCGGAAGCTATGCGGTTTATGTCGCTCTGAACGCGGTAAGCAAGGCAATGGGACAGAAAAAATGCAATGCGGAATATTTTGCCGCAAATGGTATTGACATAAGAATATGTCCCGACGAAAGCCTGAAAAACCGCGAGATAATTGTGAAAAGGATTTGAAAAAATGTATCTGGAATCACTTGAAATGCAGGGGTTCAAATCGTTCCCCGATAAGATAAAGCTGGACTTCCACAAGGGTCTGACGGCTGTTGTGGGACCCAACGGAAGCGGAAAATCCAATATCGGCGACGCTGTGCGGTGGGTGTTGGGAGAGCAGTCCTCGAAAACGCTTCGCGGCGGCAAAATGGAGGACGTTATTTTTGCGGGTACGACCCAGCGCAAGCCTATGGGCTTTGCGCAGGTCACGCTGAACATAGTAAACAACCGAGGTCTGCTGCAAGTTCCCGCGGACAGAGTGTCGGTGACGAGAAAGCTTTACCGCAGCGGTGAAAGCGAGTACATGATAAACGGCTCACAGGTGCGTTTAAAGGACGTTTACGAGCTTTTTATGGACACCGGTCTGGGAAGAGACGGCTATTCAATTATCGGACAGGGCAGGGTCGCGGAAATAGTGTCCGCAAAATCGGGCGAGCGCAGGGAAATTTTTGAAGAAGCGGCAGGAATTTCCAAATTCCGCTACAAGAAAGCCGAAGCGGAAAGACGTCTTGCGGCGGCTCAGGAAAACATTCTGCGCCTTAACGACATTATGGGAGAGCTTGAAAGCCGCGTTGAACCGCTGCGTATCCAGTCGGAAAAGGCGGCGAAATTCCTTAAACTGTCGGATAGAAAAAAATCTCTGGAAATAACTGTATGGGTCAGACAGCTTGACGACCTGAAAGTGCGATTGGAAGAAATTTCCGACAAGATACTTATAAATAAAGGCGAGTACGACGCAGTGGAGGCGGACATTTCCCGACTTGAAGCGGAAGCGGAGGACTTGCAGACGAAAATGGAAGCCTCGTCCCTGAGGATAGAGGAAATGCGGGCAAAAATTCTTGAAGCGGAAAAGTCCAACACGCAGCTTCATTCGGACATCGCTGTTTTTGAGAACGACATTTCCCACTGTCGGGAGACTATCGCCGACATTGAAAAGCAGCAGCAGACCGCCGAAAATTCGGGAGAGGAAAACCGCCGCATTATCGAGGAAAAGCTTGCTCTGGTGACTAAGGCGGAGGAGGACATTGCTGCGACGGAAGAGAAGCACAAATCCGCAAGCGAGGAAATGGAAAAACTTTCCCAGGAGCAGGACAGCTTTGACAGCAAATTTTCCGACGTGAACGGCGCTCTCGGCAAGCTCTATATAAGGCAGTCGGAGCTGAAAATTGCCGTTACAAGCGGAGATTCGGGAAAAACCGAGCTTGCGGAGCAGTTAAAGCAGTGCCGCGAGCAGGAGGAGCAGTTACGCGAAAACGGTGAGCAGCTTTCCGCGGAAAAACGTGAGACCGAGGACGGCGTGCGAATGCTGGAGGAAAAATCCGGCGAGATAAACAACCGTGTTTCGGGTCTTGCCAAACTTTGGCAGGGACGGTCGGAAAAGCTTTCCCTAACGAAAAAAGAGTTTGAGGACATCAGCTTTTCCATACGCGACAAGGAGCAGCGCATAAAAATGCTGACAGACCTTGAAAACAGCATGGAGGGCTTTGCCCATTCGGTAAAGCAGGTGCTGAAAGCGTCCAAAACGGGGCAGCTCCGCGGTGTGTACGGCTCCGTGGCGCAGCTGATAAAGGTTGAGAGTGACTACAGCCTTGCCATTGAGACGGCTTTGGGCGGCGCTCTGCAAAACATTGTTGTGGACAATGAGGAAACTGCAAAACGCGGCATACGCCTTTTGCAGGAATCCAAGGCGGGACGCGCAACGTTTCTTCCTGTTACATCGGTAAAGGGAAACCGTCTTGCCGAGCGTGGTCTGGAGGACTGCGCGGGATTTGTGGCATTGGCGGTGGACATTGTGGGCTTCGACGAAAATCTGCGGGGCGTTTTCACTTCCCTTCTGGGACGTATTGCCATTGCCGAGGACATTGACGACGCCACGGTAATTGCGAAAAAGTACGGCTATAAGTTCAAGATAGTAACACTTGACGGTCAGGTCATCAACGCGGGAGGTTCCTTTACGGGAGGTTCGGCGGCGAAGTCCAGCGGAGTGCTGACCAGAAAGAACGACATAGAAAAGCTTGAAGCCGAGAGAAACAAGCTTTCCGCGCGTATCGGCGAGGTAAAGCAGAGCATGGAAAAGCTTCAGGCGGAGACGGACAAGCTTGGCTTTGACATTGAGGGTGCAAAGGAAGAGCTTCGCGAAATTGGCGAGGACAAGATACGCTTCGAGTCGGAAATAAAGCGTATCACCTCACTGCTGGAGCAGAACGAGTCCCAGATAGAGGCGGCTGAGGCAAGCGCAAAGCGGTACGCGGAAAGGATAGAGGAAAACGACAGAAACACTGCGGAAGCGGAGGAAAATCTGCGGAAATGCGAGGAAGAGATTGCGGAAATGGAAAAGCTGGCGGCAAGCAGTGAGGAAATGCGTTCGGAAATAAGAGGAAAAAGGGAAACGCTTTCGGAAAAGCTGTCGGAAATGAAGCTTTATCAGCTTGAACGCAGCAAGGACAAGGACGCGCTTCTTGCCGAAATAAAACAGTTGGAGGAGCAGTTCTCCGCGTTGGGGGATAACTCCGCAAGGCTTGCGGTGGCTCTGGAGGAACAGAAAAAAATCATTGCCGAAAAGGAAAAGCTAATCGAGGAACGTAAGTCCTCACTGGAAAACGCCGCGGACGCTGTGTCCGAAATAAACGCAAAGATACTTGAAGAACAGTCCGCGAAAAGGGAAATGGAACAGAAGTCCAACGAGGGACGTATCAAAATACGCAGCCTTACCGACGACAGGGAAAAGTTTTCCCGGGAAATGACAAGGCTGGAGGAACGCCAAGGCGCGGTGCAGAACAATTACGACGGCATCATTTCCGATATGCAGGAACAGTACGGAATGTACCTTTCCGAGGCGCGTGAGACCGCCGTTCCCGTTGACGACCTGCTGACGGTGCAGCGCGATCTGAACGATGTAAAGCAGAAGATACGCGGCTTGGGAAACGTCAACGTTGCGGCGATAGAGGAGTACAAGGAGGTTTCCGAGCGGTACAACTTTATGCGGGGACAGCTTGACGACGTGGAGACCTCGAAGCGTGAGCTTGAACAGCTTATCGAGGAACTGACCGAAAACATGAGACGGCAGTTCAGCGAAAGCTTCAATCAGATCAACGAGAACTTCAAGGAAATTTTCGTGGAGCTTTTCGGCGGCGGACGCGCCGAGCTTACCCTCACCGATCCCGAGGACGTGCTTGAATCGGGAATCGAGATCAACGTTGCGCCTCCGGGCAAGGTAATAAAAAGTCTGTCGCTGCTGTCGGGCGGCGAGCAGGCGTTTGTGGCGATTGCAATTTACTTCGCGATACTTAAGATCAAGCCCGCGCCTTTCTGTATTCTTGACGAGATCGAAGCGGCTCTGGACGACATTAACGTTGTTAAATATGCCCAGTATCTGAGAAATTTTACCGATACTACCCAGTTTATTCTTGTCACCCACAGACGCGGAAGCATGGACGAAGCGGACGTTATGTACGGCGTTACCATGCAGGAAAAGGGAATTTCCCGCGTGCTGAAGCTTGATCAGACCTCGGCGGAAATAGAGTCGGCGAACTAAAAGTCCATACCGGAAATTGATTTCCTCCGTTTTTTCAGGCGGGGGAAATTCTGTTTCCCACGGAAATGCTGTTCATTTGCACATTTGCAAAGCCGTTTCCGACAATTTCCGCGGTGTTTGCGGTATTTGCTGATACGGCGGTTTTCGTCCTCGGTTGACTTTGCAAGAAAAAAATGGTATAATGGTATAACTGATTAGGTTAGGAGAATTTATGGATATTTTAAACGTGATAAAAAACAGAACAAGCTATCGGGGCAGATATAAAAGTACGCCTGTTCCGAAAGACGATTTGATAAAAATTCTCGAAGCGGGTGCGGTTGCTCCGTCGGGGTGCAATAAGCAGACAACGTCGTTTATTGCGGTTGACGATGAAAAGCTTTTGGGAGAATTGAAGTCGCTTATCACGCCGCCTGTCGCCGAAACCGCGCCTTGCTTTATCTTGGTTCTTACGCGGAAAATTTTCGCGTACAGAGATAAATGCTTCAATGTGCAGGACTACAGCGCGGCTATCGAAAATATGCTGCTGGCGATAAAGGCGCTTGGATACGAAAGCTGCTGGTACGAGGGGCATATCACCGACGATGACAACATAGCGGGAAAGCTTGCCGAGCATATGGGCATACCAGACGAATACAAAATAGTCTGCATACTGCCTGTTGGAAAGGCTGACGAGGAAATAACGCGGACACAGAAAAATCCGCTTGAAAGTAGAGCATGGTTTAACGGCTTCGGCGCAGATAAAAAGTAAAGCTTACAGTGTACAAAATATTCAAGGAGGTACGGCAATGAACATTTTCAGCAAAATTGCGGCAGGATTAAAAAAGACAAAGGATTCCATGATGGGCAAGCTTGAAGCCCTGATGAACTCCTTTACAAAGATCGACGAGGACTTTTTTGAGGAGCTTGAAGAGCTTCTCATAACCTGCGATATCGGCGTTGAGACCTCACTTGAAATATGCGGCGAGCTGCGGAAAAAGGTCAAGGAAAAGGGTCTGACCGAGACGGTTCAGCTTATGGACGAGCTGAAAGAGATAATCACCGAAATGCTGGGCGAGGACAAGGGTCTGGACGTGTCCTCAAAGCCCGCTGTGATACTCGTTATCGGCGTGAACGGCGCGGGCAAAACCACCACTATCGGCAAGCTTGCGGCGCGGTACAAAAACGAGGGCAAGAACGTCCTTGTGGCGGCGGCGGATACTTTCCGTGCGGCGGCAATCGACCAGCTTCAGGTCTGGACGGAGCGCGCGGGCGTTGATATCGTCAAGCATGAAGAAGGCTCCGACCCTGCGGCCGTGGTTTTCGACGCGGTTACGGCGGCTAAGGCGCGTGATATTGACGTGCTTATCTGCGACACTGCGGGACGTCTCCATAACAAGAAAAATCTTATGGACGAGCTGAAAAAGATCAGCCGTATAGTTCATCAGCAGGCCGAGGGCTGTTCTCTGGAGACCCTGCTTGTCCTTGACGCGACTACGGGTCAGAACGCCGTAAATCAGGCAAAGCTTTTCGGCGAGACTGCCGATATTACGGGTATCGTCCTCACAAAGCTTGACGGCACTGCAAAGGGCGGAATAATCATTTCCATTCACCGTGAGCTTGGTATCCCCGTAAAGCTTGTGGGCGTGGGCGAAAAGCTTGACGACTTGCAGGATTTCCGCGCAAGAGATTTTGTGGACGCTCTGTTTGAGACCGATACCGATTTCGACTACAACTACGAGCGCCTTACGGACGGTGAGGAATCCGAGCCTGCCGAAGAATCGGAAACGGAAATTACTGCGGAAGAAAAAACGGAAATGGAAAACGGAAACGGAAATATGACGGAAACAAAAACAGAAATTTCGGAAACAGAAGAAAAAGTGGGGATTATTGAAGATACTGAAGGAAAAATGACAGAAGCCGAATTAGAACTTGTAGAACCAGAAACTGCCGAAGAGGATGCCTCCGAGGAGAAAAAGAGCCTGAAAGACGGAAAATTCGGATTTCTGTTTAAGGAAATCACTTTCGGAAAGAAAAAGAAAGATGAGAACGACGATAAAAGCGAGGACGAGTGATTTATGAAATACACATCTGTAAACGAGCCGAACGAGTTTTCTTTTCACGACGCTTACATCAACAAGGTACGTATTGAGGGCAGCGACATGATATGGTCGGTTGAGACGGTAAATGCAGCGAAAAGCAATTCGCAGAACGATCACGACACAGCTATGTGCATAGAATCCGCAGAGGTCATCTTTAAAAATTACCGCATTGTTTCTGTAATTGATGCGGCGCATAAGGAATATAGCGGTGGAGAATTGCATGACGTTCCCGAAAAAAGACTGACGGAAAATGAAACGGCTGATTTTCTTACAAAATTCATAGCCGAAGATATAGGATATATGGATTGGCTTGACAGGTTTAATTCTTTCGGCGGAAATATGATAGAAGCAATGATTGCTTTTGCGAATGATATATATATATTTCCAATTCTGACAATTTTCTGTACGGATTTTATTGTTAGCTGGGATAATTTTGACGGAGAAGCGTGGTTTGAGGGCGAAAAATGGAAATCTCACAAAACAGAAAAACCCGAAAAAATAGTTCTTGCGACAAACAATAAAAACAAGCTCCGCGAGGTGCGTGAAATTCTCGAACCTGCGGGACTGACGGTACTTTCCCAGTCCGAAGCGGGAGCGGACATTGAAGTGGAGGAAAACGGCAAGACCTTTGCGGAAAATGCCTACCTGAAAGCAAAAGCGGTTTTCGATCTGACAGGACTTCCCGTTATCGCCGACGACAGCGGTCTGGAGGTTGACGCTCTGAACGGCGCGCCGGGAGTATTTTCCGCACGGTATGCTCAAGAGGGACAGCGGAAAAAACGTCTTTTGGAGGAACTTGAGAATGTCCCCGACGAGAAAAGGGGAGCGGATTTCGCCTGCTGTATCTGCTATATCGACCCCACGGGAGAAGCCCGCTATTTTAATGGAAAAGTTTTCGGAAAGATCGGCTATGAAAGCCGCGGCACAAACGGCTTCGGCTACGACCCGATATTTATGTACGGCGACAGGTCCTTTGCGGAAATGTCCGCAGAGGAAAAAAACGAGGTCAGCCACCGCGCTAATGCTTTGAAACAACTAAAGGAATTTTTTGGCAATGTTTGATGAATAAACGGAAATCGTTTCCGATTTCCGTTTTCTAATATCTTGATTTTAATTTGGAGGACTAATTATGAAGCTTCTTGCAATCGACGGCAACAGCATTATGAACCGCGCCTTTTACGGAATAAAAATGCTGTCCAATAAAAACGGCACTTACACTAACGCTATTACGGGATTTATGAACATTTACCTCTCGGTGGTTAACGATATTTCTCCCGATGGCATTGCAGTGGCGTTTGACCTGCGCGCGCCTACTTTCCGTCATAAAGCGGTGGACAGCTACAAAGCCAACCGTCACGGTATGCCCGACGAGCTTGCTCAGCAAATGCCCGTGATCAAGGAGCTTCTGACCGCTCTCGGAATAAAAATCGTTGAGTGCGAGGGCTTCGAGGCTGACGACGTTCTCGGCACGCTTTCAAAGCTTTGCGCCGACGAAAAAGGGGAGTGCTACGTCCTCACAGGGGACAGGGATTCCCTCCAGCTTATCAACGACAACGTAACCGTCCTGCTTCACACAACAAAAGGTACAGTCCGCTATAACGAGGAAAAATTTACCGAGGATTACGGAATTGCGCCTATCGAGCTTATCGACTTGAAAGCCCTAATGGGTGACAGCTCCGACAACATCAGCGGCGTTAAGGGTATTGGCGAGAAAACCGCTACCCAGCTTATAAAGGATTATCACACAGTTGAGGAACTTTACTCCGCTTTGGAAAACGGCGGCGTGACCGCAACAAAGTCCGTTTTGACAAAGCTTGAAGCAGGCAAAGCCGACGCCGAGCAAAGCAAATGGCTTGCCACAATCGTGAAAAACGCCCCAATTGAAATGAGTACGGAAGCATATAAAATCGGCTCTGTAAACGAGGAAAAGGTGTCCTCTTTGCTGACAGGACTTGAAATGTTCAAGCTTTTGGAACGTCTCAAAATCAAGCCCTCGGCGGTTGTGGAAACCGTTACTGCCGCCAATGTTCCGACGAAAAAGAATTACACCGCCGCAGGCGAATTTTCGGAAAATATCACCGAATTTGCGGAAGCAGTTTTCCTTATCAAAGACGGAGTAATGCAGCTTCTTCCAACAGACGGCGAAAAAATCTACACCGTTTCGGACAGGTCTGCACAGCTTGATTTTCTTTCTTCCGACTGCAAAAAAATCACGGTGGGAGCAAAGCCCGTGTACCGTTTCTGTATTGAAAACGGCAGAGAGCTGAAAAACGTTACTGCCGACGCTGATATTTTAGGTTACGTCCTGAACACCAATTCTGCGGAGTATTCCGTGGAGAGAATGTGCGCAGAGTACGGCGTTCCCACCTATGACGATTTGGGCGAATTTGCCGAAATCGCCGCCCTGTCAGCCCTTGCCCCCGTAATGCTTGCGGAGGTTGAAAAGCAGGGCATGACATGGTTGCTGAATGAAATAGAACTGCCCCTCACCGAGGTTCTTGCAAGCATGGAGCATTACGGCGTAAGAGTTGACAGCGACGGTATAAAGCGTTTCGGGGAAACCCTTACAGAGGAAATGACAGGTATCGAACAGCAGATATATTTCATGGCGGGACACGAGTTCAATATCGGTTCGCCGAAGCAGTTGGGCGTTGTGCTTTTTGAGGAAATGGGACTTCCCACAGGCAAGAAAACCAAAACAGGCTACTCCACCAATGCGGACGTTTTGGAAAATCTTCGGGACAAGCACGAAATTGTTGACCTTATTTTGCAGTACCGCCAGCTTTCAAAGCTTAATTCCACCTATGTTGAGGGACTTCTTAAAGTTGTCGCGGAGGACGGCAGGGTACACAGCCTTTTCAAGCAGACCGAGACCCGCACAGGAAGAATTTCCTCCGCCGAGCCAAACGTCCAGAATATTCCAGTCCGCACGGAGCTTGGCAGAAATATGCGTAAATTCTTTGTCGCGGACGAGGGCTACACCCTCCTTGACGCGGACTACAGCCAAATCGAGTTGAGAATTCTCGCCCACATGAGCGGCGATAAAAATATGCAGGAGGGCTTTGCAAATGGCATGGATATCCACACCTCCACAGCGGCGCAGGTTTTCGATATGCCCGCGGACATGGTAACCTCCGAAATGCGGCGCGCGGCGAAAGCTGTAAATTTCGGCATTGTGTACGGTATCGGCGCGTTCTCACTCTCAAAGGACATTGACGTGACCGTTGCCGAAGCGGACAGGTACATCAAGAATTATCTTGCCAAGTACCCCAATGTTTCCCGCTTTATGGACGACACCGTTTCCAACGCCAAGGAGAAAGGCTATGCCGTGACAATGTTCGGTCGCCGCAGACCTATTCCCGAGCTTAAAAATTCCAACAAAAACGTGCAGGCTTTCGGCAAGCGTGCGGCAATGAATGCCCCCGTGCAGGGTACAGCGGCGGATATAATAAAAATCGCCATGATAAAGGTCTACAAGCGGCTCAAAGCGGAAAACCTTGAAGCACGTCTGATATTGCAAGTACACGACGAGCTTATCATAGAGGTAACCGAAAAGGACGCAGAACGCGCCGCCGCCGTCCTCGGCGAAGAAATGCGCAACGCCGCAACCCTTGACGTCCCCCTCACAGCAGACGTTTCAAAAGGAAAAACATGGTATGATGCTAAAGGCTGATACGAAAAAGCTGTCCGCATTGGTACTGGAATTCACGGTGTACAGCTTTATCGGCTGGGCGTATGAAACAATCCTCACATCTGCGGTGTGGGGACGTTTCGCCGACCGCGGCTGGCTTCACCTGCCCATATGTCCCATATACGGCTTCTGTGCAATGGCGCTTCTGCTGATTTTCCGCAGAATGAAAAATCCCGTGCTTATCTTTGCGGTTGGAACAATAGTCACCACAGCCGCCGAGCTCGCCGCTTCATATGTAGTGTGGGACTTTGCCGACAGCCGTCTTTGGGACTACGACAACTGGGCGTTTAATTTTCAGGGACGTATAGCATTGGGCAGCAGCATGATTTTCGGTGTACTCTGCCTGCTGCTTGCGAAAGTCCTGCACCCCGCCGCGGAATATCTTGCGGACAAGGTAAGCGGCAGGGCACTTAAAATCACGGCGGCGATAATTCTTGCGGTAATTCTTGCGGACACAGTGGCTGTCCTTGCGGGTCTGTAAAAATACATAGGAGGATACTAATATGAACGAAATCGTAAAAATGCTTAAAGTACAGTACGAGGACAGCTATAAAATGCTGAAAAACGCGGTTGAGATTTGTCCCGACGGGCTTTGGAAAGCGGACAATAACGGCTTGCCCGTTTGGAATCAAATCGTCCACGCCCTTATAGGAAGCGACTTCTGGCTGAGGCCTGATTATACTGCGGATTTTGAATCCTGCTTCAGCTTGCCCGATAACCTTGGCGAAAAGATGTTCCGGGACGAGTGGTGCAATGAAAGCGACGGCTTTATGACAAAGGAACAGGTCATGGACTGCTTTAAAAAATTTGACGCAAAAAAGGATAAATTTTTCGATTTGCTGAACGACGAAATGCTTTGCAAAAAAATTCTTGACGACATGGACTTCACCTATCTCAGCGTGATATGCGCCCAAATACGGCATATCATGTGTCACGTCGGAATGTGCGAGGACGCGATAATCGCTTTCGGCTGCGAGGAAATTCCTTGGGTGGCATTCGGGGAAAACTGAAAAGCTTTTTGTGAAACGGAATGATATTATGAACTACATTTCAATAGGCGGAGTGAAAATCGAAAAAACTGCCGCCCTTGCGCCAATGGCTTCCGTCGCGGACAGAGCCTACCGCGCGCTCTGCAAGGAAAACGGCGCGGCGTACATGGTGTCGGAAATGATTTCCGCAAAGGGACTTTGCTACTCCGACCGAAAGACCGAGGAGCTTTGTACAGTCCTTGAAAGCGAGCGTCCCTATGCGCTCCAGCTTTTCGGGGAAGACCCCCACTTTATCGCCGAAGCGGCAAAGCGGCTCATGGAGTACCGTCCCGACATTATCGACATAAATATGGGCTGCCCCGTCCCCAAGGTTGCGGGAAACGGCGCAGGCTCTGCCCTTATGAAAAATCCCGACCTTGCGGCGGAAATTGTCAGAGCCGCGGCAGAAGCCGTCCCCGTCCCCATAACCGCAAAAATTCGCAAGGGCTGGGACGAAAACCACGTCAACGCCGTTGAGATTGCCAAGGCTCTGGAGCAGGCAGGAGCGGCGGCAATAGCCGTCCATGGGCGAACGAAAAATCAAATGTATCACGGCAAAGCCGACTGGGAAATTATCCGCCAAGTCAAAGCGGCGGTGCAAATTCCCGTTATCGGCAACGGCGACGTGACTTCCCCTGAGACAGCGGCGGCTATGTACCGTGAAACAGGCTGTGACCTTGTTATGATAGGCAGGGGAAGCTACGGCAAGCCGTGGATTTTTTCGCAAGTGCGGCACTACCTTGAAACAGGTGAAATACTTCCCGAACCCGCCCTTGAAGCGCGTCTTGAAATGATGTGCCGACAGGTGGAACTTGCGGTGCAGTACAAAGGCGAGCGTATTGGCATGAGCGAAGCAAGGCGGCAATGCGCGTATTACTTAAAGGGTATGCCCGGCGCGGCGGCACTCCGAAATAAGTGCGGAAAATTAAACAGCTTATCCGACTTACGGGAGCTGTGCAGCGAGGTCGTGAAAAACTGCAATGAGTGAAATTATCATAAAAAAAGCGGAGCAATGCCACGTCCCGCAAATAGCCGAAATTGAGAAGAACAGCATACCACAGCCATGGAGCGAAGCGGCTTTCATAGCGGCTTTAGAGGATGAAAAAGCGGTAACTCTTGCGGCTTTCTGCGGAGACGTTCTGTGCGGGTTTATAACAGGCGTTTACCTCCTTGACACGGCGGATATTTACAGCGTTGCGGTCTCTGAAAATTACCGTAAAAAAGGCGTGGGAAAGCTTCTTTTGGAGGAATTTTTCGACCAACTTCCCGAGGACGTAAAAAACGTCTGCTTAGAGGTTCGGGAAAGCAATATCCCCGCAATAAAATTGTACGAAAAAACAGGCTTCGAGCAGGTTGGACTGCGTAAAAATTTTTACCAAGACCCGCGGGAAAACGCCGTATTGATGACGAAAGCATTGAGGTGATACTGTGGAAAAAATGGACGAATTTTTCGCCGCGCGAGTTGACGGCTACGACGAGCATATGCTGAACGAGGTGGAGGGCTGCCGTGAAGCTTATTCCAAAATGGTGGAACTTGTTCCCGAAAACACGAAAAATCTCCTTGACTTAGGCTGCGGAACAGGTCTTGAACTGGAGGGGATTTTCAAGCGTTTCCCCGAAATTTCCGTCACGGGAATTGACCTTGCAAAAGCAATGCTTGAAAAGCTTTCCGAAAAATATTCGGATAAAAATATTACCCTGATAAACGGTGATTATTTCAGTACCGATTTAGGTCGGGAACGTTTCGACACAGCAATTTCATTTCAGACCATGCACCACTTCAGCCACGAAATGAAAATCGGTCTGTACAAGAAAATTCTGGATTCTCTGAAAAGCGGCGGCGTGTATATCGAGTGCGACTACATGGTGGAAACGCAGGAAGAAGAGAACCAGTGGTATGCGGAAAATTCCCGCATACGAAAGGAGCTAAACATTCCAGAAAATGAATTTTACCATTACGACACGCCCTGCACCATTGAAAATCAGATAAAAATGTTTTTGACCGCGGGCTTTGCAAGTGCGGAAAAGGTTTTTCGTATTGAAAATACAACGATAATTATTGCCCGAAAGGACTGATTAGAATGAAAATCTTAGCAATAGAAAGCTCCTGCGACGAGACCGCGGCGGCAGTAGTGGAGGACGGCTTGACCGTCCGTTCAAGCGTGATCGCCTCACAAATAGAGGAGCATAAAAAGTTCGGCGGAGTAGTTCCAGAAATAGCCTCCAGACGGCACTGTGAAAATATTCTGGACGTGGTAAAACGCTCCCTCGAAGAGGCAAACTGTACCCTTGCGGACATGGACGCCTTTGCCGTAACATACGCACCGGGACTTATCGGCGCGCTTCTCGTCGGCACGAATTTCGCTAAGGGACTTGCCATGGCAACGGGAAAACCACTTATCCCAGTACACCATATCGCGGGACACATCGCCGCAAACTACCTTACCGACAGCACCTTGAAGCCCCCATATCTCTGCCTTGTGGCAAGCGGGGGACACTCTCACATTATCGAGGTCTCGGACTACACAAAGTACCATGTTATCGGTAGGACACGCGACGACGCGGCAGGGGAGGCGTTCGACAAAGCCGCCCGCGTGCTTGGCTTTCCGTACCCCGGGGGCGTTCATATCGACAAGGCGGCACAGCAGGGAGACCCCAAAACCTATCCGCTGCCCCACCCAAAGGTTGCGGGAAACGAGTACGATTTCTCCTTTTCGGGACTGAAAACCGCGGTAATAAACATTGCCCACAACGCCGAGCAAAAGGGCGAGACCGTTAAGAAAAACGACCTTGCGGCATCTTTTCAGCAAACCGTTGCGGAAATTTTAACGCAGAAAACCATAGCCGCCGCAAAGGAGTACGGCTACAAGACCGTCGCGCTGGCAGGGGGAGTGTCCGCAAACTCTGCCGTGCGGGAAATGTTAAAGTCCGAGTGCGAAAAAAACGGCTTCAGGCTTTATATGCCGCGGCTCGACCTTTGCGGGGACAACGCGGCAATGATAGGCTGTCAGGCGTACTACGACTACCTTGCTGGCAGGCGCGCAGACGAAAGTCTCAACGCCGTTGCAACGCTTTCGCTGGACGATATATCCGTTTAAAAATTTCAAAAACAAGAGCCGCAGGATATTCCCTGCGGCTTTTTTGGTAAATATTATCAATATCATTCAGAACGTCTTTTTTTGAAATCAGCTGAGAGGTAAATGTTGGAAAAATCATAAATAACCGTCCTGTCGAATGGTTTGGCGAACGCGGTCTGCTGCATCTCATCGGACATACCCTTGTTTAAGCGAAAGCCTCTTTTGTTCACCTTGATCGCCCAGCCGTTGTCGGCAAGGATATCGTTCCCGCCGTTCAGGTAATGTTCGCATTTATAATTTTCAGGACATTCAAAGCAGGAAGTGATCAGCTCCTCGTCCTCGACTTCCGTTTCGTCCTCAGCCGCAGCCTCGGTTTCGCCTGTCTCGGAGATTACAGCCTCGTGGTCTCCGCATAATGTGGGGTATTCCGTCAAGGTAAGTTCCTCCGCCGCAAATCCCGAAGCCGATATTGTTTCGGCAAAAATGTCGTTAAACTCGGCTTTGAAGCGGGAAGCCGCTGTGCTGTCGTCTGCAATTTTGCCGCTGTTCAAGGCTGACGCTTTTACAATATTGCCCAGTTCGGTTATTGTCATAAAATCATCTCCCCGAAATTTTATCAGTAATCCATTCCGATTTTTACCGCTTTAAGATTGTTTGCCGCAAGAGCAGCCTTTTTCGCGGGTACGACCTTTTCAATCGCCTTTTTAAAGGTCTCTTCCGAAACAATTCCGGTTTCCTTGAACATCTTTCCGAGGAGGATTATGTTTGCCCCACCTGCAAGGTCATTTGTCTGAGCAAGCTCAGTGGCGGGTATGTAGAACGTCTTGACGTCATCGCGGTCAACCTTTGCGTCGACCATAGTGCTGTCAACAACTATTGTTCCGCCCGCCTTAACGCTGCCCGCAAATTTTTCAAGGGACGGAGTATTCATAACAACCAGTATGGACGGTTCCAAAACCAGCGGAGAGCCTATAGGCTCGTCGGAAATGCAAACCGAACAGTTACAGGTACCGCCGCGCATTTCGGGTCCGTAGGAGGGAAGCCACGAGACCTCCTTTTCGTCCATAAGTCCCGAGTAGGCGAGAATTTTTCCCGCGAACAGGATACCCTGTCCGCCGAAGCCTGCCAGAAGAATATCATGGGTCATATTACTCACCCTCCTTTTCGGGAAACGCGTTTGTGTCCTTAAATACGCCAAGCGGATAGTAGGGTATCATCTCGTCCTCAAGACGCTTCAGCGCGTCCACGGGAGAAAGTCCCCAGTTTGTGGGACAGGTGGAAAGAACCTCTACAATGGAGAAGCCCTTTTTGTCCCGCTGATTTTCAAACGCCTTGCGGATAGCCTTTTTCGCCTCGCGGATATTGGGTACGCTGTTTACCGCCACACGCTGCGCAAGAGCCGTTCCTGTCAGCGTTGCAAGCATTTCGCACACTCTCACGGGATAACCCATAAGCTTGGGGTCTCTGCCGTAAGGGGTGGTCTGTGTTACCTGTCCGGGAAGAGTTGTGGGAGCCATCTGTCCGCCGGTCATGCCGTAGGTTGTGTTGTTTACAAAAATTACCACAATATTTTCACCGCGTGTCGCAGCGTGTACCGTTTCGGCAGTACCGATAGCGGCAAGGTCGCCGTCGCCCTGATAGGTGAAAACGAATTTGTCGGGATTGGTGCGCTTAACGCCTGTAGCAACGGCGGGAGCGCGTCCGTGAGCGGCTTCGATCATATCGCAGTTGAAGTAATCGTAAGCCATTACCGAGCAGCCTACGGGACATACGCCGATAGTGTCGCCCTCGATGCCCATTTCGTCAATGACCTCGCACACCAGACGGTGGATTATTCCGTGGGTGCAGCCGGGGCAGTAATGCAGTGTAACGTCCGCCATGGACTTGGGTTTTTCAAATACGACCGCCATTATTTTGCACCTCCAACGTATTTTTTGATCTCATCGAGAATTTCCGACGGCTTGGGGATAACGCCGCCCGTTCTGCCGAAGAATTCAACAGGTTTTGAGCAGTTGATCGCAAGCTTAACGTCGTCTATCATCTGACCCATGGACATCTCCACGCAGAGGAATTTATCCGCGGTCTCGGCAGCCTTCTGGAACTGCTTTACGGGGAACGGCCACAGCGTTACGGGACGGATAAGTCCCGCCTTGATGCCCTGTTCACGAGCCATATTTACCGCGGACTTTGCAACTCTGGAAGTCGCGCCGTAAGCCGCAACCACGATCTCAGCGTCCTCGGTCTTGTAAAGCTCAGCCTCCGCGTGCTTTTCCTTGATCTCCTCATAGCGCTTGAACCTGTCTATTACGGATTTTTCCAGAACGTCGGGCTGGAGATACAGCGAGTTGATGATGTTGTGATCGCGCTTGTTTCCGTGACCGTTTGTCGCCCAAGGCTTTTCAACAGGCTTGGAGGTCACCTCGGGGAAAGTTACAGGCTCCATCATCTGACCGAGAAGTCCGTCAGCAAGAATCATAGCGGGCATACGGTACTGATCGGCAAGGTCGAACGCCTTGATAACGGTGTCCACCATTTCCTGAACGGAGTTGGGGGCAAACACCAAAAGCTGGAAATCTCCGTGTCCCAGAGCCTTTGTAGCCTGCCAGTAGTCCGCCTGAGAGGGCTGGATACCGCCAAGTCCCGGGCCTCCGCGCTGTACGTTGATTATAACGCAGGGTAGGTCGGAACCCGCTATGTAGGAAATTCCCTCGGATTTAAGGGAAATTCCGGGAGAGGAAGATGAAGTCATAGCGCGTACGCCGGTTGAAGCCGCTCCTAAAACCATGTTTATGGCAGCGATCTCCGATTCCGCCTGGAGGAAAACCCCTCCCGCGGCTTTGAAGCGTTTAGCCAGATATGCGGAAATTTCCGTCTGCGGCGTTATGGGGTAGCCGAAGAAGCACTTGCAGCCCGCTCTGATAGCAGCCTCGGCAAGAGCTTCGTTGCCTTTCATAAGATTACGTTCCAAAATTATTCACTCCTTTTAGTATTCTACTTTTCAACAATAATAGCACAGTCTGGACACATAGTCGCGCACATCGCGCAGCCTATACACTTTGAATCGTCGATACAGACAGATGTGAAGTAACCCTTGCGGTTGCGCTTCTCCTTCTGGATCTCGACGATCTTTTTGGGACAGGCGGTTGTGCAAAGTCCGCAGCCCTTACATTTTTCAAAATCAACTGTAATCTTAGCCATTTTTAAGCTCCTTTCGGTTTGGTTTTATATCAAGAAAACTGAGTTTCTTTTAAGCATTTGTTAATTTTTGTAAGACATATTATCCCGTACACAAGATTAAATGCGGGAATAATCGACAGGAATATCCACAAGGCTTTTTTGAGCTTTGTTTTGTCTGTTGTAAGTATGTATCTGATGCAGCCGTTTGCGATAAGGATATTCACAAGCAAAACAGCCGCCGCAGTTATCCCCCAAGCCGTAGTCTGAATGCCTAAAAAGATAAGCATACAAATAACAACCAAATTTACTATAGGTATTAAAAACATCGCAAGGATCATGATAATAAAATATACAATACCGATGATCCCATACTCCTCAACAGCGCTTATAAAAATATATGAAAAAGCAACAGTGCCGGTGGATATAAAAGCTATCATTACACAGCTCATTATAATAAACGGTACCGCATAGAGCAGCATTCCCGCATATCCCACCTTTATAAGACGCTTTGCCGCAAAGTATTTTTTGTTGTTCCCGTACTTTTCGGAAGCCTTGTTAAGCGGAGCGATATGTCCTCTGATGTAGACCGCTGCAACAAGCAGCAGAAGCGCGCCTCCGCCGATAAAAAGCAATATTATTTTTCCCCAGTTCACCTGCTCTTCATCATTGCTTAATGCAGCCAGCAGTTCAATGACGGGTACGGCGACCGCAGCCGCAGCCGCAAAAGGCGCAAGAAGCATTGTTATCCAATAAACAACAACATTTGACAGCAGATGGCGTTTAAAGAGATCGGCAATCGCAAATCCGGCGTAAATCAGCAGCAAAACCGGCATAAGCCTCCATGATGACAGGAAACCTAAAAAATTAAATCCGTCCATAATAAATCTGTCCTCCTTACATTGAAGGCGCTCAATCCGTTTCCCATATTTTTTTGACGTAGATCTCCACAGGAAAAGGATTTGTGACCTCTGCCGAAATGCCGAGAGGAACACAGCTGTAGGCTATCGGCAGACCCGCTTTTTCGGCGATCTCCTCCGCAAATTTCTGGGAAGCCTCCAGTACCTCCGCCGTAGTCTCGTACAGCAGATTGGTGTTGTTCACAATGGCGGTATGCTTCATTTGGGCAGCAGCCTCGATCTCGTACATCAGCTCCAGCGCTTCCGCGGCGGTGCGGGTGAGAAACCGTCGGCAGTTCACCACATAGAACATATCAATGTCGTCGGAAAAAGCCTCAAAGGCTTTCGCGTAGCGTCCCAAAGCGATAGCCCCCGCGTCGTCCCCGCCCACGTCGATAATGAGACTTCCGTCTCCTGACGCGATACGCTCCAAGTCAAAGGAAATGGCGGGAATATCCAGATTTGAGTTTGCATACATAGGCGCGATAAGCTCGATATTTTTGCCGGAAAACAGTTCGCCGAAGTCCGCCGAACGGAAATATGGGTTCACGATGTCCAGATCCACAACCGTGACCTTTCCGCCGTTTTCCGCGGTCTTAACGGCAAGATTTGCGGAAAAGTTAGTCTTTCCGCTGCCGTAGTGTCCAGTAACAATGTTAATTTTCTTCATAAATTCGGTTCTTTCATATATGGCAGGAGACGGGTTTTCCGTCCCCGCTATTCTACGGATATAATATAGTAATACACAGGCTGACCGCCGTTGATGAGCATTACCTCGGCGTTTCCGAACTTGGACTTGACGTGCTCGTAAAGCTCCTGCGCCCTTTCCTCGGAAACATCCGCGCCGTGGATAAGGGTGATAAAGGTCGTTCCGCCGTCGGCAAGACGCTTCACAAGCTTGTAGGCAGCCTTGGATACGTCCTTTTCGGTAAACGCCAGCTTGCCGTTATCCATAGCAAGTATCTCGCCCCGCTTGATGTTGTGTCCCTCAAAGTCGCTGTCGCGGGCGGCAAAGGTGATAAGTCCCGTGGAAACGTTGTCAAGACTTTTTGTCATGTTAAGACGGTTTGTGTCGAAATCCGCGTCGGGGTCGAAATTCATCATTGCCGTGATGCCCTGCGGGATTGTCTTGGACTGAAGCACGCAGACCTTTCTGTCCGCAAGCTTCACCGCCTGCTCGGCAGCCATGATGATGTTTTTATTGTTGGGAAGTACGAAAACCGTTTCCGCAGGAGTAGCCATTATCGCCGACAGAATGTCGTCCGTGGAGGGGTTCATGGTCTGACCGCCCCTTACGATACAGTCCGCGCCAAGATTGCGGAAAAGCTCCTCGATACCCGCGCCGCTTGCAACCGCAACAAATCCGAAAGGCTTTTCGGGGTCTGCGGGAGTGAAGCTCTGCTTACGCGCGGCAGCGGCCTCCTTGGCTTTGTTTTCGTGCTGATAGCGCATATTGTCTATTTTAAGATTAATGAGCGAGCCGAACAGCAGTCCCTCCTCGATAGCCTGACCGGGGTGCTCTGTGTGGACGTGTACCTTGATGATATCGTCGTCGTCAACCGCAACAACGCAGTCACCTATGGTTTCCAGAAATGCCCTTAACCGCGCCGCGTCGGGACATTCGGGGGACTTTCTTACAATAAATTCCGTGCAGTATGTGTGAGTGATTTCCTCGTCGAAGTCGCCCACCGTGGTGTTAAGGTCTACCGCAGCTTCGGGCTTCTGGACTTCGTCGGGAACAGCGGGCGCGCCGCCCTTGAAAACCTCCAGCATGGCGGTCCAGATGATATAGAGACCCATTCCGCCCGCGTCCACAACACCCGCCTTTTTCAGAACGGGAAGCAGGTTGGGAGTGTTGTCCAGAGCCTTTTTCGCTTCAATGCAGACGTCGCTCCAGAGCGCGCAGGGGTCGTTTGTGGACTTTGCCGCCGTCTTTGCTTTTTCCGCGGCAAGCCTTGCCACCGTGAGGATAGTGCCCTCGGTTGGAGCCATTACCGCCTTGTAAGCGCCTTCCACGCCCAGATCGAGAGCGCGGCAGAAGTCCTCGCAGTCTGCGGTAAGCTTGCCCTGAAAGCCTTTCGCAAAGCCTCTGAAAAGCAGGGAAAGAATTACGCCCGAATTGCCCCTCGCGCCCCTGAGGAGAGCGGAAGCGGCTGTTTCCGCAACCTGAGCAACGGTAGCGTTGTCGTCCATAAACTGTATCTCACGCAAAGCGTTGCCCATAGTCATGGACATATTTGTACCCGTGTCTCCGTCGGGAACGGGATAAACGTTGAGCCTGTCAACTTCCTTTTTTCTGTTTGCAATGGTGACCGCGCCCGAAATATAGGCGTCCCTGAGAATTTTACCTGTTATCACTGTATCAACCTTTCCGCCTTACGCTTTCATTCCGTCAACATATATCGTTATCCTGCTGACTTCGAGACCTGTTTTATCTTCCACCGTATAACGAATTTTATGGGCAAGGCTGTCCGCGACCGTGGGGATATTCGTACCGAAAACCACGGTGATATGCAGTCCTATAACGAGCTTTCCGTCTCTTATGCCCAGAGATACGCATTCTTTTCCGCCGATGTCCGCCTTTTTGAACACGGAGAGAAGCCCGCGAGTGCGTTCCGCGTCGTTAAGACCCGCAACGCCGAAGCATTTTGAAGCGGTATAGCCGATCAGCGAGGACAGACATTCCTTTGAAATACCAACCTCGCCGAGATGATTTTCAACAGTCAGCATATAGTTTCAGCTCCTTAGTTGTTTTGGAAAAATTTGAAAAAATCTAATTGCCTCTGCAATACACATATAATGATAGTATACCATATTTCTTTGCTTATTTCAATACAAATCGTTAAATTTCCGCAAAAAAGTCCGATACCGCCCATAAAACGGTATCGGACTGATATTTTTTGGAAATATTTTCTTAAACAAAAATTTCCCCTTTGAGGTACAAAGCGGCTTTTCCCGAAATTTTGACAAAGCCGTCTCCCTGTTCGCAGTAAAGCTTTCCGCCCCTTTGGGAAAGCTGTTCCGCTTCAAAAACAGTTTTTCACAGCTTTTCCCCCCAAAGCGGCACAAGACTGCTGTGCGCCGAGCCTGTAACGGGGTCTTCAAGCTTTAATTCGGGCATGAAAAATCTCGACACAAAGTCCGCATTTTCGCCCTTTGCGGTAACGACAATACCCAAATAACCTTTCAGCTTTTCCAGTTTTTCGTAATCGGGGGAATAATTCCGCACCGCTTCCTCGTTTTCCAGAACGGCAAAAAAGTCCCGTCCCGAATAGACCTCCTTGGGGATAACTCCCAGCGCCTCGGTTATCTCGGAGGTAACTTCGATCTTTTCGGGCATTCTGTCGGGAAAGCGCATTTCGTACAGCTCCCCGTTCCGCCTGACGGTGATCTCACCGCTTACCGTGCTGAATCGCACTTCGTCCAAAGTCGGCTCCACATAGTTCAATACGATAAAAGAGGTCGCGAGCGTGGCATGACCGCAAAGGTCAACCTCAAACTGCGGCGTGAACCACCTTAAATTGTACTTGTCCCCGCATTTAACGATGAAAGCTGTCTCCGAGAAATTGTTTTCAAAAGCGATCTTCTGCATTAACTCGGCGGGAAGAGCCTTATCACAAACGCACACGCCAGCAGGATTTCCCTTAAAAATTTCCTCCGCAAAAGCGTCGGCTATGTAGTATCTCATGTTTCCTCCATATTTTACCCGCCCCCTTGAGGGGGCTTGAAATGTTACGAGTTATAATTTGCTGACATTAGGGGGGACTTTGCCTGCGGTGGCTTCACCGCTCCTCGAAATCCAAATCATAAAGATCAAGCACCGCGTTGACCTCCGAGTAGCTCCAACCCTGCCGCAGCAGCGCGTTTTTCACCTTTTTCACGCCCTTTTCGTCGGTCAGGTAGCGCTCATACTTCCGCTCCACAAGCTCCTCCAATCTGGAAAAACTTTCCTCCTCGTCGGCGTAAGGCGCAACCGCCTCCTCGATAATGCTGTCGGACAGCCCGCGGCGTTTAAGCTCCTGCTTCGCCTTGAACATACCCACACGCTTCACCTCGAAAAGCTCCCGCGCACGGGCTTCGGCGTAACGCCTGTCGTCTATCAAACGCAGTCCCGCAAGGTATTTGCAGACCTCGAGACAAATCTCCTCAGAGTAATTTTTTTCCAGCTTTTCGTAAAGCTCCACAAAGCTGTAATCCCTGCCGTCCAAAAGGTACAGCGCACGCTCCCGCGCCCTGCGGTAATCGTTGGCGGCGGAAATCTCCTCCACCGCCTCGGCAGGGACGTTCATGCCCTCTTTCAGATTGTATTCCGCAAGTATCTTTTCGTGTATGTAGATGCGCTCGCTCGTGTCAAAGATCACGCACATCGTGCTGCCCTTATAGGCGGAAATTTCCGTTATCCTCATAATTATTTAACGGGAGTGAATTCTTCAAAGTCGTCGTCCGCATCAATTATGACGTTGACAGGCGGCTTTTCGGGAGCTGCCGGAGCTTCGGGAACAGTCTCCGCTGCGGTCTCTCCGGCTGCCGCGGCCGCTGCTTCTTCAAGTGCGGCGGCTTTCTTGCTCTTCTTGGAAACCATAACTATCTCGTTGGATTTCTCCTTGATTTTAGCCTCGATCTCCTTCATAGCTTCGAGATTGTTTTTAAGCCATTCCTTGGTATTATCGCGTCCCTGACCGATCTTGTTTCCCTCGTAGGAGAACCATGCGCCGCTCTTGTTGATGATGTTCAGATCGACGGCAAGGTCAACAACCTCGCCCTCGCGGGAAATTCCCTTGCCGAAGTACAGGTCGAACTCGCACTCCTTAAACGGCGGGGACACCTTGTTCTTTACCACCTTGCACTTGGTTCGGCTGCCGATAACGTCCGAGCCGTTTTTGATTGCTTCGCCCTTGCGGACTTCAATTCGTACCGAGCTGTAGAACTTAAGCGCGCGTCCGCCGGGGGTTGTTTCGGGATTTCCGTAGATAACGCCGATCTTTTCACGCACCTGATTGATGAAAATTGCCACGCAGTTGGACTTGGAAATTACCGACGTAAGCTTTCTCATCGCCTGGGACATAAGTCTTGCAAGCTGTCCCACGTGGGTATCGCCCATTTCGCCGTCTATCTCGGCTTTGGTTACCATAGCCGCAACCGAGTCCAGAACGATAACGTCCAGCGCGCCCGAACGCACAAGCGCTTCGGCAATTTCAAGAGCCTGCTCGCCGCTGTCGGGCTGGGAAACCAGCATATTGTCTATGTCCACGCCCAGAGCCTTTGCGTAAACGGGGTCGAGAGCGTGCTCAACGTCGATGAAAGCGACTTCTCCGCCCATTTTCTGAGCTTCCGCAACTATCTGCAAAGCAACGGTTGTCTTACCCGAGCTTTCGGGACCATACACCTCAACAATTCTTCCGCGTGGAACGCCGCCGATTCCGAGAGCCATGTCAAGGGTCATTGAACCTGTGGGTATCGCGTCAACGTTAAAGTCGGCAGCCTGACCCAGCTTCATAACCGCGCCCTTGCCGTACTGCTTTTCAATGTGCGCTATCGCCGCTTCAAGAGCCTTTTTCTTTTCGTCCGAACTTGTAAGCTTGACCACCGATTCCTTTTTCTCGGCTTTTTTCTTCTCTGCCATAATTTACCTCCAAAATCAAAAAATCGAACATTTTTTCTTATTTTAACATTTTTCCCCGAATACGTCAATAGCTTAGGGAAAATTTTCATAATTTTTTCCGGGAAAAGCCGATCGGTACAGACGATTTACGGCTCATTCATTGCCGTCCGTTTTGCCCGCTTCAAGCTCGATAAAGTGCCGTGCCGCCCTGCCGGAACGTCCGCTTCTCCTGAGAGCGTATGCCTCCGCGCGGGTCAGCAGGTCGGGAGTGACCTTAACGCCGTACTCATTAGCAAGCTTTTCCACTATCTGTAAATAGGTATCCTTATTCGGTTTAAGAAACGCCACCTTTAATCCGAACCGCTCGGACAGAGATACCTGCTGCTCCCTTGTGTCGGAGGCGTGCATATCATCGCCGCTTCGGTCGGAGAAGTTTTCCTTGACAAGATGACGGCGGTTGCTTGTGCAGTAGATAGCTGTGTTGGGGGTCTTAGCCGCCGCACCGCCCTCCAGAACGGCTTTCAGCGCGCTGAAATTGTCGTCGTCCGAGGAAAAAGAGATGTCGTCGATAAAAATAATAAATTTAAGGGGATTTGCGGCGATCTTGTCTATCACCGCGGGAAGCTCCCCAAGCTGGGCTTTCGTAAGCTCGATAAGCCGCAGACCCATATCGCGGTACTCGTTCACTATCGCCTTTACCGTTGAGGACTTTCCCGTGCCCGCGTCGCCGTACAGAAGCACGTTCTGGGCGGGCTTATCCCGAAGCAGGGACATTGTGTTGGCGATGACCTTTTCCCGTTCAAGCCCGTACCCCGAAAGCTGTGAAAGCCTTTGCGGGTCGGGGTTTTTTATGGGGACGATATTTCCGTCCTTGAAGCAGAACGCGTGGTATTTTGCAAAAATTCCAAAGCCGCGGGTGTGGAGAGCGGAAACTCTTTCGCGGTAAATTTCCATAAAATCCGCCTCGTGGACGCTCCAGCGGGAAAAGGGTTCTCCCGTTCCCACGGCAGCCCACGCCTCGTCGGAGGTAAGCTGTGAAAGCTTCTGCAAAAAAGCAAGCTCCCGCCGTGCCGCCGCGTCTATTTCGGCAGGGACTTCTCTGCGCTCGGATATCCTTTTTATATAGGGATTTTCGTCCTCGGCGACCGCTTCGATAAGGAAGTCGGTCAGAGAGTCGCCGTGTTCGTAAAGTCCCGAAACGAAATCGCCGTAGCTTTCGGGCGTTGGGGCAACAAGGAACGCCAGAAGCTTTGCCGCGGTCTTTTCCCTGAGTATACCTCTGAAAACCGCAAGGGACTGTAGTTTTTCCGCATATTCTTTAAGCATTTGAATCAGCTCTTTCTCTTAAAATACAATTAATTATACCATAAAATGCTGATTACGTCAAACGAACGGCAGATAAATTTTGATTTAGCGCACTATCGTGCGGGTTCTTAGGCGGCGAAGCCGCCGACATCAGCTGGTCGAGCTGAGCCCAGCTCGCAGAAGTCCAGAGGGCGGAGCCCTTTGGTCGCGCTCCGCAGAGCGCGAAACTCCCTTCCCCGCGCCCGCAGGCGCATATCCCACGAAACGGAGCAGGAGGTGAGAAACGCGACAGCGTTTCGAGGAGGGGCGAACACGACCGCCCCTCCTTGTTACAGTACGCAGCACAGTAACCCTTGAAAACAGTCCGGTGGACTGTTTTC
>JAAVHI010000003.1 GCA_014799785.1 Ruminococcus sp.
CCCGCCCCCTTGAGGGGGCAATAGCATAATTAATGTTCTGAACATATTACGGCGGGGCGTGACTTTCTTGCACTGCGTGCAAGTGCCCGCGGGGGCTCCCCGCTAAATCAAAATTTATTATCCCCAAATCAATGCGCCGACGTTATATACCGCAAATGAAACCACCCATGCCGCAAAGCACTGCACAAGCACCATCACAAACGCCGACCAGCCGCTGTTCATCTCCCGCTTTACCGCAGCGATTGCCGCCACGCAAGGCGTATAGAGAAGTGTGAACACAAGAAAGCTTGCCGCCGAAACAGGCGTGAACATTCCGCCAAGTACCGTTCCCAGATCCGCAGTGCTTGAACCAGTCAGCACCGCAAGCGTTGACACCACCGCTTCCTTTGCGGAAAAGCCTGTGATAAGCGCCGTGGCCGCTCTCCAGTCGCCGAAGCCGAGGGGTCTGAACAGGGGCGCGATTATCGTTCCCAGCATGGCAAGCAGGCTGTCCGAGCTGTTCTCCGCAACGTTGAGACGCAGGTCAAAGGTCTGCAAAAACCAGATTATGATAGTCGCAAAAAATATTACCGTAAAGGCTTTCTGCATGAAGTCCTTTGCCTTGTCCCACATCAGCATTGCAACGCTTTTCGCCGACGGCAGACGGTAATTAGGCAGCTCCATTACAAACGGAACGGGATTTCCCCTAAATTTCGTTTTGTTCATTATAAGTCCGCAGATAACGCCGACCACCATTCCCGAAACGTAAAGGGCCATCATCACCAGCGCCTTATACTTCGGGAAGAATGCCGCCGTAAACACCGCGTAAATAGGCAGTTTTGCACTACAGCTCATGTAGGGCGTAAGAAAAATAGTCATGCGCCTGTCCCGCTCCGAGGACAGCGTTCTCGTCGCCATGATAGCGGGGACACTGCATCCGAAGCCAATAAGCATGGGAACAAAGGAACGTCCCGACAGACCGATCTTCCTAAGCAGCTTATCCATTACGAACGCCACACGCGCCATGTAGCCGCTGTCCTCCAGAATGGACAGGCAGAAAAACAGCGTGACGATCGTGGGCAGGAAGCTTAGAACGCTTCCCACGCCCGCGAAAATTCCGTCTATGATAAGGCTATGTACAATTGGATTAAGCCCGTAGACCGTCAGAGCCTTGTCAACGCCCGATATCACAAAGTCTATCAGGGCGGAGAAAATGTCGCTGAGCCATACTCCCACCGAGCCGAAGGTTATCCAGAAAATAAGCAGCATTATGCAGAGAAAAAGCGGTATGGCAAGGTATTTTCCCGTCAGGATATTGTCAATTTTAACGCTTCGGATATGCTCCTTGCTTTCGCGGCACTTCACCACCGTCTCGCGGCAGACCTCCTCGATAAAGGTGTAGCGCATATCAGCAAGGGCGGCGTTTCTGTCCATGTCAAGCTCTTTTTCCATTTCGGACACGCTGTGCTCTATCATTTCAAGCTCGTTGTCGTTGAGCCTCAGCTTTTCGTTTATATCGGGGTCGTTCTCCACAAGCTTTGTCGCCGCAAAGCGGGGGGACATATCCGCAAGCAGGGCGTGATCCTCTATCATGTGGGATACCGCGTGTATGCAGCGGTGTACCGCGCCGTGGCAGAAGTCAAGCTTTTTCGGTTTTTTCTTTTTCTCGGCGCACTCGATGACCTTGGAGACAAGCTCGTCGATACCCTCGTTTTTCGCCGCGCTTATGGGCAGGACGGGTATACCCAGCCGCTCGGAAAGTCCCTTTACATCTATCGTTCCGCCGTTGTTGCGAACCTCGTCCATCATGTTAAGCGCAAGCACCATGGGAATGTTCATTTCCAGCATTTGCAGGGTGAGATAGAGATTGCGCTCGATATTGGTGGCGTCGGCAATGTTTATTATTGCGTCGGGCTTTTCGTCAAGGAGAAAGTCCCTTGCCACTATCTCTTCGTTTGTGTAGGGACGTATGGAGTAAATTCCGGGAAGATCAACTACCTCGCAGTTTTTCTGCCCCCGCACCTCGCCGGACTTCCTGTCCACCGTTACGCCGGGGAAGTTTCCCACGTGCTGATTGGAGCCTGTAAGCTGGTTGAACAGGGTGGTCTTTCCGCAGTTCTGGTTTCCCGCAAGAGCAAGTATCATACCGTAACCGCCTCCTCCGTGACAGTATCGGGTGCGACGGCGATTTTCTCCGCGTCCTCAAGACGAATGGTAAGCTCGTATCCTCTGAGGAAGAGTTCGATCGGGTCGCCCATTGGAGCGACTTTTCTTATCATAACCTTTGTTTTGGGGATAAGTCCCATATCGAGAAGCCTGCACCTGAGCGCGCCGTCCCCGCCGACGCTTGTTATAACGGCAGACTGTCCTGTTTTAAGTTCGTTTAAAGTCATAAATGAGTTCCTTTCAAAAATTAGCTTAAACTAACTTTTCTGTACTGAATTATTATACTCCCATATGCACAGATTGTCAAGTAAAAAAGAATCAAAATTTATCGCCCATAACTGTTTTTCCCGAATAATTTACAACTGGAAAAAATATCATAACTTATTTGTACATTTTTACCATACGCGCCTTTTTAAAATTTGTGAAAAAGACAGACTATTTGTTAAAAATGCATTAAATTTGAAATTATTCTCTAACAGCTATTGTAATTTTTGAGTAAATAGTGTATAATGTAATTGTATAAATATGTCATGATTTTTAAGTATGTTTGATAAAGAAACGGAGGGCGATACTATGCCTGATAATAATATCCTGAAACTCCCAGTTGACAGCGAGGTTTCCGTTACGGTAGTGTCCAACGGCTCGGAGGCTTATATCACTGTCGAGCCTCCCGTAAACGGCGGCGCGGAAATTACTGCCGAAACTATCATGCGCAAGCTTGCTGAAGCTAACGTTACATATGGTATAAATGAAGAAACCGTCAATAAGATCGCCGATAAAAAGCTCTACGGCGACCGTACCCTTATCGCCGTCTGGACTCCTCCCGTAAACGGAACCGACGGAACGATAACTTACCGCTACGACAAAAAGGTCGAGATCGCTCCCGTCGAGGACGAACACGGCTTTGTTGACTATAAAAACCTCGGTCTTGTGCGCACCGTTCACAGGGGCGACGTTATCGCCGATATCACTCTGCCCACCGAGGGTACGCCCGGTACGGACGTCCGCGGAAAAGCCCTCAGGCAGATCGTAGGCAAAAAGGCTGCCTACACAATCGGTACAAATACCGAACTTACCGAGGACGGCACTCAGATAATCGCTCTTATCGACGGAAATATCAATTTTAAGAACAACGCTTTTGTTATCGACAACGTTGTTACTATCGCAGGCGATGTGGACGCTTCCGTGGGAAACATCAACTTCGTGGGCGACGTGGTCGTAAAGGGCGAGGTCATGGAGGGCTTCAAGATATCCTCCAACGCAAACATTATCGTGGCGGGAAACGTTAACGGCGCGCAGCTTGAAGCCGACGGCGACGTCATCATCAAAAAGGGCTGCATCAACTCCAAGGTGGTCGCTCACGGCTCTGTGACAATCAACTTCTGCGAACGCTCCGATATCAAGTGCGACGGCACTCTCACCTCCTCCAACTTCGTTATCTGCGACGTCTACTGCGGAGAGCTCTGCGTAAAGGGCAACACCGGCGGTCTCATGGGCGGAAAGTACACAAGCCTCAGCAGCGTGGAGATTTCCAACATGGGCACGAAAAACTACACTCCAACAATGCTCACCATAGGCGACAATGCCCTGCTTGCTGAGGAAAGAGATATGCTGATGAAGGAGATTGAAAAAAATCAGAAGAGCATAAACGATGTTACTCTGATAATCAACTTCCTCAACGAAAAGAAAAAAGAACTCCGCAGTCTGCCCGAGGACAAGGAAAAGATCCTCGGAAACGCCTGCCGCCAGAAGATACTTCTGGGAGTCGAAATAAAAAATCTTAACAAGCGGGTCGAAGAGATCAACATCACTCTTGCCAGCAGACAGTATCTTTCGGTAAGCTGCCGCGGCTATATGTATCCGGGAGTAAAGATCGTCATAAACGACGCTGTATTCAAGGCTGACACCGAATACGTCCGTACAAAGATCAGACTTGAGGAAGACGGTACGATCGTAGCTGCACCGCTGTAATTGAAAGGATTTTGACGTATATGTCCGAGATGGTAAAGAAACATATTCTTGTGGTGGACGATGTTCCCGCGAACCTTAAATTTGCCGAGCAGCTTTTAGGGGAAAGATATCGGCTCACGCTGGCTGTTTCAGGCGCTCAGGCTCTGAAATTTCTCACAAAGGCCGAGCCGGATCTGATACTGCTTGACATAAATATGCCCGAAATGGACGGCTGCACCGTGCTGACAAAGCTTAAGGCCGATCCCGATTTGTCAAAGATACCCGTTATAATCCTCACCTCCGAGGCGGATGTCGCAATGGAGATGAAGTGCCTGACGCTGGGCGCGGTGGACTTTATCAGAAAGCCCTTTGTGACGGAGATAATGCTCAGCCGCATCGATACCCACATAGAGCTCAACGGATACCGCCATAGGCTGGAATACATGGTAGCCGAAAAAACCGCTGTTATCGAACGTCTCCAGGACGTTATGTCCACCTGCTTTGCGGAGCTTGTGGAGTCCAGAGACGGCACAACGGGCGGTCATATCAAAAATACCACAAGATATTTCTCCGTTTTCATAGAAGAGCTGTCCCGGTACGACAAGTATAAAGATATACTTACTCCGCAGTATATGCGAAGTCTTGTAAGGGCGGCTCCGCTGCACGATATAGGAAAGATCGGCATAAACGACAGCGTGCTGCGCAAGGAATCCTCACTTGACAAGGAGGAATTCGAGCATATGAAAACACATGCTCAGATAGGCGGAGACACGTTCAGCAATATATTCAGCTCTGTGGAGGGCTCATACCACCACTCACGCGTGGGCGCAAGCGCTATCGACAAGATATTCGACACGATGGAAGTACACGAAAGCGCGGACACCGAGTTCCTGCACATTGCAAGGGATATGGCTATGTACCACCACGAAAGATGGAACGGCACGGGCTATCCCACAGGCATAAGCGGCGAGGATATACCTCTCTGCGCAAGGATACTCTCGATCGCGGACGTTTACGACGCGCTGACGTCAAAGCGTTCCTACAAGGACGCTTTCAGCCACGAAAAGGCTATGGAAATAATAATCAAGGACAGAGGAGTTTTCTTCGATCCCGAGCTTACGGATATCTTCGTAAGCATAAGCGACAGGATAGAGGAATGTCTTCTGACAAAGGAACAGCCCGTCTGATCCCGTCGGACGGGGCTTTCTATACACACATCAGATTAACATAACTTTTAAAGGGGGCGTGCAAGCCGCTGACGGCGGTTTTGCGGTATGTATGGAAAATAACAATTTCCTGCTGACTATTCAGATAACCTGCGTGGCGCTGATGTTCGTATACATAATTTATATTGTAACTGCAAAAAAAGCGGGCGCATACTCGGTTCTTACCGCGGCGCTCGCTTCTGCGTTCCTGAACTGCTTTGCCTATACGATGCTGCTGTTCGCGGACAGTCCCGAAGCAGCTATTGCGGTAAAGCCATTCGACATTATGGGGTCGTCACTTGCGATGTATCTGCTGTACTGGTTCGCCTGCGAGAACCGCGGCTTGAAGATACCAAAGGTGATAAGCATTCTGCTGCTGGCGGCAGACCTGTTCGGGATAATCGCTTGTGCTTCCGACAAGGTTTTCCATCTGTATTTCAGTGAAATAATTCTTACGGAACAAAACGGGGCACACTCCGCAGAAGTTAAGTATAATATCGGCTTCTACGCGCTGCTGGCTTCGATGGCGATAAAAACTATAGTGACCGCGGCTGCGGCTTTTGTCAAGCGGCGGGGCGAAAATGCCGTCGGCAGCTCGGCAAGGGTAAGATTTTCCTTTCTTACCGTGCTTCTGCCCACTGCGGCAATGGCGCTGTACTATTTCCGCGTTTTCGGAGACTTCAACCCATCCTCCCTTGCAATGTGCATATGCTGCGTGACCGTTACCGCATCAGTATACAGCGGAGCCAGATACGACATGGTAAAGACTGCCCGCGACAACGTTATCGAAACAATGGACGACGCTCTTATCGTTACCGACAACAAAATGAATATCGTGGACTCAAATCCCGCGGCAAGACGTATTTTTTCCGCACTTTCGGACGACGACAGGAGAAAGACCGCCGAGTTTGCCCTGAACCTTATCTCGGCTTCCGACAGCGAGGGCAACTCGGAATTTGAGCTGAACGGCAAGTACTACGAAAAGCACATAACTCCCCTGTCCAACAGCGACGGCAGCGGAGACGGCTATTCCGTGCTGGTCATAGACGTTACGGATACGAAAAAATACGTGGACAACCTTATCGACATAAGCCGCAGGGCTGATATGGCAAACAATGCCAAAAGCGATTTTCTGGCGAATATGTCCCACGAGATACGTACCCCAATGAACGCTATCACGGGCTTTGCGGAGCTTTGCCTGAAAGAAAAGAATTACTGCTACGCCGCCGACATCAAAACCGCGGCAAAGAACCTTATTTCCATTATCAACGATATCCTCGACATCTCCAAGATCGAGGCGGGAAAGCTGGAGCTTGTCCCGTCGGTCTACGACACGGCGGATATGCTCAACGACGTTATAAGCATTATCTACGTTCAGCTTGACAAAAAGAAAAATCTGGACTTCAAGATCGATATAGACAGACACATACCACGCAAAATGTACGGCGACGAGGTGCGGCTGAAGCAAATACTTATAAATCTGCTCGGCAACGCGGTAAAGTTCACAAGCGAGGGCTTTATCAGCCTGACCGTAAAGGAGCTGAGCCGCGTCGGGGACGACGTTTCACTGATGTTCAAGATCGCCGATTCGGGACTTGGCATCAAGAAAGAGGACATCTCCAAGCTGTTTGAGAATTTCCAGCAGGTGGATACGCGGAAAAACAGGAAGATCGAGGGTTCGGGTCTGGGACTTCCCATTTCCAAAAACCTTGCGGAAAAAATGAACGGAAACATTACCGTGGAGAGCGAATACGGCAAGGGCTCGGTGTTTACCGTCGTTCTGGTGCAGAAAATATCCGACCCGTCGCCTATCCCAAAATCTGCGGCAGGAAGCGTACACGCCCCCGTTTCGGAAGAGAAATCCCACACTCTTTACGCTCCCGACGCACACGTCCTTGTGGTGGACGACAACAGGGTCAACCTTAGCGTTACCGCGCGGCTCCTGACGACCTACGGCATTAAGGCGGAGCTTGCCGACAGCGGCAGAAAAGCCATTGAGATGATAAATTCAGCATACTACGATCTGGTGTTCATGGATCACATGATGCCCGAGCTTGACGGCGTGGATACAACGAAAATGATCCGTTCACAAAATGACGCCTACAGCAAGGAGCTTCCGATAATCGCCCTTACCGCAAACGCTGTCAGCGGAGCGCGGGAGATGTTTCTGGAATCGGGCTTCAACGACTTTATTTCCAAGCCGATACAGCTTTCCCTGCTTGAAAAGATACTCGAAAAATGGCTTCCCGAGCAGATGATAAACTACTCTGAAGCAAGTGCAAAGCCTGCTTACTCCGTCGCTTCGGACGTTTCCGACATTTTCGGCGGGGGCTATACGCCTGCGGAAGCCGCTCCAGCAGAAGCCGAGGAGGACGACGATATCGTTATCCCCAACGTGGACGTGAAAGCGGGTCTGAGCCTTTGCGGAGGAAATGTTGACGCTTATCTGGCGATACTGAAAACCTTTATGGAGACCGCCGCGGAAAGTATCCTGCGGATAGAGACCTACGCCCACAGCAGGGACTACAAAAACTATACCACCGAAGTCCACGGACTGAAAAGCTCCTCCCTTGCCATAGGAGCGGTCGGACTTTCCGAGATGGCGAAAAATCTCGAACAGGCGGGAAAAGAGGAAAACTACAAGCAGATTTCCGAGGACACTCCCGCGCTTATCGCAAGATTTTCGGAGATCACGGAAAATATAAAGCCCTTTGTTGAAACGGAAGAGCACGACATCACAAACAAGCCTCCCATTAAGGCGGACGCCCTGAAGGCCGAGCTGGAGAAGGCTCTTGAAGCTATCGACGAGCTGGATTCCCACGGTGCAATGGAAATACTTGACGGGCTTTTGGAATACAGCTACAGCACAGTCGTAACCTCGGAGCTTGAAAAAAGCCGCCGCTTTACGGATAATTTCGCCTACGAAAAGGCGGAGGAGACCATACGGCATATTCTGGAAATGCTGAACGCATAGGATTAAGGAGTGTAAAAAATGCCATTTTCAGCCAAATCCCTTGACTTTATATTTGAAAATTACATCAACGACAGCAAAACGTGGTTCAACGACCATAAGGAGGACTACAAAAAATACGTCATCGAACCGTTTGCCGAGGTTGTAAACGGTCTTGCGGAGACCATGCGCGGTATCGACGGCAGCTTTATATGCGACCCGAAAAAGATATCCCGACTGTACCGCGACGCCCGCTATGCAAGAGGAAAATCAATTTTCCGCGATTATGTGTGGTACACCTTTGCCCGTCCCCGCGGGGAGAACGGCTCGCTGCTGGGATTTTATTTCAGCATATCACAGGGCGGCTTCGACTACGGCTGCGGCTTCTACAGCGCTCCCTCTGAGGTCATGGAGAAATACAGACAGCTTATCCTTGAGGACAGCAAAAGCTTCAAAAAGGCTCTTAGTGCCTACGAAAAGCAGGACGTCTTTTCGCTCTACGGCGACCTTTACAAGAGGAACAAGTACCCCGAACAGTCCGCCAAAAAGCAGAACTGGCTCAATCGAAAGAATATCGGCTTGTCCTGCGAAAGCAAGGATTTCGACCTGCTGTTCAGCGACAGGCTTATCGGAAAGCTTGCCGAGGACTTCAAGGCTATCGCGCCTATCTATGACTTCTACCTTGAAGCGTCTCAATGATATTTATAAATACAAACGGCGGAGTTTAAAGCTCCGCCGCTTTTTCATATTATTTTCCGTTTGTAAAGTCCCTCAGCACTTCGATTATCCTGTCCATATCCACAGGCTTTGAAACATGAGCGTTCATGCCCGAATCGAGAGCCGCCTTAACGTCCTCGGCAAAGGCGTTTGCGGTCATGGCAACTATGGGTATGGTCTTTGCGTCGGAACGTCCCGAAGCGCGGATGGCCGTTGTCGCCTCGTAGCCGTTCATGACGGGCATCTGCACGTCCATAAGAATTATGTCGTACTCGCCCTCCGCGGAGCTCATGTAGCTGTCGTAAGCCTCCTTGCCGTTTTCGGTGACAACGCAGACAAGTCCCGGTATCTCACCCAGAAGCTCCAGAAGTATTTCGGAATTTATCTCGTTGTCCTCGGCAATAAGTACCTTTTTGTTTTCCAGCGAATGCGTATTTTTGTCGTCTCCGATACCGCCGTCCATGCGAAGCTTTTCCACAGCCGTCCTGAAATTCGTGAGGAAAAACGGCTTCATAAGAAAACCGTTTATACCCGCCGCGGCAGCCTCGTCCTCGATATCGTTCAGATCGCGTGCGGTGAGCAGCATTATCGTAACGCCGTCACCCGCGGTATCCCTTATGCGGCGGGCAGTCTCAATGCCGCTGATGTCGGGCAGCTCGCTGTCAAGCAGGATAAAGTTGTAGCCCGCTCCCCTGTCCAGAGCCTCACGCACCATTTCCGCCGCGCTTGACCCGTTCAGCGCAAACTGAACCGCCGCACCGGTTTCCTCCATTGCTCCCGCAATATTTGTGCAGACAGCCTCGTCGCCGTCCGCAATAAGCACGCGGGTGACCCCGTGTTTTTTCCAGAAGCTTCTGTCAATATCCTTTTCCTGCATACGCAGCTCCAGATCAACCGTAAATACGCTTCCCTCACCCTGAACACTGCTGACAGCGATAGTTCCGCCCATAAGATCGACCAGATTTTTCGTGATAGCCATGCCCAGACCCGTACCCTGTATCTTGTTCGTGGTACTGTTCGTCTCGCGGGTAAACGGCTTGAACACTATCTGCAAATACTCCTCGGACATACCCATACCGTTGTCGCGGACGGTAAATCTCATATGGGCGTAATTGCCTGTGCCGCCGTGTATCTGCTCTATGATCATTTCGATCCTGCCGTTCTCGTGGGTGTACTTCACCGCGTTGGACAGCAGATTTATCATGATCTGCTCTATCCTCAGCTTATCCCCCAGCAGATGCTCCTGCTGAATGTCCCTGACGGAAATGTCAAAGGTCTGGTTCTTTGCCTTTGCCTGCGGTCTGATAATTGTAGCAAGCTCCTCCACGATCTCGGCAAGGTTTATCTCCGAAATGTTCAGCGTTGCCTTTCCGCTTTCGATCTTGCTCATGTCCAGAATATCGTTGATAAGTCCCAGCATATGCTGACTGGACGCAACTATCTTTCTTGTATGCTCCCGCACCTTTTCGGGCTTGTCGCTGTCCCGTTGGAGCAGCGTTGACAAGCCGACTATGGCATTCATCGGCGTGCGGATATCGTGGCTCATATTGCTGAGAAACGTGCTTTTAGCCTCGTTTGCGGACGTTGCGGTATTCAGCGCGTCCTCAAGCGCAAGCTTGTTATTGTTCTCCTCAGTCCTGTCGGAGATCACCGCAATAAGCTTTCCCGTGTTGTCCACCTCGGCGTAATATATGATCTCGGAAAACCACCTGCGCTCTCCCGTTACACCGTGGATACGCTCATTTTCAAAGGAAACGGGCTTTCCCGGGCCTATCTTCCGCATAAGCGCCGTGCCGATCTCGTGCCCGTCGTAGCAAAGCGTCCTGTTTATGGCAAAGAGATCCTTTTTGACATCCTTTGCGGGAATACCCATTACCCTCTCAATATTCGGGCTGACATACTCAACGTTATTGCCGTCCGTGGCGGACATAAGGAACACGTTGTCCGTGTTGTTGGAAAGTATACCGAAAAGCTGTTCACGGTATTTTATCTCCTGCTCCTTTTCCATAATGCTCCTGTAGTTCTGACGGATTATGAGCATAAACGCGGCGAACGCGACTATGCCGACAGTGATAACAAACAACACCATCTGGGAGCTTTTTACAACTCTTCCCGCGTCCTCCATAATGACCGAGTTGGGAATGACGGAAATAAAGTACCAGCCGTCAACCTCCGCCACAGGCACATAGGTACACACGTATTCCTCGCCCCGATATATGAACCTTGCCACGCCGCTTTCATTCGTCAAAAGAGCATTCTTAAACTCCTGCACAACTTCGCTGTCCGTATTTTCGGGAGCAATAAGCTCGAAAACGTTCTCAAAGGTACGGCTGCTGTTCTTGTGATTTGAGCGCACGATTATCTTTCCCTCTCTGTTGATGATGTGGGAAAAGCCCATGCCGTTAAAAAATGTGATCGAAAACTCATTTGAAACTGAGGACAGGATAAGCTCCTTTATAATGATACCCTCGTCGCCGTCGGCAAACTCAAATGTCTCATAAAGGGACAGCACGTTCCGTCCTGAAAAAGCGCTTATCGCGGGTTCGCAGATACCCTTGCCCTCCAGCTCGGCATATGCCTTCAGGTCGCCGATTTCATAGGTGCTGTATTCCGCATTCCTGTTTGTAAACACTCTTCCGTCGCTCAGATCAATAACATAATAATCGTTTTCGGACTCGCTCAGTACCGCAAGCATACTCGAAATATTGTCCGCATTATCCGATGACTCCCGCTCCAGTATATCGCTGAGGCTATCGAGCATATCGGTGTCTCTCGACGCATAAACGCCGAAAGCGTGGCTGCCCTGTGAGGTTATCTCCAGAATGTCCGTAATAAACTGATCCCACATCGACGAGCGGACAGAGGTTATATAGTATCCGCCTGCCGCAATAACTATCAATATACACAAACCGACGCACAGCAGCGTTCTGAATATTCTCGCTTTATCCACGGCAAATCATCTCCTTAACCTCTTCTGATACCGCCCGCTGTTTCCCGACGGACAAAAGCTGTCCGAGGCACGGAAATCACAGCCCACGGCTTTGGCAGGCCCGGCACTAACGGTTTCCTATGCGGCTTTCCGCCGAAATGACGGCGGGTTCTTGCCTGCATAAGCGCAAAAGTAATCTATATAAATTATACCATACCCACAGAAAAAAGCAACCGTACAAGGTAAATTTTCTTTGGCAGCTTAAACGTTTAAATAAAAAAACAAAAAAAGCGAAATCTACGGTTTACCCCGTAAATTCCGCTTAGACCGACGTTTCCTAAAAGCAGCGGTTAAAAACGAACACCCGCAAACCGCTTGTGTCCGAGCTTATACGCTCAGGAAAATCAGACGGAGCCGATGAGAATTATTCCTCTCTCATCTTGGCAAAACAGTCGCTGCAATATACAGGACGGTCTTCTCTGGGCTTGAAAGGAACTCTTGCAGGACCACCGCATGAAGCGCATGTAGCCTCGAACATTTCTCTTTCAGCCTTAGCGCTGTTCTTTCTTGCGTCGCGGCAGCTCTTGCATCTCTGGGGCTCGTTTACAAAGCCCTTTTCAGCGTAGAACTCCTGCTCGCCGGCTGTAAAAGTGAACTCGTTTCCGCATTCCTTACAAACCAATGTCTTGTCTTCGTACATTTCGCTTTCCCTCGCTTAAAATAATTTGGACCTGAGAACGGATTCGCACCGCCACCTTTGCCTTTGAAAAAACAACCGCCTTTAAAAAAACAACGCTCTTGACATTAAGCTACCTGGTCATATATTAAATGTCCGCATTATCGGGAGAAAACAGCGCTCTGAGCTTTTTTCTCACACGAAACACAGCATTATTGACAGATTTTACCGGGATATCAAGTCTTTCCGCGATCTCCCTGTAGGACAGACCGACCAGATACAATCTGAAAATATCCCATTCGCGCTTGGTTAAAAGGGATTCTATCTCGCCGTAAACGCCGAGCATTTTTTCCTTTTCAAACCAAATATTTTCGGGAGAGGAAATAGTCTCACCGTTTTCCTCCAATTCCGATTCACGGCTTTCACCCGCGTTTTTTTTCAGCCTCAGCGCAGCGTTTTTTATACCGTTTGTAACGCAAACGTCTGCAAACGACGAGAACTTTGCACCGCGGCTCGGATCGAAAGAATCCACCGCGTTAAGAAAGGACAGGAAACCCTCCTGAGCAAGATCCTCAGGCTCCGCATAATCTCTTGCATAGCCGTTCGCCCTTTTTCTTACCAGCGGGATATACCGCAGTATAAGCGTTGAAACGGCACGTTTACCGAGGGACGAGCTTGCATTGCGGCGGGAGAAATCGATCAGCCCGTTATCGTCCAGCGAATCGAGTTCGCAGAAATCCGAACTGTTAAAATCAGAACCCGCGCGGCTCATAGCTTTCCCACCAATCTCAACGGACATACCCTGAATCGAGCTGCACATATGACAGCATAATTAACGCTTATATTATTTTACCATTTATTTACGGCTTTTGTCAAGGGATTTCATCAAATTTCCACCATATTTTGTATTCTTTGTAAGTAAAATCAATAATTGTCAAATGTATTTGGTAATTTTAACATATTATGTTTCCAAAAATGACAAAGACAGACCACCACTCAATTTACGGACAGTCTGCCTTAAAAATACCCGCAAAAAATCTGATGCAGTTTATGAACTTACAGAGCATACTTTGCCCTGCCCTCGCTGAAAATATCTCCGCCGCCGCAGTCGTTCGCCACCGTTACGGGGAACTTTTCGATCAGCAGCTTTTTCACCGATTCGCAGCCCAGATCGTCGAAAGCAACGACCTCGCAGCTTTTCACGCAGCTTGCCGCAAGCGCTCCCGCGCCGCCTATCGCGCAGAAGTACACCGCGCCGTTGCGCACGACAGCTTCACGGACGTCGCCGCTGCGTTCGCCCTTGCCGATCATTCCGCAAAGTCCCAGATCAAGAAGCCGCGGAGCAAATTTGTCCATTCGTCCCGAAGTGGTGGGACCGCACGAACCGATAGGTTTTCCCACGGGAGCAGGCGTTGGACCCGCGTAATAGATGACCGCGTCCCTGAGCTCCACAGGAAGCTCCTCTCCTCTGTCAAGCATAGCTTCAAACCGCTTGTGAGCGGCGTCGCGGGCGGTATAGATGCACCCCGACAGCAGAACCTTGTCCCCCGCGCGGAGCTTCGGACAGAAGCTCCGCAGCTCGGAGACGTTTATATCGTAGATTTCAGCCATATGTATTATATATCCGAAAGAGAGATGTTGTTAGCGTCAAGCTCTGCTTCGGCTTCAGCCGCCTTTGTAAGGCTTTCAAGCTCGCTCATGTCAAAGCCTGTAAACGCAGGTTTTGCGGGCTTAGCGGGCTTCGGAGCGCTCTGCACAGGTGCAGGCTCAGGCTCGGGCTCAGGAGCAGGCTCAGCCACAGCTTCAGGCTCGGGCTCGGGAATCGGCTCGGGCTCGGGCTCGGGCTCGGGAGCCGCAGCCTTGGGTGCGGGAGCGGGAGCAGGCTTAGCCGCAGCAAGGGACTTGCCCTTTCTGATAGCGTTCTGAGTGCTGTCGATCTGGTTCTTAGCTTCTTTAAGTCTTGACAGGCTCTCGTCGGAGAACATTTCAAGAACTTCCTTGAGCTTGATAACATTTTCGTCGATCTCAGCGATCTCTTCCTCAACCTCTTGTCTGATCTTATCGGCAGCCGCACGCATTTCGGTGCTTCTGTCCTCAGCGTCGGAAAGTATTTTGGAAGCCCTTTCATCAGCATTCTTAACGATAGTGGAAGCCTTGCCGTTAGCGTCGTCAACGACCTGATTAGCAAGCTTCTTTGCGTCCTCGTCCATCTTGCGGGCGTTTTCCTTAGCCTGCGTAACGATGGTCGTAGCGGTCTTCTGAGCCTCGATAAATACGTTGCTCAAGTCGAGAGCGCTGCTGTCGCCGCCTGCCGCGGGAGCGGTAGCAGCCTTATTCTTAGCCTCCTGGAGCTGATCCTCCAGCTCGGCGATCTGTGCCTTGCACTCTTCTATTTCCCTGTCCTTTTCCGCAAGCTCATCTTCCATAGACTTCATCTGGAGCTTGAGGGAGTCGTTATTTGTCTGGAGTTCAGTGATCTTGGACTTATCCGCCGCGAGAAGCTCCTCGTACTTTTCGCTGCTTTCTCCGCCGCCGCCCGAACTTTCGAGAAGAGCTTTCTTTTCGTCCAGCTCGGCTTCGAGCGCATAAATTTTAGAGTTCAGTTCATCGACATAAGCAAGAACGTCCTTTTTATCAAAGCCTCCGACTCTTACCGTCTTGAGAAAACCGGTTCCATCCATTGTGAATACCTCCAATATCAGTTCTGAGTTCAGACACTCGTCTGAATATACTGAAATTATACCATATATTTTGGCTTTTCACAAGTATATTTCAGAAAATTAGTACACAAAAAATGCTTTATTTTTTTAGTGAATTATAATAATTTTATTAATTTTCCGAAATTAAATGAATAAACGGCAATCGACCGGCGGTCAATTTTTAACATTTCGTGAATTATTCGGGACGTTCTCTAAGTCTGTTCAGCAGCTCCAGAAGATAAAACCTGCACTCGTAGCTTTCGGGGTTTTCCAGAAGCTCCAGCTCTTCCGGCGAGAACGCCTCCTCAGCCGTCTCGCCCGATACAGCGGGCAGGCACAGCGGCGGGAACATAACGCACCACCAGTTTTTTCCTGCGGCTTCGCCGAGAGTTATCCTCAGGGACAGATATTCTCCCGCAGGCATGGTGATATCGCCGTAAACGCGGCTGTCAAACGCGATCTTCTCCACGCTGCACTCCGCGCCGTATCCAACTCCGTTCTCCGCAAGGACTCTTTCGGCGGTGCGCTTTATGTCGTCCATGCTTTTTTCGGCGGCTTCGGCGGCTTCCTCGGCGGATTTGCAGTCCTCAAAGACCGCGGAATTTTCCTCCAGCACCGCGTCCCTGACCGCAAGCTTCAGGCTCTGGTCGTACTCCGAATCGGAATTGGCAAGTATGTGAAGTCTGAAAACGGTTTGTGTTATGTGATCATAGTCCTCCGCAAAGCCGCAGAAGCCTGCACAGAAAACAGCTACCGCCATTCCGACAAGAGCGGCAAGCTCTGCGGCGGCAGCAGTCGGTTTCCGGATTTTTCTTTTATTTTCCATAAGTATTATCCGTCCTTTCACTGTGGTTTCCATGTTCCTGCGTACTGATTATTGGACACGTGAGGACGGTTTATTCGGCCTGCAAAAAATTTTTTAAAAAAACTCTTGACAAAACACGAAATATGGGATATAATAATCAATGCAGTCCGAGCGCTATCTTAGCTCAGTTGGTAGAGCACATCCTTGGTAAGGATGAGGTCGTCGGTTCAAATCCGATAGATAGCTCCATTTAGAAAGCCGTCCCCGAGTCTGCATAGGGGGCGGTTCTTCTATCGGCGAATAGCTTGAAGTTACACGATGATGCGTAAAAATACGTATCATCTTTTTTGTTTTCGGGGGACTGCCCCGCCCGCCGTCCCGAAAAACAGGCGCGGACGGGTACAGTATACGCCGCGTTACCCCATACCCTTGATCTTCGATATCATATCGTACTGTATGCGCTGCACGCTGTCGAAGTCCACGGCTTCTATATAGTACTCCTCCAGACGGTCGTGCTCCGCCTTGGCGTTCACAAGGGACTTCACCGCCTCATCGCGGAGATTTTTCAGCGCAGCCTCGTTGAATTTGAGCCGCGCCTTTTTGGCGATAAGCGTGCCCTTGTCGTAAAAGCGGCGGAAATTTATGGGCTGCTTGGTCTCCACCGACAGAGCGTTGAGGGGGCTTGCCGTCAGGAACGCGGTTTTCAGCTCAGGTACGAGGATATGCTCAAAGCTTTCCTCGTTCCGCAGGGTGCAGACGCTTATGCTCACGCCGTAGCCGCGGCTTGAAGCAATGTCCGCAAAGCGTCTCAGGAAAATATCCGAGCCCGCAAAGCAGTTGTCGCAGAGCAGATACACCGCGTAGTCCTCGGGGACGTTTGTCAGGTATCCCTTGGGCGTAAGTGCGGACAGCTGGCGGAACTCGATCTTGCCCTCGCCCGCACCCTTTTTTCTTGGCAGAAGCTTTGCCGCAAGCCTTTCGGTGAAACCCTCAAGCTTTTCCTCGTTGAGAGCGGTGCGTCCCACCTGGCAGGTATCCTCGGTTACCGCGGCAAGAGCGGTGATAAACCGCCGGCAGCTTGCGTGGTGTCTCAGATACTCCGAGGTGACGGAAATAATTTCCTCCTTGTTTTCTTTGAGGAAGGACGCGTCCCAGCACACGCCCAGATCCAGTATCTGCTGCGCCGCGCCGGGGTATTCGGGGTCGAAAACATGGGGAGCTGTTCCGTCCACGAAAACCACGCGCTTTTCCTTGAAAACCACCGCGTCAAGGGAATCGGGGTCGCTGGAGCATTGATAAAGCTCCTTTTCGTCGTCGGGAAAGGCTTCGGCAAGCCGCTTCATCAGCGTGGATTTGCCCGTTCCCGGACCGCCCTTGATTATGTAGGTATAGTATCCGGTATCGGCGATGGTTTCACCGAAATGGGTGCGGAAGCCTTTCGGCGAGCTGCCGCCGAGAAAGCATTTTAAACAATTCATAAAAATCACTCCGTTTCTGTTTATTTCATTTTATGATAAACGGACGGATTGGTGCTATCGGCGGCGGCGATTCAATGCAAAATTTATTTTATGAAAGGACTGTCATTATGAAGCTTCACGAGCTTATAACTGCCGCTGTCTCTTACGACTGCGGCGACCCCAAGCGCATACAGCATTTTATGAAGGTTTACGCCTTTGCACAGGCTATCGGAGAGAGCGAGGGGCTGTCCCAGCGGGAAATGGAGATACTGCGGGCGGCGGCCGTCCTGCACGATATCGGCATACGCGAGTGCGAACGGAAATACAGCTCCTGCGAGGGCGAGCTTCAGCAGGTTGAGGGCGTTCCCGTCGCAAGGGAAATACTCGGCAGTCTCGGCGCGGACGAGGAGCTTACCGAACGCGTCTGCTTCCTTATCGCACATCATCACACCTACTCGGGGATAGATTCCGACGACTGGCAGATACTGGTTGAAGCGGATTTTCTTGTGAACATCTTCGAGGACAATATGTCCGCCGAAGCCGCAAAACAAGTCTGTGACAAGATTTTCAGGACAGCTTCCGGTAAAATGCTTCTGAAAAAACTCTATTTATCGTAACAAATTTTTCACACAAAATTCGGAATATCCTACAAAAATTATTTTTACCGTTTATTTTCTTAAAAATATATGATATAATAATGAATAATACTTATACATTTGTTAAACATATCACGAAGTCAATTTAATTATTTACTGCAACATAGGGTCATACAGGGAGGAATACATATGCCTGATCACGCTAAAGATGTTTACAGAACCATACTCGAACGCACCGCAAGAAGCCTTGAGGCAAACAACATGAAATGCTTTATCGCCGAGACCAAGGAGGACGTGCTGCCAATTGTAAAGGAGCTTCTCTCCGAGGGCGAGACCGTTTCCTGCGGCGGCTCCATGTCCCTTGCCGAGACGGGCGTTGCGGATCTGCTTCGGTCGGGCGCTTATGATTTTCTCGACAGGACGGGTAAAAGTCCCGAGGAAGCCGAGGAGATATACCGCCGCGCATTTTTTGCGGACAGCTACCTTACAAGCGCGAACGCAATTACCGAAAACGGCGAACTTTACAACGTGGACGGAAACAGCAACCGCGTTGCGGCGATATGCTTCGGCCCTAAATCCGTTATTGTTGTTGCGGGCAGGAACAAGGTCGTCCCCACGCTGGAGGACGCTGTTACACGTGTAAAGCGTCTCGCCGCGCCAATGAATACCGCAAGGCTCGGCTGTGAGACCTACTGCAAGAGCAAGGGGCAGTGTATGTCCCTCGCTTCAGGCAGCTGCGCGGGCATGACCGACGGCTGCAAAAGCGACGCGCGTATATGCTGTTCCTTTGTGGTATCGGCTTTCCAGCGCATAAGGGGCAGGATAAAGGTAATTCTTGTCAACGAGGAACTGGGCTTTTGACATTCACAAAAATTTTACATTTATCCGAAAATTGCACTCAATATATAATTTTTGTATGAAATTATCTGAAATTTATTAATTGTCAAAGCTCTAAAATTACTGTATAATTAAATCAGCATCAAGGTTTGTTAACCCTTGACTCTCTCTCTTAAAATATTTTTTATTAAAAAAACGGACATTGCTCGATGTTCGTTTTTTATTTTGCAGAAAATTTCACGCTAAAGTTTTTGAATTTCCTGCCGATATATAAGTGAAAAGCTGCGGACGTGCAGGAAATTTTTTGTGCAGAAAATTGAAAAAAACACTTGAAATTTTTGTACGGCTGTGATATAATATAGTCGGAGAATAATTTATTAAGGAGCTTGCCTTTTATGGCTGAACTGGTTTACAACGAAAAAGGCAGACTGCTTTTTACGGAAGAAATGCGGAAAGACTATACTATCCTTATTCCGCAGATGCTGCCCGTACACTTTACATTTCTGGAAAAAATCTTCAACAACCACGGCTACAAGGTCAAGCTGCTCACAAGCACGGGCAGAAAAATCGTGGACGAGGGTCTTCGGAACGTCCATAACGACACCTGCTACCCCGCTCTGCTTGTCATCGGTCAGATGATGGACGCTCTCAAATCAGGTGAGTACGACCTTAACAAGACCGCTCTGATGATAACCCAGACAGGCGGCGGCTGCCGCGCTTCCAACTATATAAATCTTCTCCGCAAGGCTCTCAAAAATAACGGCATGGAGCAAATTCCCGTTATTTCACTGAACCTTTCCAATATGGAGAAAAACCCCGGCTTTAAACTTTCTGTAAAGCTTCTCTACGAACTGATAATCGCCATATGCTACGGCGACCTGCTTATGTGGATAGGCAATCAGGTACGTCCCTATGAGAACAAGCGCGGCGATACCGACGCTCTCATTGACAGCTGGATCGACCGCATCATGAAAAGAGGCTTTTCCATTCCAGCGTTCGGAAGTACCGCACGCGAAATTCTAAAGGATTTTTCCGATGTCCCCTACACTATGTCATCAAAGGTCAAAGTAGGCGTTGTCGGTGAAATATATATCAAATACGCTCCACTCGGCAACAACTGCCTTGAGGAATTTCTCAGAAGCGAGGACGCCGAAGTGGTCATTCCGGGTCTGCTGGACTTTATCCTGTTCATGTGCGACCACCACATCGTCGATACTCAGCTCTATCATGTCAGGTACAAAAAATTTATCGGCTCGGGCGCGCTGAAAATGTTCCTGCGGAAAATGCAGGATACCATTATCAAGGCTGTATCCGAAACTCGGTTCAGACCTCCCGCACGCTTTGAGGAGACAAAGAAAAATGTACTGCCATATGTTTCGCCTGCCAATAAAATGGGCGAGGGCTGGCTGCTTACCGCCGAAATGGTGGAGCTTGTGGACAGCGGCGTGAACAATATTGTCTGTGCGCAGCCTTTCGGCTGTCTTCCGAACCATATTGTGGGAAAGGGCATGATAAGAAAGATCAGGCAGGTCCACCCGGAAGCAAACATTGTTGCCATCGACTACGACCCCGGAGCAACAAAAGTCAATCAGGAAAACCGTATCAAGCTCATGCTTTCAACAGCTAAATCAAGGCTTGATAATAAATAATGAAAGGATGCGATTTTATGTCTTTGTACGGAATCAACGCGTATACCTCAAATTCATATTACAGCACTCTTCTTGCTAACAAGAACAAGCAGCAGGGCAGTGACCTTTCGAGTATGCTCTCGAATGCGCTCAAGACCGACTCAAACGATCTGTATTCCATTGCCAAAAAGGTTCAGATGGTGCGCTCAAAGGACTACCAGAAAGAATTGCTTGAGGGCTTCAAGGAGTATTTTTCGGGCGGAGCTGTTTCCGATAATGACTCTGCTTCCAAGGCAAACGCCGAAAAGCTTGCCTCTGTTGCCAAGCAGCTGAACGAAAACGCAGGAAAGCTTGCGACAAGCGGAAGTTCGTTCTACAACGATACCGAGAAATCTGTTTCCGCTGTAAAGGATTTTGTAGACAGCTACAACAGCACTCTGGACAGTCTCAAGGACAGCGAAAATACCACAGCTCTCCAAAAGGGTGTGCAGATGGTAAACTCTACCAAAGCATATTCTCGTACGCTCAATCGCATAGGTATTTCTGTCGACAGCGACAACCGTCTCTCAATTGATGAGGATAAGCTCAAGGCTACTTCTCCGCTGACTATGAAATCCCTGTTTTCAGGCAGTTACTCCCTTGCAAGCCGTATTGCCGACAAGGCGTCGTACATACACCGTACAGCGGCTCTCAACAGCACTAATCTTCCCACCTACAATTCCAAGGGAACGAAAAACGATTACTACAACCAGCTTTCCGCTATGATGTTCAACAGCAAGGTTTAAGACTGAACTTGTATTTTGTACATAATACAAACGATACGCTGTGCACTTTAGGCAGGTAACGATACAGAAGTATTGTTACCCATGGGAGCATTTTACCCTTATTGGCATTGTACGCCTAAAAGGGGTAAAGGCTCAGCCTTTTGCCGCAGCGTATTTTTTATGTAAATTTTGCAAAAAAGCTTTTCATTTCCTGCAAAATGTGGTATAATTTTATTGTACTTAGGCAATCATGCCGCCCCATAAAAGCTTGAAAGGAAATGATAAAAATGAACAAGATACGCATTGGAATCGTTGGCTACGGCAACCTTGGCAGGGGTACGGAGCTGGCGATAAGGCAGAACCCAGACACTGAGCTTGCCTGTGTGTTCACCCGCCGCGACCCGTCCTCGCTTAAAATTCTGACGGAAGGCGTTCCCGTTTATTCACTTGACGACATTCAGAACCACCGTGACTGTGCCGACGTGCTTATCCTCTGCGGAGGAAGCGCTTCGGATCTGCCTGTTCAGGGTCCGCAGCTAGCAGAGCTTTTCTGCACTGTGGACAGCTTCGATACCCATGCCAAAATCCCCCAATACTTTGCGGCGGTTGACGAATCCGCGAAAAAGGGCGGAAACGTCAGCATTATATCTGTGGGCTGGGATCCGGGTATGTTCTCGGTTTCAAGGCTTTACGGAAGCTGCATTCTTCCCGACGGCAAGGACTACACTTTCTGGGGAAAAGGCGTTTCTCAGGGACATTCCGACGCTATCAGGCGCATTGATGGTGTCGCCGACGCGAAGCAGTACACCATTCCCGTTCAGGATGCTGTTGACGCGGTAAGAAGCGGTTCCGATCCTGAGCTTTCTACCCGTCAGAAGCACACAAGGGAATGCTTTGTCGTTGCAAAAGAGGGCGCGGATACCGCAAAGATCGAATCGGAGATCAAAAATATGCCCAACTATTTTGCGGACTACGACACCACGGTGCATTTTATTTCACAGGAGGAGCTTGACCGCGACCACAGCGGTATCCCCCACGGCGGATTTGTTATCAGAAGCGGAAAAACGGGCTTGAACGGCGAGACCTCCCATATTGTGGAATACAGTCTCAAGCTTGGTTCAAATCCCGAATTTACGTCGAGCATTCTTGTTGCCTACGCCAGAGCCGCTTATCGTCTCCATAAGGAGGGCGCGACAGGCGCGAAAACTGTATTTGACATTGCTCCCGCGTATCTGTCTCCAAAGAACGGAGACGAGCTGAGAGCGTCCATGCTGTAAAATCGGTCAAATCAAAAACGTATATAAAAAAACAGGCTGCAATCACAGCCTGTTTTTTGTTTATGACACTGCTTTCACCGGGTGACAGCCTATCGGGTTCGACGTGCTGACAGAAGCCTTTACTTCATCCATGGTCAACTGCTGCGCCGCTGAAGCCGAAATTGGCTGCTCGCTCCAAAGAGCATATATACAGCCGCTGCCCTCAGAATTTGTCACGAACAAGAAATGTCCGCCAAAATCCTCTCCAAGATAATTGATCAAATTGCAGTCATTACCGCCGCCGTCCGGGTGTCCTATTCCGTCGTTTGAACCTATATAGATGCCGTCCGGAATAATTTTTCCCATTGCGGCATTTGTATCTGTTATAGCAAGCTGAGCCGCACTGTAAATGCTTCGGGCATTTGAATTAAGCCTTGTAGCCCTCGAATGCTTTACATATCCCATGAGGCTCGGAACAAGAATTGCCGCAAGAACACCAATGATAGCGATAACAACAATCAGTTCTATAAGCGTAAAACCATTAAGTTTCTTTTTCATAGTAACACCCCCAAATGCAATTTTTGCATTATTTCCTCACTAATAATTATACTTTATATTACAGGACAATTTGCATATATTTTTTTAACTTTTTGTTTAGTTTTTGCTAATATCAAACATAAATGTCATTTCAGGATCAAGCTCATCAAACGACCATAATCTGTCAGAATTTTCCGGACTTTCGGGGTCATTAATTGTAAAAAGATCACCGCTATATCCGGAAATAATCAATCCGTGAGCGCCGAATGTTTCGCCGGACATACCTGCCATAAGGACATGACCGTTGTCAAGTATTTGCTTCATTGTCTGAATGTCGGCATGATATTTTTTTTCTGTATCCGTGTCAAATCTGTATTGGTACATTTCAACATTAAGTCCCAGTTCAGAGCAGATATCCTCAATCTTTTCATACAAAATACCTCCCCAAAAGGCTGTTGCATCAAGGTTCTCAGCAATTTCCGAAATTTTAACGGGATCAAAATCGCCATTGCCTGTGAGCCATACATACGCCATAGTCAGCGAAACCGGCACACACCCGTCATCTTTGATATACATGCCGCCAATTTTTTCATATGCCCATCTGTTATCAAACATATAAAGCTTTGGAATTTTTTCACTGTTAAGTTCTTCTTCCGTAAATGACATTGACCGATAATCGTCTTTATGAAAAGCATAATTATACACAAAATCAAGTTCGTCAGTGTTTCTGTAAAAATATTCCATTACTTCTTCCGAATACAATTCCTGATTTTCAATTATGAACTTTGCACGTTCATCTGTTTCGGCAAACTCGGCAAGTATACCCCATTTTTCATAAAACTCGTTTTTGCGCTGTGCAGGGATCAATAGCAGCATTGCGACCAGAATGGCAATAAAAACCACAGAAACTATGGCTATAGTTTTCTTATCAACGTTATTTTTCATATATATTCCTTTACAGAAAAAGCGTCGGATAAACCGACGCTTTTCGTTCAAATGTTATAGAGCTAAAGTCAAATTAGCTGAGCTTAGGAGCAGGGAAGATACCGTAGATGTTACCAGCCTTAGCGTCAGACTTCTGAGCCTGCTCAGTCTTGTTAACATAATCATCCTTAGAGGAACCAGCCTTGCCAAGGTCTGTAGAGTTAGCAGCCCAAGCAGCAGCATATACAGAGTAAGTAGCCTTGTTAAAGTAAGCCTTGCCCTCACCGGAGAAGTTCTCGCCGAGGTAAGAAATCAAATCCATACCATCGTCAGAAGGCTTATTCTTAACGTCCTGGAAATCGCAAACGATAGATTTCTTATCAGCAGACAACTTAACGCCAACAGAAGGATCCTTAGCACCGGTACCAAAATCATAGTTGGAGATACCGAGCTGTGTCAGTGCGGAAGATACAGCAGTGTGAACCTGCTTAGCATTAGCGTTTGCGCTGGAGATTCTTGCGTTTCTTACGTAACCGAGCATAGAGGGTACGAGGATAGCAGCAAGAACACCGATGATTGCGATAACAACGATGAGCTCAATAAGTGTGAAGCCCTTAACCTTTGAATTTCTCATTGGAAATTCCTCCTTCTTAAAATTTAAAATATTTTTTATTAAAAAGCGTCGCTCAAACGAAGCGCTTTTCCGAAATTAGGTAACTGCCCCGCCGGAACCTTCCGTTATAGACAGTTCAATCGCCTTGGGGTAAGAACCGAAATATACACCATGATTCTTGATAGCGGTTTTCTGCATCTGCAGATCGTACAGCATCTGACATACTTTATAATCGCTTGTTTTTGCGTCTGAATCCAGCGTATATGCTTTCATTCCGACAACAGCGGTCTTAGCCATGATACCGTTCGAGTTCATATTTGAAGTAAAGTAACTCTCAGTTTCATAATAGACAGCCGAATCAACTAAGTAATTCTCAACGTCAATGTAAGCAACGACCGTTCCCTCAAAAGAATTGTCAAGGAAAGACAGGATAGTCTTTCTCATATTCTTGTAGGTTTCTGTTCCGGAAGAAGCAGAGCCGGCCTTGACCTTGGAACTGCTGTTATCATAAACAGACGTGATATAAATATCGCCGCTTATGTCACCGTTCGCCATTGTAAACCTTACAATGGAATAAGTAACATTTTTGCAGGACGGATCAGGCGTTGCCAAATCAGCATTTACATCAAATATCTTGTTATCCTGGTTTATTTCGCACTGAATAAGGGTATTTTGAAATCCCGTGTAAGCCATATGCGCCTTATTGTTGTAGGCTTCCATTTTAGCATCACGCTGGAATCCGCCGATAACCATTGACATTATACCCGCCAAAACAGCAATAATAGCCATAACGATTATCAGCTCAATCAAGGTAAAGCCTCGGAGCCTTTTCGCGCATTTTATACTATCCGTTGGACTCACCTCCCATAAGTATCAGCCGATATGGTTGTTCCTTACTGTAATTATTATATATTACCGCGGCTGATTTGTCAATAGAAAAATGATATTTTTTCCTCTGATTTTGTGAATTTGTGCAATAAGACAATTTTTTAACCAAAATATGTACAAAACGGCGAAAATTGTTAATGTCGCATAATCATTATCAACATTCAGCTGTGTATTTTGGTTAAATCACCGTGGAGAATTCTTGAGGTAACGCTCCAGCTCGTTGATGTCAAGGGACTTTTCACGGGCGTGCATTTCGGTGATCACACCCTCCTTAACGAGACGGGCAAGCTCCTGATCGAGACAAACCATACCCTCTTTTTTACCGGTCTGGATAGCCGTCTGGATAAGGTGTACCTTATTGTCGCGTATCATAGCCTTGATAGCGTCGGTAGCGTTGAGTATCTCAAGCGCGGCGATACGTCCCGTGCCGTCAGCCTTGGGGATAAGGGTCTGAGCGATGATTCCAACCAGAACCGTAGCAAGCTGAGTACGTATCTGGGACTGCTGGTGCGCGGGGAAAACGTCGATGATACGGTTGATGGTATCGGACGCACAGGTGGTATGAAGCGTGGACATAACAAGGTGTCCGGTTTCAGCGGCGGTTACGGCCGCGTTGATGGTCTCGAAGTCACGCATCTCTCCCACGAGGATAACATCGGGGTCCTCACGGAGGGCAGCTCTCAGGGACATGGCAAAGGACTCAACGTCGTCGCCGACCTCTCTCTGATTAAGCATACAGCGTTTATGTTCGTGAACGTACTCGATAGGGTCCTCGATAGTGATGATGTGCGCGGAGCGGTTGATGTTGACGTAGTCGATCATAGCCGCAAGCGTGGTAGATTTACCTGAACCTGTAGGGCCGGTTACAAGTATAAGTCCTCTCGGACGGAGCGCAAACTCACCCAGAATAGGAGGAAGATCCAGATCCTCAAAGGTAGGAATATCGTTTCTCAGCAGACGGATAGCGATAGCGGTGTTTCCGCGCTGATGATAAACGTTAACTCTGTGACGGTAGCCGCGCCTTGTTACATAGGAAAAGTCGGCGTCAACCTTGTTTTTGATGTTTTCCAGATTACGTCCGCTCGTCATCTGCTCGCATATCTTCATGATAGCGGCTTCGGTCATTTCGGGGTAGGAGCTGAGCTTCCGAAGCGAGCCGTGAAGTCTTACTACAGGCGAGATCTTGGTTGTGAAGTGAACGTCCGAACAGCCCAGAACTCTTGCCTCGTCGAGAATTTTGTCAATGCTGATAACGACTTTTTCCTGCGGTTTTTTTTCGATATCCATTAGTACGCTTCCTTTCGGTATTTATTTGCAGACATAGCATACACATATGCGTCCGGAACGCTTGAGTGCAGCGATGCGTACATATGCGGTGGGATTGCCGTTAAACGGCATATGTAACTCTAACGAGTTCATCCATAGTTGTTTTGCCCTCCTGAACAAGCTCAGAAACGTTGTCACGGAGGAGCTTCGTGCCCTGCTGCCTACAGAGCGCGGAGATTGCGTCTACCTTACCGTCGTTGGCGATAAGAGAACTCATTTCGGGAGTACAGAGCAATATCTCGTGAATAGCGGTACGTCCGGTGTAGCCGGTGTTGTTGCACTTGGGACATCCGCAGGCGTCGTAAACGGTGATATGACCGTCAACACCCATCAGGCTGTCCTCCTCGTCGGTGGAAAGTCTGGGAGTACGGCATTCCATGCATATCTTCTTAACAAGACGCTGGGCAACGATACCGATAAGGGATGTCGCTACCATGTACGGCGCAACGCCCATATCCACAAGACGGGTTATCGTCGAGGGAGCGTCGTTGGTATGCAGTGTGGACAGCACAAGGTGTCCCGTGATAGCGGCACGGATAGCGATATCCGCGGTCTCCTGGTCACGCATCTCACCGATCATAACGATATCGGGGTCCTGACGGAGGATAGAACGAAGCGCTGCGGCGAATGTCATACCCGCCTTGGCGTTTACCTGACACTGGTTAATGCCCTCGATGTTCTTTTCCACAGGGTCCTCAACGGTGATAACGTTAACGTGAGGCTTTGCGATCTCGCCCAGAGCGGCGTACAGAGTTGTGGTCTTACCGGAACCGGTAGGTCCCGTAACAAGTACAACGCCCTGAGGAACTTTAAGTATAGAAGCAAATCTTTCGTAGTTATAGGCTGTCATACCGAGGTCTGTGATCTTTCTTACGCCCACGTCACCGGTTGACAGGATACGGATAACGACCTTCTCGCCGTTTACCGTCGGCAGGTTGGAAACACGGACGTCCAGCGTGGTTCCGTCAACCACCTGAGTGAAACGGCCGTCCTGCGGGATACGCTTTTCGGCGATGTTCATGCCGCTGATGATTTTCAGACGCGTTACAAGCGAGTTATGTACAACGTTGGAAATATTCATCAGCTCGATAAGGTCGCCGTTAACACGGATACGGATACGTGTAAAGGTCTTGAACGGCTCGATATGAATATCCGTCGCGTCCGCACGGAAGGAGTTCTCAACGATTGTAGTCGCCAGCTTAACGATAGGCGCGCTGTCGATACGCTCCGCGGATTCCTCGTCTATACCGAACGCGTCGCTGTTGTCGAACTGGTTTTCAACGCTTTCGAGCAGCGAGGACGTATTCTGCGACGAATAATACTTTCCTATAGCCTTGGTGATGCCGGCCTTTGTGGAAAGCACGGGGACAACGTCCATACCCGTTGTAACCTTGATATCCTCGAAGATGTAGAAGTTTACGGGGTCATGAGTAGCAACGGTAAGTCTTTTGCCCGTGATCTTGACAGCAATGATAGTATGCTTTTTGGCAAGAGCCTCGGGTATCTTCTTGACAGCCTCAACATTGACTTTAGCCTGTTCTTCAGGATCGTTAAGGTCTATAAACGGAACGGTAAGCTTTTTTGCAAGCACCTTACCGAACTCGATGTCGGTAACATATCCCAGCTCAATAACATAGTCGCCGAAATATTTACCTGAAATATTTTCCTCCTTTTTCTTGTCAAGGACGTTCTGGAGCTGTTCCTCTGTAATAATGCCCTCGTTGACCATATACTGACCAATAGGAATGTTTTTCATTTCCAAATGCCTCATTTCTCCGCAGACTGATTGATTCAAGGGATTTCTCCGCGGCAAAATCCGGTTTTAAAGTTAATGATATGCAAACGTCCTTTCGGACATAAACACCTTTCCGGTGGGCGGACACGGAGACCTTAAAGTCTCTGCCGTCCGTCTTATGCTTATCGGGTCTTGAAATTTATGAAAATATATGTTAAGATATAACTATCGGTTTTTCAAATTTACTTAAAAGGAGTTTAGTTTATGGGTTTTTCAGCTTATACCGAGGGGCTGACGGGTTACTATATAGGAATATATATTATGGTATTCCTTTTCGGCATAACCATTGGCAGCTTCCTCAACGTCTGTATCTATCGGCTTCCGACGGGAGAATCGCTTACCAAGAAGAATTCTCACTGCATGACCTGCGGTACGCCGATCAAGTGGTACGACCTTGTACCGGTTTTCAGCTGGCTTTTTCTGAGAGGAAAGTGCCGCGCCTGCGGTTCAAAAATTTCGGGCAGATACATACTTGTGGAAAGCCTCACTGGAATACTTTTCGTTCTGACTTTTCTGAGGTTTGACGTTATTGTGGACGGGCTTATCTACCCTGCCCTGCTGTGTCTCTTTATTGCGGGACTTATCGTTATCGGCTTTGAGGACTATGACACCCAGCAGATGACGGTCGGCGTTCTTCTGTACCTCGCCGCTGTTGCCGCCGTGACAAGGATACTCACAACCCTGCTTCCAACAAAGGTCAGGGGCTGCGATGTTACAGTTACCGACGGACTTATAGGAATGTTCGCTGTCAGCGTACCGTTCCTGATATTCGGATTTGTGATCACTCCGCTTATTTACAGCTTTATCATCAGCGAGGACTGCAAAGCTGCGAGAAAGATAAAAAAGAGATTAAAGAAGATGTCCGAGAACGACAAGGAACGTGCCAAGCTTCAGAAAGCTCTTGACAAGCATCTTTCCGAGATCGAGAAAACGGGACCCGTATACGGCTTCGGAATGGGAGACATTATCCTTATGGCTGCGGGGGGACTTATGCTTGGCTGGAAAGCCGCGGTAGTCGCCGCGTTTGCAGCAATAGTTCTCGGTGCGCTGTACGCGCTGATACTAAAGATCAAATCGGCACATTCGGACGGCGAAGCGGTCAAAGCCTTTGCTTTCGGACCGTTTCTCACCGCCGGACTTGCCTTTGCCTCGTTTTTCGGAACGAAGCTTGTTGATATGTACATCAGCTTCCTTACCGTACCGGCAATTCCTCCGATGTAAAAAGCAAAATTTATTCGGGGCGCGTTCTTTCGGGGACGCGCCCCGATTTTTATAGGTTTACGTCAGGAATGTGCGCTGCGGACAGCCTCTATGCCATCTTCGCCGGGATTAAGGTAAACGATATAGACCTTTGTGCTGCCGCCTGCTGTTAAAACGGCATCATTAAAATTATCTATATCAAATATACCTGCTTTTGAAACTCCGTGATCGGAAGCTCCCGAAAGGTTTTTGCACAGTACCTCTCCTGCTGTGGTAACATGAGAACCTTTTTCGGCAATGCCTCCTGTGACACGGCCGATCTTGCTGGAGGAAGCTACTGTGATCTTTATGCCGTGCCTTGCTACCCAAGGATCACCTGCCGGTTTGGTCGGATCGCCGCATTCAAGGGTCATAAAATAGTTTCTGTCCCCGTAATACGCATCACCCAAAGCCATTCTGCACTCGCTTGTCTTGGTAGGATCCTCAGCGTCGTTCGTTATTTTCTGATACTTCTTATAAGCAGGGTCTGTCGAAGAATAAGAAGAGTCGGGAATAAACTTTCTGCGGAGGATACGTCCCTTCCAGCCGCTAACATTGTTATAGGTATAACCGGTCTTGTAGTCAAAAATGATTACCTCTGCACACCGCTCGATAGCTTCCTTTGTGTTTGTTGCCTTTGCATCTCCTCCGACAACATCAACGATATTGTTTGCACTGATATAAGCGTCCGCAAAAGCATCGACAGCATCCTTAACAGTGCCTTTCTTATCGCTTGTATACAAGCCCATATTGGTGGCATAGCGCACGGATTCGGAAACGTACTGGATCATACCGTTCTGAACGGTACGCTGATTTTCGTACAGCGTAGCATCAACATAGGTTTCCCTTATTGGCTTATACATCTGCATAATGGATGCCATCAGAATAGCAAGGATCGCCATTACAATTATAAGCTCAACAAGAGTAAAGCCTTTTAATTTTTTCATTCAAAGCCCCCCTTACGTCGTCGTATGACCTGTGATATATTTATATCTCAGGTTAAGATCCTTGTCATTTCCGGAAGAGTTCTTAAAGTAGTCCTTATACTGCGCGTCAAATGCTGTCGACGAGCTGTTTACGTCATTCTTGTCGCGGCTCATAAGCACGTAAACGTCAACAGGGAAGCTGTAGGAGCTGTCCGCGATCCTGTCGCTCGTAGTATTGAAAGTGTCACTCAAAGGATCCGCCGTTGCTTTGACCTTTGTGATCTTAACATAATTGTAATTTGTTGTTATAGTCGTCATTTTGTGCGGCGGACGCTTTGTTGAGCTTGCGACTTCACTATCAGCAGTATTTGAGGTGCTGCCGTAATAGATCGGAACAGTCTGACTGTCTGTATACCGTTCAACATAAGACATCTGATTTGAAATGCTGGTGTTGACGATATGATTGTTTCTGTTCCGCTGAGCAACGCTCGCATAAATCTGCGCCATTGTCAGCGAAGCAATTCCCAGAACGGCAAGAGCGACAAGACACTCGATAAGCGTAAAGCCTTTGAAACGTTTTTTCATAGTCTCTGCCTCCTTAATTTCTGGTGTACTGGTATGCCTGCCACTGATGGATAGGATCGCCCGCGTTGCCGTCGTCCGCAAGGTTGGGGTTGATGTAGGCTACACCCTGATCATTCTGGAATTCGTAATCCTTACAAAGGATCGAACCTACAAAAATGAACGGCCAGCTTGTATCAACATGAGCGCCCGAACTGGATTCTCCGCTGAAGTAGTACATATCGTCAAATGTTACGCTGGATTTCTGCGACCATATATTAGTATCAGGTCCAAAGAAATATCCCGCAAAAAAGCCGCTATTACCTCCAATGTCTTGGGTGTTGAAAGTTCCGCCTGAGAAATAATAATAAATTTTGGGAACCTTTATACCGTGACCGGCAGTCATTCCCACATTAAGAGAACTTGGAATAATGCCGTCTGAGTCGATATCAGAGTTTGTTTTAACTTCATACATTGATGTAGTCCATACTTGTACGCCCTTAAAATCATAAGTTGCATTAGGAGTGGCTCCAAAAATTTTAAGAGTTGTATCGTCGTCAACAATAATTTTCAGATTTTCAACAGAGACTGTTGGCGTTGGAGGAGCCCACCAAGGATTTGTCTTATACGCAAGATATAATTCAGCTGTTCCTCCGCCTGTTACGCGCAGAATCTTTCCGCCATAGTTTTTATCGTAAACAACATATTGCGCTAATCCTGCACCTGTGTCTATTCCCGCGGTAACGACCGCGTCTGTAAGTTCATCTGATGGAATATTCGTAGCATCGGTAAAGTCGCTTCCTGCAAGAGAGATCGCAGTCTTTGCCACAGGAGCTGCACTCGCATTTCCGTCAGAATCCGTATAATTTCCATCTGTGTCTATATAGTAGTAATTGTCATAGTTTCCTTTATGTGTTTCAACTTTTTTTGTCACAGAAGGAGAACCCGGAAGCTTTATTTCAAACTTATCCTTACCGGTAGATGTTTTATTTTGCATATCATCAGCCATGTCCGGAATAACTACATCGGATGAATTGAAACTTCCGCCGGGGCCGCCTTCACTTGTAGCGCTGGTAAGTATAACAGGATTGCCGTCACCGTCATAACCCGCGATTATTGTTGCACCGGCAGTAGTATAAATAGTACAGCCCGTACCTGTTTTAATAGTATTGCCGTTAACACAGTTATTTTGAGCCGTTATATCTCCGCCTACATACATATTTCCCGTTATATCAGGATTTCCCGCAGTAGATGTGAGCGTACAATTGCCGGTAATATAAACATTGCCGTTGCAGGTAAACTGCGAGCCGCTGGTAAAAATGAAATCTCCGTCTACGATCACGTCAACAGCTTCGTCGCCTGTTCCGCCTATGGTAATTTTGTTTGTTACGTTCAGGTCTCCGTTAACGTATACAAACGGTCTCTTATCCAAAGAAGTATCAGTTACCGCTGCTTTGATGTCGCTGCCGTTGTTAGAAATCAAATCTCCGCCCAAAAATACATACTCACCCTCTGTAAGGATGATCGGCGTTACAACGTTGATATTCAAACCTGTTTCACAATAAACAGTTCCGTAAATACCGCCGTTATTTGTCCAGTTTATTGGAGCTGTGGGATTGGCAGGATCGCCTATCATAGACATACCGCCGACAATATAAGCATGGTTTATACCGGTTGCTCCGCCGAATGCCGTGATAGCTCTGCTGGAGTTATTTATCGGCGGCTCGTTGGAATTGCATATGAGAACAGCAGTTCCCTCAACGCCGCGGATCATAGTCGTCGCAGTGATCTTCAGACGCATTTTATCCTTTTTACGGCTTCCGTTTGCTACAGCCTTAATTACATCCTTGTAATTCTGAGCATTGCTGAGAAACGTCTTGATATCATCCTCATCGCCGTTGAAGCTTGCGATCTTATCCTTTACCTTTGTAGTCGGGTCGCTCGTAAGAACGTCGTCGCCCATATCGTACTCACGGCTCAGAACCTCAATAGTGATCCTGGCCTTTTTCTTGTCTGCCATTTCACCGAAGTTATGCGATGATTTGGAGGCGTCTACTCCGTTTGTAAGCGTCGGGAACTCCACCTCGTAAACTACCGCCGATTCATACGTCGTACCCGAAGCGACAACGCCGAAGTAGTCCACATATTCGTCCTTTCCTGTAACGGAAACATCGTTTGCGTATGTCGCAAATTCAGTCTGAAGCAGATTCTGTATACTTTTTTTCACATCTGCGTCAGCTGTATCCTTTGTCTTGATCTTGTACAGCTCAAGCTGCAGCGCAAGGCCCTGCTTCATATCAGCGGTCTCACCGTCGCCGTATGTGTAGCTCATTGGACTTGTGCCGCTGTCAGGATATGCATAGTATGACCTGTCGTACAGCAGATTCTGTGTGAAAACATCAAGAGCAGAACGAGCCGAATAGTACGCCTGATTCTCTTCATACTTAGTGTAAATGCGCTGACTTGCGGTAGTTACAACCGTCAAGGTCGCCATAAGCATGATAATCAGAACAAGCATAACGGTCAGTATCATGATCAGTACCGTACCGCTAAAGCTTTTTAGCCGCTTGCCTTTCATTGTCAACCACCCTTTCTCTCAGATTTCGTCTCTTAAAATATCAAATACTTATTTAATCGGCTAAAACCGATAAACCAAAATGATTTATCGGTTTGCCTCAGCGGCATTTTAAGCCGCCGGTTCAGCAGCCTCCTCAGCTGCCGGCTCGATCGGTTTTACCTCATCGGTTTCCTTGAGTACCTCTTCCACATTCAGCGGGAAGATAGAGTACATCGTAAGGTTTACGGAGGCCGACGGCTCATTGTCCGACGGATTGCTTTCGGTATTTACCGAATTAAGAACGATTGTTTTCTCATCTTCGGCAAGTCTGTCCATTACATCGTACACCTTATTGATATTTGCAGTATCCAAGCCAAATGTTAACGTTACATTTGTCACGCCGATTACCGTATTAGGATACGACGGAGCAGGAACACCGTTGTACAGATCATAAACCTCCTGAGGAAGCTCATTGTAAAGATCGGCGTTCATCTTGTTTTCATATGCAAGATAATTCAGCTTTGAAACCGTGTATCTGTTTATAGCGTCAGCAGTCGTATAAGACGTGCTCATGGAAGTTATATCCAGATTCAAGTTTGAAAGCGCATCCCTGATATAAGTTTCATTTACATAAGGGTGAGCCTCGTCAAGGAATATCTCCTGCTTTTCGCCGATCTCCTCAGCAGTTGCCTTCATGTCATCGATTATATCGGAAAGCGTTCCGATCTTAGAGTCGATATCTGCTTTTTCCTGCTGCTTTGCGGCAAGATTTGCCTTGGCGATCTCAACATTTTCAAACTTAGGCTTGATGAAAATGAAGAACCCAGCCACAAGAACCAGAATAACCATTACAACGATAAAGATGACCTTATCTCTGTACGAAAGCTTTAAATTCATTTGTAATCACCTGCACTTTCTGACTATTATCATTCTGCCGATTCGGCGGACTGTTCAGCGTCTTCCGCCGGCTCAGGCTCAACGGGACGCATTGAGAACGATATCGTGAACTCGTATCCCGAGGTTCCGCCTTCCTTGTCATCACTCTGCGAAAAGCCGTTATACGTTACGTTCTCAAAGATATCCTGCTCAAAGAAATTTCCTACCACTTCAGCAGGCTCATTGACCCTGTTGGCAGTACATGTTACCGTAAAGAAACCGTCACCGTAGGCTATAGTTTTCCAGCCAACGCCTGTGCCCGAGAAATTCGCTTCAATATCTTCGATAACATCTCTGGTAAGCATAGGAAGAGAACCGTAGTTATCATATGCTATGTCAACATACGCCTTAACGTTATTCACCTTATCGAGCTTTGTCTGCGCCGCGTCAACAGCAGCGATCTGTGCGGCAACTTCGGGAGAATCCAGATACTCCTGTATCGCGGCAGTATCGTTCTTGAAGCCGTTCTCCTGAATATTTCCGAATATCCACACCGCGCCGACAACTGCAGCAGATACTGCTATCGAGCCGAATACCGCCATAGCGAACTTTGCGCCCGCACTGGTACGTCCCGAAGCGGCGTCAACCTCAATAAGGTTGATACGTTCGGTATCCTTGTTGCTGCGGAACATAGCTCCGATAGCGTTTGCGTACGCCTGGAACTCAAAGTTTTCATATCCGCCGATATTGCTGGGAACTCCCAGCAGGCTGGTGGAAATATCCATCTGCTCCAGAGCGTTTGTAAGACGGATATACTCTGTGGTATCGCCGTAGAATACAACGTTCTGTATCGGATTGTCACCGCTTCTGGATTTCTGGAACTGGAACATTCTGAAAATGTTCTCGTTAACAGCCTCGTATATGTAGTCCTCGGAATTATCGTAGTCCTCGGGATCAATCGACGCGAAACGTGAGAACGTGAGCTGATTGTTCTCGTACAGGTTAAGGCTTACGAAGTTGGGGTCGATCTGAACGAGCAGCATAGGCATTTTTGCCTTGGACTTGGAATCGCCCAGAATGATCCTTGAGATCGAGTTGCAGGAAACCACAACCGAACGCAGGCTTATGCCCAGCATGGAGAATACCTTTCTGAAGCAGTCAACAACTTCAAAAGGACATGCCGTGGCAAGAACCTTCATTGCCTGAACGCCCTCTTCCTCGACCTCTCCCGCGATGGTGTAGGAGATGGAATAGTCCTCGGCAATTCCCATCTGGTGCTGCATCTGGTTCTGAACCATAGTCAGAAGCTGCGTACCCTTTGCCTTCGGGATATGTAATTCCTTAAAAATGATAAGATTCGACGAAACGCTGATAACAGCTTCCTTGTCAGCCATTCTCTTGGCTTTGAGCTCGTCGTTGATGATTGTCGCCATTTTGGGTATATCTTTTATATGACCATTAACAATCAGACCCTCGCCTATGTCGATAGTGGAAGCGTCGGCAACCTTTATCTTGCCGCGAGCCTCTGTACCGCGGATAATGCGGACGTGTCTGTCTGTAATATCAAATGAAAGCATACTCGTCACCTCACAAATTTTTTATTAATATTTGATGAACAGGTCCCTGTTCTTGTGCTTTTTTCCGTTTTCCGCTTACTGGATGTTCTCCATGGAGTTGTAGATAGCGGGGAGGATACCTGCGATAACGAAACCGATCGCAATACCCATGATAATGATCATNATAGGCTCGATCATACCTACGATACGCTGNATNGCNGAGTCCGATTCGTCCTCNTAGAAAGCNGCGGATTTNTCAAGAATGGTATCNAGCGCNCCGGCTTCCTCACCAACGTAGATGATGGAGCAGAACATTGACTCGAATATNCCNGTTCTCTGAATGGANACCGAAAGCTGNTCGCCCTGCTTAACCTCGTCAACGACCGTAACGAACGCCTTTTCTATAAAGGTATTGTTAAGGATAGCCGACGAACGCTCGAGAGCCTCTACCATAGGNATACCNGANGAATANAGCGAGGACAGTGTTCTTGCGAAACGTCCCGTNTAGACCTTTACNATNAGNTTTCCTATNTTNGGCATCTTACATATCATCTTATCGAATTTATACCGCACATCGGGTATCTTCAGCGAATACTTGATAATAAATACCGCCGCCAGAACNACGCCNAGGTATATGTACCAGTATCCCGTAAGGCTGTCGGAGAACGCAAACAGCGCGCCTGTCAGACCCTTCATATCCTCTTCCGTAAGNAGATCCTTGAANGTAGGCATGATGAATGTNAACAGCGCGATTACGATNGCAACGCAGAGNACNGCCAGAATGATAGGGTACATCATNGCGCCCCTGATCTTGTTGTTCAGCTTGTTCTGCTTGTCGTANTAATCNTCAAGACGGCGGATAATAACGTCCAGCGAACCCGAGGACTCACCNGCCTGAACCATNGANACCATAAATGTGGGGAATGCNCCCTGCTGCATTTTCAGCGCGTCCGAGAANGACGANCCCTTCTGNACCTCTTCATAAACCTCTCTGAACAGCTGCTTGGNATTGTCCTTTTCCTGCTCCTTGTACAGAATGTCNAGNGCTCTTACAAGAGTCAGACCGGACGTAAGCATTGCGCTGAGCTGACGGCAGTTGTANGCCAGCTCGCCGGTAGTGAACTTATGAAGCGTCTTTGCTCCTTTTTCGTTCGATTCCTTGTAGCTNGAGCAGAAAAGACCNTTTTCGTGGATTTTTTCCAGAAAATCATTTACATCTTCAGCGACCATTCTGGCATTTTTGACAGTATTACCCTGAACGTCCGTAGCCGTATAGATAAATGTCTTCATAAATTGGTTGACACCTCCGATATGGATAAAAATTATCTTCAGGCAATTTTACGCCGCCGTCCCNTGACGGTGACCGNAGCATTCTGACCNGTCAAACGCTTTGCCTGCGNGATTATACNCGANGTCNCGCACANATNTGACACNTNGGCAGAATCACAGTCCCCGGNCAAGGANAAAAACGCTTTAAAAAGGTCCGTGCAAAAAATGCCCACGATACTTTAAATATTATAACATTTTATTATAAATTTGGCAATATGTTATTTTTAACAAATCGGCAATGAATATCTGCACATTTTCACAAAAAACACACATTCGNNNTTATGCCGTATTAATAAAAATGTCCAAACNCNGCCGAAAAAGTATTTTGAAACAATTAACAAATNTTTAAAAGCTTTTCCGCATTNACATGGGAGATAAGCTCNCGCTCCNCGTCNGTGAGGGGAAGCCGTTCCAGCATTTCCCTTTCGCGGCAGGACGGGTGCCANGGNCAGTCGGAAGCGAACAGTATCTTATCCGNGCCGTGGTTTCTGAATATCCNCANNGCCTGCTCGTCNGAGATANTGCCGTCGATANANGCNGTATCNAAGTAAACGTCNCTGCCNACNAGATATTTTTCCACATCATCCCAGCGNTCGTTTCCGCCCAGNTGNGCNAGGATAAGGGTCATTTCNGGGACAGCGTCNAGAACNTCCGCGCTCATTTNGGGCGTGCAGTGGATACAGTCCACNGACATAGCGTCCAGACCCGCGTGGAAAACCACGGGCAGACCAAGCTCCGCGCACTTGCGGTACAGNGGGAAAAGTCTTTCCTCGTTGGCNAAAAAGNCCTGATANTCNGGGTGGAGCTTAACTCCGTGAAGTCCGAGNGACTTTATGCGTTCAAGCTCGGCAANAGCGTCCNNCNCGTCGGGGTGGACGGAGCCGAAGCAGTACAGNGTGCCGCTNTNNGCGGTCTGGACGTCCTTAGCCCAGTTGTTTATCACCGTCTGCTGNGAGGGCTTTGTGGCGATNGGNAGAATNACCGCCTTGTCAACCCTCCATTGGGNAAGCATTTCNAGCAGTTCGCCCACAGTNCCNCTNGTNGCNGCNGGNACGGACGCNCCGTANCCCGATTCGATAAGGGTATGTTCAAGCTTTGATATAGCTTTTTCCGCTATTGCGTCGGCAAAAGCGTGGGTATGGAAATCAATGTACATTTTTAACGCTCCTTTTAATAGTACAATTATACCATATTATAATTCAAATGTCAAATTTTTTATGTAATTTTACTAAAAAAATTGCACAAAAAGCCGCACGCCTTTTTCGGACGTGCGGATCATGCCGTCGAAAAAGATAAATTTTGATTTAGCGGGGAGCCCCCGCGGGCACTTGCACGCAGTGCAAGAAAGTCACGCCCCATGTAAAATGTTCAGAACATTAATTTTGCTATTGCCCCCTCAAGGGGGCGGGTGA
>JAAVHI010000004.1 GCA_014799785.1 Ruminococcus sp.
AGAAAAGTAAATCTTGAAAACAGTCCTCTGCTGAAAGCAGAATGTGGACATGTTTTCAACGAACAATACTTTGTTAGGGTCTCAAAGCGCAATTATGGGTTTGTTTCGTCCAAAACGTCACACTGTGACGTTTTAGAGATTTACTTTGCCGTGCCAACCACAAAAAGGGGGAGCGGTCGTGTCCGCTCCCCCTCGGAATGACTGTCGTCATTCCTTACCCCTTTCACCGTTTTGAACGATATGCGCCTGCGGGCGCAAGAGGGGTATTTCGCCGCCTGCGGGCGGCGACCAGGGGCTCTGCCCCATGGACCTCGCCACCTTTGAAAAGGTGGACGAAACTTTTCCACAGCGGCTTCGCCGCCTGATTTTTTACTGCTCCACAGTTTCTCTTGCATGGCAAAGCTTATAGTAGTCTCCCTTTTTCGCCATAAGCTCGTCGTGATTTCCACACTCGGTGATGCCGCAGTTCGACACGTACATTATCTTGTCACAGTTCCGTATTGTGGAAAGACGGTGGGCAATGATAAATGACGTTCTGCCCTCCAGCAGTCTGTCAAGACCCTCCTGCAAAAGCTTTTCGGTTTTCGCGTCGATCGAGGACGTTGCTTCGTCCAGCACGAGAATTTTCGGGTCGCTTATAAGCGTTCTCGCAAAGGCTATAAGCTGCTTCTGACCCTGCGAAAGCATTGACCCGCCCTCGTTTATCATGGTGTCGTAGCCGTCGGGAAACTCTCGTATGAACTCGTCCGCGCGGACTGTTTCGCAGGCTTTTACTATCTCGTCCATAGTGGCGTCAAGCTTTCCGTAGCGGATATTGTCCGCGATTGTCCCGCTGAAAACCACGCTGTCCTGAAGCATTATTCCCATCTGCGACCGCAGGGATTTCAGCGTTATGTCACGAACATTATAGCCGTCGATAAGCACAGCTCCGTCCGTCACGTCATAGAACCGCGAAATAAGGTTTACTATGGTAGTTTTGCCCGCGCCCGTAGGTCCGACCAAAGCAACGCTCTCGCCCTTTTTAACGTCAAAGGACAGGCTTTCCAGAACGGTCTTGCTCTCGTCATAGGCAAATGTAACATTCTCAAAGCTGACGTTTCCCTCGATAGGCGGAAGCTCCTCCGCGCCCTCCTTGTCATTTACCTTGACAGGCTCGTCGAGAGTCTCGAAAATTCTTTCAAGATAGGACACCGCGTTTATAAAGTTGTTGAACAGGTTCGCAAGGTTAAGTATAGGCTGCCAGAACCGGGAAGCATACCCCGACATTGCAACGATAGTACCCAGCGACACCGACGCGGGACCCATAATAAGCAGTCCCACAAAATATATCGCCGCGCTGATGACCACGGAAATGGTATCCACCGTAGGCCATAGCAGGTTGTTGCAGGTAACGGCTTTCATCCAGCTTTTGCGGTAGGCTTCGGAAAGTCTGCCGAATATCTCGGCGTTTTCCTCCTCGCGGACGAAAAGCTGGGTTACCTTTACACCCACTATTCCCTCGTGCAGATATGCGTTAAGGTTTGAACTTTTATTAGACACTGACTGCCACGCCCGTCTTTGTCTCCTTTTGATAAGAAGTATAAACGCCGCAAGAAAAGGTACGCCCGCCAGTATAACCAGAGCCATTTTCCAGTGCATTGCAAACATGAACACCGCTATGAAGATAAGGTTGAATATCTCCAGAACAAAGGTTATGATGCCGTTTGAAAGAGTGTCGGACACGCTGTTCACGTAGTTGATGATACGCACCAAAATCTTTCCGTGGGGACGGCTGTCGTAGTACTCAAAGGAAAGTCTCTGCAAATGCTCGAACAGGTCTGTCCTGATGTCGAAGATTATGTCCTGGCCAACCTTTGTCATAATGCGGGAACGGGTTGCGGAGAAAATAATGTTCACCACAATCGTCAGCAGCAGAAGCGCAGCCATAACAAGCAGCTTGGGGATATTCTTTTCGGGTATCGCTTCGTCTATTGCGCGCTGAGTTATCACGGGGGAGAAAAGTCCGATTATTACCGCCGCCGCGCTAAGCACCAGCGCCGTTATCATGCGCTTTTTGTACCGCGCCACATAGACCATTGCGCGTTTCAGATGACGTATGTCGAAAGGGCTTTCAAGCTGTTCGTCAACGTCGTATTTATTTCGTGCCATATTATCACTCCTTTATGCGATGTCGATACAGAAGTTTTCTGCCGTCTCGGAAACAAAAGCTGCTGTAATCGCTACAGACGGCGGCAAAGGATCATTCTATGCTTCCCTGCTGGAGACGGTATATCTCGCTGTAGTAGCCGTTTTCGTTTTTCAGAAGCTCCTCATGTGTTCCCATTTCGGAAATTTTTCCGTTCTTGAGGATTATTATTTTGTCCGCGTCCTTAGCGGAGGAAATTCTCTGAGCGATTATTATTTTCGTGCATTTGAAATCCAGAGCCGCCAGATTTTCCTGAATGTGCTTTTCGGTCTCAAGGTCTACGGCGGAGGTTGTGTCGTCCAGAATAAGTATTGCGGGACGCACAGCCAGCGCCCTTGCAAGGGATATTCTCTGCTTCTGGCCGCCCGAAAGTCCCACGCCCCGCTCGCCCACAATGGTGTCGTAGCCGTCGCTGAGATTTTCGATAAAGTCGTCCGCGTCGGCGGCATGGGCGAATTTGTGAACGTCCTCCTCGGGCATATCGCTGTCGCCGAACGCAATGTTTCCGTCAATGGTATCCGACCACAGAAGCACGTCCTGCATTGCCATTCCTATATTTCTGCGGAGGGTCTCCAGCTTGATGAACCGAACGTTTACGCCGTCCACCAGAACCTCTCCCCGCTTGGGATCGTAAAGTCTTGGGATAAGATTTACCAGCGTGGTTTTTCCCGAACCCGTCTCGCCCATTACCGCAACGGTCTCGCCTGCGTTTATCCTGAAGCTTACGTCTTTCAGGACAGGCGTTCCGTCGTAGGAGAAGCTTACATTCTTAAATTCCACGTCGCCTTTGAGATGTTCGGGCATTTCCTTTGCGTCCACTCTGTCAACGATAAACGGACGTGAGTAGTACACCTCCACTATCTTCGCGGCGGAAGCCATAAATCTTTGCAGGTCGTTGATAAGCGTACCCACGTTTCTCATGGGGTTTGAGAGCGTCCATATAAGTCCGCTGAAAGCAACGTATTCGCCCATGGTAAGTCTGCCTGTGATGACGAAGATACCGCCTGCTATAAGCTGTACCACGGTAAGTCCCTGAGCGGTGGTCTCTATGTAGGGAAAATATTTCAGCCACGTCATAGCGGCGGTCTTGTTGGCTTCGTTATAGTCCTTGTTCTTTTCGCGGAAGCGGTCTATTTCGTAGTCCTCGCGGGCAAAGGCGCGCACAACGCGGTTTCCAGCAATATTCTCCTGCGCCGCTGTGTTCAGCTTTGAAAGTCTTTCGCGCAGATCGACGTACTTGGGACCCACGTCCTTGCGGAAAATTCCCGAAATAATAAAGATGAGCGGGGTCAGCGCAAGCAGGCAGAGAGCCATTATGGGATCGAGTATAAAGAAGTATACCGTTGACGTGGTGAACAGCACGATGCTTTCCAGCAGGGTCTTGATTATCCACGCAACGCTGTGCCGCACCATGTCAAGGTCACCCGAAAGACGGGTCATAATGTCGCCCGTGCTGCTGCGGTCGTAGAAGGTCATGTCCTGCTTCTGGACGTTGGCGAAAAGGTAGTTTCTTATCTTGGAAAGCATACCCTGCGAACAGACCTCGTAAAGCATATTTGAGCTGAAGTGAATGATCGTTCTGATAAGGGTAAAGCCTATCATTCCCAGACAAAGCATTGTAAGCAGCTTTTTGCCGCCGGCAAGATTTTCCGCGGCGTTGTCGTTATAAATAAAGGTATCCACTATCTTCTGACCGAAGATAGGGTTTGTAAGATACATTATCTGTCCTATCACGCTCATGCACAGGGCAAGGATATATCTTTTCCTGTAGCCTTTCATATTTTCCCATATCCATTTTATCTGAAACATAACAAAACCTCCCCGCTTCAAAAACGGTAAAAAACGATATACGCCTTATTATAGCAGATTATCAGAAAAATTAAAGAGGTTTTGACAATTTTCTCTTTGTTATAAATGACGAATTTTTCTGACAATTCAATGTCCGTTTGGGTCAAATCCACAGCTAAACGTTTAAGACGGTTTTGTACCTCATTTGCTAAGGAACAGCAGCTTGCCTTTACGCATAAAAATCCCCTTTAGCCGGACAGCATGGTACATTTTATTGTACCTGGCCTGTTCGGCAAAAGGGGAAATTTTCAAAGCGTTTTGATTTTACCGCAACGACAATCTGACGTTTGCGGCAATCTGCCGTTTGCAGTAATCTGCGCTTGCAGTCACCTGCCGCTTTTTATGTGTACCGCAAAAAATCCCGCCGCGGTAACTAAAGCTGCTATAGCAAGACTTCCGTACTTGCAGGAAAAATCCATTCCCAGCGTCATGGAGAAAATGCACGCCGCTCCAAGCTTTTCTTTCATGGCATAGCCCGCAAGATAGTATATAACCGACGCCATATAGCCCGCAGTAACGTTTCCGCTTGCTCCTGCGAAAAACAGTCCAACGCTTCCCAGAAGCAGCGCTGAGGCGTACCCGCCAGCAAAATGCCGCCATGTTACCGCGCTTTCGCAAAGCTTCATTGCCAGCACCATTGCTCCCACTATGACCGCAAGCGCGGCCGCGGAGTAAACCACTCTAACAAAGCAGACGGACAGATATCCCGTCCGCTTGGAGCGTATCAGGTCGCGGACGTTTTTGTTCTGTTCGGGATAAAATATCGGCGTCAAGAGGAACGCTCCCGCAAAGGAAAGCAGGTACTCCAAGGGCTGAGCCGCTCCCCGCTCCGTCAGGGAGCTTATGCTGAATATCGTCGGCACGGCAAGGGCGATAAGGCAGGCTATGGCAAAGTGCGGCAGAAAATTATACCGAAGATTTACGGAAACTATTTTCGCCTGACGAGAAAAGTCCATTCCATATCCCCCTCCTTTTCAGCTCGTAAACGAACGCAGTCAGTCCCACAAGCACAAGCGACAGAATTGTGAAAAAAGTTCTGTTGAAAATAAACTGCGGCAGGGTATTTTCAAACGCTGCATATTTGTAAAGAGAATTGTGGCGGCAGACAAGCGTGAACGGAGATATTTCTCCCGTCAGATTGTCGGCGGACATAACGCTTTTCATCCACCATGCGCCCTGAACGAAAACAGCCAAAATCGGAGAAGATATCTCCGTGACGAACATTCCCACCGCCGCTGCAAGCAGAACGTTTGGAATAAGCCATGCCGCCGCAAGCTTCGGGATAGCAAACAGGTCAACGGTGAACTCAGGATAGCGTGATGGCACGGAAATATTCGCCATGACCACCGTGACCGCAGCGGGTATGAGCATTACCGTTACAAGGGCGGCAAAGCGGGTAAACACCAGTCTTAACGAGGAAATTTTCCGTGAATAGATAAGGTCGCTCATGCGGGATTTTCTGTCAAGGCTCACCAATGCCGCCGCAACGAAAACAGGCATTACCGCAAGGTCTATTCCCGCATAGTCGCAGAAAAGCCGCGCGTATGCTCCCGTGACCTTTTCGTCATAAACAATGTGGTTATAGTCCGCAAGAGCGTCCTCGTAGGTTTTGGGTACTCTCGAATAGTACCGTGAAATTCCTTTCTCGCCGTAGTAAGAGCCGCCGCCGATTATTTTGTCCGCTTCGTTCATAAGCTCACGGAAGCGTTCGTAGGTAAGACTTTCTGGTACGGTAATCTCGGGAATGACTTTTTCGTGATAACTCAGAACGACGTCTCCGTTTTCGCCGGGAACGTAGCTGAAGCCCTCGGGGACATAATCGTCCTCAAAGCCGTCAAGCTCCTCTGCGGTAAGTCCGGTAAGCTCGGTTATTATTGCCGCAAGAGCGGCTTTCTTTTTTTCGGTAAGCACTACCCTTTTGTAAAAACCCGTAGGATATGTGGTAAATTCTCCCGACAGATATTCGCCCACAAGTCCGTCTATGGCGTTGGGCATAAGCGTTTCGGGGATAAGCTTGTCGGTGTAGCCGTAATCACCCGACGACGCCGACGGAGCGGGCTCAGGCACCGACGTGTCGCTGTCAAACTGGGAGATGTACATTGCGAAAACCACAAAAACATAAAGCAGGAATGTTATTGAAAAAACAGCTTTTTTGCACTCTTTAAAGAACATCAGGACTCACCTCCCGCACTTCCGTAAACGTCCTCGGAGCCGTACACGTCACAGCCGTGGGAGTGCAGGCACCAGATATAGGCGTCCTCGCAGTTGGGCTCGGCGGGGAAAATATTTTCAATATCGGGCTCGGTATCGGAAACTATCCGCACCGTGGTGTAGTCCCCCTGCATAAGCATTCCCGTGACTATATAGCCGCTTTTTATCTGGGGCAGGAATTTTCTCTGTACCCGCACAGAAAAGACTTTTCCCTCGGCGTTTTTTATCAGCTCGGATACCGTACCTTTCCAGAGTATTTCGCCGTCGTTCATGATTGCGATATCTTCGCAGGCGGCTTCAATGTCCCCGACGATGTGGGTGGAAAGAATAACTATCCTGTCCTCCGCGACTTCGCACAGCAGATTGCGGAAACGTATTCTTTCCTCGGGGTCAAGACCAGCCGTGGGTTCGTCAACGATCAGGACTTTCGGGTCGTGCAGAAGCGCCTGGGCAATACCCATGCGGCGGTTCATTCCTCCCGACAGAGCCTTTACCTTGACGTGCTTGTGCTCGGAAAGATTTACTCTTTTCAGAAGCGCGTCTATGCGTTCCCTGCGGAGATTTTTAGACATTCCCGAAAGCGCGCCCAGATAGTCCAGAGCCTCGTAAATGCTCATGCCGCCGTACATGGCGAAGTCCTGAGGGAGATATCCGGTAACAGCTCGTATCTCCTTTGCGTTTTCAATTGGTATCCCGCACACGGTGATAGAGCCGTCCCGCTTTTTGTGCAGAGCCGCAAGGGTTTTCATAAGAGTGGTCTTGCCCGCGCCGTTTCTTCCCAGCAGACCGAACATACCTTGGTTTATTGTCAGGCTGATATTTTTCAGAGCCTGTTTTTTTCCGTAAAATTTGTTTACGTTCCGGATCTCGATAACGTCCATTTCAGTCTTCCTTTCAAAAATAGTAAGTAAAGATTTGTACGCCGAACTTTTGATTTTGGCTTCGCCAAAATCGCTTAGCTGGTCCAGCTGAGCACAGCCGGCGAAGTCCAGAGGCGGAGCCTTTGGTCGCGCTCCGCAGAGCGCGAAATCCCCTTTCGTTCAAAACGGAGCAGGAGGTGAGAAACGCGAAAGCAAACCCTCTCTTCGCGAGGGCTACGAGGAGGGGCGAACACGACCGTCCCTCCTCGTCGCAGCAACCAGCACAGCTAACCTTTGAAACAGTCCGGTGGACTGTTTCAAACACAGCAAACTATGCAGGGGTTACAAAGCAAACAAAAAGTACCGTAAAAATCTTTACGGTACTATCATAAAACACACTTTTCAACTTTTTATCTATTTTTTCAAGGAAAATTCCGCCGTGACGTTTCCGCCGTTTATATTGGATAAAGTAAGTTTCCCGCCGCACTTCCCGCATATCACGCGGCAAATGTACAGCCCTAAGCCGAAATGCTCGGAGCTGTCCTTTTCGCCGCGGAAAAACGGCTTTGTCCCCTGCCGCAGGGCTTCGGGAGAAAAGCCGTCCCCGTCGTCGCTGACGGAAATGCTGAGCATATCGTCGTAAACTATACAGACCGCCGTGACCTTGCTTTCCGCATATCTTGCCGCGTTGGAAACAAGGTTCTCATACACCTGAACGATAAGTCCCGCGTCGGCAAAAACGGTCTGCCTTTCACATCTGAAATCAAGGGAAAATTTCTTGTCCCCGAAATTTTTACAGATAATATCTCCCGCCGAGTCAAGATTTTCTTTCAGTTCATCGGTGTCGATCTCGCACGGGTCGGGAGAAATATCTTCTAATTTCTGCACGCTGTTCATGGTGGCAGTGTAGTTCTCCAAGCGGGATATCTGACTGCTCATGCTTGAAAGCACCGACAGCATTTTATCCCCGCTTATCTTTCCCTCGGGGACGTATTTTTCCAGATAATCCGTGTAGCCCTTCAGCACCGTAAGGGGAGTTCTCAGATCGTGTGAAAACGCCGAGTTGAGACGCTTCCGCTCTTCAAGGGAACGCCACATCTCGCGGTTGCTTTCGTACAGCGCGGAGCGCATTTCCTCAAAGGCGGAGCAGAGCTGCCCAAGCTCGTTGCGCTTTTCGCACCATATCTCGAAATCCAGATCGTTTTCGGAAATTCGCTTCGAGGCGTTCATCAGTATCCCGAACGGCTTTTTCAGCTCCCGCTCATAGAAGATGACACCCGCCATTCCAACGCAGAAAATCACCCACAGCGGAATAAGCAGCACCTGCGCGTTGCTTATGATAAAATAAATATTTTTGTGTTTTTGGTCAAAAATCGTTTTCTCGGTGCGATATACATAGGCATTGCCGTCAAAGTCAACGTGCACTTCCACACCGGAATTATTCAGACCAGTATCGGCTGTGGCATACCTTGTCCTGTACCAGTCCTGAACATAATTCGTTGCAACGCCTATCCCGAACGCTCCCGCAAAGGATATTGCCGCGCATATGGGCAGGTACAGAAAAAAGCTCCACTTTAACGAGAACGATCTTTTTTTGCCGAATTTTCCGGACAAAAACGGCAGCCTTTTTATTTTATCCATTTGTATCCCATTCCCCATACGGTCTCAATTCTGGACTCGTTCACGGCGGCAAGCTTTGTACGTATCCGTCTGATATGCTCGGCCACAACGGAGCTGTCGCCCTCCGCGTCGTAGCCCCATATCCGCTCGTAGATACGTTCCTTGTCGAACACCTGACCCGCGTTCATCGAAAGAAGCTCGATTATCTCAAATTCCTTTTTCGGGAACTCCAGCGGTTCTCCACCTGCGGCAACAGTCTTTGCGGAATAGTCCACCGCAAGACTTCCGAAAAATCTGACGTTCACCACACTGTCCGAAGAGGAGCGCTTATCCCGCCTGATATGCGCCGCAACCCGAGCTCCAAGCTCGTTTAGGGAAAAGGGTTTTATGACATAATCGTCCCCGCCCGCCGCAAAGCCTGCGATCTTGTCACTGTCCTCAATTCGTGCAGTGAGAAAAATTATGGGACAGGAAACATACTCGCGTACAGTCCTGCACACCGTCAGACCGTCCGCGTCGGGCATATTGACGTTCAGCAGGATAATGTCGGGATTTTTCCCCGATTGGGCAATAGCTTCCCTGCCGTTCAAAGCGGTAATTATCTCGTAGCCGTTCATTTCAAAGTAGTCCTTGAGCATTGCAACAATGTCGGGTTCGTCGTCGGCGATCAGTATTCGGTACACGGCAAAAGCTCCTTTCGCTGAAAATAACGTGCGGCAAAACTGCATTTAGTTTTGTCCGCACGTTTTGTCTGCTATTTACAGTACCGCGAAATTATCAATATTTTATCAACTTTGTACAATTTTAAACATTTTTGCTCCGTGGCTTTCAGCCTTGACATGAGGACTACACTAATATGTACGCCTTATTCAAACTTGAACTTGTTTACCATGGTAAGCATAAGCTGCGCCCTGCCCGAAAGCTCCTCGGCGGTAGCCGCGCTTTCGTCGGACGTTGCGGACGTGGTGGTTACCACAGCGGAAATCTGCTCCACGCCGCGGCTTACCTGAATGATGTCCTCCGCCTGCTGCTTTGACGCCTCGGATATCTGCCCCAGCATTTCCATAACGCCGTCCACGCTTTCAACCATACGTACCAAGGACTTCGCCGTATCGTCCGCAAGTCTCTTGCCTCTGCTTACCGCCGCTCCCGATTCCTCGATCAGGGCTGTGGTGTTCTTTGACGCGTCCGCAGACAATGAAGCAAGGCTGCGTACCTCCTCAGCAACCACCGCAAAGCCCTTGCCGGCAGCTCCCGCGCGGGACGCCTCGACCGCCGCGTTAAGCGCGAGAATATTTGTCTGAAATGCGATATCCTCTATAGTTTTAATGATTTCGCCGATTTTTTCGGAGGTCGTATTTATATCATTGATAGCAACGATAAGCTCTTTCATTTTAACGTTGCTTTCCTCCATATCGCGGCTTGCCTTGCGGGCGCTGTCGTTTGCGCTGTGAGCCTTTTCCGCGTTGTTCTGAACATTATCCGAAATGTTCTCTATGGTATCCGCAAGCTCCTGAATGGAATCCGCCTGTTCCGACGCTCCCTGACTGAGCGACGTGGAGCTGTTTGCAACCTGCTCCGCGCTTGCCGTTACCATTTCAACGGACTGATTGATCTGCTTCAGAGTATCGCTGAGAGAGTCGTGGATAGACTTCATTGACTGTGCGATATTAACGAAATCGCCCTCGTACTCGCTTGTGATCTCCTCTGTAAAGTCGCCGTCAGCCATTTTTCCCAGATGATGAGTAACGTCGTTTACAATGTCGGAAAGCTCGGAAACAGTGGTGTCCAGCGACTGCATAAGCTCGGAGGTCTCGTCCTTATAGTCGAAGCTGGGCACGGGCGACTTCAGATCGCCGTCGGCAAGCTGTTCAAGACGCTTTACGCAGGCGCGGATAGGCTTCGAGATAGACCGCGCAAGTCTTACCGTAATAACAAAAGATACGCTTACAACAATTAATATAACAATAATTGTGCACAATATGCTCGTATCCAGCGAGGACTTGAACTCATGCTGGCTTACCTCTATGCATATGCTCCAGTTCTGCTCGCCGCCGATGGGAGCATATCCTACCATTTTGTTGTCGCCGAAAAAGTTGTACGCGCCGAAGCCCGTTTCTCCGCCGATCATGCGCCTGTGAACGGCAGCTATATCGGAAAGGCTCGGATCCTGCTTTGACGCTTCGATCATGTTGGAGCCCTCTTCAACATATGCGCTGTTTTCATGTCCGATAATACGTCCGTGGCTGTCAAGAACGTAAGCAAAGCCGTCGTCGCCCATACGCAGGCTTGCCATGATATCCGTAAGGAAGTCGGCGTTTACCGCGCCGTAGGCGATACCCGCAAACTGTCCGTCGTCAACGATCGGCACTTCCAGAATGAACACCATCTGTACACCGTCGTCCATAATGTCCGTAAGGTACGGCTGCATACTGTCGCGGCAGCCGGTGAAGTAGTCCATGTCGCCGTAATTGTCGCCCGTTGAAGCGGTGCCGTTTATGTCCATTTTGCCCACATAAATAAAACCGTTTCTCGCCGCAATATCAGAGGTGACATTAGCAAGGGCTTCCGAGGTAGGCTCTTCCGTGCGGAAAATATCCATAGCCGCCGCCTCTTTAAGCGGAGCCCAGTAATTATCCATTTTCCACTTGACCGCGTTTGCCGCCATCGAAGCGGTAGGCCCGACGGTTTTTTTCATAAGCCCGTCAATTCCGCTTGCGTTCAGAAGCGCGGTGACGATTCCGATGGTAAAAGAACCGATCAGCACAACGGAAAGCATACGAACCAGAATTTTTGATTTGATAGATCTCATACAAATTCCCCTTCCAAGTAAATTGCCATTTTAAGTAAAATGATCCGTCAAAAAATTCCTTAACGCCCTCATTATATCATATAATGCAAATTCGTGTCAATACACGCCGGACAATACAAAAAATTCGGGCACGCATATTATTTCCAAGGATTTTCCGCCGCGAAAAAGCAATACTAAAAACAGACCGTTATTTCGGGCGATTACCGCAGATCGCGGAAAATGTCGGAAAAGCCAAATTTATGAATAAATTGTAAAAAATTCCGACACCTATTGACAAGCCCGTATTGTTATGCTAAAATGATTAAGTCGCTTAAATAAGTATGTCGGCAAGTCAAGCTGGTGTAGCTCAGTTGGTAGAGCAGCTGATTTGTAATCAGCAGGTCGGGGGTTCGAGTCCGTCCACCAGCTCCATTTTATATCGGGTTTCCCGATATTTCAGATAACGGTTACAGGCGCTGTCCTATAACCCACTAATGGAAGAGTTCCCGAGTGGCCAAAGGGGGCAGACTGTAAATCTGTTGCTTCGGCTTCGGTGGTTCGAATCCACCCTCTTCCACCAAAACCACGTCCTGTTTTTGCAGGACGTAATTTTTTGAAAAACCTTGCTGCAAGCTGTTAACAACGGTCTGCCGCGGGGCTTTTTTAAGTTAGGGGCGATTTGTCGCAATTAATATTTTTTCACGGCAATGTTAAAATATATAGTGTAGGTATACAATTTTTGTGGATTATTTACAGCAAAAATTTTAAGAATTTATACAAATAAACAGGATTTGGAAAGGAAATTTTTATGGTAAGAGAAGATTTGAGAAACATCGCTATCATCGCTCACGTTGACCACGGCAAGACTACCCTTGTTGACGAAATGCTCAAGCAGGGAGGCGCGTTCAGAGAGAATCAGAACGTTGCCGAGAGAGTCATGGACTCCAACGATCTGGAGCGTGAAAGAGGTATCACTATCCTTGCGAAGAACACGTCCGTAATGTATAACGGCGTTAAGATCAATATTATCGACACACCGGGTCACGCGGATTTCGGCGGCGAGGTTGAGCGCGTACTTAAAATGGTGGACGGCGTTGTACTGCTTGTGGACGCTGCCGAGGGCTGTATGCCACAGACCCGCTTTGTTTTGCAGAAGGCGCTTGAAATGGGTCTGAAAATAATCGTTGTGGTAAACAAGATAGACCGTCCCGACGCGCGTCTTGACGAGATCGGAGACGAGGTTCTGGAGCTTCTCCTTGATCTTGACGCAAGCGACGACCAGCTTGAAAGTCCCGTTCTGTTCTGTTCGGGACGCGCGGGAACGGCTTCTCTCAGCCAGTATGAGGAGGGTACAGACCTTGTTCCGCTGTTCGAGACTATCCTCAATAACATTCCCGCTCCCGAGGGAGACGCGGATTCTCCCATGCAGATGCTTGTGTCCTGCATTGACTACAACGACTACGTGGGACGTATTGGCATAGGCAGAGTTGAGCGCGGTACTATCAAGGTAAATCAGCCTGTTACGGTGGGAGACTTCCACGAAAACCGCAAGCCGTTCAACAGCAAGGTAGTTACCCTTTACCAGATAGAGGGACTTAACAGAGTTCCCGCCGATGAAGCAAAGGTGGGCGATATCGTGTGGATATCGGGCATTGAAAATATCACTATCGGCGACACTCTTTGCGACCAGTCCAGCTACGAGCCCATACCATTTGTAAAAATTTCCGAGCCTACGGTGGAGATGACATTCTCGGTAAACGACAGTCCCTTTGCGGGCAGAGAGGGCAAGTTCGTCACATCACGTCAGCTCCGCGAAAGACTTTTCAAGGAGATACTGAGGGACGTTTCCCTCCGCGTGAACGAGACCGAAAACACCGACAGCTTCCGCGTTGCGGGACGGGGCGAAATGCACCTTTCCATACTTATCGAGAATATGCGCCGCGAGGGCTACGAGCTTTCGGTGTCCACTCCGAGAGTGCTCTATAAGGACATTGACGGAACACGCTGCGAACCCATAGAGCGGCTTGTGATAGACGTCCCCGAGGATTTTGTGGGCGCGGTAATGGAAAAGCTTGGCACGCGAAAGGCGGAGCTTCAGTCCATGCACCCGTCGGGAAGCCGCATGAGACTTGAATTTCTTATCCCCTCCCGCGGACTTTTCGGCTACAAGTCCGAGTTTCTTACCGACACAAAGGGCGAGGGTGTTATCAGCTCCGTTTTCGACAGCTATCAGCCCTTTAAGGGAGATATCCCCAGACGAAACACAGGCTCTCTCGTTTCCTTTGAGACGGGCGAGGCGGTAACATACGGACTTTTCAATGCGCAGGAGCGCGGCTCACTTTTCATCGGCGCGGGAACTCCCGTTTACGAGGGAATGATCGTGGGCGCGTCCCCCAAGACCGAGGATCTTGTGGTAAACGTCTGCAAGAAAAAGCACCTTACAAACACCCGCGCAAGCGGCTCGGACGACGCTCTGAGACTTGTTCCCCCCAGACGTCTCTCGCTGGAGGACAGCCTTGAATTCATTGCGGACGACGAGCTTCTTGAAGTTACTCCTCAGAGTATCCGTATCAGAAAAAGAATTCTGGACAACACTCTCCGCGCTAAGCAGAGGGCTAAGGATAAGGCCTGATTGATTTAGTCCGGCGTTTTAGATCGTCAACAACATTTGATAATGTTTTAATTTTACGGTAAAATATTTGTAATTGTTATCATTTATAATAATATATGTCATATAATATTTAAAGGAGATCAATTATGGGTAAAGTTACCGATTCAAAGATTTGGCACATTCTTACAACGCCGGACGAAATACCTACAGACCAGCCAAGATTGAAAACCAATCTTGACACAAATCTGCTTAAGCTTATTGCAATTATCTCCATGCTCATCGACCATGTCGGCACCGCATTTTTCCCTGATATGCCCGTGTTCCGCTATGCGGGACGGCTTGCTTTTCCGATTTTTGCGTACTGTCTTACGGTGGGACTGCTATATACGAGCAGCATTAAAAAATATCTTACCCGTCTTGGAATTTTCGCTTTGGTAAGCCAGCCGCTCTACATCATGGCTTTCCACCCCCAAGACTGGCGCGAGGAATGGATGAACATGAACATCTACTTCACGCTGTTTGTAAGCCTTATTGCCATGGCCGGCGTTAAAGAGCGGAAGTGGTGGCTGTTTATCGCCGCGTTACTGCTGCTGTCATTTTTAAATTTTGACTATGGGGCAACGGGCGTTGTTCTTATGCTTATCTTTTACATATGCAGGAACCGTCCCGCAATAGGCGCGGCGCTGTTCTGTCTGTACTATATCCCCGCGCTTTGGAACGGCTATCCCGAAGACCCGAAAAGCCTTATGCTCGGCGTTCTGTGCATTGACTGGACGATATTTTCCCTGCTTTCCGCGCCGCTTATTTTCCTGCGTACCAACAGCAAGATAAAGGTCAACAAATACTTTTTCTATGCTTTTTATCCCGCGCATCTGGCGGCGATTTGGATTGTGCGCATGATCCTGAATGTTTAGTTTTTTCGGCGCAGACGGTTTGTCACGCCAAATAATTACAGGACAAAAAACCGTCCGAAGAAAAAGGAAATAAAATGATATGGAAGTAAAATTTTACGACAGCGGGGAGCCCCCGCGGGCAGTGTCACCCCCGATATAATTTGCGGTGATTTTATGCTTTGCAAAGCCCCCTCAAGGGGACGGGCAGGAAACATGATGCCGTTACAAAAGCTGAAAGTGTACAGCTGATAGTTCCGGAGGTATTTATGGAAGTAAAATTTTACGACAAGGTAAATGACGACCTGTTAAAATTTGCGGTGATAATTTCAACCTATAACGGCAAGCTGGTGTTCTGCAAGCACAGACAGCGTGATACGCTTGAAATACCGGGCGGTCACAGAGAGCCCGGCGAACTTATCGGCGAGACCGCAAGGCGGGAGCTGTACGAAGAAACAGGCGCGGTGGATTTTAAAATCGAACCGATATGCGTGTATTCCGTAACCGCCGAGGATAATTTTGACGGACAGGAAACCTTCGGTATGTTGTTTCGGGCGGATATTTTTTCCTTTGAAAACGAACTGCACAGTGAAATAGAAAGCATATGCCTGCTTGACGGTCTGCCCGAAAAATGGACGTATCCTTTGATACAGCCTAAGCTTATTGAGGAAGCCGTGAGACGCGGCGTTGTCACTTATTGAATTTATCCGAAAGGAAATTTTTATGGCGATTTTCAGACCAACTTACGCTTTGCGCTCCATAACAGAGATTACCCCCGCCGCGTTAAAAAAGCGGGGAATAAAGGCTCTTATCCTTGACGTGGACAACACCCTCACCACACATAACAATCCCACCCCTGCGGAGGGGATAGCCGAGTGGGTGGAGGGCATGAAGTCCGCGGGGATAAAGCTTCTTATAGTCAGCAACAACAAAGCCGAGCGCGTCACGCCCTTTGCGGAAACGCTGGGACTGCACTTTGTCCCCAACGGAGCAAAGCCGCTTCCGAAAGGTTTTAAGCAGGCGATAGCGGAGCTTCGCGCCGAGGGCATACCCAAAAACCGCATTGCCGCCGTTGGCGACCAGATATTCACGGACATTTTAGGCGCAAACCTTGCGGGGATACGTTCTGTTTTTGTGTACCCCATTGAGTTTGAAACAAGTCTGCCGTTCAGGTTCAAGCGGACAATAGAGAAGCCGCTTTTGCCTAAGCGGTTTAACAGGTTTGACTGAGGGGATTTATAACATGGAAAGATTGCTATACAAGCGTTACGGTATCGGCGTGGTATTTTTAATTCTTGCAATTGTATGTATTATTTTCGGAATTAAAAATTCAATCGCCGAAAAAGAATATGCTCCGTCATATGTGAACGCAGCCGCCGTGATAACCGAAAAAATGCAATTTCCCGAGGGTCTGGAATCCTTTGCGGACATTGTTTATACAGATATGTCGGACATTGAGCGCAGCGGCAGAATTGAATATTACGGCTCTGCCAATGTTGGCGATACGATTGAAATACAAATAAGCGCAAACAATCCGAAGCTTGTTTGGGTTGCAGACAGTACAGCCGAAGCCGACAAACAAGCGGAAAAAACAGCTCGGCAAAAGCGTTATGCTGTGATTGAAACAGTCGTCGGTGTGATAATGCTTGCGTTAGGATTTTTTCTTGTTATCCGCCGTCAAAAATCCGAGAAAGCTTCCGCAGAGACGGCTTCTCCAACGGCATAGACTGTAAAGTCCGTACCTATTAAAATGCGCTTGCTGACGAACACGACAGGGAAATTTTATAATATTTAAAAAGCAATACTGCCGTACCTTTTGGGGTACGGCATACATTTTTCACCAAAATAATTGACATAATATCCTTTCTCATGGTATAATTGACAGGACAACTAAAAACGGAAAGGATACTGAAAATGAGCGCAAAATTCGGTCCCGCAGGAACTGCGGAAAGCTTTAAGACTATGGGTTACAAAAAATCCGTTCAGCTGGGAGAATATCTTGAAAAATTCGGTCTCGACCACTTTGAGTACCAGTGCGGTCAGGGCGTCCGCGTAAGCGAAGCCTCGGCGGCGGAAATCGGAAAGGCTCTTGCGGAAAAGAACATAACCGTTTCTATCCACGCGCCGTACTTTATTTCCCTTTCAAGCGTTGAGGAGGAAAAGCGGGACAATTCCATAAACTATATTTTGCAGTCCGCGCAGGCGGTAAAGGCTATGGGCGGCGACAAGATAGTCATACACAGCGGCTCATGCTCCAAAATGACCCGCGAGGAGGCTCTGGAGCTTGCAAAGGCTACCATGAAAAAAGCGCGGGAGGCTCTTATCGCAAACGGTCTGGAAAACATTCGCTGCTGTCCAGAGACCATGGGCAAGATAAACCAGCTCGGCGACCTTAACGAGGTCATGGAGATCTGCCGCGTTGACGACAGTTTTATCCCCTGCATTGATTTCGGACACCTTAACGCCCGCACTTTCGGGGCGATAAAGGGCAAAGCCGAGTTCGCGGAGATACTCGATACTATCGAAAACAAACTCGGAAGAGAACGGGCGGAAATTTTCCATTCACACTTTTCCAAAATAGAGTACACGGACAAGGGCGGCGAAAAGCGTCACCTTACCTTTGAGAATAACGGCGGGTACGGCCCCGACTTCGAGCCGCTTATGGAGCTTGTTTACGAGCGAGGACTTTCCCCCACGTTCATATGCGAAAGCGCGGGCACTCAGACCGAGGACGCCCAAACCATGAAGCTTTACTATGAAAATTTGAAATAACTTGTTTCCAATATGAAACATAATGAAACCGAAATGTAATTGAATTTCCTCTGTCGCAGGTGTATAATTTAACCATGCGGCAGGGGAAATTTTTTTGCGGGAAGCCCCCGCGGGCTGAGCATTTTCCCCAAAGTAAAAATATTTCGGACATTTATTTTGTTGCAACCCATCAAGGGGACATATTAAAAGTCAGGCATTTTACTTGTTTTATTATCCGAAAAGAGGTTTTATTATGTTGAACAAAAAGATTTTTATGAGTACGGCTCTTGCGGCGATGATGTGCCTTTCGGCTTGTACCCACGACGAAATTAAAAACGACGAGACCGTCTCCGAAACGGCAGAGGTCACATCTGCGGCTGTTTCGGCAATCGACGGGGATTCGGCCGAAACGGCTGACAATTATTACAGCGACGAGGACGTGCTTAAGCTTCTTCGGGAATATTTCAAAAATCGTGACGGCTTTTCGGGGCGGTACATAGAAGATGAGTACAGCTATGAGTTGACTGTGGATATCGGCAAATGCTCCGATCCCGACGAGGTTTTTTCGGGTCTGGACAACGAGTATCTGCCCTTTATACGGTATCTGCGGATAGTCGGTCTGCAAGACGAGGATATAAGCTTTGTCAACAGACTTACCAATGCGAATGTTATAATTGAGGATTACAGCGGAAACGCGGATTTTTCCGTTTATGAGGACGATTGGATACTCCGATTTGACAACTACATGGGCGGCGGTCTGAACACGGTAAAAACCGAGGGTATATGGTTTGACAACTACAGCGGAGAATATCCCCTAAACGGTCTGACGGAAACGGAAATTAAAAACTTTTACTTTAACGATTACAGCCCAAACGTTGATTTCAGCGTATTGAAAGACTGCCCGAACATAAAAGTAGTCTGGCTTGAAGGCGGCATCCTTGACGCTGAAGCTTTTGCGGACGTGCTGAAAAATTCGGGTATCGAACAGCTTGTCGCCAAGGTGACCAACTATTCTGAATTGTACGGCGATACGCTTATGAAAGCCGCACCGGCTAAAAAAATCAGCTACGGAATGTATACCGAGGCGACCGACAGGGAAAAGCTTCATGACGATGGACTTGCTCTCTGCACAAACATTGAGGTTATCCCGAACTGGCCTGAGGAAAACACAACAGACATCTGGACGCACCGCAGCAGTCTTTTGTGCAGATTTTCCAATTACACTGACGAGGCAAAAACCGCGGAGAGTGTGTTTATTTACAGGGACAACAGCGTCGGCGTCGCGCGGTCTTTCAGCGACCCTATGGTTTTCATGAACGGAGAAACGGAGTACCCGATCAATTTTACCGTAGACGCGGGAGAAACCGCCTATCTTGACATTAACGAGGATATTTTTGATTTTGCCTCCTGTGAACCGGGCACCTACAAGGTATTCTTCGATTTCGGAGACGGCAAAATTTTGGAGCAGATATTCTTTATCGGTCTCGACTATGCAAGCGATGATTACTGGGATTTTCGGGAAATCTCCGAGGAAAGCAATACCTACGAGCTTACGCCGTCCTTTATGAACGCGGAGCAGCGGGAGGTATTTTCAAAGGCCTACAGCGTTACAAGGGACTGGTTCTGGTGCAGCCGGTATTTGTCAAAAGAAGACGCGGCTAAGCTTACCGCCGATGAATTTCTCGCGCCAATACGCGAGGTGTTCACGGAGGACTATACAATGCAGAAAACTCTTGGCTTCTATATAAACGAAGAAACGGGAGAATTGCAGGCAGCGTCGAGCGACGGCGGCACTAACCCCGAGTATCAGGACGGGTTGTTTTTCCCTGTTTATTCTGACGAGAACGAGCTCATTTTCAAGGTCGTGGAGATACACGCTCACGACAGCGATCTGTACCGCGTATGGCCCGAGGAGGAAAATTTCCACATGGTAAAAACCGAAGACGGCTGGCGGTTTGATAAGTTTGATCTGTGGTACTGATTGCGGAAATGATTATTGGGGGCATTGATATGAACATTAAGAAAATTTTTATGGGGTCTATACTTTTAACGGCATTGTGTTTTTCCGCCTGCTCAAGCAATGATACCGCGGTTACGGGAACAAGCGTGGAGACCGCTTCGGCAGCGGCTGAAACAGCTCCCTCCGAAAGCGAAACGGAAACGGCAGTTACGGAAGATCAGCCCGATACCTTTTCGATTTGCGGCAACGTCTACAGCGCGGACGATATTTATATTGAAATAGACGGAAACAGCATTGCCGAAGCGGACATGGAAAATATCCGCAATCTAAAAAATCTTTCGGCGGTAAGCATTGAAAATCCGAACGTCCCGCTTGTGGAAATGTTTTCGGAGAACCACAACGTTACAAAAATAGAACTGGTGAAATTTGACGGCGATATTTCGGAATATCTGGACGCGCTGAAAGGCTTTGACATTGTTTCCATAGACGCACTTCGTTACAGCGGAAAGGATTCCGCGCTGATATACAGTGAGCTTTCCGAAGTGTCCGTTAAATACGAAAAAAGCTCCGACAGGCTTTTTAATCTTCCCACGGACGGGATAGCTCTGTCCTCTTCGGTATGCGTTCTTCCGAACGGAAAAGACAATTTTGATACATACTGGACACTTCCCGACGAGCTTATTGTCGGCATTGATAACTTTACGGACAGCGATCAGGCCTTGGAAAAATTTGAATTGTTTTATTTGAGCGGAGACGGAGACAAGCCTGTCACATTCAGAAACGGAGAAAGCTTTCTGACTCCTGAAATTACCGCCGCGGCGCACGGCGAGACAACGTTCACATTGGACGGAAATATGTTTGATTATCAGAATGCGGAAAACGGAATTTACAGAGTTCGTCTTACTTTTGAAAACGATACGGCGGAATCCGAATTTGTTATTGCAAATTCCGACGGCTCGGAATTTCTTGCGGAAGAACAGCGGGAAATGCTCGATAAAACCTATGAGCTTTCCAAAAAATATTTCTATGACTTGTGGATATACAGCGACTGCTGGGGAAACCCAAGGGAGCAGAAAGATATTTCAGATGAATCCGTAAAAACGCTTTGCGAGTGCTACACATATGATTATGTTGTAAATCACACCGACAGATTTTACATTAACAGCGACGGAAGTCTGAACGATGTCAGCGATGACGGAGGCGGTTCGTATGTGTATGTGGGAACTTTGTTTTCTCCTGTTTTTATAAGCAACGATCGGGTGGATTTCAAAACTACGGTCATAAATTTTCACGGCGACAATCCTTACTTTGTATGGTTTGATGAGCTTAATTACCGCATGATAAAAACCGAGGACGGCTGGCGGTTTGATAAATTTCAGCTTTGGTATTGACTTGGGAGGTATTAAAATGTTAAACAAAAAATTTTTGCTTGGAACAATTCTTTCCATGGCGATTTGCTTTTCCGCCTGTTCAAACGGAAGCTCCGAAGCAACGGAAACAAGCGGGGAAAGCGTTACAGCGGCGGAGGAAACAACGTCCGCAGAAAGCGAAAGCAAATCGACAGTCGAACCCATATCCGAGCCGGAGCCTCCCGCCGTTAATGCGGAGGACGTGACCGAAGCTTCCTACGATACGGGAAATCCCGAAACGGGACTTGTGTACTTTATCCAGCCGGTCATAGAGCAGTATGACGAATATGACGATTGGAGCTTAGCCGACTGGGAATGCCGCGATACCGAGGTAATGCGGGACTATCACTATGACAACGAGTGGAAGTACCGAAAGGAACTGATATTTGTATTTTCAAACTACACGGACGAGCCCGTCACTATCGACAGCATACAGATAGTCCGCCAATCGGACGGCACGCTTGTAAGCTTTGCGGACGGTTCAGATACTCTTGACATTGACTTTACCGTACAGCCGCTGCACAAGACGGACTACCTGCTGAAAGCGGAGGATTTTGATTATTCCGCCTGCGAGTCGGGAATTTACAATGCGGTCGTTAATATAGGTCTTGAGGGTTACGGCAGAGAGTTTTTCATTGACAACAGCGAGCTGTATGAGGAAACGTTCCCGTCGGTTTTTGTTTCCGAAGCAGCTTCCGATGATTGGTGGGGCAGAGAGTATACCGGCGCTGCGCCCACGTTTCTGACGGAAGAACAGCAGAAAATTTTTGCTGAAGCCCATGCGCGTATGAGTGAATTTTTCTGGTGGGACGGCTATCTTTCAAAGGAATATGCCGATACCCATACCGCAGATGATTTTATCGAACTTTTTACGAACGTTCTCACCGAGGACTACGCAAGAGAGCTTGCACAGGAAAGATACATTGACGAAAACGGAAATCTCGTCAGTCATGACGGCGGACGCGGCAGCAATATTTTTTATTACGGACATTGCTTTTTCCCCGTTTCCTCGGACGACGAGCAGGTGACATTCAAAGCGACCGTTATATATTGTCACAGCGATAATCCCTACGCGGTAGGGTTTGAGGAGATAAACTACCACATGGTAAATACCGAAAACGGCTGGCGGGTCGATAACTTCGACCTTTGGAACTAAACTAACGGAGGTATAATTATGTTAAACAAAAAAAATTTAATTGGAGCCATTCTTTCCATGGCGGTGTGTCTTTCCGCCTGTTCAAACGGCGGCGCGGACATAACGGAAGCAGACTCGGAAACGTCCGCGGAGAACGCTTCTGTCACGGCTTCCGAAAGCGTTCCTGCCGAGGAGAGCGAAACCTCCGAGGATAACGTCGAAGAGGACGAACTGACCTCCCCGCTTACGGCAGACCCCGTGTCGGCGGTAAAGGTGTACTTGCAAGAGCTGTCCGAAAGCGAAAACGCAACGTCGGTCGAGCTTCGGGACACAAGTATAGGTCAGACCAATTCTGTTGCGGACAAATATTACGAAAGTCCTCTTGCGGAGGAGTTCGGCGTCAACGGGGACACGATGTTGGTTCCCGTTTTGGTGGATTACTATGTTGAATATGCGGAAAATTCGGAGCTTGAAAGCGGAGAGAAAAGCGAGTATTTTCTTGTAAAGCTCAGCGAAAACGGCTTTGAGGTGATTGACATTTTTGCATACGACCCGCAGGATTACTACGGCGAGGTCAAAGAGATACTGACGGACGAGGACGGCGAAATCCGGTTCTATATGGTGGAGCTTGACGGCGGTCTCGGAACGGTCAAGTGCAATAACGCGGTCATACTTTCCAATGATCAGAAGGAAGTCGGCGAAAGAGTAATGATACACTGCAACGGCGGTATTTACGGCGACCCTCCGAGAGTTGACGCGGTTTCGATATTGTCGGAAAGCGAACTGTCCGATGAGGAATAACGGGTAAAATTATCAGGAGTATTTGACAAATCGGGATTTTAGTATTAAAATAGTAAGTATCCAACATACGGCGATCCCGAAAGGAGAATAATATGAAAAACGTACTTATCATCAACGGCCCAAACCTTAATCTTCTCGGAGAAAGAGAACCCGGCATCTACGGCACGGACAGCTACGCCGACGTATGCAAGGAAATAACGGAAAAGGCGGAGGAGCTTGGCTTCGACGGCTGTGAGATCTTCCAGAGCAACCACGAGGGCGAGATAATCGACCGTATCCACGCCGCACGCCGCGACAAATGCGGAATAATCATCAACGCGGGAGCCTACACTCACTACAGCTATGCTATACGCGACGCTATCTCCGCTGTGAAGATACCCGTTGTCGAGGTGCATATTTCCAACATTCACGGACGCGAGGAGTTCCGCAATACGTCGGTTATCGCTCCCGTATGCTCGGGAACGCTTTTCGGCTTCGGCACGGACGGCTATCTGCTTGCCCTTAACGCCCTTGCCTATAAGCTGATGTGACGGGAATCCCCGCCGGCAAATTACCCTAAGCAGCGGACGCGGTATACCTCGGTTGTGTTATGTATACGATATTGACAAGGCGACCGTACCGGTGCTTATGAAAGGAATATTTTATGGATTTTACTTTCTGTCCTCAGTGCGGGAAAAAACTCCGTCCAAGGGTATGCGGAGACGAGGGGGAAGTGCCTTACTGCGAAAGCTGTAAGCGCCCCTTTTTTCCGTTTTCATACCCGTGCGTTATCTGCATCTGCATTGCCGAGGACGGCTCGGAGATCGCTCTTATAAAACAAGGCTACGTCTCCGAAAATTACGTCAATGTTGCCGGTTATGTGAAGCGGGGGGAAACTCCCGAAAGCACCGCCGTCCGCGAGGTAAAGGAGGAGATTGGTCTGGACGCGGTCTCCGTCAGATATGTGGGAAGCCGGTATCACGCCAAAAGCGACAACCTTATGCTTGGCTTTGAGTGCAGGGTCAAAAAAAGTGAACTTGTGCTGTCCTCCGAGGTGGATGAGGCAGGATGGTTCACGCCCGAAGATGCGCGGAAGCTTCTCCGCCGCGACAGCATAGGCATGAGCCTGCTTGAGGAATGCCTCCGCGGCTTGTCCTCCGAAAGGGGGAACGGCTGATGTCCTCACAGTTTCGGAACGAGCTTATCGCCTCCGCGGCGGAACAGCTTTCCCGCGACTACTGCTGCGGTACGGCAGATTTTCTCGGTCGGGAAAATAAAGTCACACTTGCGCGTGTCGAAACGGGCAGACGGGTTTTCCGCGATCAGCCCGATTTCTTCAAAGCGGCAACGATGGGACACTGCGCCGTTATATCCTCGGCAAGCGAAATGCTGGAATTTTCCTCGGAGCTTGCTTCAAAATATTCGGGTGCGGAAATTTTTGATCAAAAGCGTATCTGGCTCATAAACCGCAAGCTTGCGGACTATAACAAAGCTATAGCTGTCAGCAACATTTTCTATCTTCCCGCAACGCCCTATAAGTACGCCGCAAAGGACGGCTTCAGATTCAAGTTTTACGAGGAAGCGGAGATAGTCTCGGAGCTGTACCCCATAGGCGGCTTCAGCAACGCCCTTATGTACCGCGCGGGCGGCGCAAGGCGGGACGTGCTTGCGGTCTGCGCCTTTAACGGCAGACGGATAGTCGGCATGGCGGGGGCAAGCAACGACAGCCCGCGGTTTTGGCAGATAGGGATAGATGTTATCCCCGAATACCGCGGCATGGGCATAGGCTCGGAGCTGGTTTCCGCGCTGACCCAGGCGGTCTTTATGCACGGAGCTGTACCCTACTACGGCACATGGAGCGGAAATATCGCCTCCCAGAACACAGCCCGAAGGGCGGGCTACTATCCCGTGTGGTCGGAGATCAACGCGTTCGATATAGAATGACCCGTTCCGCGTTTTCACGCCTTAATACCCGCAAAAAATGCGGAGATAAAATACAGCTGTCATTTTCGGCAGGCTGTATTTTATCTCCGCTTTTTAATTTTGGCAATGTTATTTAAGAGTAATTCCGAACGCTTTCGCTCCGTGACTTCCGACCTTTACGTGAATAGCCTTGTCCGCGGAAAAGCTTTCTCCGCTCCACAGTTCGCATACCTTAACGCTGTCGTACAGCTCCAGATCGGCAAGAGGAATTTCGATTTCGTCCTCCACGTCTCCCGCGTTAAATACCGCGGCATACTGTCCGCCCTCGCAGTCGGCGGAAGTCCACAGAATATACTCTGAACCGCCTATGGTTTTCCTCCACACCTGATGAGAATGTCTCGCGTTGCTGTGCATTTTCAATATCGCTTCATTGGTGAGAAGCTTCATTGTGAAATCGTCAAAGCCCGTCATCTCGCCGCCTATCATAAGGGGCGAACGGAAAATACTCCACAGGGTCATCATTGTGACCTGCTCGTTTTCCGTAAACTTGGTGCGGTTGGACTTATCATAGTCCTGCAAAATCGGTCCTATCGGGAGCATATCCGCATCGGGGAAATGTCCCGCGCCTGTGTGTGTACACCACTTTTCCGCACGCTCAAACATGGCATAGAGAAGCTCCCATTTGTCCCAGAAGTCGTCGGTAATTCGCCACATATTTGAAGTCTGCTTGTAAAGCTCCGCCTTTTCCAGAAGCGCAGGTCCGGGGGAAAGGCTGAGTATCATTTCACGTCCGCAGCTTTTCAGGGAATTGCTTAGCATCACAAGCTCGGTCTCCTCGTGGGGCATTTCGCGGCAGATGTCGTCCACCTTGATAAAGTCCACGCCCCATGAAGCATACAGCTCGAAAAGGCTGTCGTAGTACTCCTTTGCGCCCTCCCTGGCAGGGTCAACGCCGTACATATCGGTGTTCCACTGACAAATGCTGCTTGTCTTTGCAATTTGCCGTGCGGTCTTGTCCGTACCCTTTATGGGTGTATTTTTATGCACCGCCTGTCTGGGAATGCCACGCATAATATGTATGCCGAATTTAAGTCCGAGAGAGTGAACGTACTCCGCAAGAGGCGCGAAGCCCTTTCCGTCTGCCGCCGAGGGAAACCGTTTTTCCGCAGGCACAAGGCGGGAAAATTCGTCCATGCAAAGGTCGGCGAACGGCTCGTACTCATGGCTGGACGCGTTGGGCGCGCTCCACTGAATGTCCACAACGATATATTCCCAGCCGTACTGCTTCAGATGCTTCGCCATGAAGTCGGCGTTTTTTCTGACGGTATCCTCGTCCACGGACGCTCCGTAGCAGTCCCAGCTGTTCCAGCCCATAGGCGCTTTTGATAAGTTCATAATTGTATTCCTTTCAGTATATTTTATTAGAATTGTTCCTCTGTGTAGTTAATTTCAAACCCTGTAAATTCCGCTTCAACGCCGCCCGCAGCATAAAGTCCGATAACAACGCCCGTAAAGCCTCCCGCTACCTCGCTGGAAAGATACTTGGCGCTGCCGCTGCCGAGGTGAACTTCCCTGCCGTCGTCAACGACATAAAAATTGTAGAACAGATTGTCCGCGCGGACTAACAGCTTTGCGTTTCCCGAAGTCAGCGGAACAACGGTCTGATCGTGCTTAATGCCGCCGATATTCAGTTTAAGGACAGCCTCGTATAGTCCGTCCTTTTTACGGACTGCAATATCGTAATGCTCGCTTTCGCACATATAGACGGTCACGCCGCTTTCGCCGTTACCGCCGCTTACTGAAACGTCCGCGGTAAGCTCAAAGCAGAAATCCCGCTGACGGATACCAATAAAGGTGGGAGAATCAACGTCGTCCAAAGTAATATCCGTGCCGCGGAGAACGGCCTTGTCCGCGGTAAGCGTGTAGTTTTCATCATGGGGGTGACGCAGGAAGCACCAGTCAATAGTCCAGTCGGTATTTTCAAAGGTGTAACACTTTTTCTCGTTCTGGACAAAATCTCCCCCGATCTCGTAACAGTCGTCGGTGGTGCCGTCGTTTCCCGCGGTGAACCAGCCGTCCTCACCAAACTTTACGGGCGTGAGGAAAACCTCCCTGCCCAGATGGTGATACGCCATCCACATATGCATCTGACGGAAACCAAGGGATACAATATGCCACTCCCCGTCCGCGCCCTGCACAAGATCGCCGTGACCTATTCCCTGAATTATGCAGGGAGCTTTGTTCCGATTTGTCAGCACGGGATTTGCGGGATAATTCTCAAACCTTCCCCAAGGCGAATCGGAGCGTGCATAGGTTATCATGTGTCCGTATTCCGTGCCGCCCTCGGCAGCCATAAGGTAGTAGTAATTGCCGATCCTGTACATATGGGGACTTTCCAGAAAACGTCCGCCGCTGCCTTTCCATATGCATTTTGCGGGGGACAGCTTTTCGCCCGTCTCAATATTTATTTCGCACTGGATAACTCCGCCCTCGCCGTAGTCGTCCGTGCCGTTGCTGAGGAAGTAAACCTTGTCCCCGTCGAACAGCAGGGAGGGGTCAATGCCGTCGCGGTCAACCTCCACAGGCTCCGACCATTCGCCGTATATGTCGTCGGTATAAACGTAAAAGTTTTTGTGGGTGGTGTCGTTTGTCGTCACCATGTAAAATCTGCCGTTGTTGTACCGAATCGTCGGCGCGAAAACGCCTCCCGAGCTGTTTATCTTTTCAAGAGCCACCTGGGATTTTCTCGTCAGCACGTGACCTATCTGCTTCCAGTTTACAAGGTCAACGCTCTCGAAAAGCGGCACGCCCGGGAAGTACTGAAAAGAGCTGCACACCATGTAATATTTGCCGTTTGCAAAGCATACGCTGGGGTCGGGGTAAAAGCCTTTTACTATCGGATTTTTGTACTGCATATTGATACCTCCGTTATTTATAAATTTATTAAATTTATTTTTTTGACGTTCCCGCCGCCTTTTCAGCCGCAAGACCGCAAACGTATCTTTCCATAAAATCGTCAAAGCCCTTTGCGCCCTCCTCGGAGGGGGTGAGAACCGTTTTCTTCATTCCCGTAAAGACTTCGCTTTCAAGGAAATCCGCAAGAGATTTTCCCGTACCGCATACCGCATACGCCGCCAGCAGAGCCATTCCCCACGCGCCGCCCTCGCCCGCGGTCTCCATCACCGCGACGGGAGTTTTCAGCGCGTCCGCAAGTATCTGCTGAGCCGTGCCGCTGACCTTGAAAAGTCCTCCGTGACCCGTGAACTGCTCCGCGGAAACGTTCCCCTCGTTAAAGAGAATATCCATGCCGTATCTGAGGGCGGCAAACGCCGAACAAAGCTGCGCTCTGAAAAAGTCCGCAAGGGACATTTTGCTGTCGGGCGTGCGGAAGTACAGCGGTCTGCCGCTTTCAACGCCGATAACGGGCTCGCCCGAAAGACAGTTATAGGCGGTCACGCCGCCGCAGTCGGGACTGCCTTTCATCGCGTTTCTGTAAAGCGTTTCGTACAGCTCGTTTTTGGACAGCGGCTTGCCGATAAGCTCCGCAAATTCCCCGAACATTCCCACCCATGCGTCCAGCTCGGAGCAGCAGTTGTTGCAGTGTACCATTGCCACGGGACTTCCGTCTGGGGTCGTGACCATATCTATTTCGGGGTAAACTCCCGAAAGATTTTTTTCAAGCACAAGCATTGAGAATACCGACGTTCCCGCCGAAACGTTTCCCGTACCGGCGCGCACCGCGTTTGTAGCAGTCATGCCCGTGCCCGCGTCTCCCTCGGGGGGACAGAGGGGTATTCCCGGCTTTAAATCTCCGTCGGGGTCAAGGAATTTTGCTCCCGCTTCGGTAAGATTTCCCGCGGCTTCTCCCGCGGAAAGAACAGCAGGGAGGACAGCCCGAATATCCATGTCGGGGACAAGTCCGCCAAATTTGCCGAGCATATCCTCGTCATAACCGTTTCCGTTTACAGGGAACATACCCGAAGCCTCGCCGATACCCACAGCGCGGTTTCCCGTCAGCAGGAAGTGGATATATCCCGCAAGGGTGGTAATGTGGGCAATTTGGGGTACATGGGGTTCTTTGTTAAGAACTGCCTGATAAAGATGAGCAATACTCCACCGCTGAGGAATGTTGAAGCCGAAAAGCCTTGTAAGCTCCGCGGCGGCTTTTTCGGTTGTGGTGTTGCGCCATGTCCTGAACGGCACGAGCAGGTCGTCCCCGCCGTCAAAAGCCATGTAGCCGTGCATCATTGCGGAGATACCCATTGCGCCGACAGTTTCAAGAATAACGCCGTACTTCTCGCGGACGTCCCGCTTAAGGTCGGCGTAGCAGGACTGCAAGCCGCTGTGAATATCGTCGAGAGAGTAAGTCCAGTAACCGTTTTCAAGACGGTTTTCCCAGTCGTGCGCGCCCTGCGCTATGGGAGCGAAGTCCTCCCCGATAAGGCAGGCTTTGATGCGGGTCGAACCGAATTCGATACCCAAAAATGTTTTGCTGAAATTGATCTGCGACATAAAAATTCCTCCAAATTTTATTTATCAGAACGGCACAAACAGCAGCGCAATGCCGCCGATCACCATACTTACAGTATTTGCGGTAAACGTCCACAAAAGCGTCCAGTCCGCCTTTTTCTCTTTGACTGTCAATGGCAGTACTATCATCTCGAAAATGAAAACGAGCAGCTCCATGCCAATATAAATCAATAGAGTGCCGTCGTCGAAAATGTCAAGACTGCCGCCGTTTATCACAAAGTTCACAAACATCTGCGTAATAAGATTTACCGTTATGAATGTAACGTAGCTCCGCTTTTCGCGGTAGCCGACCAGATAATAAAATCCACATTCGAGGATAAGAGTGAAAGCTATCCTGAGCAGCATATAGAGCGGCGCGCGCATGGGCGAAACGTTTTGGGTAAGGGTCTCCGCTTCAAAGTCAAGCGTGTATACTCTTTCAAAGCTGCCGTTGCTTTTCCCCTCCGGCAGAGTAATAGTGAAGCTTTTTTCCGCTGACCACACCGTCAGTATTTGTGGTACGCCCTCAGGCTCGTACAGAAACCACACCTTTTCCCACAACCGCAGGCTTTTTTCAACAGTTCTTTCCGACCCGTCTCCGTAGTTAAAAACGAGTTCCGTATCGGACGGCGCGTTTACCGACCATATCACCATTGCAGGCGATCCTGCGGAATTTGCATACACCCGCACGGGCATAAGCACCGCAAGCAGCAGGAAAACCACCCCAAATGTCAGAAACCTTTTCACAGCACACCTCCTTAAAATGTTTTGCCGAAACTGATCTGCGGCACAAAATTCCTCCAAATTTTATTTATCAGAACGGCACAAACAGCAGCGCAATGCCGCCGATCACCATACTTATAGTGTTTGCGGTAAATGTCCACAAAAGCGTCCAGCCTGCTTTTTTCTCCTCGATTTTTGCGGGCAGTACTATCATCTCGAAAATAAAAACAAGCAGCTCCATGCCAATATAGATCAGGGACTTATAACTGCCGAAGATATCAAGACTTCCGCCGTTTATCACAAAATTCACAAACATCTGCGTAATAATATTTACTGTTATAAATGCAATGTAGCTGTCCTTTTCGCGGTAGCCGACCAGATAATAAAATCCGCACTCGATGATAAGCGTGAACATTACCCTGAGCAGCATATAGAGCGGCGCACGCAGGGGCGAAACGTTTTCGGTGAGGGTCTCGGAGCTAAAGTCCAAAGTCCAGACGCGGCTGAAGCTTCCGCCGACAGTTCTTTCGGGTATATCAAGCTCAAAGCTTTTTTCGGAGGACTTTACCGTAACTTTAGTGTAATATACGGCCTCGCCATTATCGTTATGGTCGACAAAATTCCCATGGTAGAGAAAATAGCATTTCTCCCACAGTCTCAGATGCTTTTCGGCATTACGGGTCTTTCCGTCGCTGTAGGTAAAGATCAGCTCCGTATCGGACGGTGCGTTTACCGACAATATCACCATTGCGGGCGGCTCTGCGGAATTGGCGTAAACCCGCACAGGCATAAGCACCGCAAGCAGCAGGAAAACCACCCCAAATGTCAGAAACCTTTTCACAGTACCCCTCCTTGTCCCATGAAAAGATTATACCATATATTCCCGCATATTTCAAACCTTTTTTGCCTGTTTTTCACAAACATTTCACGACGCGAATTTATCGGTTAACATTGACTTAACATTTGTGTGTTATTATTAACATACGGAAAAGGAAGTGATGATACAAATATGGAAAAATACCGCCATGAATACAAGCACTATATAAGCATACCCGATTTTATCATGCTGTCGGGAAAGGCAGGCGTTGTCGCAGCTCCAGACGAGCATATGAAAAACGGTTCTTATTTTATTCGCAGCCTTTACTTTGACAACCCGCAGGACAAGGCTCTGCGCGAAAAGCTGGACGGAAACTGCGACCGCGAAAAGTTTCGGATACGCTTTTACGATATGGACGACGGCTTTATCCGCCTGGAAAAGAAAAGCAAGCGGTCGGGCTTGTGTCTTAAACGTTCCGCGCCGATCACCCGCGAAAAAACGGAACGTCTGATAAGCGGGGACTACGGTTTTCTTGCAGAGGAAAACGACCCGCTGCTTACGGAGCTTTACGCTAAAATGTCGGGAGAGCTTCTCCGTCCGAAGCTGACGGTGGATTATGAAAGGAAAGCCTATGTTTTTCCCGCGGGGAACGTGCGTGTTACCTTTGACTACAATATCCGCTCGGACGAAAACATCGCCGCGTTTTTCGATCCTGCGCCTGCGGCGTTTCCCGTGCCGTCGGCTTGCTCCGCGGTGATAATGGAGGTCAAGTACGACGAGTTTCTGCCCCAGTTTATCGCGGATATTTTACAGCTTGAAGGCAGACAGACGGGGTCGTTTTCAAAATACGCGTCGGGGAGGTTTTCCTGCGGGACTTTGTGAACGGCTTTTGACACCGTTATAGATTGCTTGTTGAAAACAGTCCACCGGACTGTTTTCAAGGGTTACTGTGCTGCGTACCGCAACAAGGGTGAGCGGTCGTGTCCGCTCCCCCTCGGAATGACTGTCGTCATTCCTCACCCCTTTCACCGTTTTGAACGATATGCGCTCTGCTCATCTCGGCTTTCAGCCGAGGCGCAGGGAGGGGAGTTTCGCGCTCTGCGGAGCGCGACCAAAGGGCGCTGCCCTCTGGACTTCTGCCAGCTGAGCTCAGCTGGACCAGCTTTAGTCGGCGGCTTCGCCGCCTGTTAAAAATTTAAACTTTGGAGGAATAAACCATGACTTTTAACGATATCTTCAAATCAAGCTTCCTTGAAAAGGTAAGCAGCTTTTCAATTCTCGACGTTATCATTGCAATGGCTGTCGCCTTTGCTCTGGGACTTTTCATCTACGTTGTCTACAAAAAAACCTTCCGCGGCGTAATGTACAGCAGCTCCTTCGGCGTAGCCCTCATGGCTATGACGCTCATCACCACGCTGATAATCCTTGCGGTAACTTCAAACGTTATCCTTTCCCTCGGTATGGTGGGTGCGCTTTCTATCGTACGTTTCAGGACTGCCGTCAAAGAACCCCTCGATATCGCGTTTCTTTTCTGGGCGATATCCGCGGGAATTGTTACGGGCGCGGGACTTATCCCTCTTGCCGTAGTTGGTTCGATACTTATAGGAATTGTTCTGCTTGTTTTCGTAAACAAAAAGACCTCCGACACGCCCTATATCGCGGTGATAAGCTGCACCGACGAAAACGCCGAAAAGCGTGTCTGGGAAATACTTAAAGACAACACCGCAAAGCAGCTTCTCAAATCCAAGACTGTCACGGCGGATGGTACAGAGCTTACCGTCGAGATAAAGCTCAAAGACAGCTCGGCAAAGGTGTGCAATCTTCTTTCCGACGCGGAGGGAGTTAAAAAATGCGTTCTTGTCAGCTATAACGGCGAGTACATGGGCTGACCCGCAAAGGAGGATTTGTTTTGATCGACAGCAAACGCTTAACGCTTTTTGCGGCGGTTTCGGTCGCGGCGGCGGTACTTATCTGCGTACTGCTGGCAGTTGTTGCGGGAAGTCCCGCGGCGGAGACTTTTTCGGTCTCCTCCGAGCCTTTGTACGCGGAGAAAATTTTCGGCGCGGACATCATCACCATTGACATCAACGCCGACGAAGCAGAATGGCAGCAGATGCTTGACAACGCCATGAGCGAGCAGTACATTATGGTCAACATGGCGGTGAACGGCAAAAAATTCTCAAATGTGGGCATACGTCCCAAGGGCAACAACAGCCTCCAGCAGGTTGCGTCCTCGGACAGTGACCGCTACAGCTTCAAAATAAAATTTGACGAGTACGCGGACGGTCAGACCTGCTTTGGTCTGGATATGCTTGTGCTCAACGATATGCTGGGCGACGCCACTTATATGAAAGAGTACACCACCTTTGACATGATGCGCGAAATGGGTATCGAAACGCCTTATTTCGGGTACGCCATGATAACTCTCAACGGCGAGGACTGGGGTCTGTACTTTGCACTCGAAGCCTATAACGACAGCTACAAGCAGCGTGTTTCGGGCGACGAAAGCGGAAATCTCTACAATATAAAATCCTCTTCTGGCGGCTTCGGGCATGAGGAGAATAGTACCGACATGGGAAATCCTCCCGAGCGGCAGGACAGAAATTTTTCCGAAAATTCCGACGGTTCAGAAAATTCACAAACCCGCAGCTTCGGCAGAGGCGGCATGGGAGGAATGGGCGGCATGGGAGCGTCCTCAAGCGGGGGAAGTCTTGTTTACACGGACGACGAAAGCTCCTCCTACTCGGCTATCTTCGGCAACGCAGTTGGAAGCGGCAGTGACGAGGAAGATTACCAAAAAGTCATAGCCGCACTGAAAGCTCTGAATGATGGCGAAAATATCGAAGAATATTTTGACGTTGACGAAATTCTGCGATATCTTGCCGTCCATACGGTGGTGGTAAATCTGGACAGCTATTCTTCGGGAATGGCACAGAATTACTACATTTACGAATATGATGGAGTTCTGCAAATTCTTCCGTGGGATTACAACTACGCCTGGGGAGCGTTCCAGAGCGGCAGCTCGTCGGCGGTGGTGAATTTCCCCATAGACACTCCCGTCAGCAGCGTGGATATGTCCGAAAGACCGCTTATAGCGAAGCTTTTCGAGAATGAAGAATATTTTGAGCGCTATCACAAGTATCTTTCCGAGCTTATGGAGAATTACTTTGACAGCGGAAACTTCGATAAAAAAATTGACGAGCTGAACGCTCTTATCGGCGGATATGTCCAAAAAGACCCCACCGCCTTTTACACTTATGACGAATACCTGACCGCTCTTGACGCGTTCAAAAACATAGGAAAGCTTCGGGCGGAAAGCATTTCGGGACAGCTTGACGGAACAGTTCCCTCCACCACCGAGAGCCAAAGAAGCGGTTCGGATAAGCTTATCGACGCGTCCTCTGTAAAGCTTTCGGAGCTTGGTTCGGGCGGCTTCGGAGGAGGCGGCGACCGCGACGGCTTTGGAAATTTCGGAGGCTTCGGCAGATTCGGGAAAACCGATAATTCCGAAAATGAACGCGAAGGCTTCGGCAGCAACAGCGAAAATAAATTTGACGAAAACGGAGACTACCCCGAACCGAACGGCGGCGAATTTCCGGGAGATTTCGGTGAGAACGAAAGCAAATTCGGCTTTGACGAAAACAGCGGTTTTCCCGCAATGATCGGCGGAGAGCTCCCGAAGGATTTCGGGGGAACGGAAGCCGACCGCTCCGAACAGCAGGAACGGCCTATACAGCCGCCTAACGGAGATATGCTTGACGAAAGCCCTCCCGACGGTTTTCCTCAGGACGGCTTCAAGCCCGACGGCGGCAGAGGTGAAAACAAATTCGGTTCTGACTTCGGTTCTGATGAAAGCGGCGGTTTCCCTGCACTGAACGGCGGTGAGTTCCCGAAAGATTTCGGGGAAAACGAAAGCGCGCCGTTTGAACGTCAGGACACGCCCGTGCAGCCGCCGGACGGAGAAATGTTTGGCGGAGATCCTCCCGACGGTTTTCCGCAGGACGGTTTTAAGCCCGACGAAAGCTCTCCCGATACTGCGGGAAATGACAATGCGGAAAATCTCCCGCCGCTGCCCGACCAAGAGAACAGCGGCGGCCGCGAATTTGCCGCAGACGAGGGCTTTCCGCAAAATGAAAATGCGTATAGCAGAGGGAACGCGGAAATGTCCCAACGCGGAATGAGAAACAGCCGTCCGGACGGACATGCCACTAACGGCGAAAACCGTGGTTCAGGGACTTCCTCCGCGGTTATGACAGCGGTGTGCTTGGGAACGCTGATTGCCGCAATATTCGGAGCATCACTTGTAAAAAGAAATTTCTGAGCGGAAAATTTCGGCAAAAAGCTTATATATTTTTTACAAAACCCCTTGACGGTAAATCGTTTACACTGTATAATATAGATATATAATTACCGTATATATTTTCAGCCGTAAGGCTTAAAATTACTATCAAGGAGGAAACTAAAATGAGCGAATTTTTCGGAAACATCAGCAAGATACCTTTTGAGGGCAAGGGCAGCACCAATCCCCTTGCGTTCAAGTACTACAACCCCGACGAGGTAGTTGCGGGCAAGACAATGCGTGAGCAGCTCAAATTTGCGCTTTCATGGTGGCACACAATGGGCGGCGACGGCACGGATATGTTCGGCTGCGGTACTGCCGACAAGACATGGGGTCAGTCCGACTCCGTTGCAAGGGCTAAGGCTAAGGTGGACGCTGCTTTCGAGATCATGGATAAGCTTTCTATCGACTACTTCTGCTTCCACGACCGCGATCTTTCTCCCGAGTACGGCACTCTTGCGGAGACAAACGCTAAGCTTGACGAGATCACGGATTACATTGCTGAAAAAATGAAAGCTAACCCCTCTATCAAGCTTCTCTGGGGTACTGCTAAGTGCTTTGACCACCCCCGTTATATGCACGGCGCCGGAACTTCCCCCTCTGCGGACGTTTTCGCATACGCTGCCGCACAGATCAAAAAGGCTGTTGAAGCTACTGTAAAGCTTGGCGGTAACGGTTACGTATTCTGGGGCGGACGTGAGGGCTACGAAACTCTGCTCAACACAAACATGGGTCTGGAGCTTGACAACATGGCTCGTCTTATGAAGATGACCGTTGATTACGCTCGTTCGATCGGCTACAAGGGCGACTTCTACATCGAGCCCAAGCCCAAGGAGCCTACAAAGCACCAGTACGATTTCGACACGGCGACTGTTCTCGGCTTCCTCCGCAAGTACGGTCTTGAAAAGGACTTCAAGATGAACATTGAGGCTAACCACGCTACACTTGCACAGCACACTTTCCAGCACGAGCTTAGAGTTGCAAGAGACAACGGCGTGTTCGGTTCTATCGACGCTAACCAGGGCGATATGCTTCTCGGCTGGGATACAGACCAGTTCCCCACCAATGTTTACGATGCTGCTCTTTGTATGTATGAGGTTCTCAAGGCAGGCGGCTTCACAAACGGCGGTCTGAACTTCGACTCCAAGGCAAGGAGAGGTTCCTACACTCCCGAGGATATTTTCCACAGCTACATTGCGGGTATGGACACATTTGCTCTCGGTCTTAAAATTGCCGACAAGATCATCACAGACGGCAGGATCGACAAGTTTGTTGACGACCGCTACGCTTCCTGGAAAACAGGTATCGGCGCGGACATCATCAGCGGCAAGGCTACTCTTGCAGACCTTGAAAAGTATGCTCTTGACAAGGGCGAGGTTACGGCTTCCCTCACAAGCGGCAGACAGGAAATGCTGGAGTCCATTCTCAACAACATTATGTTCAGCTTTTGATAGAAAGCAGTAATTATGGATTAGAGGATAGAAAGCTAAATTTCTATCCTCTGTCTGTATTATCTGAAATGTTAGAAAGATAAATCGGAATTTAACAAATAAAGCCCATAATATTGACTAACTAAGGAGATAACTTATGGACATTAAAGAAATCATTGAAAGTGAATTTGGCTTAATAGTCCACCATATTATTGCTTTAGGACAGGGGCTTGACAGTATTGCATATCTTGTAAATAACGAATATATATTTAAACAGTCAAAACATGATGAAGCAAGAAATAATTTAAAAAAAGAGATACAAATATTAAATTATCTAAAAGGTAAAGTCACATTACAGATACCTGATATTGAATACTACAGTGAAGAATACAGTGTTTGTGGTTATAAAGAAATCAAAGGTGATAAGCTAAGTCCTATTATTTATAAAAATATGAGTGATGATGAAAAAGATAAGTTAGCACATGATATTGCATTATTTCTAAGAGAAATTCACTCTATCTCTTTACCCGATATTGACGGATTAGAATGCAATGTAAAGGAAGATTATAAAAGCGATTATGACACTTTGAGGGAAACAATCTATGACATAATACCTGATAAATCAAAAGAATATATAGATGATTTATATAAAAGAATCCTTAATGATGAACGTATCTCTCAATATGTTAAAGCTCTATGTCATAATGATTTAAGTTGTAACCATATCATAATTCAAAATAATAAAGCTGTTGGTATAATTGATTTTGGAGATGTGGCTATTACTGACAGAGATAAGGATTTTGTATATTTACTTGAGGACAGCAATGAGGAAATTGGCAGAGAATTTGGGTTAAAGGTCTTGGAATATTATAATCACCCCAATACAGCCGTACCAATATTAAAAGCAGATTTGAATGATGAGTATTACCCTATTGAGCAAATTTTAGGGGGACAAGCAATGAAGTTAGATGAGATGTATAACAAGGGATTAAATAAAATAATAAATATTTAATTTGACGAAAAGGATGATATAAGTGGCAGAGATCGTATTGGTCGGGACGTTTCATTATCCGGAAAGATTTGATATTTTTTCGCAGGATGTGCAGAATCAAATCGATGAATTTACCAACAGATTGGCATTGTTTCATCCGAACAAAATCGCAGTGGAATTCCCTTATGGAATGCAAAATAAATTAGATGAGTTATATGCAAGAAGCGAAAAGCACTGCTTTGAAGAGAACGTGGTATATGGCAATATTGAAAGGTATGGTTCCACTGTTCCGTTCAAATCAGTAAATGAGATTGTGCAAATCGGATTTCGCTTAGGAAAAAAATTGAATCATGATAAGATATATGGTATAGATGAGGATATTGAGTTGTCAGATGAATTGTTTGAAAAGATAACGCCTTACATGGATATGAACAGTTATTTTGAGAAAATACAGATGATGACAGAAAAGGCACAGGATTTAAAAGGATTATATGCGATACATAACAGTGATGCGTATATTACTTTTGACCACAGTATGTATATGGCTATGAATAAAATCAATTTGGGAAATTATGAAGGTAGTCAGCTTGTTTTACAATGGTATGAAAGAAACCTGAAGATATTTTCTAATTTGCAGAATGTCTGCGAAAAAGAAGATAAGGTGCTGGTTTTGATAGGAAGTTCACATTTGAAAATATTAAAGGAACTCATTAGAGCAAGCAGTGAAATGGACTTATGCGAGGAAATTTGAAGTTTGCAGACTAAATGATATTTTAGCAGAAAAATTCTGATTTATTTCAATAAAAGAATGGCTACAATAATATGAACAACCGTTTAGCGGAGGGCTTAGCATGAATAACAGAATAAATAAATTGATGGGTTCAAATATGGATATAGATTTCAGCAATGCGGACTTTGGCAATTCTGTTTACCCATGGAATGCTGCGGATAACACCGACGAACACAAATGCGCGGTCAAAAACACATCAATATGCCGGTATTTTTGCGGAGTACAATACTTGGACAGCGTGCTGTGCAGTTATCCCTATGAGAATTTGTCTGTATTGGACAGAGAGCATATGGACAGGGATATGGAAATATAAATTCTGATTTATTTCAGTAAAAATTTATTGTAACAGGAGTACGATATGGAATACAATTTAAATCGGCATATTGATTTCCTGCTTGAAAACGCCTGCGCGAGCATTTGCTATCTCGTTCACAGAGATATGCTTAAAACGCCGATAGACGAACCTTTTATGAAAGAAATGCAAACGGAAATATTACAGCAGGCTAACGTACAGAAGCATTTGGCGGCTCAATGCTCGGACGGTTGGTTCGGCAAAGGGATACACGGCTGTGAAGACATGGACTGTCACATCAGCAGCTTGCTGAACTGTGGTGTGGAGGTACAGTCGCCGTACATACAGAAAGCGATAACTGCCCTTACCACTCCCGAAATAGCTTCGCAGCACCAAAATTGGTTTATCGGCGGAGAGGCTCTTGACGCTGAGGGACGCGGCGGCAATCATGCGATTATCGCTCAAATCCTGTCATGGGCAGGGTATTCCGAGGACTATCCTATAATGGCAGAACAGATAAATTTGGCGCAGGAACATCTTTTTGCGGTGTTTGATTATGCTTCCCCCGATGACTTTTCGGTCAGAATGAAAAACTACCGCTGTTACAAGCCTAACGCAAGATTTCCCGGGGCAAATCATATCAGCCTTTTAAATGCCACAAAGGGCTGGCGCACAGGCGACAACATGGAAAAAGCAAAAGCTGCTGTAAAGCACGGGTATGAATTGATGAAAGATTTTGACGAGCATATTACTTGCCGCAAGCCAAAAGAATTCGGAAACGGTGTTATAGGTCCGTTCAACTATAACTGGCAGGCGCTCAAACCTGTTGATGAAAACGACCTCCGCAGAATAATGGAGAGTTCTTATAATTTCCAATTTGGATTTTGGCTTGGAGCGGTTTCAGGCACGCCTGACTGGGTTCGGCAAAGTACGCAGACCTACGAGCTTTTAGCGCATATTTTGGATAAAGATACTTTTATGGATATGATCCCCGAAAAGGCTCTTAAAGCGTTCAGGCAGATAATGGGACGAGAACCGAACTGGCGGAAGAAAACATCTGTAAAGTGTGATGTGATGTTTGCTGTTCTTAATGCTTGCTGGTCTGTGCTGAATGAATAGTGTTTGTAAAGAATGGCAGTGATAATATGAATTACAGGGAAAATGCTCTGACGGCAGACAAAAGTGAAATTTCTATCCTCTGTCTGTATTATCTGAAATGTTAAAAAGATAAGTCGGGATTTAATGCGGAGGATACAAATGAAAATAATGTTCAAAAAAATTGGTAAAATACTGCTCGTCTTGTTATGCTTGCTTTTGCTTTTTATGCTTGTTGTATTTATATATCACAGGATCATGCTCAGCAAAGAAAAGAAGCTCATCTCCGAACCGCTCGGAGAAATGATAGAGGTGGACGGCGGACAGATGTGCGTCTATACAGAAGGCAGCGGTGAGCATACCTTAGTCTTTATGTCGGGGTACGGTACGCCCTCTCCGATTCTGGATTTCCGTCCGGTATACAATCGGCTTGCCGATGACTTCCGCATTGTGGTGGTGGAAAAATTCGGCTACGGTTTCAGCGATGAGACCGACAATCCCCGTGATATAGATACGATGCTCCGTCAGACCCGTGAGGCTATCGCAGGCGCAGGCATTGACGGTCAGTTTATTCTGTGTCCTCATTCGGCATCCGGTCTGGAAGCGCTCCGCTGGATGCAAAAATATCCCGAAGAGCTCGAAGGTATCGTCGCCTTGGATATGACGATGCCCGGATACCATGATGAAACAGGATATTCCATATATCAGGACAGGGCGGTGGGATTTATCACAAATTCGGGATTGCTGCGTCTTTTTTCCGACAGCTTTCCGTATGCATATAATTCCGACTATCTGACAGATGAGGAAAAAGCGCAGTACAAAGCACTGACGTATAAACGCCGAGGCTCTGCAACCATGATACATGAAGCAGAATGGTGTCAGAGAAATGTGGAAACGATTGCAAGCGGAGATGCTCCCACAGTGCCGATGCTGTTTATTTTATCAAGACCGATGGCAGAGTCCACGTTCCCCAGTAATCCGCAGAAGTATCTTGATCTTCCCCGAAACTACACCGGCAATCAGGCGGAATATATAGAAACGGACTTAGGGCATTATTTCTATGTGGAAGACCCCGAATTTACTGTTTCGGAGATACGCAGATTTGCAGAAGGTCTGGATATTGAATGATATAAATTCTGATTTATTCCAATAAAAAAATGGCGATGATAATATGAACGGCAAGGAAAACTATACCTGACGTTTTATGGATTTACAAACTAAATTTATATATCAGGAGATTTAATAATATGGCGCTATTCTATCTTGTAAGACACGGAGAACCTGTCTACGACCATATGCTTGAAAACGGGTTTTGGGGATTTGGCAGAGACTTTGCTCCTTTATCCGAAAAAGGAAAGGAACAGGCGGAAATAACCGCCAAGGACATTCGCCTTAAAAGCGCGGAATTTATCGTATCGTCTCCGTACACGAGAGCATTGCAGACAGCTCAGATAATTTCAAGAGAGACAGGTTTGCGGGTCGAGGTCGATATTGACCTGCACGAGTGGATACCCGATGAGGACAACCTTTATACAACTTCCGAGGAAAGCTTTGAGCTTGCCCATGAATTTACCAGATACAACGGCGAATATCCGCAGGGTAAGAAATTCAAATGGGAGACCGTCAGTCATATGAGGCAAAGAATGAGACGCGTTGCTGACAAATATGCAGATCACGACAAGGTTATTTTTGTTGGTCATGGTATGGCTTTTCGGTGTTTGATGTACATTGAAAAAATGAGTCCCGCCGAAATAATTGAATGTACATATCATAAAGGACAGGCGGACTGTGAGTATTCATTTACATAAATGAAATGCAGGTGTTTTATGTTACAATGTTTTATGTTACAATTCGGAAAACATTTGCTGAAAGGAGAATTTTTATGAGCTGGAATTCGGAGCAGTACCTTAAATTCAAAACGGAACGCACTCAGCCTGCAATTGATTTGGCAAACAGGATTCCCGTACAGTCGCCCGCCGATATTATCGACATTGGCTGTGGTCCCGGAAACAGCACGGATATACTGAAAAAACGTTACCCAAATGCTGCGGTTGTGGGTGCGGACAATTCGGAAAATATGCTTGAAACGGCAAGGAAAAATTATACAGACATTGAATTTATGCTCTGCGACGCTTCAAAGGATTTGAACAATATCGGCAGGAAATTCGACGTTGTGTTTTCCAATGCGTGTATTCAGTGGGTTCCCGACCACCCTAAGCTTCTGCGGGAAATGATGTCCCTGCTGAAAGAAGGCGGCGCGCTTGCGGTTCAGATTCCTATGAATTACGACGAGCCTATTCACAGGATAATTGGGGAAGCTGTCAAATCTGAAAAGTGGCGGGACAAGTTTAACGACCCGAGACATTTTTACACGCTTACTCCCGAAAAATATTACGATATTCTTGCGGAAATTTCCTCGGATTTTTCAATGTGGCAGACAACGTATTTCCACCGAATGAAGTCACATTCGGACATTATGGAGTGGTACAAAAGCACGGGACTTCGTCCCTATCTGGAGGCGCTTTCCCCTGCCGACAAGACGGAATTTGAAAAGGATATTTTCCGAGAAGTTGAAAAGGCGTACCCAAAACAGGCAAATGGGGAAATTATTTTTAGATTTCCAAGATTATTTTTTAATGCAATTAAATGATAAATCAAATTAAAATTTATAGGAGATAAAATCATAGCTATGTACAAAATCTCTAAGATGAAAAAAGAAGAAATTCCAGAGTTGATCAAAATTTGGCATAATCAATATTCAAAATACTGCAATAGTGCTGTTATCCATGATTTTTTGAGTGGCGGGGGAAATAGTATTGTGACGTATTTGGAAAACCAAATCAACAATGGTAATGCCATTGTATCAAAAAAGAACGATGTTATTACAGGCTATATCGCTTGGATGTATATTGACTTTCATAATGAAAGATCAGCTTTTTGTCCGATTATTGGTCATGCGACAATTGGAGAAGATAGCCGGACAATCTATCATGAGTTATATAACTATGCGGCACAAATATGGGTAGATGATAATAGATTCAATCACTTATGGATGATTTATAACGATGACCATACTCTAAAAGATATTTTATACGATATTGGTTTTGGCTCTCACGTAATTGATGCTTACACAAAAGTACAAAAGCCAGTATGTCAGATAGACAGAAAATACAAAATATCTGTTGCCGCATATAGTGACGCTGAAGCGTTGCTTGAATTAGTAAAGGAGTCGGTAAATTTTTATATTGGATCTCCCATATTTTTAAAAAGAGGCGTTTATGAACTGAATGATGTAATTGACATGATTAAAACGGATCATTTGTTAGTTGCATGGGATCAGGCTACCCCAATAGGTATTATGAATTTATCCGCTCAAACCGGATATAACATAGAAAATTTATCATCTCCAAACACAGGTCTGATCAGTAAAGCCGGTGCTTATATCAAGCCTGAATATCGTGGTTTAGGAATTGGGAAATGCTTATTAAACGAAGTAATGAAGCATTGCATTGAGAAAAATATACAATATCTTCATGTTTGTTTTGAAACGGCAAATCCTTTTGCAAATATATTTTGGAGAAAACACTTTAAACCCGTTATACTTTCTGTAAGACGAACAATTAATAAAGATGCTAATATTACAAAATGAGCATAATACATCACATATTTTATTTTAGTAAAAGAATGGCGGTGATGACACGAACAGCAAGTAAAATTTACATATAATTTTTATAATATAAAAAAGGAGAAATGTTTATGCGTTATGTAATCGGAATCGACATCGGCACAAGCGGCACGAAAACCGTGCTTTTCGACGAGGTGGGAAAGGTCGTTGCTTCGGCGACTGTGGAGTACCCCATGTATCAGCCCCAGAACGGCTATGCAGAGCAGGAGCCTGTTGACTGGTACAATGCGGCGGTGTCCACTATCAAGACGGTCATCGGCAAAAGCGGCGTTAAGAACACCGATATTGTTGGTATCGGTCTTTCGGGACAGATGCACGGTCTTGTTATGCTGGACGAAAACGGCGAGGTCATTCGCCGCTCCATAATCTGGTGCGACCAGCGTACCGCCAAGGAAGTTGACGAAATGAACGAAAAGCTTGGCAGGGAGAAGCTTATTGAAATTACAGCGAACCCTGCTCTCACGGGCTGGACGGCTGCAAAAATTCTTTGGGTGAGAAACAACGAACCCGAAAATTACGCAAAGTGCAGACACATCTTGCTGCCTAAGGATTACATCAGGTACAAGCTTACCGGCGAGTTTGCAACGGAGGTTTCCGACGCTTCTGGTATGCAGCTTCTGGACGTCCCCAACCGCTGCTGGAGCAAGGAAGTTTGCGACGCTTTGGGAATTGATATGTCCCTGCTTGCAAAGGTTTACGAGTCCTGCGAAGTTACGGGCAAGGTAACAAAGTCCGCCGCCGAGCTTACGGGACTTGCCGAGGGTACTGTAGTTGTTGGCGGCGCGGGTGACAATGCTGCTGCCGCTGTGGGAACTGGTGTTGTTGCTGACGGAAAGGCTTTCACGACTATAGGCACTTCGGGCGTTGTTTTTGCGCACACTTCAAAGGTTTCCATAGACCCCAAGGGACGCGTTCACACCTGCTGCGCGGCTGTACCCAACTGCTGGCACATCATGGGTGTGACCCAGGGTGCGGGACTTTCCCTTAAATGGTTCAGGGACAACTTCTGTCAGGCTGAAAAGGACACCGCAAAGCTTATGGGCGTGGACGAATACTACCTTATGGACAAAGAAGCTGAGACCGTCCCCATCGGCGCGAACAGGCTTTTGTACCTCCCCTATCTTATGGGCGAGCGTACTCCCCACCTCGACCCAAATGCGAGAGGTATGTTCTTCGGACTTTCCGCAATTCACACCAAAAAGGAAATGCTCCGCGCGGTAATGGAGGGCGTTGCGTATTCGCTTCGCGACTGCGTTGAGATATGCCGTGAAATGGATATCAACGTTTCGGACATGATGGCTTGCGGCGGCGGCGGTACTTCTCCGCTGTGGAGACAAATGCTTGCGGACCTGTACAACTGTCCCGTAAAGACGGCTTCCTCAAAGGAGGGTCCTGCGCTGGGCGTGGCTATTCTTGCGCTTGTGGGCGCGGGAGTTTATAAGACCGTTCCCGAAGCCTGCGAGAAAATTGTGGGCGTTGACAAGGTTCAGCAGCCTGTGGCGGAGAACGTTCCCGTGTATGAAAAATATTTCAGACTTTATGACGAGATCTATCCTGCTGTTAAGGATAAGTGCGCTAAGCTTGCGGAGCTGTAATTTTGAAAATAAAAGTCGGTATCGTTTGATACCGACTTTATTCTTGCAGCAATCCCTGCAAATACGCCTGCAATTTCGCTTTTTGAATTTTATCAAGCCGTTTGAAACCGAACAGTACGTCTTTTTCTTCTTGGGAAAGTCCCGACACAGATACGGCTGTCTTATCATCGCTCAGTTCAAGAAGATAATCCGAGGACACACCGAAATATTCGGCAATTCTCTTTATCATGTTTACATCTGGTTCGGACACGCCCAACTCGTATTTGCTTACCATTGCTTGTGTGACGTTCAGTTCGGCGGCAAGCCGCTGCTGGCTCATGCCATGGATTTCACGCAAATCTTTTATACGCTGCATTTTTATCACCAATTATTTCTATCTCTTAAATTTTTGCGCAATACTTATTAACAGCTCAATATCACCGTCGTGCAGGTCGCTGACTGCATTAAGCAATTCCTGCATTAAAGCGGGATTATCAATATTGCTGTCGAAAAAATCCTTCGGCGTAATTTTAAAATAATCGCAGATAGAAATAAATTCATTCATGGACGGCAGCGCTCTGCCGGAGGTAATACCCTGAATATAACTTTTGCTGTGACCGAGGTCTAAACTCATTTGATATTCGGAAACGTCTTTCGCAATTCTTAACTGCGTAATTCTGTTTCTGATAAATTCAGCGCAATCCATAATATACCTCCACAATAATTAATAATATTATTGTATTACAAATTTAAAAGGTATATTACAGATTGTTTCATGAATTTTAATTGAATTATACCGATATAATAAGTTATAATTTAAAGTAACAACTATATCAATGAGTAAGGACGTGAAACTTTGGCTTTTTCCGGTAAAAAGCTTGCTGTATTTTTATTATGCATAATTGTATCAATATGTCTTGCAAGAGGCAAAAGCGATTTCTCAAATAATAATACCGATAATGTCAGCTATACGGTCATTTCAACATCGACGGAAACTGTCAGCGAAACTGCTGCCGCAGTACAAATTACATACATTGTAAACATAAAAACAGGAAAATTTCACCGTCCCGACTGTCCGAGCGTTGACCGGATGAGTGAAAAAAATAAGCGAAAATATGTCGGTGACAGGGACGACCTTATTGCAGACGGATACGAGCCATGCAAAAGATGTGAACCGTAATATTTTACCGAAACCATACACACCAACATTTCCCCAAATCATCAAGAAAAATTTTTCGGGCGTGGTATAATAAAAGTACAGTAACGTTACTAAGTTTTCAGGTGATCGAATGAATAAATTTGAAATTCTGTCCGAAGCTCTCGACTTCATTGAGGAAAATCTTACCTCGTCCGTCACGCCCGAAATGTGCGCCGAAAAGTGCCGCTATTCCCTTTCAAATCTCCAGAAGATGTTCCGCTGTACCTTTCACATCGGCATAAGCGACTACATCTCCCGCCGCAGACTTACAAGCGCGGCAAGGGATCTGCTTGAAACCAAGGACACGGTGCTTGACATTGCGCTGAAGTACGGCTACAATTCCCACGAGGTCTTTACGCGCGCGTTTATCCGCCTGTGGAACGTAAGTCCCGCAAAATTCAGGCGGGAGCGGAGATTCTCCGATATTTTCCCCAAGCTGACCGAGCCCAGGACTACGACCGATGAAAGGGGAAATATTGTTATGGATTCCAAGAAAAGATTTGACATTTCGCATCTTTACGATTTCATCAAGGAGCGGCACGGAAAATACGCGGTGTGCTTCGATATGGTTGGCCTTATGTACATCAACGACACCTACGGACACCCTGCGGGAGACATTGCCATTGCCGACTGCCTGCGCCGTATCGACGAGGCATCGGAGGACGATATGCTTCCCATTCGCATAGGCGGAGACGAGTTTGTGCTGATAACGAATTTTTCCGAGCGCGACAAGGCCGAAGCCGCCGCCGAGAAAATTCTCGCTCTGAACGGGAACACCGTTACGTCGGGCGATACCGAGTTCCCGGTGTCAATGCGTGCTGGGTACGCGCTTATTCCCGAAAAGGGAAATATCCGCTACAATGAGCTTTTCGACAGTTTTATTATTGCGGGGCGTGCGGCGGAAACTTAAAAAGCGGAGAGGTTAAGCAGGTCAGCAAACAAGTTAAGGAGGGAGCAATTATGTGGAACGACCTGTCAAAAGCTTGGCAGACCGCTTTTTCGGCAGGGTGGGAATCATTTAAAAACGATTCCATTCCCATCGGCGCTGTTATATGCGATGAAAACGGTGAAATAATCTGTACGGGCAGAAACAGAATAAATGAAATTACAAACGGCAACAACAAGATCGCGCACGCAGAAACCGATTGCTTATTGCAGCTTGATACAAACAAATATCCTGATTTGAAGAGCTATACTCTGTACGCCTGCATGGAGCCCTGTCCAATGTGTATGGGAACCATTGTAATGAGTAATTTCAGAAAAATACGTATAGCGGCAAAGGACGGTTACTGCGGAGCAGTTCATTATTGCGAGGACGACAGCTATGTCAAATCTAAAAATATCGAAACGATTTTTGAGCTCGGGGACTTACAGCTTGTTCAGCTTACAATGCAGACCTATTTTGAATTAAAAAAGAACAGCGGCGCAGCTAATTCGGTAGTTGAGTGCTTTGCGTCCGATTGTCCCAATGCGGTGAATATTGCAAAGGCGCTGTATGCCGACCGAACACTTGATACATATGCGGAAAACAACACCGATTTCGGAGAGGTTTTCGACAGCATTATAACTGCGGGTCATGCAGCGGAAAGATAACAAAAAATCGGAGCGTTCTTTCGGGGTCGCTCCGATTTTCAGTTCCGCGGCAAAGACGGCTTGACACCGATAGTCTCCGTCCTGCTTTCCTTTTTCGCAAACTCGTTTTCCGAGAACTCGGTCATATGCTTCCAGTAACGCTTGGGCATCATGTTCATGCGGCAGCGGGGATTGTACCTCTCCTTGATGGCGATAGCATCATAAAAGCTTTTCCACAGCTCACGGTAACGCTCCTCCTCCGCGCTTGCGTCGGGCATTTCAAAGTAAATATTCTCGGCGATCTCCGCCCTGTGGGAATGGTACACCAGCGCCATTCGGTGGGTCTCGTCGTAGATCAGAAAATTCTCGTTTCGGTAGCGGTCGGTGAAGTGGTCGGCAATAAGCGGTATGACCTTGTTTTTCGGCTCGATCACCGCGGCAAGGTATCCGTCAAAATCGGAAAAGCGTATGAACTGCTTCATTCGGTGAGCCTCGTTTGTACAGTGCAGGACGGCCTTGTTCAGTTTGCATACGGTATCGTCCGCAAGCATATTTTCTATCCTGCCGCCGACCGAAAAGCCCTTTTGCAGATATTTCAGTATCACCAAGTCCTTGTCCTCGCCGAAGGTCAGGAACGCTATTTTCACAAGCTCCTCCGTGCGGGGAGATATTTTTTTCGGTATCGCCGCTGCAACCCGCGCCGCCTTTTTGGGGTCTGTGGGGACGTCCAGCACCTCCGTCAAAGTAAGCTGTTCCTGCGCTCCCGCCGTCACCCCCACGGGAGTTTCCCTGCGGACAAAGCTCTCGAAAACGCAGCAGAGAAGTCCGTCAAAGCTGCCGTCGTAGCAGTACACTACATCTCGCCCGTTAAACATTTTACAGTATCCTCCACAGTAGGCAGGCTGGGCAGGGCGGGGAACTTATCCGCATTGCTTTCCTGCGCGAAAAAGGAAAGCTGCTCAAAGCCGCCTTTCTGCTCCAGATCCTTGACCGTGCTTGCGGACATAAGCTGTCGCATTATCCCCGTCTCGGTGACGATAAGTCCCTCGGCTCGTTTTCCCGAACAGAGTATGAAATAGTTCGCCCGCTTCAAAACAACGCCAAGCTTCCGGAGGTCGGGGTAGTCCAGCTTTGTCTGCCGTCTTGCCGTGACTATTTTCTGCGCGGACTTAACCCCTATCCCCGGTACGCGCAGCAGCATTTCATAGGGGGCTTTGTTTATCTCCACGGGAAAGCATTCGGGGTGGTGCAGTGCCCAGTTGCATTTCGGGTCGAGAAGCGGGTTGAATTCCTGGTGCTGCTCGTCTAAAATTTCCTCCGCCTTGAAGCCGTAGAAGCGCAGCAGCCAGTCCGCCTGATACAAACGGTGTTCCCGAAGCAGAGGCGGCTTTGTTCCTGCGGGAGGCAGAAGCTTCTGGTCGCCCACGGGGACATACGCCGAATAAAAGACACGCTTCAGACTGTACTTGCCGTACATCGCCTCGGACAGCCGCAGTATCTGGAAATCGGTGTCGGGTGTCGCGCCGATTATCATTTGTGTGCTTTGTCCCGCAGGAGCGAATTTGGGCGCGGACTTGTACCTGACGATCTCATAGCTGTTCTGCTTTATCCTGTTGGTGATGTGTCCCATTGGCAGCAGGATAGAGCTTTTTGACTTGTCGGGAGCAAGTGCGTTCAGACTTTTTTGTGAGGGCAGCTCAATGTTTACGCTTATCCTGTCCGCAAGAACGCCCAAACGGTTTATCAGTTCGGGGTCTGCACCGGGAATTGCCTTTGCGTGGATATAGCCGTAAAATTTGTACTTGTTCCGCAGGAGCGAAACAGCTTCTATCATCTGCTCGCAGGTGTAATCAGGACTTTGGATTATCCCCGAGCTGAGGAAAAGTCCCTCGATGTAGTTTCGGCGGTAGAAATTTATGGTAAGCTCGGCTATCTCTTCGGGAGTGAACCTTGCCCGCGGAACGTCGTTGCTGCGGCGGTTCACGCAGTATTTGCAGTCGAACAGACAGTAGTTTGTCATAAGGATTTTCAGCAGGGAAATGCACCGTCCGTCGGCGGCAAAGCTGTGGCACAGTCCGCAGGACGCCGCGCTGCCTATGCCGTCAGACGTGCCGCCCCTGCGGTCAACGCCGCTTGAAGTGCAGGACGCGTCGTATTTCGCGGACTCGCCCAGTATTTTCAGCTTTTCAAACATATCCATAACGCGCCCTCCACTCATTTTAAAAGCTTGTTACAAGTCTTTCCATTCTATCTTGTTTATTTCGTTGTATAATTCTAATGTTGTATTTTCAATAATCTTTTTCTCTTTGTCGGATATTTTTTCAAACAGTTCAAACAACACTTTTTTGTTCTTTTTTCTCCAGCGTCCGACTACCGTACCGTTAAGCAAAACAGGCGGCATGACTATTCCCGCAAGATTGAAAATCCCCCGTAGATTCTTATGTGGCAGAAATATACTCTCTTCCTTTTTATACCCAAGCATAAGCTGGTCAAAGCCCGCCAAAAGTACACATTTCGGTATATCGGGAACGTTTTGCGGCAGCTTTCCCATATAGAAATAATCTTTGCCACCGACGTTGAAATTTTCAAGGGGCAGCTTCGACATAAGCTCTTTTGCACGGGTCAGCGTACAGCCGTAATAATACGCAAAATCATTGATAGCAGCGGGAGCAAAATTCCCAAAATACCGTCTTGCAATTTCTGTTTCGGCATCGGAACCGTTAATAGGCGTAAAATCCGGAGGAATCATAAACTCTTTCTTTTCGCACACCTTATAGCATAAAAAGCCACGCTCACAAAGCTCTCTCATTCCGCCGCCCCATTGATCGAACATTGAATCACGTTCGGGCAAAGTCATACCGTTATCAAGACAAGCCTGCTTTAATTCTTCTCTGGTGCAGATACCCTCAGAAACTTTTTGTATTATAAATTGTGAAAAATATTTTTGCCGTTCGGGAGTTAGCGACCATGCAAATCCGCTTTTCTGATATTCTTCAACTTCCTTGGCATAATACTCCTTTGTCTTAGCAAACATATAGGCTGTCTCGCTGAAAATGCCGTACCCCTTGAAATTACCATTGTGATATAAGTCCGCATTGTGCTTAAAAAGCGGCAGGTCGTCCTCATTGAATGCGTGAACAGTACCTCGGATAGTCCAGTTTTTTACAAGACTGTCTCCGAAATTCTGCGGAGTTATTTCTTCATTACAGCGTATTTTAAGACCGTAGTAGACGTTTACTGTGAATTGCGACTGCAAGCCATTCAAATCATGACATACGGTATGCTTATCCGATTTATTTGTAATATGCTGTCGGTGCAAACGAAGCTGTTTTATTTCATATTCATTCATATTTTTGACTATGCTCTCAAAATAAAGCTTATTTAAATCCGAAATATTCCGCTGCTTCTGCCGCAGTTTCCTCCGAGGTAACGCTGTCGTCCCACGATATGACCTTAACGCCGTTCTCCAAAACCCAATCGGGAACAACGCCCTCGTTTCCCGAAACAGCGTCATAGGCGTTTTGAATTACAGCGGCTTTTCCCTCGTCCGTCAGATCGGCTCTTTTATTTGTGATATCAACAATATTTTCATGGTCGGGACGGTTAAACCAGTCAAATTTTGTTCCGCAGTTGTTCAAATAAACGAAATGCTCCGCAATGGGGATCATCGCCAGATAATCAATATCACCCTCGCATATCACGGTTTCATGCCGTTCTGAAATAGCGATAAGGTCGGCGACTATCATAGGCGTTACTTCCTGCAAAAAGTGTTCCTCTCTGTCACTTATCACTTCTTTTGGAAGCTCCCAAAAGCTGTTTACGCCGTATTCCTTTTCAAAATTTCGGCACATAAAGGGCTGATATTCGGGACAGGCATACGCTATATTTCGGTCTCTGGCTTCGTCTGTGCTGAAAACACAGCAGCCGTATTTATTTTGCAGAATATTTGCAACGGTAGTTTTTCCACGTCCCCATATGAAATACACATTTTTCAGCTTGTTTCTGATAATGTTGTCGGCAATATTCATAACGCGCCCACCAAATCTTTCATTTTAATACGATCCCCACCTGATAAATTCGTGTACCGAAATTATATCACAGAACAAGCGTTCTTGTAAATGGTAAAACCGAACAAATTTTCTTCTAAAATTTCAGCACATTTGTGCCGATTTTTCCAAGAAAAATTTTGAAAAGCTCTTGCATTTGAGAAATAAATATGTTATACTAAAGTGTACGCCTCCATAGTTAAATGGATATAATAAACCCCTCCTAAGGGTTAGTTGTGAGTTCGATTCTCGCTGGGGGTGCCAGTTCAGACTGCATAAAAACTAAGCGGAAAGCCATATTATGACTTTCCGCTTTTGTTATTTTCTGCGCATTTTATTTATGTCGCCGCTGTTTGCTTTTTGTTCTTCATCATATTCTTATAGTACTCTTCGGGACGTATCTGATTTGCTTTCATTTCCTTTTTGTTTTCGTACATCTTCATATCCGCGCGCTGATATACGTTCATGAGCTTTTTAAGTCCGCAGTTCTCATCATATGCACAAAATCCGTGTGCAATGCTTATCCTGAATTCCTTGTCGGGAAGATCGTTATGCTCCCTGACATTTTCCGCAAACGCTTCTATTCCCGCCTTGTAACGCTCCTCTACCTTATCGCCGCTGAGAAGTACGGCAAACTCATCGCCGCCTATTCTGAAGCATTCACATTCAAGGGCCTCAAAGGCGGACTGTATTATTTCGGCGCTTTTTATAAGCATACCGTCGCCGTAGTGGTGCCCCAGATTGTCGTTTACATATTTAAGGTCGTTTACGTCAAACATAACGATACCCACTGCGGGAACACTGTCCTTTATCTTTTCAAGCTCAACAAGATGCTCTTCAAATGCGGTGCGGTTGCCTATTCCTGTAAGACCGTCATGGTAAGCAAGGTGACTTACAAATTCCGTCTTGATACCGAGCTTTACCGCGTTTATAGTGTTTTCAAGGCTGGAGCTGCCGTAGCAGAGTATGAATATCAGCAGTCCTATACGCACAAACATCGCGCTGTCGCTGCCCGCTCCGGTATAGTATCTGATTATGTCGATAAACGCAGCCACCGCTATGCTGCATAGACCTATTCCTCTTAAAATACGGTAGATGTTTTTCTTTTGATTAACGCTGACGAAAACAGAACTGCGTATTATTGTAAACGCAAGAAGTATCGCAGATATTGCAAGGAGTATATGCGATAAAGTGAGAGTTTCATGGATATCGGCTATGCCAAGCAAATGCAGGCCCCAGCAGACGGTAAATTCCGCTGCTGATAAAATACACACCGCGGGACGTACTATTTTATGCATAAATCCGAATGCGACGTCAAGATACAGTATCAGCGGTATCGGTATCAGCATAAGAGAACCGCAGGATATTATCTGCATAGTGCGGCTGTCCCCAAAATAAAGCTGTATAAGATTTGTTTCCGCAAGACACCATACCGCAACGCTTATCGAAAACAGTCCCAAATACAAAAGCTCATGATTCTTTCTGGACTGCATATTGATAGGTATATCCGCTATGATAAGCAGCAATCCCACAAACAGTATCAGCACGCAGGTAATAAAGGCTACCAGTCTTTCGTCAATGATGTTGAGCACCGTTCCTCCCGAGCTGCCTATGTAGATATTGTCGATACCGCCTCTTGCGCTTTTATATACGGTATAGACGCGTATTTCTATTTCCCTGCCCTCGTCCTCGCGGGATAAGTCTATACAGCTCCAGTTAGTGCCCGGGGATCTGTTGTAAAAAATACTTTCGTTTGTCTGCGGTTCATAAACAAGCCTGCCGTCCACATATACCGAAAAGAAAATGTTTTTGCTTCTGAAAAACAAGGCGGAGCCCCCGCTCATATCCTCCGGGAGAGTATTGAATATGCTGAATTCCTCATAGGGAACGGCGCACTCCAGCTTATGCAGCTTTTCTATATTTATTTCTTCCGAACTGTCTGCGGTATGCCAGCCTGTATCAAAAGCGGTCTCATATGAAAATTCCGTATCGCTGACCGACGAATAATTGAAATTCAGCGCAAGATATGCAACAATACATATTGATAATGTCAGCATAACACCGTATATGATGTGGTACGCAGTATTTTTTGTTTTCATCATATTTGCTCCTTTTACCGAACATTTTTATCAGGATCCGTTTTTATCTAATGATATATTCTCTTTGATCAGAAAATAATAATATAATTATACCACATACCGCAAAAATGTCAACCGCGCATACATAAAATTGTAAAAATCTGTCTTAATAAGTAAAACGCGGTATAATGAAAAAACATAAACCCAAAGCAGATCCTTGTCAATGACAGAAATCTGCTTTTGCAATTTTATCTTTTTCAAAATAAACAGTCGATCCTTTGCGGCAGTTATTCGGAACTCTCTTTTTCGCCGCGAAATGCACATTGCTTAAATTGGGCGTCCGTCAGTTCAATTTGGTCTGTCAGACATATATGCATAGGAACACCGCGGCGCTCATTTGCTGACAGCTGAAATCCAAGGCTTTCATAGATTGCTTCACGGTTATCCCAGACTTTTACATCGACCTGTATCCCAAAGCCGGGCTTTAATTTGCTTCGCAGGAAATCAAGAAGCCGCTCTATCAGTTCCCGTTCGACACTATGGGTTTTGTATTCGGACAGGACAAGCACGTCGGTTATCAGGGCGACCATGCCGCCGTCCCATATCAAACGCGCCATTCCCACAATTCCGGAGCGGTCGTATGCGGAAACAACAAGCGCGCTTCCGTCCAGCCCTGCCGCGATCTGTTCGGGAAGTATCTGCCGAAATCCGACAGACGCCCGCAGAAGGTTTACCTCTTCTGCCGATACGGTATTTTTATAGATTATACTCATATGTTTCCTCCGAAATATATTTATTGACCGTACCATAAAAAGTCAAATAAATTTTTCACCCGCCCCCTCGAGGGGGGCTTGACAAATAAAATCACCCCGCACATTTTACTGTGGGGGTGACTCTGCCCGCGCGGGCTCCGCGCTGGTCGGGGCGACAGGACTTGAACCTGCGGCATCTTGGTCCCAAACCAAGCACTCTACCAAACTGAGTTACGCCCCGTTAATCAATTAATTATACACTATTCCATCAGATTTGTCAAGTACTTTTTTTACCAAAAGAATTCTGCATTTTTTTCTAATCTGTCAAAATAAATTGTGCAAAAAAGGTTGAAATTTTATTAATAAACTGGTATAATTATTAAATGTAGTTGTATGCTTTGAGGAAAGGAAAGGCTCTCTTATGGCGGGACGTTTATTCAGCGAAATGATTCGCAGGGAACTTAAATTTCTTCTGCCAAGAGCGCTTGTCCTTGACCTTGCGGTATACCTTATCTCGCTGCCTGTCTATAGGCTTTGCGCCGAGGTGCCGCTGGGACTTCTTGCGGGAACGGCTGTTATGCTGCTTAATTTCACAATCCTTGGACTTTCCTCGGAAAGAGCCGTGGAACGCCCTCTTGCTTCGGCAAAGAGGTATATGTTCGGCTCGTATATGTTAAGGCTGCTCATAACGGGACTGCTGTTCCTTGCGGGAATAAAATGTCCGTCCATCAACCTTGTTGCGGCGGCGATACCCCAGCTGTATCCAAAGCTTGCCTATACCACTCATGCAGCAGTAAAACGGAAAGGAGGGTGAAATCATGGGATTTGAGGTAAATGTGGAAGGACCAAGACGAATGTTCTGCCTTTTGAACGAAAACGACGAGATCGTTTTTGCACTGTCCGAATCCGTTGTAACGGGCTGGCTCGTAATACTGATCGTTCTGGCGGTCTGCCTTATCCTGACAAAGGATCTGAAAAAAATACCCGATACAAAGCGTCAGTGCGCGGCCGAATACATCGTAAAGACTGTCAACAACATGGTATCCGTCAACATGGATAAGTCCTCGCTGGCTTACGCGCCGTACATCGCCGCCGTTTTCTCCTATATTATAATCGGTACGCTTATTTCTATGATAGGCTTCAGAAGTATTACGGCGGACATAAGCGTTACGGGCGGTCTGGCGTTTATGACCTTTGTGCTTGTGACCGTTACCAAGTTTAAGCACATGGGTGTTGGCGGTTACTTCAAGCAGTTCATAAACCCGCTCAATATCATCGGAGAGATAGCGAACCCTGTTGCCATGGCGCTTCGTCTGTTCGGCAACGTTTCGGGCGGAATGATAATCACGATGATCCTTTATGCAGGACTGGGAGCTGCCAGCGGCGCGCTCTACAACCTTATCGGCATAGCGCCGATAGAGAACGTGGGATATGTTTTCAACATCTTCCAGGTCGGTATCCCCGCAGTCTTGTCGATCTACTTTGACCTTTTCTCCGGAGCAATACAATCTTACGTATTTATTATGTTGACCATGGCTTACATTCAAATGGGTAAGGAATAACGCGTTTTTATGTACGCCGTAAAAAATTTTTTGGAGGTATACTTTTATGAATGAGGCATTATTAAACGCACAGGCGACCGTTCTTGCCGGTCAGGCTATCGGCGCGGGACTCGCTATGATCGCAGGTATCGGACCCGGTATCGGTGAAGGCTACGCTGTAGGTAAGGCTATCGAGACCATCGGCAGACAGCCCGAGATCAAGAGTACTGCGACTTCCACAATGTTCATCGGCTGCGCCGTTGCGGAGACAACCGGTATCTACGGCTTGTTCGTAGCTATCATTCTGCTGTTTGCAAATCCGTTCCTGAAGTTCCTCACAGGCACTAACTGACGCGTAACCGCGCCGGAATTTTAAGGAATAGGAGGCAGATGCAGGTCATGCACAGTAATTTTGATTTCTTTTCAATTGATCTAACGACCATTCTCGGTTCGATCTTGAATGCCTTGATTCTGTTCCTTGTCTTCAAATTTATTCTGTTTGACAAGGTAAACGCGGTGCTTGACGCCCGCAAAAACGAGGTCGCAAAGACCTACGAGGACGCCGACAGCGCGCTTTCAAACGCGAAGCAGCTTGAAGCGGAGTACACTGAAAAGCTGTCCGCCGCCAAGGAAGAGTCGGCTGAGATCGTCAAGAATGCCACGAAAAAGGCTCAGACCCGCTCCGACGAGATAATCGCGGATGCACGGGACGAAGCAAGAGGCATCGTGGACAAGGCGAACGCAGATATCGAAAAAGAAAAGAAACGCGCTGTCAACCAGATCAAGGATGAGATCTCCGATATTGCAATGTCTATCGCGTCTCAGGTTGTCTCCAGGGAGATCGACCCCAAAACGCACACGCAGCTTATCGAGAGCTTTATCGACGAAATAGGCGAATGATCCCGGATCAGCAAGCCGTTTCGGGAAAGGAACAGTCTTTATGACGGGTACGGTTGAAAAAGTATATTCGGAAGCGGTTTTTGAGCTTGCCTGCGAGCAGGGCTGCGCGGACGAGATAAAAAAGGAGCTGGACTCTCTGGCGGTTATTTTCGGCGATAACCCCGAGCTTCCCAAGCTTCTCGGAACTCCCACGGTCACTGCGGCGGAAAAGCTGGATATCCTGGAAAAAGCCTTTAAGGGCAGGGTATCGGACATTACTTACAACTTCCTTTGTGTTATTACCGAAAAGGGACGCGCTTCTGCTGTCCCCGCGGTGGCGGAGGACTATAAGGACCGCTGGTACGAAATGAAAAATATCGCCGAGGTCAAGGTCGTTACAAGCGTTCCGCTTGAGGACGGTCTTAAAAGCAAGCTGAAAGCCAAGCTTGAAGCTGTCTACAAAAAGACGGTCATTTTAAACGAGACTGTCGATCCGTCAATTATGGGCGGAATAGTGCTGAACTACGGCGGCGCTATGATGGACGGCTCTGTAAAGTCAAGGCTTGAAGCTATTCAGAAGCAGATCAAGGGCGTTATTGCCTGAGCTGCATTATGAAAATCGGGAGACGGAGCATACACAAATGAAGTATGTAAGGTCTCTCTAAGAAAGGATGGTTATTTCCAATGGATTTACGCCCCGATGAAATTACAGGCATAATCAAGGATCAGATAAAGAATTATCAGTCCAAGATAGAACTTGCCGACGTGGGCACCGTTGTTACGGTGGGCGACGGTATTGCCAGAATTCACGGTCTTGAAAAATGTATGTCGGGAGAACTGCTGGAATTTGAAAACGGCGTGAGCGCAATGGCTCTCAACCTTGAACGCGGCTTCGTAGGCGCAGTTATGCTGGGCTCGGACGCCGATATCAAGGAGGGCGACTCCGTTAAAAGCACAGGCAGGATAGTATCCGTTCCCGTAGGCGACGAAATGCTGGGAAGAGTTGTAAACTCTCTCGGTCAGCCTATCGACGGAAAAGGTGCGATCCTCACCGACAAAACCATGCCCATCGAGCGTATCGCTCCGGGTATTATCACAAGAAAATCCGTTAACAGACCTCTCCAGACAGGTATCAAGGCTATCGACTCCATGATCCCTATCGGACGCGGTCAGCGTGAGCTTATTATCGGCGACCGCCAGACGGGTAAAACTGCTATCGCGCTTGACACTATCATCAATCAGAAGGGTCAGGACGTTATCTGTATCTACGTTGCTATCGGTCAGAAGCGTTCCACAGTCGCAAACGTTGTTGACACTCTCGAAAAGAACGGCGCGATGGACTACACTATCGTTGTTTCCGCCACAGCTTCGGAGCTTGCTCCTCTGCAGTATATCGCTCCCTATTCGGGCTGCGCTATGGGCGAATACTTCCTCGAACAGGGCAAGGACGTCCTCTGTATCTACGACGACCTGTCCAAGCACGCGGTGGCTTACAGAACGCTTTCGCTGCTTCTTAAGCGCCCCCCCGGACGTGAGGCTTACCCCGGAGACGTATTCTATCTCCACTCCCGTCTGCTGGAGCGTGCCTGCAACCTTAACGAGAACTACGGCGGCGGCTCTCTGACCGCTCTGCCTATCATCGAAACTCAGGCGGGCGACGTTTCCGCTTATATCCCGACCAACGTAATCTCCATTACCGACGGTCAGATATTCCTTGAAACAGACCTGTTCAACTCCGGTGTCCGTCCCGCGGTAAACCCCGGTATCTCGGTATCCCGTGTTGGCGGCGCGGCTCAGATCAAGGCCATGAAAAAGGTTTCCGGCTCTCTGAAGCTGACCTATTCCCAGTACCGTGAGCTCCAGTCCTTCTCCCAGTTTGGTTCCGATCTGGATAAGGATACAAAGGACCGTCTTGCGCTGGGTGAAAGAGTTGTTGAAGTCCTCAAGCAGGGACGTAACACTCCCCTTACCGTTGAGGATCAGGTGCTTATCATCTACGCTGTAACTCACGGCTACCTCAAGGATATCCCCCTCGAGCTCGTATCCGAGTTTGAAAAGGAACTGTTTGATTACGTAAGCAGCGCACACCCCGACATTATCGCTTCGATCAAATCGACAAAGGATCTGACCAAGGAAACCGAGGAGTCTCTCAAAGAGGCTGTAGCGGAATGCGTCAAGAAATTCCTTGCCGACAAGTAATTGCCCCGAAACGATAAGAGAAAGGAGGGTGTCCGTTGGCAAGCGGTAATATGAAGGACATTAAAAGGCGTATCAAAAGCGTTGAGTCCACCATGCAGATCACCAAGGCGATGGAGCTGGTGGCTTCCTCAAAGCTGAGAAAAGCCAAGGAAAAGGCGGACAACGCCCGTCCCTACTTTAATGCCCTGTATGAAACAATGTGCGAGATACAGTCGGAAAACCCCGGCTTCTTCTCGCAGTATACCAGAAAGCGGGACGCCAAGACCGTTCTGCTGGTTGTCATCGCCGGTGACAGAGGTCTTGCGGGCGGCTTTAACTCCAACGTTTTAAAGCTTGCTCAGGCGCGTATAGACGAGCTTAAAGGCTCGGCGGAGGTAAAGGTGCTGGCTATCGGAAAGAAGTCGGTGGAGTACTTCGCCAAGCGCGGCTATGACCTTATGGGCAGCTATCCGAATATTGCTGAGAGTCTGAAGATTCACCAGGCGGCGGATATTTCCGACGTTATCATGCAGAAATACGTAAGCGGCGAGATCGACAGGGTGGAGCTTTTCCACACGGAATACGTTTCTCCCCTGCTCCAGCAGGCGGAGGCTCTGGCTGTGCTTCCCATGGACGTTCGCAGCGGCGAGGACTCGGACAGCAATGAAAGGGCTAAGATCAAGGAGATACCCGTGTACGAGCCGTCCCCCGAATTTGTTTTCGACGCCATCGTTCCCAAGTATATCACGGGTATGATCTTCTGCGCCGTTGTGGACAGCTTCGCTTCGGAGCAGGCTTCACGCCGCATTGCGATGGAGAACGCTTCGGACAACGCAAGCGAAATGATATCGGATCTGTCGCTGATGTACAACCGCGCCCGTCAGGCGTCCATCACTCAGGAGATCACCGAGATCGTGGGCGGAGCGTCCGCACAGGAGTAAGCGGGGAGCCCCCGCGGGCAGTCAAAACAGCTTGACAGAAAGGCTGTTTTGCGCGGAGATACATTTCGGTCAATTGCAGCTTGTTCCCCGCGCCCGAACTTCATGGGCGACCGGGGTATTGAGGAAAGAAAGGTCAGAATATGGACGGAGCGTATGCTTCTGTCCGATGTATTCGGCTTCTCTTTACTCTGTTCTCTAACATCTAATAGGGAAGGAATGATTATGTAAATGCCGCAGAAAAATATCGGCAAGGTTGTTCAGATCATCGGCGCGGTAGTCGATATCCAGTTTACTAAGGACAATCTTCCGAATCTTTTGAATGCAATAGAAATCGAGCTTGACGGCAAGCCTCTTATCTGCGAGGTCGCACAGCATATCGGCGACGACGTGGTAAGATGTATCGCCATGGGCTCTACGGACGGTCTTGTAAGAGACGTTGACGCGGTGGATACGGGTTCGCCTATCACCGTTCCCGTCGGAAAGGAAACTCTCGGAAGAATATTCAATCTTCTGGGAGAGCCCGTTGACAACAAGCCCGCTCCCGAAACCAAGGAAAAATGGGCTATCCACAGAGATCCCCCCACCTACGAGGAGCAGACAGCTTCCAATGAAATTCTGGAAACAGGTATCAAGGTTATCGACCTTATCTGCCCATACCTTAAGGGCGGTAAGATCGGTCTGTTCGGAGGCGCAGGCGTTGGTAAGACGGTTCTTATCCAGGAGCTTATCAACAACATCGCAAACCAGCACAACGGTATTTCTGTATTTACCGGCGTTGGCGAGCGTACCCGTGAGGGTAACGACCTCTACAACGAAATGACCGAGTCGGGAGTTATTGACAAGACCGTTCTTGTGTACGGTCAGATGAACGAGCCTCCCGGAGCGAGAATGAGAGTTGGTCTTTCGGGACTGACTATGGCGGAATATTTCCGTGACGCCGAGGGTCAGGACGTGCTCCTGTTCATCGACAACATCTTCCGTTTCACACAGGCGGGCTCGGAGGTTTCCGCGCTGCTTGGACGTATGCCTTCGGCGGTTGGTTATCAGCCTACGCTGGCTACGGAAATGGGCGCTTTGCAGGAGAGAATTACTTCCACAAACAAGGGCTCTATCACATCGGTACAGGCTGTATACGTTCCTGCCGATGACCTTACAGACCCTGCTCCTGCAACAACATTCGCTCACCTTGACGCAACAACAACGCTTTCAAGAAGCATTGCTTCGCTGGGTATCTATCCCGCCGTTGACCCCCTTGACTCAACGTCGAGAATTCTTTCTCCCGACATTGTTGGTCAGGAGCACTACGAGGTAGCGCGTTCGGTACAGAACATTCTCCAGAGATACAAGGAGCTTCAGGATATCATCGCTATCATGGGTATGGACGAACTTTCCGACGAGGATAAGCTGATCGTTTCCAGAGCGAGAAAGATCCAGCGTTTCCTGTCTCAGCCGTTCAGCGTTGCGGAACAGTTCACCGGTATGCAGGGTAAGTACGTTCCTCTTAAGGAAACTATCCGCGGCTTCAAGGAGATCATTGAGGGTATGCACGACGATCTGCCCGAGTCTGCGTTCCTGTTCGCGGGAACTATCGACGAGGTCGTTGAAAAAGCCAAGAACTCCGCTAACGAATAAGGAGGTGCTTTTCTATGGCAGCTTCATTTTCGCTCAGCGTAGTTACGCCCGAAAAGATTTTCTTTAAAGGTGAAACGGCACAGATAATCGTCCGCACGACCGAGGGCGATATCGGTATTCTTGCGAATCACACAAGTCTGGTAGCCGACCTGCCGTCGGGCCCCCTCAAGGTAATGCAGGCGGACGGCAGCTGGAAGGTCGCCGCTATTTCGACGGGTCTGCTCAAGGTAGGCGGAAACAAGGTGTCTATTCTTGCAAACGCTGTTGAGTGGGCGGACGAGATCGACCTCGACTGGGCAAAACGCTCCGAAGAGGACGCAAGACGCCGTCTCAAAGAACAGAACGACAAACACCAGCTCGACCTTGCGGAGTTAAAGCTCCAGAGGGCGCTGAACCGTATCAGCGTTGGTTCGGAGAACAAATAGCATTAATAAAACGGTATCCGTCTCAGTAAACGGATACCGTTTTTGCATGGCTTTTTAGGCAAACAAAAATGTCTGCTCTATTTTTGGAGAGCAGACATTTTTTATTTTCCTATTTTTTCTCCGCGGACTTTTTCTCGGTGGACGCGCTCACCGTCTTTGACGCCTTACCCTTGACAAGCTCCGTGCCGTCGCCCTTGGTATAGGCTACGACCTTGAACCTGTACTTTGTATCGGCTTCCAGACCGCTCACCCTGCACTTGGTATTTTTAACGTCCTTGTATTTGGTGAACTTGCCCGTTTCGGAATTGTACATATAGACCTTGTACAGCTCCGCGCCCTCCACGGCGTCCCATGTCAGAGTTACCGAACTGCTTGTGGAGGTCGTCTTAAAGCCCGACGGTACAGACGGATCGTCCGTGCTTTCGTACTTGTAGGCAATGCCGTTTTCCTCGGCGTATCTCTCAGCGTCCGAGCCCTCCGTCACAGTGAGCGTAATGGCCTGCTGAGTGATTTTTTTGTCTCCGCTGAACAGAGTGGAATCATAAAACGCGCCGCCGTTTTTTTGGTATGTGTCGGAATCCGCGGTATAAAGATTTATCACATACAACGATTTAGTTCCGTCGGCCTTTACCGACTTTTCATTCTGTCCGTTTCCGTCAGCCGAAGAGTAATACCCTTTCTTTCCGCAGCCGTACATGTAGCCAAAAACTTCCGTTCCCACAATTTTAGTATTTTCGGGAATCCTCAGGCTTGTAAGCTTGGGACAGTTGTTGAAATTGTAACCGTATATCGCTCCCGTTTTTTCGGGAAGCTGCACCTCGGTAAGCTCAAAATTATTTTCAAAGCAGGCTCCGCTGAGACCGCCCAGCTTCGCGCCGGTTTTGGCAAAGCTGACCTTTTGCAGCTTCTGACAGCTTGCAAAAGCGTACGCGCCGATACCGTCCGTAACGCTGCCCTTAAAGGTAACGCTTTCAAGACTCAGACAGCCCTGAAAAGCCGATTTTCCCACGCTTGCGATATTGCCGCTTACCGTCACGGTCTTAAGGTTATAGCAGTCGTAAAAAGCCATATCGCCGATATAAAAGCTTTTGGGAACTCCCGACGGAACGGAAATACTTGTTATCGTCCCGTTTGCACTGAAAGCGAACTGCCCGATACCGTCCGCGTCCGCGGGTATCTTGACCGCTCCGCCCTCGCCCGTGTAGCCGGTGATTATTCTTTTTCCGTCTATATTATCGATAACAAAGCCGTCAGCCGTGGTCTCGGCGGATACCGCAAGCGTAACGCCAATGCTCTCCGAAATTTCGGGAACCGCCGTAAGCACGCCTGCCGCCAGCAAAGCCGCAGCCAGATATTTTACGATAGCTTTAGATTTCATTGAAATTCTCCTTTTCGGACATTAAAACATAGCCCGTTTCCGCAGGGGTGTTTATTTTACTTTTACCTGCCGCAATACCGCATAAAATCTTACGGATAAGATCATGCTTTATAGCTTTCCTCCTTACAGCTTTAACCATTGGAAATCATATCTCGCAGCAAACGAACTTGATGCTACAGATGATGCAGACGATACAGATGATACAGACGATACCGAGATACCTCTTGAACTTGTGCTACACGCCGCCCTGATCTGATTCAGCGTTGTACTGTACTCGGGCAGGATACCGTTGCCTCTATACACAGCGTTGTCGTAAAATTTTTGCAGTTCGCTGAAATACTTTGCGCTTACCTTAGTGTCAAGATATTTTTCACGGGTGGCAATATTATCACAGTTTGCGCGTGATTCGGCCGTGCTGAAATCATAAAAAAGGTCGTCCAGACGGTTGTGCAAACCGCCGTCAAGTCCCACTTTCCAAATGTCATAGGTCATCTGGTAAAGCTCACGGAAAGTCATTCCGTCGGAAAGATCATATTCGTCAATAATAGCTTGGCGAACTTCGTAATCACTCATATCTCCGTACAATGCCTCACGGCGCGCAGCCTTTACCTGTTCTTCGCCGCCCAAAGCCGCAGCCACTTCATTATTAAAGCGGCGTATTATTTTATTATAGTCGTCATACTCCGAGGGAGCCATCGGGTAGCTTATTGCTTTGCCGTAGTAAAAATTCTTACCGTAGCAATGCTGATATTTTTCATAAATTGCCTTGTAAATTTCAGCGGCGGACATTTCCGTAAAATCCTCTGCTGCGGTCAGCTTAGCAAATTCCCACGAATTGGTGTAATCAAAGCAGCTCCTCTGATACCTGAGACCATTCTCTACATTTGTGTCGAATTCGGGCGTGTACAAGCCGTCAAGCAGCTCTTCGAGCGGAATTCTGTCCAGCTTGCTTACATCTATTACTTCGCCGTCTTTTCCAATGTATTGAGCGTTCAGAACATCTTGAAAACTATTTTCTTCCATAAGCTCGGCAATAGTGACAACCTTTTTGCCTGTAAGGTCTAACCTTGTGTGAACAGGATAAATATAAGAATTTGCGCCGGAAGTAGATTGAATATCCATACATTATTTCCTTTCTGCCATTTCGAAATGGCGTTGAATTTTTACGTCAGCCAAACCGCTCGCTGCATACAGCGGCATGGACAACTCAGCCTTTGTTCTGCTTTGCAACAACGCTTTCGCCGCAGTATATCTCACGAAGCTTGGGCTTTTCGATCTTGCCGGTGGGATTTCTGGGAATGTCCGCAAAAATTATCTTGTGCGGACGCTTGTATCTGGGCAGACCGTTGCAGAACGCCGCGATCTCCTCTTCGGTGCATTTGTGGTCGGGCTTTATCTCGATAATTGCGGCGGCGATCTCTCCCAGACGCTTGTCGGGAAGTCCTATTACAGCAGCGTCCTTTATCGCGCTGTGACCTCTGAGGAAGTCCTCGATCTGCACGGGATAAAGGTTCTCGCCGCCCGAAATGATAACATCCTTTTTGCGGTCAACAAGGAAGATGAAGCCGTCCTCGTCCTCCTGCGCCATATCGCCCGTAAAAAGCCAGCCGTCCTTGAGGACTTCCGCGGTCGCCTCGGGATCGTTGTAGTAGCAGGTCATTACTCCGGGACCCTTTACCGCAAGCTCGCCGACCTTGCCCCGCTCAACGGAAACGCCGTTCTCGTCCACGATCTTGGTCTCCCAGCCGAAGCCCGCCTTGCCTATCGCGCCAACCTTGTGGATATTCTCCACGCCAAGGTGTACGCAGCCGGGGCCGATAGATTCGCTCAAACCGTAATTCGTGTCGTACAGATGATCGGGGAAATATTTTTTCCAACGTGTGATAAGACTGGGAGGAACAGGCTGTGCGCCGATATGCATAAGCCTCCACTGTTTTGTTTTATAGTCGGAAAGCTTTATATCGCCGCTTTCAATGGCGTCCAGAATATCCTGCGCCCAAGGCACTAAAAGCCATACTATGGTACATTCCTCGGAGGATACCGCTTCAAGGATAGTCTTTGGCTTTACGCCTCTCAGGAGGACGGATTTTCCTCCCGCAAGGAAAGAACCGAACCAGTGCATTTTCGCGCCCGTGTGGTACAGCGGGGGAATACACAGGAAGATATCGTCCTTGGTCTGACCGTGGTGGTTCTGTTCAACGCGGGCGGAGTGCATAAGGCTCATGTGCTTGTGAAGTATAGCTTTGGGGAAGCCTGTTGTTCCCGAGGAAAAATATATCGCGGCATAGTCGTCGTCGGTAAGCTTTATATCGGGGGAAACGCTGGGACAGTTTGCGGTAAGGCGGTCGTAGTCCTCCGCAAAGGTGGGGCAGTTTCCGCCAACAAAGAAAAGAAGCCTGTGCTTGCTTATATCGTCGGCGATCTCCTCAACTCTTCCGATAAATTCGGGACCGAAAACAAGCACGTCGCTTTCGGACAGGTCGAGACAGTACTTGATCTCGTCGGAGGTATAGCGGAAATTCAGCGGCACTGCAAGCGCGCCCGTTTTAAGTATGCCGAAGTATATGGGAAGCCATTCAAGGCAGTTCATCAGCAGGATAGCCACCTTATCGCCCTTTTTGATACCGCGGCTAAGAAGCAGGTTTGCAAAACGGTTCGCCTTTTCATTGAAAACGTTCCATGTGATCTCGCGGCGGTAGTGGCAGAGCGTACCCGGCTCTATCAGCTCGTACTCTTTCCAAGTGACGCGGCGGGTCTCCTGAATATCGGGGTTGATCTCCACCAGAGCAGTGTCTCCGCCGAATTTTTCGCAGTTCTGTTCAAGAATTTCCGTAATTGGCATAAAAATTACCGTCCTTAAATTACAAAATTTTAAATATATATAATTATTATAACACTTTAAAGGGTAAAAATCAATAGTCTGAAAGGACAACCTTGCTGTCTGTGTTTGTGCATTTTGACGGAATGAACCGTGCCGCCGCAAATAAGCAGACCTCCCGATACGGAAAATATTTTGCGGAATATTCTGCAAAAATAATGACAAGCTCCCCGAAATGTGCTATAATTATTTGTATATGCGTAAATATTTTGCTTGCCCTTTCGGAAACAGCCTGCGCGTATTGAATTTATTATTTATTTGCGTTTGAAAAGAGGTCTGATCATGGAATCGGAAAAGCTTGGCTTTAAGGAGGGACTTGCCGACGGCGTGCCTATCGGACTGGGATATCTGTCGGTATCCTTCAGCTTCGGCATAGCCGCCGTTACACAGAGAGTTTCGGCTCTTGCGGCAACTGTCGTCTCAATGACAAATCTTACCTCGGCGGGACAGGTCGCCGGTCTGAGCATAATCACCGCCGCGGGAACTCTGCTTGAAATGGCTCTGGCTCAGCTTATTATAAATATGCGTTATGCGCTGATGAGTCTGTCCCTGTCACAGAAGCTGGATACGGGATTTACCACTCCCCACAGGTTTCTTGCGGCGTTCGGCATCACCGACGAGATCTTCGCCGTCGCTTCGGGAAAGCCAAAGGAAATAACCCCGCGCTATATGTACGGCTTGATACTGCTGCCGTTTTTGTGCTGGTCTTTAGGTACGCTTTTAGGCGGCATAGCGGGAAGCGTCCTGCCCGAAATTCTCCGCTCCGCTCTGGGCATAGCTATCTACGGAATGTTCATCGCCATTTTCATTCCTCCCGCAAGAAAGTCCGTCGGGGTTCTGGTCACGGTAATAATTTCGGCGACGATGAGCTGCGGACTAAGGTACATACCGTTGTTTTCTCACGTTTCGTCGGGATTTGCAATAATAATCTGTACCCTTGCGGCTTCGGCGGCGGGAGCAATATGGTTTCCCACAAAGGAACAGGGGGAGGCTGAGGCGGAATGACAACAAGTATTGTTGCCTATATCGGCGTAATGGCGGGAGTGACCTATCTTGTGCGAATGCTTCCGTTTGTGATATTCAGGAAAAAAATAAAGTCCCGTTTTGTCAAGGATTTTCTGTACTACGTTCCATACGCGGTGCTTGGGGCAATGACAATTCCCGCGGCTTTTTATTCCACGGGAAACGTTGCTTCGGCTTCGATTGGCATAGCGGCGGCAGTCCTGCTTGCACTGAAAAACAAGGGACTGCTTGCGGTTGCGGCGGCTGCGTGTATTGCCGCGCTGGCTGCGGAGCTTTTGATAAGGTGTTTTTAATTTTATGCAAAATTTGTTGAAATCTGCGGAAAAATGTTGTATAATATTTGCAGGAATGAGGTAAATATGAATTTGCTTGAAATTTTGGGCGGGAATTTCTTAAAATACGACTGGATAATTTATATCTGGGCTGCTTTAACAGCTGTTGTTTTTTTTATGACGATAAAATGCAGCAGCAGCTTCGGCGGTTATCTGGACCGGGATTTTGAAAGCAGCGTATGCAAAAGAAACGAGCTGAAAAAAAGACATGAGCGTCAGGAAATTTTATACGCCCTGTATGTGAATTTCACGTCGGCTTTTCCTCTGCTGGGAATGATCGGCACGATATACTCCCTTTTGAAGCTTGACTTGTCGGGCGGTACGGAAATGATCTCGGGCAGCTTTTTGCTGGCTCTTACGTCAACGCTTCTGGGCGCGTTTTTCGGACTTCTGTTTAAAATCGCGGACAGCTTTTTAAGTCCCAAAATTGATGAAAACAACGAGCTTTACCTTATCAGAATAAAGGACAGCGGCCACGCGTCGGCAGAAACGGGGGATAATAATGAAAAGGCGTAAAATATCCCTTGATTTTACCGCTCTGCTTGATATCACAATGATAATACTTTTTTTCTTTCTTATAAATTTTAAATTTTCCTCGGACGAAGTTAAGGCTAAAGCCGCCGCTCAGATCGAGGAAGCTGCCGCGCAGTCGGAACAGCTTGAAGCGGACAGACGGCAGTTTGAGGAGGAAAAAGCGGAGTGGCAAAGGGAAGCCGAACGCGAAATGGAGAAGCTCCGCGAAGCCGACAAAAATGCAGCGGACAATGCGGAAGCCCTTATGAATTTTCAAAAGGGAATGATCTTTAAAATAGACCTGTCAATGAAAAACAGGGATGACTGGGATATAACCGTTATGAACGGCAGCGCCGTGGTCGGAGAGGTCTCCTCGGAAAACTGTACGGATCTGAAAAATGAAATAATAACCATTCTTGATAATAACGGCTTTAAAAAAGACGATGTAATAATTGCCGTTTTTATGTATGATCTTCACGACAACGGCTCGGGACATATCCCCGAAGATTTTTTGCCACAGATAAAGGACGTAAACGGCGTGTATGAAAAATTTTACTGCGCCGAAATAAGAAAATAAAATTACGGAGGTTTTAAAATGGCAAAGGCTGAAAAGAAAAAGGGCGGGTTCGGAAAGCTTTTATTGGTTTTGATCTTATTGATACTTATCGCACTGGCAATACTTTACTTCTTCAGAGACGGTCTTGGCTTCGGCAAGGGCAGCGGAGACGGAGAAGCGGTTCAGGTAAACGCGTCCGTTTCGGAAACTTCCGAAACCACGGAGGCGACTACCGTTCAGGAGGCTGCTTTCGTTGAAGTAACTGTTGACGGCGACGGTTATCTTTACAGCAATCAGTCCTATGATCTCGACGGACTTATCGATGAGATCGGCAAGATCGAGGGTGACGTTGAGGTGCATATCTATCTGAGCGACACCGCAACTCTTGCCGCCCGCGAAAATCTTGAAGCAAGGCTTGACGAGAAAAATATTTTACATAATATTATTGAGGAATAAAAACAGCCTGCGACACGTCCCGTATGGAAGTGACCGCAGGCTGTTTTTTACTGCACAATATCCGACTTAAAAAATCCCTTGATTTCGCGCAGCAAGTGTTGTATAATTTTTTTGTAGACCCCATAAAAGCAGGTGAGAAAAATGTCCGGAAAAAATCATAACATAAAAATACCCTGCACCGCAATGCCTTTTATCTGCGAGGCTGACCGCTGCGCCGCAGGGGAAAATGAAATACACATCAACCGAACCTTTGACTGCAATGTGGTTATTTTGCTTTTGAAAGGCTCTATGGAAATTATCGAGGACGGCGTTCCCTACAGACTTTCCGCGGGAGATATTTTCTTTCTGAAGGGCGGCGTACACCATTGGGGAGAGAAGCCCTTTGAGCGGGGGACGGTCTGGTACTACGCGCATTTTTTGTGTCCCGAACCTGACGATGATATGCGTCCCTACAAAACGCCGCAGGTCACTGAAACGGACAGGGTATACCTGCAAGGCGGGGATTCAAGACAGTATATCGAGCTTCCCAAACTTTTGAGACAGGGGGACTTCTCCGAAGCGGAGCGGCTTTTCCGTATGCTTGCGGCGGCTCACAACAGGGGGGATATTCCCCGCGCTTCAATGTTCATGTGGGACATTTTTCTGCACTGTACGGAAGCGGAAAGCCGTCCGCGTGACACCTCAAACGTCTATGCGGAGCGGATACGGAACTATATCGAAAAGCACTATCGGGAGGAAATCTCCTCGGCGGATTTTGAAAAGCTCTGCGGAATTTCATACAAACACATCTGCACGGTTTTCAGAGAAAGCACGGGCATGACAATCAAAAAATATATTATCGGAGTTCGTTTGAAGCACGCCTGCCGTATGCTTGCGGAAACGTCCCTGTCCGTGACGGAAATCGCCGAAGCAGTGGGCTTTGGTGACGTTTATTATTTCAGCAGGATTTTCAAAAGGGAACGTGGCATCTCTCCCGTGGAGTACAGGAGATCATACGTGCCGAGAATATAAGACGAAATCGGCAGTGCTTGCGACAAATCGGAATTTTGTACAAACACTTCCGAATATTGTCTATTGCAAATATCGGGCTTTAAGGTACAATTAAAGACAGATGATTTTTAACGGGAGGAAATTTTTATGAAGATCCAAAAGCAGATATCAATAAAGCAGTACAGACCCTCGGAGGGCTTTATCAGCCGTTACCAGAAGCTTATCAGGGAGGTTGTCATTCCCTATCAGTACGACGTTCTGTGCGACAAAGCCGAGAACACAGAGAAAAGCCATGTGGTGCAGAATTTCATAAACGCTGCTGCGGCTCTTCGCGGTGAGGACGTTGGCGACGGCTTTTACGGCATGGTCTTTCAGGACAGTGACGCGGCGAAATGGCTTGAAGCGGTTGGGTGCTCACTTGCGGTATATTCCGACCCAAAGCTTGAAGCCACCGCCGATTCCCTTATCGATATCATTGCCGCCGCTCAGGACGAGGACGGCTATCTGAATACATATTTTACCATAAAGGACAGAGACAAGCGGTGGAAAAATCTTTTGGAGGGACACGAGCTTTACTGCGCGGGACACTTCATGGAAGCCGCAGTCGCCTACTATAACGGCACGGGCAAGGACAAGCTGCTGAAAGTCATGCTGAAAAATGCGGAGCACATCTACAAGCATTTTATTACCGAAAAGCACGAGGGATATCCCGGTCACCCGGAGGTGGAGCTTGCGCTTTTGAAAATGTACCGCGCAACTGGTGAAAAGCACTGCCTTGAGCTTGCGGAGCATTTCATCAACGCAAGAGGCGCGAACGGCGGCGATTTCTACAAAAGAGAAAAGGCTCTCCGCGACTGGACTGTCTGGGGCAACAATGCCGAGGACGGCTTTTATCAGCAGAGCTTTGCGCCCGTCCGCGAGCAGTCCGACGCGGTGGGACACAGCGTCCGCGCGGTCTATCTCTATACCGCTATGGCTGACCTTGCCTCCGAGACCGACGACGGTAAACTTCTCGAAGCCTGCTGCCGTCTTTGGAACAGCATTGCCGACAAGCGTATATATATCACGGGAGGTATAGGCTCGACCGGTATCGGTGAGGCGTTCACGGTTGACTACGACCTGCCCAACGACACTGCATACGCCGAAACCTGCGCTTCCTGCGGACTGATGTTTTTCGCTTCAAGAATGCTTGAAGCCTGCCCTGACTGTCCCGACGGAAAATACGGCGATATTATGGAGCGGGCTTTCTACAACACCGTTCTTGCGGGAATGCAGCTTGACGGCAAACGCTTTTTCTACGTTAATCCTTTGGAGGTCATTCCCGGAATTTCGGGAGTTGCCGCAACTCACTGGCATGACAGGCCTCAGCGTCCCGAATGGTTTGCCTGCGCCTGTTGTCCTCCCAACGTGGCAAGAACTGTCGCCGCGTTCGGAACATACGCATACGGCGAGGGTGACAGCACCGCGTACTGTCATCTTTACGCTTCGGGCGAAATTGATTTTTCTTTCGGACTTACGCTTCGCTGCGAAACGGATTTCCCATACGGCTTCACGGTGAAGTACACCGCCGTTCGTGGAAACGGAACTCTTGCGGTGAGAATACCCGCATGGAGCGAACGTACCGCAGTAACTCTTAACGGAGAAAAAATTTCTCCCCGCACAGAATGCGGCTACGCTTACGTTGACCTCAGCGAAGGGGACGTTCTTGAAGTCGTTCTGGACGACAGAGCAAGGGTGGTGTACTCCTCTGCAAAGGTTGCGGAAAATACCGGCTGCGCGGCGATCCAGCGTGGCGCGCTTGTGTACTGCTTTGAGGGCGTCGATAACGGCGGGGACGTGCTTTCCCTTGTTCTCGACGACAGCGGAGAGATCGCCGCGGGAGAAGCAAAACCCGAGCTTGGCGGAGCGGTAACTCTCACTGCAAAAGGATACAGAACTGTCCGGACAGACAGCCTTTACAGCTTTGAAAAGCCGAAAATCACTGCTGAGAACCTTACCGCCGTACCCTACTACACTTGGGGAAACCGCGGAGAAAATCAGATGCGGGTATGGCTGCCGTACAAAGGATAGAAATGTCGGCGTCCCCTCGGCAAAGCCGCTTGTTGTGCGTCGTTAAAAAAATTAAGCTTTATCCGAAAGCAAAGCGTTCACGGGACTGCTAAGCCTCTTGCAGAAAAATTTTACAACTACTCCCGTAAGAAAAGCTGAGATGACCGTACCCTCTCTCGTTCCAACGATCGTAAAGTTAAAGAATATCAGCGACAGTACCAAAGCCGCCGCAACACAGGATATGTCAAACACTATCTTGACATTTCCGAACTCCTTGTGAATTGTGTCCGATATCGCTTTTACAAAGGCTTCTCCCGAATTCATTATAACGTTTGCGATAACGGAAAGAGCGATACCGAACGCAAGTATAACTATCCCGATAATGACCATGGCAAGCCGCACGCCGTAGACATCCGCGGGAATATGGGAAACTATCATCATTCCCAGATCGGTGAACCAGCCGAACAGAAAGGACAGCGGCACTTGCAGAAGCTGTATAAGCTGAAACTTCTTGCGGAGAATTACTATCTGTCCGGCGATAAGGACGCAGTTCCAGATTATGAGCCACGTTCCCAGCGAAAGCGCGTCAAACTTGCAGCTTAAAACGTTCGCCACCGAGGATATGGGGGACACGCCAAGCTCTCCCCGCTTTGTAAAGGCTACTCCCAGCGCGGAGAAAAACAGGCTGACTATAAACAATATGTATCTTTTTGCAGTCTCCTTTTTTGACATCACAATATCTCCTTTTCCAAAACAGCGATTAGAGGATAGAACCGGTTTTCCGCTTTTGCGGTAAACCGTTCTATCCTCTTGCTTTTGGGATTATTTTAATTTTGGGTCAGGCAATTAATACGCAACGCCCTGCCACTTCATAGCGTCAGCAACCTTCAGGAAGCCTGCGATGTTTGCGCCCATAACAAGATTGCCCTCTGCGCCGTACTCCTTGGAAGCGTTGTAAGCGTTGTGGAAGATGTTGACCATGATATTCTTCAGCTTAGCGTCAACCTCCTCGAATGTCCAGCTGAGACGCTCGCTGTTCTGGGACATTTCAAGACCCGATGTTGCAACGCCGCCTGCGTTTGCAGCCTTTGCGGGACCGAACATAACCTTAGCCGCAAGGAATTTTTCAATTGCTTCGGGTGTGGAAGGCATATTTGCGCCCTCTGCAACAGCGATTACGCCGTTCTTGATAAGAGTGTCGGCAGCGTCGCCGTCAAGCTCGTTCTGTGTAGCGCAGGGAAGAGCAACGTCGCACTTGATAGTCCAGATGCCCTTGCAGCCCTCTGTATAGGTAGCGTTCTTGTGGGAAGTTCTGTCAACGTACTCTTTAATTCTGCCGCGCTCAACCTCCTTGATCTGCTTAACGAGATCAAGCTCGATTCCGTCGGGATCGTGGATATAGCCGTTGGAGTCGGAGAGAGCAACTACCTTGCCGCCCAGCTCTGTAGCCTTCTGTGTAGCGTAGATAGCAACGTTTCCGGAGCCGGAAATTACAACAGTCTTGCCCTTGAAGCTGTCGTTCTTCATGCAGTTCATCATTTCCTCAGTGAAGTAGCAAAGACCGTAGCCTGTAGCCTCTGTTCTTGCGAGAGAGCCGCCGTAGGAAAGTCCCTTGCCTGTGAGAACGCCTGTGAACTCGTTGCGAAGTCTCTTATACTGACCGAACATATAGCCGATCTCGCGTGCGCCTGTTCCGATGTCGCCTGCGGGAACGTCGGTGTCAGCGCCGATGTGCTTGGAAAGCTCTGTCATAAAGCTCTGGCAGAAAGCCATAACTTCACGGTCGGACTTGCCCTTGGGGTCAAAGTCGGAGCCGCCCTTACCGCCGCCCATAGGCAGACCTGTAAGGCTGTTCTTGAATATCTGCTCGAAGCCGAGGAATTTTATTACGGAAGCGCAAACGGAGGGGTGAAGTCTGAGACCGCCCTTGTAAGGTCCGATAGCGGAGTTGAACTGGCAGCGGAAACCTCTGTTAACCTGAACGTTGCCCTTGTCGTCAACCCATGAAACTCTGAACTGAATGAAACGCTCGGGCTCAACAATTCTGTCGATGATTCCGTTTGTCTCGTAGGACTTATCCTTTTCAACAACAGGCTCGAAAGATTCCAGAACCTCTCTTACAGCCTGAAGAAACTCGGTCTCGCCGGGGTTACGCTTTTCAACCTTTTCGTACACGCCTTTAAGGTACTCATTTTTAAACGCCATTGTTTAAATCCTCCTTGTATAATTTACGGTTTTAATACTTTGCGGATACCGCTCCGCTTTATCACTATAAAAATAAGTATACACCATTTCCCCACGATTTGCAAGAGTTTTTAGAAAAAATTCCAAAATGTTAAAAAAATTGTTATTTTTTAAGGAAAGACGCGGGATTTTGAAATATTTTGTCCGATACATTTCAAAATCCCGCGTCATATTTTCACAATATATGGAAGATCACACAACGGTATAGCCCAGCTCCCCAAGCTTTGAGATAACAGACTGGTCTATATCGGAAACCTCTCCCTCCTCAATAAGAGCCGCGCCGTAAATCGGAGCAATGGGCGGATACAGCTCCTGCACCAGCATTACATCGACCCATATCCTGTCACCCGTTTTAAAGCCGTCGAGAGAGACACCGCTCACATCAATGCCCGCAGACTCCACATCTAAAGCGGGATGTATCTTCAATAAATCAATTCCCGAAAGCATACCGTATTTTTCCGCAGGGAGGAGAAAACATTCCGTCTCCGTCCGCACAAAATATCCGCTGTGACGCGTTACAAGAGGCTGTTCCGTCTTTTCGCCGATAACGGCGTGGATACCGCAGTCCTCCAATTCCAAAAGCGCTTGGTCGGCAATATTGGAAACGTCTCCCTCCTCAACGAGCCTTAAACCGTAAATGCGGGCTTGTCCGGGATATGACGCCGCAATTAATCCAATGTCAACCTCTATTTTGTCTCCCGTTTTCAGGCTGTCCATAGGAACGTCGCCCTCTTTGCCCTCCGCAAAATGAATCATCACGGGTTCATAATATGTTTCTATATGACTTTCCGGACGCAGGGAGGTATAACTGTGTTCAAAAATAATATAGTCGGTGTGGCTTCGCATATAGTATCCAGTTATGCTGCCGATCTCATCGTTGAATTCAGTATTTTCCGCATTTGAATAATCCGAAATTGTTACCGTGTTAATTTCGGTATCCTCCGCCTTTGAACAGGCTGAAAGAAGTACCGCTGTAAGCAGAAGTATCGACAGGACTATGTACTTGATCTTGGACTTCATTTTCAATTCCCCCTTTGTATAAATTTATCAAATTAATACTTATCGCATATTAAAAAGCGTAAATCCTCTCGTTGTATAAGACGCATTTTCAGGGATAAATCTTACAGCTTCGGGAAAATTTATTTCTTAAGAATTTCCGTGCAGACCTTATAGTCGGGCATGATATCGCCTACCACCGCCCAGAACGCCGCGCTGTGGTTCGGCACGACAAAGTGGGCGTACTCGTGGACGAACACATACGCCGCGCATATCTCGGGATACAGCGCAAGCCTGCTGTTCATTACGATCTTCCCCTCGGAGATGTGACAGCTCCCCCAGCGGGAACGCATTTCACGTATCTGCAATTCAGCCTGCTTAACGTCGTAGCCTTTCGCACTAAACATCAGCCGCGTGCGCCTGTTAAGGGTCTCAAACAGCTTTCGGGTCTCCTCTGCGTAGAATTTTTCCAGCACTTTTCCGACCCTGTTCCCGTACCGCACAGTAACTATGATCTCATCTTCCCCGACAGAAACATTTTCCTGCGCCGCATAGGATATGCTCCCGTCAACATCTATACGCAAAGTATAATATTTCCCGAAATAACAAAGAGTATCGCCGTTTTGATAGTCCTCCGAAGCTTTAGGCAGCACGGGAGCGTTCTCACGCTTTGAAAAACCCTCCAGCGCGGAAAAGATAAAATCCGACTTTTCTCTGATAAAGTCCTCGATAAACTTAACGGGTACCCGCGTGTTTGCGCTGATATAAACTATCCCGTCGGGCTTTACCCGCAGATTTACGTTCCTGACCTTTTTCCGTGTCAGCACCCACCGCACTTCCCTGCCGCCGCAGACAAGCACTCTTACACCGTTACCGTCCACTGTAGTCCTCTTCCACTGTAATAACGGTGTTGAACCGTTCGTCCCTGCTTCGGATATTCTGCTTTATTTTGTCCGCTATCCTGTCCCGCTCGGAGGGTGAGCCCGCGTCGGTGAGAACAAGATCGAAGATAAGATTTATGCGGTTTTCGCCGTCGGTGATCCTGAAATCATGAATATTGCAATTGGGAAAAACCTCCCTTGCGCACTCCAGAACCATGGCCTTAAGACCGTCCACATACTCGTTGTTGACGGTTATGGGGTCGGTGTGAATGACCGTCTGTATACCCATTTCGGAAAGTATCTGCCGTTCCACGTCGTCGATAATCTCATGGATATGCACCATATCCGAATCGTCGGGGACTTCCGCGTGTACCGAAGCGAAAACTCTTCCGGGACCGTAGTCGTGTACCATAAGGTCGTGTATGCCCACAATCTCGTCGCGGGACATGATTATCCCGCTGAGGGTGTCGATAGTCTCGCGGGAGGGCGGAGTTCCCAGCAGCAGGTCGATAGTTTCCTTGGCAAGATTATAGCCGCCGTAGACGATATACGCCGCAACGACAATACCCACAAAGCCGTCGATCTGGAACGGCAGAAAGCTTCCGACAACGGTAGCCGCAACCACCGCGCTTGTGGAAATAACGTCGTTTATGCTGTCGCGGGCAGTGGCTTTCATGACGGTGGAATTTATTTTTTTCGCGATAAAGCTGTAGCAGAAATACATCCAAAGCTTGACAAGCACCGACGCCGCCAGAATAATTATCATGGGCAGACTGAAAATAACCTCTTCTGGATCTGCAATTTTCCCAACGCTGCTCTTGAAAAGCTCGAAGCCAACAAGCAGAATGATAAAGGAAACTATCAGCGAGGAAATGTACTCTATCCTGCCGTGACCGAAGGGATGTTCGCGATCGGGCTGACGTGTGGACATTTTAGCGCCGATTATCGCCACAAGGCAGCTTCCCATGTCGGACAGGTTGTTGAACGCGTCCGAGGTGACGGCAATGCTGTTCATAAGCGTACCCACAGCAAGCTTCAGTCCGAACAGAAACATATTGCATATCGCTCCCAGCACGCCCCCAAGCACGCTGTAGCTTTGCCTTACGTTTTTGTCGGACACGTTTTCGCAGTCCTTAACAAAGGTTTTCGCCAGAAATTTTATCATGAACGGTTATACCCCTTTTCTCAAATACTAAATAAGGGTACCGTCGGGTACCCTTAACTCTTACAATACAGTAAGCAATATATATGCGGCAGCGGCAAGGATTATTACAGCCGCAACAGCAATTGAAATCCACAGAGCCTTTTTGGACTTCTGCTTCTTTTTCGGCTTTTCCATATCCTCCATAACGGCGAACGTCTCTTTCATGTCCAGCTTCATGTCCTTGATGTCCTGCCTGAGCTGGCGTATCTTCTCCTTATCCTCGGAGGCTCTCATTCTCATTTTCGGCATAATATCCTCCGTCGGTCATCTGTCGGACGTTTCCGTATGCTCCGCCTTTTCAGCCTCTGCGGCAAACTTCGACGCCTTTATCATTATCGCACATTCAAGACGCTTTTTCTGCACCTCGCAGGAAAGCTTGTGAGCGGTGAGGATATTTCCCGTATAGACATAGTTGTTTGCGTTGCAGCCGCCGCTGCAATAGAATCTCGCCCAGCACTTGACGCAGTCCTCCTTGGAGTAGATATGCGCTGCGGCAAAGCGGTTCTTGATGTCCTTGCTGAACGTTCCGTCGTTTATGTTGCCCATTTTGTAGTCGTCGTATCCCACAAACTGATGGCATGGATAAATATCCCCGTCGGGATTAACGGCGACATATTCGTTTCCGCTGCCGCAGCCGCGGAGTCTCTTTATTGCGCAGGGACCCTGATCCAGATCAAGCATAAAGTGGAAAAAGTTGAAATGCTTGCCCTGTCTGTCGTGTTCGAGAATAATTTCCGCCAGACGCTCGTACTCCGAAAAAATCGCGGGAAGCTCCTTTTCGGTCAGCGCATAGCTTGCGGAAGCTTCGCTTGTTACGGGCTCAACCGAAATCTGGTCGAAGCCCTGCTCGTACAGGTGAAGCACGTCCTCGGCGAAATCAAGATTATATTTTGTAAACGTCCCGCGGACGTAGTAATTTTCGTAGTTTCTCTTTTGTGCAAGTGTCTTAAACTTGTCCATTATCCTGTCGTAGCAGCCCGTGCCGTCAACGCGTTTTCTCACGCGGTCGTTGACTTCCTTTCGTCCGTCCACGGAAAGCACCACGTTGGACATTTCCTTATTGATGAAGTCCATTTTCTCCTCGTCAAGGAGCAGACCGTTTGTTGTTATCGTAAATCTGAAACGCTTGCCGAATTCCTTTTCCTTGCTTCTGCCGTACTCCACAAGCTGTTTTACCACGTCCCAGTTCATGAGGGGTTCGCCGCCGAAAAAGTCAAGCTCCAGATTTTCTCTGTCCCCCGAATTTTCAAGCAGGAAGTCCATAGCCTTTTTGCCTGTTTTGAAATCCATATGCATACGCTTGCCAGTGCCGTAATCGCCCGTACCCGCAAAACAGTATTCGCATCTGAGGTTGCAGTCCTGCTCCACAAGCAGACACATAGCCTTTACCGGAGCGGCAACGGAGTACTTTGCAAACTGAGCGTAATCGTCCTCGGAAAAAAGAACGCCGTCGTTGTAAAGCTCCTTGACCTCCTCATAGCAGGACTCGATATCCTTTTCAACATAAAAGCGGGAAAGCTTCTCCACCACCCGCGCGGGACACTTGTCCTCAAAGGGAGGCTTGACGTTGTCCAGCATATCGTAGGTAAGCTCGTCCACAAGATGAACGCCGCCGCTGTTTGCGTCCAGGACTATATTAAGTCCGCCCAGCTTGTACTTATGTATCATAAACGCACCTCATTCAAAAATTGAAAACAGGAAAAATTTTTCCCGGTAAAGCAAATAAGGGACATTCCTGTCCCCACGTTTGCTCTCTCCCGAAATTCTTAACGGACCGGTGAATTACTTCTCGCACTTCTGGTTTGCAACTGTGCAGGAAGTCTTGCAGGCAGACTGACAGGAAGCCTGACACTTGCCGCAGCCGCCCTTAGCGGCAGTTTTCTTAAGGTTAGCCTTGTTGATGGTAACAATATGCTTCATTGAAAAAACCTCCGATAAAAATTATTTAATGTATATTATATCACACTATCCGACATATTTCAATAGTCAATTTAACGAAATCTGCGGGGTGAATTGACCCCAAATATTCCACCTATTGAAGAACATATCAATATTATTAACAGTTTGGTAAAAATTCCCCCTGCGGAGAAGCTTCTTACAAAGATAAGTCCGCCCAGAAAAGCCGCCGCAAAAATGATTATTCCGCACATAAGACCCGTTTTCATTCCGTGTCTGCCCCGCCTTTTCGCAGCCGTAAAGCCCGCCGCAAAGCAGCCCGCGCACAGTGCCGCGTCCGCCATAAGCAGGAAAGCGCCGTCCGACAGGTCGATGACCGAAGCTATTCCCGAAAACGCCAGCGATACCAGAAATACCGCCCCAACGCAGGCGAGCGCGGATAACAGTATCATCAGCGTTTTTTCAGTCCTGAGCTTTTCCGCGGGAGTTTTTCGCCGCATGAAAATCCCTCCGTTCAGCATATTGTTACCTAAGGAAGCACTGATCAAATCGCGCCTACAGCTTGGCACGCATCTTGCTTGCATATTTTCCGTCATATTGCACCAAAATTTCTTGACATACGCCAGTATGCCTGCGAAATTTTGATACAATCTGACGAAAAATCTGACTGCGCAATCTGCGCACCAGATTTAATCAGTGCTTCCTTAAATCTTATGCCGAACGGAAAAAATTAATGACGGAAAATTACTTCTTGCTTATCGCTTCCTCGGGAGCGTCGTGGACTGTAGCGTTCTCCGAAATAGCCCACAGCTTAACGCGTATCTTGGAGCGGTCTCCGCCCGTTTCGATGACTACCGTGCCCGTCTCGTCGTTCTTGCGCACAACAATACCCACGATACCGCCGATAGTTGTAACCTCGTCGCCGATCTGGAGATTGTCGCGGAGCTTCTTTGCTTCCTTTTCCTTTTTGCTCTGAGGACGGATCATAAACAGATAAATGACCAGAGCCACCAGTCCGAACGAAACAAGGTAATAAAGAAGCTGACCCGTAGGACTTATCGCTGTCGTGCCCGGGTCTGCCGCGGCGTTTTCCGCGCGCATTACAAAAAAGCTTAACATAGCTGTATTCATTAAAAATCCTCCTGTAAAAATAGACATAATAATATTATAACACTATTTTGTCCGTTTGCAAGAGTATTCACAATTTGTTTTCAATTTCAAATGTGAATTTTTGGTGACGCGGGGAGCCCCCGCGGGCTGAGTCTCCTCCACCGTAAGATGTTCAGAACATTAATTTTGCTATTGCCCCCTCAAGGGGGCAGGTAGATTTATCGGTTATCTGATTTTATTTTTGTAAAGTAAGACTTACCCCCGCACTGCAAAACCGTACCCCGCAAAATCAAAATTTATGCTTTTTCTTCATTTTAAAAAGGAGGGAACATGGCAGCTCCCTCCTTTTTCACACAAGTCAGTGAATATATTTACCCAGCACCTCGATAAATTTGCCCATATCAAGCGGCTTGGCAATGTGGTCGTTCATGCCTGCTTTTAGCGCCGCCGCCTTGTCCTCCTCCAGAGCGTTCGCGGTCATTGCGATTATTGGCAGGCACTTTACGTCCTCCCTGGACAGCGCGCGTATCGCATGCGTAGCTTCGTATCCGTTCATTGTGGGCATCTGGACGTCCATAAGAATTGCGTCATAGTAATTCTCCTCCGAAGCCTTTACCATAGCTACCGCGTCCGTACCGTCGGGAGCGGTCTCCACGACCACGCCCGCTTCTTCCAGTATTAGCTCTGCGATCTCTCGGTTAAGCTCGTTATCCTCGACAAGAAGTATCCTCTTTCCGCCGAAGTCCGTCTGCTCCCATGCGGTCCGCATTTCCGCCTTTTCACCGATATTGTTTGCCGCAAGCAGGGCAGATTTAAGGTCGGACATGAAAAGCGGCTTTGCGCAGAACGCCGTAACTCCCGCTTCCTTTGCCTCCTCCTCGATATCCGTCCAGTCATAGGCGGTAAGAATAACTATCGACGTTTCGCTGCCCACAACCTTGCGTATGCCTTTTGCGGTTTCCAGACCGTTCATGCCCGGCATCTGCCAGTCGATTATGTACGTATGGAACGCGTCTCCGTCGTCGCGGGCGATCTGCGCCCTGTGTACGGCCTCCCGGCCCGACGTCGTCCACTCCGAACGCATACCTATAGTTTTAAGCATTTTGCTCACGCTGTCGCATACGTTGAAGTCGTCGTCCACCACAAGCGCGCGCAGTCCGTTAAGCTCTCTGATCTGCTCGGCATTCTTTTCCACGTCCTGAAGCTTCAAAGTCAGACTGACCGTAAATGTGCTTCCCTTTCCGACCTGAGTGTCCACGGTTATCGTACCGTTCATCATATCCACAATATTCTTTGTGATAGCCATACCCAGACCCGTACCCTGTATGCCGCTCTTTGTGGTGGTGGACTCTCTTTCAAACGGCTCGAAAACGTGCTCGGCAAATTCCTTTGACATACCGATACCGTTGTCCTTTATGATAAACACATAGTCCCCGAAGCCGTGCTTGAAGGTGGTTTTCTGCATAATGCGGAATGACACCGTGCCTCCCGCGGGAGTGTACTTGACCGCGTTGCTCATAAGATTTATAAATATCTGGTTCAGCTTTAACGGGTCGGCAATAACGTCCTCGTTCACGACCTCAAAGGTGTCGATAAACAGTTCAAGCTGCTTTGCCTTTACCTGCGGCTGGATAATATTTACCAGATTGTGCATAAGCTCGGGGATATTGCATTCCTGCTCCTTTATCTGAAGCTTTCCGCTTTCGATGCGGCTCATGTCCAGAATATCGTTTATAAGACTTAGCAAGTGGTTGCTTGAAGCGAGTACCTTTTGCAGGCAGTCCCTGACCTGATCCTTATTGTCAAGATGGCTTGCGGCTATGGTCGCAAAGCCGATAATGGCGTTCATTGGAGTGCGAATGTCATGGCTCATATTCGAGAGGAAAGTGGTTTTCGCCTGATTTGCGTGCTGAGCCTGCATCAAAGCGTCCTGAAGCGCACGCGTCTGCTCCCGCTGCTTTTTAACCTGCTCGGTAATATCCTTTGACACCACCAGCGCGATAATGTCGCCGCTCAGCTCGTCCCTTGTCATAACAAAGGACTGGCGAATGCATATCTGGTCGTCGCCCGATATTGCCCAGTAGTCAACGTCCGCTTCCGTCCCGCCGCGTTCAAAACGTTCCCTGAGTACGTCAACGTTTATCACTGCGGAATAATCCTCCAGTGATTCGGGCAGAACGAAGTCCTTCCATTTTTCAAAGCACACCGAAGCCTTGCAGGGAGGTTTCAGTCCCGATCTTTCAAGCAGAGATATCTGTCCGCTTTTTGTAGTGCGGATTATATCGCTTTCGATCAGATCCTTTGTGATGTTGACCTCAAAGCTGCCGCACGAATTAGCCGTGACGGCAGTCCTGTACTGAAGCTCCTTGCGGTTCATTACGGACTGCTCCTCCTGCCTGCGGAGCTCCTCGGTTTTCATGGCGGTAACGTTCTGACGGATAAACAGTATTTTTGCAGTCCTGCCCTCGTTTCTTTCAATGCTTATGGCAATGATGTGCTCCCAGTCTTTCCTGCCGCCGCGGGAAACATGGCACTCATATGTATAGGTATCCTGCTCCGCCAGCTTTTCTGTTATGGAATCAATGCTGAAAAGCTTTAAAAATTCTTTTTGCTTGTCCTCGCCTATTATGCAGTGAGAGTAGCTTTCCGTTACCTCCGAGTAATCTCCCTCTATGTCAATGTTGTCGGACGTGTCTATACCCGATGTGCACGAGCAATGTCCCGTTTCCATATCCACCGTAAAATACTGGGAGGAAAACAGCGTGTTCAAGCCTCTCAGCACATAGTTTGCACTGCGGTTTTCTTTTTCCAGCAATCTTCTTTTCCTGCGCGCACTCATGATAAGATAAATAATATACGCCGCCGCAAATGCCACAAGAACCGCCTCAAGCCGTATTCCCGCAAGATTTGCTTTGTTTACCATGTTCCGTGTAACGCTCTTCGGAAAGGTCTGCACCAGCACATAATCGTATTTTGGAAGATACGACACACAGATATTGTCCGTCTGACTGCCCCTATCGCAGGAAAACGCACCCTTGCCGCCGTTCAGGAATATGTCCCTTGCCTGCTCCGCGGCGTTGCTGTCGATAATGCCCGACTGCTCCAGCTCGTCGATCAGAGGTATGCTGTAGTCCTTGCCGTCCGAGCTTGAAATTACCGTTCCGTCGGGAGTACACAAAAACGTATCGGACGTCTCGCCGAAATAGGTGGTAGTAAGTATATCCTGCAAATATTCGTCCGCAAGATATGCGCCGCTGATAACGCCGATTATCTCTCCCTTAAAGCTGACGGGAGCGTAAAAAGTAATCCTTGTACCGTCGTCCGAAAGACGGGAATCAAACACTACCGATACGCCGCTTTCGCCGTCCATGCCGCGCCTGTAGTACACGCGGTCGGACGAATCGCCCGACCTGCCGTCCGCCGTATGGGTCACGCCGTCAGTATCCGTAAAGCGAACGGTATCATACGCCGAGTGATCCTCTATCTCCCTGATAAGCTCGGTGCTGACCTCGGGCGCAGTCAGTGTGGTGCCGAAGAAATGAGCGTACGTATTTATCAGATCAAGCGCGCTGCTGAACTCCTCGTCCACCCGCCCCGCGATCTGACTCATAGCGTCATCGGCGTAGCTCCTGTTCTGCTCCGTGATCCTTTCCCTGTTCTGCGTGGTGTACCAGAAAAACAAGACGACAACAGCGACCGTCATAAAAACAGCCGGCAATATCTGCTTAAATATTTTTCCGGTTTTTCCATTCTCATTCATAATAAACCTATCCTTTACCATGGCTGAAAGACCGTTTGCTCCCCTGCCTGCCGGACGGAAAACATCAAGTCGCGGTTATGCTTAAGAATACTGTAACAAAAATCGCCGTGCATATCAACAGATATTTTCTTAACGTTTTTTATATACTTTAAAGCTCGTTCTGCACAAACTCGTACACCTGCTCCGCAAGCTCCGTATTGATACCCGCCGCCTTTGCGATATCCTCAACGGAAGCCCTTTTAAATTCCTCGCGGGTCTTGAAAGCGGTAAAAAGCTTCTGCGCCTTTTTCTCGCCTATGCCTTTTATTTTTGTCAGACCGCTTTCTCCAGACTGCTTTCTGTGCTTGCTCCGCTGATAGGTTATGGAGAACCTGTGTACCTCGTCCTGAATGCGGGTAACAAGCATGAACGCGCTTTTCGTCCCCGAAATGGATATCTCCGAGCCCGACGTTGCAATGGCGCGGGTGCGGTGGTTGTTGTCCTTGACCATGCCGAATATTGGTACGGTCACACCCATCTGGCGGAGAATAGGTTCTACCGCGTTCACCTGACCCTTGCCGCCGTCCAGCAGAATAAGGTCGGGCATACGGCTGAAGCCCTCGTCCTTTTCGTTTTCGTCCAGACCGTGCTTGAAGCGCCGTTCAAGGACTTCCCTCATGCTTGCGTAGTCGTTCTGTATTGCGGTCTCCTTTATGGAGAATTTCTTGTACGCGCTTTTAAGCGGACGACCGTTCTCAAAAACCACCATTCCCGCAACCATTGATGAGCTGCCCAAGTTGGATATGTCGTAAGCCTCGATATAGCGTGGCGGTTCGGGAAGTCCGAGAATTTTTCCCAAAGCCTCTAGCGCAACTATCTCTTTGCCCGTCCTACCCACCTTTATGGCAAGACTTTCGCTTGCGTTTGCCTTCGCCATCATTATCAGCCGCAGACCCTTTCCCCGCTTTTTTGAGGAAATATCCACCGCCCGTCCGCACCGCTCTCGCAGAAGCTTTTCCACCATTTCTGCGTTGGGAAGCTCCTCCTCGGTGATGATCTCCCGCGGTATCCGCGACGAATTGGAATAGTACTGCAAAACAAAATCTTCAAGCATATCCGCTTCGCTGTCAAGCGCACCCAAATCAAATTCGGCGCGGTCGTAAAGACGTCCCATACGGTACACCAGAACCGCCGCGCAGACGCTTTCGCCGTTTTGGGCAACGGCAATAATATCCGTGTCCCGCATATCGTCGTCCATAATCTTCTGACGGTCTGCGGCGCGCTTTATGGCCGATATCCTGTCCCGAAGCCGTGCCGCAAGCTCGAAATCAAGCTCCTCTGCGGCTTTGGTCATCTGCTCTGTAAGCGTCTCCACCGAAGCCTCCGAGCCGTTCTGAATGTACTCCACCGCCTGCTTGATTATCTTCCCGTACTCCTCCGCGGTGATGTCTCCAGAACAAACTCCCATGCACTGCTTGATGTGATTGTTAAGGCAGGGGCGGTACTTTCCGATGTCCCGCGGAAAAACCCTCTTGCAGGTTGGGAGCATAAACACCTTGTTGACCTCCTCGGCAGCCTGCTTTGCAACAAACGCGCTTGTGTACGGACCCAGATATGTCCCCTTACCGCTTTTCTTCATTTCGGCGGTAATGCGGGGGAACTCCTCGTCGGAAATTTTAATATAGCTGTAGCCCTTGTCGTCCTTTAACAGAATGTTGTACTTTGGCATATGCTGCTTTATCATGGAGCATTCCAGCACCAGCGCTTCGTACTCGCTGTCGGTGACGATAAAGTCGTAATCGTTAACGTGGGAGACCATCTGCGCCACCTTGGGGGTATGGTCGGGATTTTCGCGGAAATAGCTTGTCACCCTGTTTTTCAGGTTTTTAGCCTTTCCGATATAGATGATATTCCCGCCCTTGTCCCTCATTCGGTACACCCCGGGAGAGGTGGTAAGCTTTGCGGTTTTTTCCCTCAGGTAGGGGAGCCTTTCATTCATTCCGAATACCTCCGAACATCGATCACCGTTTTTCTGACGTACTGCATTTCCCGAAGCGGTTTTCCGCCGATATTGTCGTCAAGATATTTTCCGTTCGGGACAAAGCCCTGCTTTTCGTAAAAGCGTCTTGCATTAGTATTTTCCTCCAGCACCCAGAGAAATATGTCCCGAAAGCCCATTTCCTCAAGTCCGCGAATAGCTTCGGCAAAAAGCATTTTTCCGTAACCCTTTCCCATATGGTCGGGCAGAAGATAAATAGACACTATTTCGCCCCGGCCCGCCATGTCCTCGAAGCGTGAAGGACAAAAGCTTGCCGTGCCGACCATTTCGCCGTCCTCGGTAACTATGAGCGTGCTGATATTCGGTTTGTCCGCAGAAGCCGCCCATTGTCCTTTCGGTATGCTGTCAAGATAATCCTGCGGGATTATTCCCTTGTAGGCGAACCTCCAGCTTTCCTCATATAGGCGGCTCAGAGCGTTTCTGTCGTCATCTTCGCGAAGTCTGCGTATTTCCATATTATCTCCTTAAAAAGGGTACCGTTCGGTACCCTTTTGTTTTGGTTTAGTTTTTACATCGGTATCGGATAGCAGCCGATATAAGTTCCCTGCTCCGCAAGCTCCTGCTGCTCGTCAGCGGAAAGCTGTTTTTTCAGATTATCGGGGATAGGATCTTTCGACCAGATCACATATGTAACGCTGTATGCCAAAGGATCAAATTCGCCGTATACATATGCGTCTCCGTAAAAATAACCGGAAATGTCGAACTCCTCTCCGCCTGAGTTAATGATCACGCTGCTGCCCGAAAATTTACCGCCCGAAGAAGGTTTATTTCCAATACCCATATAGTAAGCCGTTTCCGACACAGCCCTGTGATACCTCTCGGCGGTATCATTTGCGGAAGATATTTTGGACTTCCGAATATAATTGCCCATTGCGCTGCCCGGAGCAGTTTCCTCCATGACCGCGGTAAAGTCGCTTTCGATATTTTCAAGCAGAGTATCAAGCTCCTCCTCGGTAATGTCGAGGAATTCTTTCTCCGCGTCAAGCGCAGGTATCGTTCCGCCCTTTTCAACGGTAACAACTCCCTTTGGCAGATATGATACCTCTGTCGAACCGTTTACCGCGGAAATTCTGTCCAGCGTTATTTCAAAGGATTTTTTGTCCGTTTTTACCGTACCCTCAGCCTTGCAGGAAATTTCCGCATCGGGAATGTCAAAAGTAATAGTGTAATTCTCTCCGTCCCTGTTGGAAGCAAGGGTCGCAAGTTCGCTTGTTTCTCCGTTGTCGACAAGAGAAAATACTGTCTCCGAGCCGTTGTCATTCATTGTTATATCCGCAGCGACTGCATACTCCTCGCCGTCTCCGATTACGCCCGCCTTAAAGCTTTGCTTGTCGGAATTTTCAGGGTCTGCGCCGTAAAGAACGTCCGCGTAAAAGCACATATTCTCTCCGTCGGCAGCAGCCAGAAAATCTATATCGGACATCATAAGCATATGGCTCTTGCTGTTTACATAGTGTACGACCTTGATGCTGCAATCGTCCAGCTCGTCAAATGTTGACATGATCTGCTCTTTCATTTCGTCCTTGGTGTAGTACTCAAAATCCTGCTCGTCGGCGTATTCGTCCAGGTACAGGTCGATAAGCTGTTCAGCCATGGAAACGATATCCTCTTTCGCAAAGCTGTAGGTAACTATATTCGCGCTTACAGTCTCGCCGCCGATATCCGATTCCACATTTTCCTCGGTAACGGGAGGGTGCGCCGCCATGTAGTCCTCGACTATCGCCGACAGCTTATCTGCGGACTCCGTGTCCTCCTCCGCGACAGAGGATATCTCCTCTATGTACTGCATGAACGTATCGTAATCAGACTGCCACATAGCGTACTCCGAACCAGAATCGGGAGCAAAAATTGAAGCCGCCAGTTTTTCCGCAAAGCCCTCAAAGGTCACATCGTAGACGTGTCTACCGGAATTTCCGTCAGTGCCGAACTTCAAGCCGTCCCTGCCTGTGTAGAGATAAACCTCCGCGGAAGTCCCCTCCGTGCCTGTCAGCTTATAGACCTGAGCGGTTTTTTCGTCCTTTTCATTAACGTATAGTTCTCCGCTGAACTGTACGCCCTCAACTTCAAAGTTCAGCTTGAAGGAGCCGTCCTCGCAGGCTTCCTGCAAAAGCTTGTGCTCCGCCCCGAAGCCACTGCCCGCAACGGCTTTCATTGTGTTCTCCTGCGCCATGGAAATGTACTCCGCGGGCTGCTCGCTGAGCATTTTCGAGTAGTTTGTACAGCCCGACATTGTCAGCATGACCGCTGCTGCTGCCGCGCCGCAAGCAGCCGCTTTAAGTCCTCCCAAAATCTTTTTCATGATAATTCCTTTCCGCATAAATCGCTAAACAACGTAATATGCACTGATCGTTCTTTAAAAATTATACACCCGCAAAGCTTTTCTGTCAATCGTTCGGACGCCCCCTGCGCCATTTTTAACACAAATGCCAAATCAAAGCCGAACCCGCGCCTCCGAATTGTACAAAATAAAAGCGGGCCGGACTTTAAACCGACCCGCTTGTAAAATTATCTTTTTTCAACGCTCTTTATGCGATATCTTTTTTTGCCGCCCTGTACGACCTTAAGCTTTTTGTTGTGGGGCATGATGTCGGGAAGCGTGGTTGAAAGAAGCACTCCCGAATTGAAGATTCCCGCAAAATCGCCGTTTATGATTCCTCCGCCCGAAGAAATATCCTGAATATGCTCCTTGTAGATTACAAGCGCATAGGGGGAGAAGCTGGAGCATACGAACTGAACGCACCATACGTTGTCGATATCCACGATAGCGCATGGCAGAACTTCAAGCGTTGTGTCCGCGGTACGGATCCAGTCCTCGGCGGAATCATCCGCTGTGATCTCCTCGGTATCCACCATTCCGTCGCCGATATGGACAACCGTGATGTAGTCGCGGTAAGCGATAAGCCTGTCGGGGATAGGCATGGTTATCGTCACGGTATAGCCGGGATTGGGATCAACCTCGATCTTTGTACCCTCTTTATAAATGCTTATATCGAAAGGATAGATTATGAAGCTCTTCAGTCCGTCAGCGTAATTTTTAAGCACGTCCTTTACCGCATCGGTGGATTCCTTGTTTGTGGTAAAGTAAACGTCTACAGCCTCGTCAAATGCAGCGTGGTTTGCGCTGGCGTCAATATACTCACTGTGGGAGATACCATAAGGAGTAGTACCTCTTACGTTAAGAGCTGTGTCTATATCGGTAATAGAACCCGTTGAGGGAGTTGCCGTTACCGACATGGAGTACTCACCGTAGAATCTTTCACCGTTTACGGTCTTGTAGGGAGCGACCATATAGGTGTACTTCTGACCGTTTTTAAGTCCCGTATGTGAGTACTTGGTTCCGCTTATAACGGTTATAGGCTCAAACTCCATTGTTTTGGAATTGTAGAGATAAACAACGTATCCCTCCGCGCCTTTGACGGCTGTCCAGCTCAGGTCAACCTGACGGTTTCCCGCCGTTGCGACAAGGTCTATTACCGCGTTGATGGAAATTCCCGTAGTAATAGTTATAGACTTTGTAGGACTGCTGTATACTCTTGTGCCGTTTACTGTCTTATAGGCAACGACGTAATACGTCCAGCTGTCGCCGTTAATGAGGTTTGTATGAACGTAAGCGTTCCTGCTCACATCAAACTGATAGGAGCGTCCGCCGCCGTAAGCGTAAACTATATAGCCCTCCGCGCCTTTGACTGTCGACCATGTCAGAGAAGCCTGACCGTCTGTAGTCACTACATTGAAGTCCTTTGGAGAGTCAAGCTCGTCGCCTATCGTAAAGTTAAGGTGATTGGACTCGTCAAAGCTGTAAACTCTTTCGCCGTTTACTGTTTTATAGGCTTTTACATAGTACTCGTATCTGTCGCCGTTGCTGAGACCTGTATGCTGGAAGCTCGTTTTGCTGATATCGACCTCCTGCCAGCCTCCGCCGTTTCTGCGGAAATACAGCACGTAGCCCTCTGCACCCTTTACCGCCGTCCATGACAGATTAACGATTCCGTCGGTAGTTGTTCCCGAGAAATCCTTGGGAGCGTCGAGAGGTACTCCGACGATTACCCACACCTCATCAGACTGAGGACCGTAAACCGGTTCGCCGCTTACTTCCTTATAGGCTTCGACATAATATGTATATCTGTCGCCGTTGTTAAGTCCGGCATGAATATAGGAAGGACTTGTCACATCGAAAACGGTTTTTTCGGTGTAGTCGGTGGTCTCTCCGTTTTTCTTGACATATTTGTAGTGCAGCTTATAGCCCGAAGCGCCTGATACGGCATTCCAGCTTATATTTACAGTTCCGTCTGTAGTGGTAGCTTTAAGGTTCTGCGGTGTGGTAAGTGCCTGACCGATCCTGATCTTGACCTTGTTGGACTCCTTGCCCGTTACCTTCTGCGGGTTCTGAGGGTCTCCGCCGATAGCGATCTCCTTGTAGGCAACTACCCAATAGGTGTAGACCTTGTCATTTTTAATATTTGTATGGGTGTAGGTGGTTCTTTTCAGTCCGCCGATAACGCCCTGGGGATCATCGGGGTCGTTGCTTGTGTAGTGCAGATCGTATCCTGTCGCACCCGAAACAGCGTCCCAAGAAACGACAGCCTGGCCGTCGGAGGAAGTTGCTCTGACGTTCATAGGAGTATCAAGAAGAGTGCCGACAGTTGCACGCGCGATCTTTGACCACTGTGTGGTGATCTGTTCGGAGACTGTATTTTCGTCCTCCATTGATCTCATATCCACAACTGCGCGGACTCTGTACTCGTATCTGTCGCTGTTATAAAGGTTATCGTGTACATAAGTACGGTTGGGACCGTTATAAATAGTTTCCCACACACCGTCGTAATCAACGGTCTTGTTGTCCTCGTCATGGATACCTGTCTGTCTTGCCTGAAGCTCATAGCGTTCCGCGTTATTGATCGGATCCCACTCGATGGTGACCTGACCGTCTGCGCTGGTTACCTTATTTATTACGGGAACGATCTTTTTAAAGCTGTCGAGCCTGAACGTAGTGTTTGTGTAGGTGTATCTTTTTGCGTAAAGGATATGCACCGCGCTGGAGCCGGACTGGATATCGCGGTGTGCTACAGCATAGTAATAGTATGTTTTGCCTTCTATGATATCACTGTCGGAATATGTATTGGAATTTACAAAAGCCGACTGCATGATCTTCAGATTGAAATACGCCTTGTTTCCGTCGCGGGTCGCAGTTTTTGCGAGCCACTCGCCGAACGTGCTGTAAGGATTGTCTATGCCGTGGCTTTTCAGATACTCGTCTGTTATCTCCTCGCCCTCGGTTCTGAAAAGGTAAATTCCGTCGTAGTTGTTGTCGCCGCCCAGATGTGCAACGTTGATCTCATAGAACGTGCTTCCGCTTGAGGATACTCTCTGAGTTGCGGTTATATCCGGAGTAACGGGAGCTGTGTAAAGATCCTTGCCGTTTCCCACGGGGTTGCTTGCGCTGGTGATCATGCCTGCATTTCCCGTGTTGTACTCGGTGCTGCTTTCGGGCCAGTTTACCTTGTAGGCTTCAACAAAGAACTGATAATGCAGACCGGGATTTACCGATACAGCCAGTCTGAGGCTGTCGCCGTCGTCGATCAGTCTGCTGTCGTTTTTCGGATATGCCGTCTGCCTCCAGGTCGTTCCGCCGTTGTCGCTTACATGCACGCGGTAGCCTGTAGCTTCGCCGCCTACGTCATTGCCGCCCTGCTGTACGACCTTGTTCCATTTGAGGTAGACCTGGTCGTCATAGGAATACTCCTCACCCGACGGAAATGCCGTAAATACACCGTTATTGTCATAGCCGACTGTCAGATTCGGCTTATCAAGCTTTGCATTAAAATAAACGCCGTACTGTATAGAAAAGGTGTGTCTGATATCGCTTTCAACAATACTGTCTTTTCGTCCCGATACCTGACCTACGACAGTTTTCTGAAGCTGTTCGTCTGTTGCGTCGGGATCGCCCTGTCTGAAACGCCAGAGCTGCATTTTTGCTATCGGAATGATAGTTACCGTATACTCGTTGTCATTGGTCGGAAGTCCTGTGATCTCCGCCGAGGTTTGATTGTTCGGATATTCAAAATCTCTTTTGTATCCGGAAGCGTTCTCGACCCTTACGATGTAGTGGTCGATGATATTTGTAACAGGGTAGTCCGTGCTGAAATGTCTTCCGCTTTCGTCCACGTGATTACAGCCCGCTTCAACTCTGTACGCCCATGTTATCTGAAGTGCGCCGTTGGCCGTTTTTAAGCTTGTTATATCCGCTGTAACGCAGTCGCGCGCGTGGAGGTATTCGTCCTCCAGATACGCCTCTGTTTCGCCGACGGTAGCTCCGTCGATCTTGGGGATAAGGCGGTATGTTTTTCCCGTATCGTCGTCCTTTACGGAAATAGCGGTACCAACCGCGCTTGCAGTGATGCCGAGGTCAATATCCAGCTCGGGCGCAACCATAAGAAGAAACGCCGCCGCCAGAACAGCAGACATAACGCGTCCCCAAAAAGGCTTCTTCACATAAACGATATCGTCCTGCCTGCGGGCTCTGGATTTTTCCTGGGGCTTCCTGACGCCGAGGAAATTTCCGTTCTTGTCCGACAGAGCAAGATCCGCGCGGCACAGCAAAGCGTACCACAGCTTCACGAACAGCTCCGCGATAACGCAGGGGAGCCACATAAGCTTATTTTTGCTGCGCTTTGCCTTTAAGCGGCGCAGTATCGCTTTTTTGGTATTAAAGTCCAGCATAAATACCTCCACATATTTTACACACGGACACAGTTTGCCCGTAAAATTATTTTTAAAGACAATAAGCCATTGTTATAATAATACCATATTTTCATAAAAAAGTAAAGGAATTTATATCGGCAATTTTGCACAAATTTACACACCGATCATCAATATTTTGTATAAAATCCGATCACATTTGTTTTCTGACCACGCCGTACTCGTCGTCGAGGCGGTACCAGTGGCATTCGCCGCTGCCGCCGCTGAGAAATCTTCCCATTTCGTCCTCGTCAAGATCGGCCGCGCAGACGTACTGCTCCCAGTCCTCGTCGTAAACGTAGTTCACGCAGCTTTCGCACTCACTCATAGCTTTATCTCCACCTTGTTTCTTATTTTCATGCTGTCGGGAGTTACCTCACAGTCGTAAGCCATAAGCTGTACTCCACGCTCCGCCGCAAGCCTTAAAGCCTGTCCGAACTCGGGGTGAGTGGTATCATTCGGCTTAAAGTACCGCACGTCCTCCATCTGTATCACAAACAGCAGATACGTCTCAAATCCCTCGTCAAGACACCTTGCCAGCTCGTTTATATGCTTCACGCCCCTCTCCGTGGGAGCGTCGGGAAACATCACCGCGCCGTCCTCCTCAAGTGTAACGCCCTTTACCTCAAGCAGTATTTTCCTGCCGCCCTGCTCTATGTAAAAATCAAACCGCGAGTTCCCATAGCTGTACTCCGGCTTTATCGTCCCTCCCGGAAAAACCGCCGGCAGAAACTCCCCCGCCGCAATGTTCGGCGCGCCGCTGTCCATGTTGATGAGCCTGTCCCCTTTTTGAACAGCCACAAGGTCGTACATGGTTTTCCTTTTCGCGGACTGCTCCGCCTTTTCCAGCCAGACCCGCGCGCCATCTGTCAGAAGCTCCCTGCACCGCCCGGTATTTTTCACATGGCACACCTCGGTCTTTCCGTCAATTTCCACATTTGCCACAAATCTGTTGGGACGGGAAACAAACCGTCCCTCAACGATATTTTTATATCTCACAGTATCCCCCTAAACAAAACGATATCCGGGGAATTTCCGCTTTGTCCCCAAGATATCGTCCCATAAGTATTCAGTTGCCGATATTGTGCCTCGGAAACCGCCTCCGCTGTATCGCAAGCCTGATAAGCGTGCAGAGCACCTCTCTTCGGCTCTGCATTTTCATTCTGTCGGCGCGGCGCAGGTCGTCCTTGCCGTTGACCCTTATTTTCAGCGTGGGAACGGCGTCAATAGCCTCCGCCATTGCCTCCGCGTAGCACACCGCGCAGCGGCAGCAGTTGAATCTTTCCAGCACCTGCGGCAGAAGCTCTGTCACAAGCTCGCCAGTAATGTCTATCTCCGCGCCGTTCGCGCCCTTTCGGACGCTTTTCGACGTTATCCTCTCCACCTTGAAGCTGCTGTCCAAAATAGGGTTCGGAGCGGTCTTTTTACCGCCCGTCAGAAGCCGCATAACCGCTTCGGTCTTGTTGGACTTTGCGCCCTTCGCGCTTTTAGCCGCCTTTTCAGCTTTAGCGGTTTTCTTTGTATTTTCGGTTATTTCGGTATCTGCGTCCTTTGCAGTTTTTGCAGATTTTCCCGCCATATTTCAGGATCCTTTCGGTTTAATTGTTTTTCTTTCTTCTGAAGCCGATAACTGTCCGTTCCTCGTCGAAGGCCTCGGGGTACAGAAGCTTCGCCAGTTTGATGTAGTCCTTTGCCGCCTTGCAGCCGGGGGAATATGTGGTCAGTACCTCCTGATGAGCGGGAGCTTCAGCCGCCGCCACCGAAACGGATATCTTCACGTCCAGCACCTGTGTCTTGAGCTGCTCGGCGACTATCTCCACCATTTCCGCAACCTCTTCTGCAAGGGTCTGCTTCTTGACGTATTTCGTCAGCAGTATCCCGCGGACGTTCAGTCTTTTATTGTAGTATTTCTTAACGGCCGTAATAGTCTCCTTAAGCTGAGCGATACCCTGAAGCGACAGTATTTCGGGGGTCATGGGGATAATAAGGTCGTCCGCCGCGGTATAGGCGTTTATCGTCAGTATGGACAGCGCGGGAGGCGTGTCTATGATGATATAGTCGTAGCTGTATCTGATTATTTTCAGAATATCCTTTAAAATGAACTCCCTGCGTTCGGAGGTAAGCTCCAGCTCGCTCCCCGAAAGCAGAATATTTGACGTTATAACGTCGCATATGTGGGTAGTCTTTACAGCCTCCCTTATATCGCACGCGCCCGTCATAACGTCGTGTATAGTATAGCCGTCGTCCTCCGCGCCCAAGGAAAAGGAAAGATTTCCCTGCGGGTCCATATCAATGCAGAGGACGCGCTTGTCCTCGCCGCGGAAAATACCGGCAAGCGCGGCGCAGGTAGTGGTTTTTCCAACACCGCCCTTTTGGTTTGTAACAACAATAACAGTCGCCATATATGAACATTTTCCCGTTAGGGAAAATGTGTACTCCTTTCTAACGATGTTTTGTGGTTTTGCGTCAGCAAAATTCCGAGCTTAAATTGAGTTTCACTCAATTCGAGGAAAACAAAACTCGCAGTTTGAAAATCCTTGATTTTCAAATTTTATGACAAGGCTCCTTTCGGGAGTGCCGCTCTCCGACGGAAAGGCGTCCCCGTAAAGGTCAGCTTCCCCTTTTTGGATTATTATTGGCTATTTGCTTTTTACAAATTCTGCTGCCGCCGCTTCTTTTCTTCAAGAACGCGCCTGCGCTCTCTTTCCATTACCTGACAGTCGAATATGAATCTTGCCAGACGCTCCTCCTGGGACTGGTTCAGGTCGAGGAAACGGCAGCCGTAGCCCTCTACCTCACCGCTGTCTGTAAGCTGAACTCTCAGTATCTCCGTCAGCAGCTTCATCTCCCCGTCAAGGAAGCTGAGCATTACCTGGTCGCCCGCCTCAAAGGTCGAATTTGACGAAAAGAAAACGCCACCCAGATTGAGGTTGATGATGTGAAGCTCCACAGGGTCGTCGAAAGCGAACATTTCCTCTCCCCTTATGTAAAAGGTGGAGAGACCGCTCATGTCCACCACAACCTTGAAGCTTCTGCGTCTTTCCTTGAGTACCTCGCCCTCGCCCACATGGAAGTTTATCTGGTACTCGGTACACAGATCGATCGACGTATTGTACTTAACGCGGTCGCCGTTCAGGTACTCAAAAATGACCTCCACGGGTTCGTCCTGAGTAATAAGCGGAAAGTCGTTTCCTCTCAGCATGACCAGGTCTTTTCCCTTTATCTTGAAAAAGTCCTTCGGAAACGAAACCGACTTCGTAGCCAGAAGCATTCTGCCGCGCAGATTATAAACCAGTACTCTGCTGATTTTATCCTTGTTTATCATAATACGGTATCCCCTTAGCCGAATTTTTTCAATCACTATTATTATACAAAAAAAAATCTGATTTTGCAATAGAATTTTTTCATCTTATGAAATTTATAAAATATCGGGGCATTTTTTTGTGTAAAATACAATAAAATTTCCGCACGCTATATACAAAGTCAAAGAAAAATGATATAATATATTAAGTTATATATTTTTGTACATAATTCCGAAAATAATTTTAAAAAATTACCGCCGCACTGCTTAAGCACTGCGGTGTAAAGGAGTCCCATGGAAAAACGCTTCTTATATCTCGTCCTCACAAGGACGGGTACATTGCCATCGAAGATCATAGGCTTTGTGACGGGCAAAAGATATACCCACGTTTCGATAGCATCCGATGAGCTGCTTACAGAAATGTACAGCTTCTGCCGCGACAAAAAGGAAGCTCCCCTGCCCGCGGGCTTTAACCGCGAGGATCTTTTCACCGAGGTGTTCGGAGCCTGCAAGACTATCCCCGGAGAGGTGTACCGCCTGCCCGTTACCGACGAGCAGCTTGAACGCTACAATGATGTAATACGTCACTTTATCCTCAACCGCGGCTCATACTCCTACGACGTGGGAGCGCTTCTGCCTATGGCTCTGCATATCCCCTACAAGCTCAGGAACCGCTTTGTCTGCTCGGTATGGGTGGGCTTCGTTCTGGGCAAAAGCGGAGTAAAGCACAACATTGACAAGCAGCCCTCCCTTATAGAACCGGAGGATTTCCGCAGCATTGAGGGCGCGGAGCTTGTCTACCGCGGCGATCTGAAAAAATACAGGGACTACATAACCAAAAAGAACGGCGGGACTGTCCCGCTCAGCGGCAGTGAAACGGCCTGATCCCGGAGGAGGATAATTGTGCGCAAGATGATAAGGGTCAACGAAAAACGTCTGGCCGCAAAATACAACAGGCGTATCTTCCTCGCCGCTCTTCCCGCGGTAAGCATGGCGGTGTCGCTTCTGGTTGTCATTCTGCTTTTTGTGGCGGTGCTTGACAAGGAGCTGCCCCAGGAGATGTACAGGACGATCTTTTACGTCGCCTACGCCGCCTGCGCGTACGGCTTTGTTGTCTGTCTTATCGGCTCCGCCGCCGCGGAAATACTTATACGCGCCCACCGCGAGCATACCTATATCCACATTTCGGGTTCGGTAATGGTTGTCTCACAGCACACCAGAGCGGTCTACCAGGACGGAAAATGGGTACACTACAAAAAAATGTGGGTGATAAGGCTTGCCGACGTGACTAACGTCGAGTGCATACGCAATCACCTTACCATAAACGCCGAAGCAAGATATTTCAACGAGGACGCAAGCTGGCTTGGCTACTCCGAAACGGAGGACGGCATTTCCTTTGACCGCTGGTGGTACGACGCCAACGGCGGCAGTACGGTCAGCACGGTTGAGGTGACGGACTTCTACACCTACGGCGACCGCATAGCGCGGCATATCGACCACTGCGCCAACAAGATACGCGAACGGAATCTGCGCCGCGAACGCTTCCGTCAGGAAATGCTGGAGATAGCCAAGGGCGTAAAGCACCCCAAAAGGATCAGGGACAAATACAAGCCTCAAAAAAAGCGTTACCGCTAAAGGCCGAGCCTTTACCCTTGCCGCCGTAATTTGTCAGTAAGGGCAGTTGTTCTTCCGAGACGAAAGCGGCTTCCGCATCGTTATATGTTAAGCGACAGGCTACTTCTTTTTGCCAAATATACTTTTAGTATAATTATTTAAACACTCAGCTGCCTCGCCGCCGAGAAGCAGCACCGACGACAGGTTTATCACCAGCATGAACCAGTTGAGCAGATCGGCCGCTCCCCAGACGAGGGAAAGCTCGGTAACTGCGCCGAGAAAGGCCGCGGCAGTGTAGAGTATCCTGTAGACAAAAACCGCCTCGGAGCTTTTGGCTCTGAATATATAGCGGACGCATTTTTCTCCGTAAAAATACCAGCCCAGCAGGGTGCAGACCGCAAATATCACCGTCGAGACGGAGGCGAAAACTGCGGCAAAATTTCCAAGTCCGCGCCTGAAGCCCTCGGTCACCATGGCAAGACCCTCCGCTCCAGAAGCGTCCGCGCCCGTGAGCAGGATAACAAAAGCGGTTGCAGTACAGCATATAAGCGTGTCGATAACTATTTCCGCGGCTGCCCACATTCCCATTTTTACGGGTTCGGTACAGCCTGTTTCCGTGTGAACAAGCACAGAGCTTCCCATGCCCGCCTCGTTGGAAAATACCCCGCGGCGCAGTCCCACGGTGACGGCTTTTTTCAGCGCAGCACCGCAGAAGCCTCCCGCAATTTGTGAATAACCTATTGCAGATTCAAATATCGTTTTTAATATTTCAATAATATTTTTGCCAAATAATACTATTGCTATAATTGCTCCCGCTATGTAAAAAAGGGACACGGCGGGAATCATTTTTTCTGCCGCCGCGGCGACTTTTTTGCCTCCGCCGAATATTACCGCTCCGCAGAACAAAGCCGCGGCAAGTCCCGAAACAACGGTGGGAACTCTGAACTCGGACATTGCCGCCGACAGCGCGTTGGTCTGGGTCATGTTCCCGATACCGAAGGAAGCCGCCGCGCAGGCGGCTGCATACACTATCGCAAGCTTCCCCGACCCGGTCGCCCGCGACACATAGGACATGGGGCTGTCCTCTTTGCCTTGGTATTTTGTTCCGAGAATATTTTCCGCTATGCCCGTCGCCGTTCCGAAAAGCGCCGCGACCCACATCCAGAATACCGCTCCCGCTCCGCCCACGGAAATGGCAGCTGCCACACCGATAATGTTGCCTGTCCCCATTGAAGCCGCAAGAGCGGTTGACAATGCCTGAAACCGGGATATTTTCCCTTTTGGTACGTTGTCATTTTTCTTTTTTTCAAAAAGCGTGGACTTGAAAATATATACTATATGTATAATATTAAAGCCCTTAAACCGCAGAGTGAAAAAAATTCCCGCGCCGAAAACAAGAGCGACAGTTCCCGCTCCCCACAGGAAATTATTGAGTTTGCTGATAATATTGCAAATTGTATCATAGAATATTCCGTACACCCTGATCACTCCCGCTGAAAATATTCCGCAGCCGCTTTTTTGCGGCTGAAACGTGATATACTATATATGTTGCAGACCCGCGGGACGATCGCGTCTCCCACATAAATCACAAGACAAACGAGGTTTTTGATCACTATGAAAAAGTACTACGCAGATAGAAAAAGCTTGAAATTCCTTAGAATATTCACATTTCTGCTTATAATCTGTATCATAATCGCACTGAAGTACCTGCTGTATTTTCTCGAAGCCCGCTACCCCGACTATTTTGCGCTGGCAAAATTCACCGTTCCCGAAATAATCGTCTGGATATTCATAGGACTGCTTGTAACAGCATATGTTATATTTCTGATGATTATTCTGCCGCTGTGGTACCGCTCGGTAAGCTACACCCTTTCCGCGGACGAAATAATTATACGCTCGGGAGTATTTTTCAACAATACCACCTATGTGAAGATGTCCTCGGTGCAGTACATCACTACAATATCCATGCCCCTTTCACGCTATACAAGTTTTAACTTTTTGTTAATAAACGCTTACGGCGGAGGGCTGATAATGATGTTTTTATCCCATTCGGATATGGAAGAAATATACAAAAAAATCCAGCAGTATCTCAGCAGCAGAGGAGGGCTTTGATGTCGCGTCAGCATAAGATCGCCATTCTGAAATATACCACCAAAAACTTCTGGATGCTCCTCATACCGCTGGTGCGCGGACTTATCGCGGTGAACTTTGATTTTTACCACTGGCTTCAGGGCGCGTACTGGGACTTGATAGTAATTCTGCTTATGATCGGCTTCGCGGTTTTAAGATGGTATTTTGTGCGCTTTGAGGTGGGGGAGAAAGGAATTTTTATTTCCCACGGTGTGTTTCTGAGGAACGAATTTACCATACCCTATTCTGCGGTGGCCTGCGCTTCCGCCGCACGCTCCATGTGGCTTCGTCCCATACGCGCGGTAACGGTCGCTCTCGACTCGGACTCACATTCTACTCTGGAGCAGGGCAAAAAAGCTGACGCGGAGCTTATCATGAAATTAACCGATTATACAAAAATTTACAATAATATTCCAAGTTCATTGACAAATGCAAAGTTTTCATACCGCGCCTCGAAGGCCGATCTTGTTTTCTTTTCACTGGTATTTTCCTCAACGCTTTCGGGTGTGATCTTCCTCGGAACACTGTTCATTCAGGGAAGCCGCATAGTCGGAAATCAGCTTGAGGAGCAGTTCCTGAACGCTGTGAGCGGCGTTACCGAATTCATGCAGAAGATCATTTCGGGAGTTACCCCCGCCGCAGTCGCGCTGACGCTGATATTTGCGCTGGGCTGGGGATTTTCCTTTGTATCCAATCTGCTGAGACACATCAACTTCCGCATACAGCGGTGCGGAAACGATATTACGGTGCGGAACGGCTTCTTTTCAAAATGGAAATATTATGTAAATATTTCCAAGGTGAACTGTGCCGACCTGCGGCAGAATCTGCTTATGAAAATATGCCGCGTGATGTCCGTTCACGTCAGCTGCACGGGCTACGGAAAGTCCAAGAACGAGATACCTGTTTTCGTCCCTGTAACAACGAAAAAGCGTGTCATGAGCACAATGCAGATGATGCTGCCAAGCTTTACTCTGAGTAATATTTCTTTGAAGCCGAAGCCGTCCTATATACTGCCGTTTCTCTGGGGACCGCTGCTTTCCGCGGTCCTGCTGCCTGTGGGGGCGGTTACCGCGGCACGGTTTTTCCCCGCATGGAGCGGCATTGTAAAGTTCCTGCTGATAATGGGAGAGATACCGTCGCTGTACCTTATCGCGGTAAAAATAACGGCAAAATTTACCACAGGTATCGGTTTCGGAAGCGATACCATTACATTGAAGTACTGCAAGTTTTCCCAGTTCCACACGGTCATCGTGCCGAAAAGCAGGATAGCCTATGTCAGACTGTCCCGCACGATATTCCAGCGGTTTAACGGCACCTGCGACGTGTGGGTCTACAGCCGCGGCGAACGCGCCTCCAAGCACCGCATACGCGGGATAGATGCAAAAAAAGCAGAGGAATTTTTTGGAAATAAAAATAACAGCGAATTGGATTGATAAGAACGCGGCGGCAGACATCCGATAAAATCGGTTACAAAGCGTTTACATTTTTTAAACTTCGGTTACAGATATATCCGTATAGTACAGAAATGTCGCAAACACACCAAAAAAAAGCGGATTTTACGGTCATTTTTCATAATAATTGGCTGTAGTAATCTCCTTGACTTTTTTGTCGGTTTGTTGTATAATTTTTAATGTGTCAGTTTGTGCTTCCGGTCTTGATAACGACAGACCAAAGCTGTGCTTTTTAAGCTGCACACAAAACGATCGTCCGAAAGGAAGTTGATTATGGAGTCCGACGGGTACCCCCGAAGTCTTATTATTCTTGCAGTCATACTATATAAAGGGTTCTGCACCGTATGCGAATCGGCTGTGACCGAGACAGACTGGCGGAAGCTTAAAAATTCCGAAAAGTCAAAGCGGGAGCAGCTTCTTGCCGATATGACGGAAAAGCCCGCGCGTCTGATGACGGCGTTTTCCGTGAACAGAACACTTACGGGTATTGCAGCCGCTTATCTGGCAATGATATTCTTTCTCGCGCCATTGTCGGGATTTGTGTCCCGTCTTATAAACGGCGAAGCTGCCGAGGCGGCGGCTTACGGCGACCCTCTTGCGGACGTTATTGCCGCGCTGCTTATAATGATAGTCACGGTGGTGGTCTTTACCTCCTTCTGCGAAGGTATACCAAAAAGACTGCCTGCGGCGAAAAGCGAGAAATTTGCGGTTTTCTGCGCACCGTTTGTAAAGCTTTTAGTGACGGCCCTTACACCGCTTACCGCGCTGTCCTCACTGCTCACAAGGCTGCTTGCCCCGCTTTTCGGAGCGAAAAACGGCAGCGAGCCCGATATCGTCACCGAGGAAGAAATACTCATGATGGTGGACGCGGGCAACGAAACAGGCGTTATAGAGGAATCCCAGAGGGAAATGATAAACAACGTTTTCGAGTTTGACGACCTTACCGTTTCGGATATAATGACCCACCGTACCGATATCATTGCGGTGGAAATGTCCGCAAGGGTGCCGGAGGTTGTGAACGCCGCCATAGGAAGCGGCTTTTCGCGGATACCCGTCTACGAGGAAACTATCGACCATATCGCGGGAATGATCTGCGTTAAAGACCTGCTCTGCTTAGTAGGCTCCGAATCCGCGGAGGATACCGAGGCAAAAAGCTTTATGCGGGATATCATCTATCTCCCCGAATCTGTCCCCTGCGGAGAAGCCTTCAAGCGGCTCACGTCAGAAAAAATGCAGATGGCTGCCGTTGTTGACGAGTACGGCGGAACGGCGGGTCTGGTGACAATGGAGGATATCGTCGAGAGAATAGTCGGAAATATTCAGGACGAGTACGACGAGGAAGAAGCCTCGCTTACCGAGATTTCCGAGGACACCTACGTTATCGCGGGCAATGCCGACCCCGAGGAGATACTTCCCGTTTTCGGGATAGAGCTTCCCGAGGAAAACGGTTTCGACACAATGAACGGCTTTATCGCCGAGCTTCTGGGACGCATACCCGAAGAAAACGAAAATCCCTCTGCCGAATACGGCGGAGTGCTTTTCACCGTCCTGCTTACCGAGGATCGGTGTATTACCAAGATCAAGGCAAAAATTATCAAGGATACTGTAACAAGCGAAGAAAAGGAGAGTATGCAAAATGAAGAAAAAAATTAGTCTGATCCTTGCATTCTTAATGACGGCGACAATGCTTGCCGGCTGTAAGAAAACCAACGAGGATTCTGCGGGACTTCCCGATGTGGGCGGAGATTCCTCGTCCATGTCCCTCACTCAGATGACTACAGAGTCCGAGACAGAGGAGACCACCACGGAAACTACCACGGTTCCCGAAGAGACCACTACGGAGGATACGACCTCGGAAAGCGAAACTGAGACAAGCGAGACGGAAACTACCACCGCCGCTTCCACCGAAGCCACTGCGGCGACCGCTTCCACAGCAGCCGCAAAGGCTTGGAACGAAACCGAGATCAGCGAGACCCTTTACATAAAGACCTCCTGCTACTCCAGAACTCAGGCTATCGTAGGTTCGGAATCCGTTAAGAAATACGACGTGGGTCAGAAGATCAACATTGTTGCCGCAACAGATACAGGCTACTATAAGCTTGCGGACGGCACATTTATCCACTCCGACTATGTTACCGACCAGAAGCCCGAGGAGGCTACTCAGGCGACCACTACCGCTCCCAAGAAAACAGAAACTCCCGAAGAGACCACAAAGAAGCCGTCCAATACAGCTGTTGTGAACGCTTCCTATACCAAGAGCTACAAGGACAGATACCCCTATCAGCAGCTTAACAGCGCCGAGCAGCAGCTTTACGCCGATATCGTTGAGGCTGCCGAAAGCTTCACCACTCAAGTAGACATTCCCTCCTCCCTCTCTATGGACGATATCGTAAAGGTATACGCCCTCGTTTATAATCAGGAGCCCCAGCTTTTCTGGATGTCAAATCTTGTTCCCGCTTCGCTGGGCGGTATGCTCAACCTCCAGTACGACCTTACTCCCGAACAGGCAGCTTCGGCTCAGAAGGAAATAGACGCTACCGTAAGCGATGTAATGAGCAAGGTGAACGGCTATTCAAGCACGGTAAGCAGACTTAAAGTTATTTACGACTGGGTTATCACCCACAATACATTCAGCCTCCAGGGCAACTACAGGACCTGCGGTATCTACAACGGTCTTACCGACGGCGGAGAGCTTCAGTGTCAGGGCTACGCAAAGACAGTTCTTTACCTCTGCGACATTGCGGGTATCGAATGCATGGTCGTAACCGGCAACAACACCGAGGGCAGCACTCACGCATGGAACGTTGTTTACTGTGACAACGGCTACTACATTCTCGACACAACATGGGGCGACCCGATGAACAACTACGGCAGAAGCAGCTACGTGCGCTACCTGTTCTTCCTTGCAAACGACGACATGATCAAAAACAGCCACCTCAACGTCAGCACCGTTGCAAGAGGAAACGGAAACCGTATCAAGCTGTACAATCCTCCCGCCTGCACAAAAACGGCGTGCTACTACTTCAAGGCTTACAATAAGGAATACAGCGACCTTGAATCCGCAACTCAGGCTATGTACGCCGAGATCGACGCGGCTGTAGCGGCGGGCAAGAACGTTGCTCACATAAGGGTAACAGACCACGACCTTTGGGAAACCCTCCGCGACAAGAAGTACTGGAAGGCTTTCCAGGATTACGCTAAGAAGAAAGACAGCAGCGTAAAGAATCTTGTACAGCAGACATATCTCACCGAGGATATTCTCGTTGTGGAGTATGATATAGCGTACAACGACTAAAGATCAAGAACCTGTCTTCGCAAGATATGTGTGCGGATTTTCGGCAAGCTTTTGTCGATGACAAGGCAAAAATCCGCAGGAATACGCCCGTATTTCAAGGATTTTTAACGCAGTCAGCGGCAAAAGCTTGCCGAAAAGACGTGCGCATACGCTTGTGAAGATAGGTTCTAATACACGGGGCGGGGGTCGAATAACGTTTTCTACCCTCAGCCCCCGTATTCGTAAATGACCGCTCGGATAAGCGGACTTCGTAAAATATGCAAGAACATTGAAAGGAAATAAAAACTATGCTGAAATCTAAAAAATTTTATTCCGTACTGGCGATCGCCGCCGCACTGACAATATGCGCCGCAGGATGCAGCAGCGAGGACGGAGGCAGCGGAGAGGTCTCCGCTTCCGTAAACGTGATAGGCAACGACGGTGCTTCGGACGGCACCGAGCCTCAGGAGACAACCTCGGGCGTGATCCTTACCGACGAAAACGGCGAAGCGGTCACGGGCGCTAACGGAAACGTTCTTACCGAACCTGCCCATACCGAACCCCTTCCCACAGATACTCTAAGCGAGGACGATATCCTCAACGCTATGACAGCTGCCACAACGGCAGCTCCTCAGCTGAACATCCCCTCGACCAACACCGAAAGATACGGCTACTCCACCCTTACCGCCGAGGAGAAAAAGCTCTACGACGAGATCGTTGCGGGAATAGAGGGACTGCGCTACAAGATCTGCGACGAGGACGCTTACTCCCTTGAGGAATGGTCAAAGATATACGGTCTTGTTTATATGCAGGAGCCCCGTCTGTTCTACATGAACGCAAAGCTTAAGGTCGGCAAGCTTTACTACCTCACCAAGGACGCCTCCGTTATCAACGATATGCAGAAGTCCATAGACGCCGTTGCCGACAAGCTTGTTGACGAGGCGAACGGAAAGTCCACCACCTTTGAAAAGCTTAAGGTTTTCCACGACTATCTTGTACTTAACTCCACATTCGAGCTCAAGGAAGAGCTTACAAACTACAACTCCACCATTTACAACGCTCTCGGCAGCGGAGAGGCGCAGGGAAATATCCAGTGTGCAGGCTACGCCAAGGCTATGCAGTACCTCTGCGACAAGGCGGGTATCGTAAGCATGGTCGTAACGGGCGAGACCACTACGGGTCAGACCCACGCGTGGAACGTTGTGGACGTTGACGGAAAATGGTACAATCTGGACGCAACATGGGACGACCCGATCCTGAACACCCCCAACTACAAGAATATCCGCTACAACTTTTTCCTTGTTCCCGACAGCGGCATCCATAACCTTACACATATGCACGTCGGTCAGAAAAAGCTTTCCAACGGCAACTATATTACATATTTCACGCCTCCCGCCTGCGTAAGCAACGACAAGAACTATTTCGTTACAAACGGTCTTGTTTACAGCGACTTCGATTCCGCGGACAAGGCGATAAGGGCTGAGATCGAAAGAGCCGCCAAGGACGGCTCCAGAACGGCGCAGATCGCCGTAAGCTCCAAGGACGTTTACAAGCAGGTCTATGACAAAAAAATGGACTACAACGATTATGCAAAGGGCTTTTCCGGAATTAAGGGCGTAAGCGACGAATGCAACGAAAATCTGCTGGTGATCGAGTTCGACGTTATCTATAACTGATCTTTGGTGCTTTTATGAAAAAAACAATATTTGCCGTCTCCGTTCTCTGCGCGGCTCTGGTGCTGTCCTCATGCAGGAGGGTAGCCGAGGAGCCTGCGGAGACTACGGCTGACGCCAACAATTATTACGGATATCCCTCGGACGAGGAATTTGTCTCGCCTGTGTACGCCTCCCTTTCGGAGGAAGAAAAGGCGGTCTATGACAAGATCAAAACCGCCGTGGCGGATTTCAGGGATACGGTATCGTTCGATCCTCCGATCTCGCGGGACACGGCAAGCAAAATATACAGACTGGTCTATTCGCAGGAACGCAGGTATTTCTGGCTGAGCAACCTTTTCTACGCTCCCGAAAGCGAAATATCGGTGCTGAGCCTGCACTATCTGTACAGCAAAAGCGACGCGGAAACCAAACGCGCAGAGCTTGATATCGCCGCCTCGACGATAATAGGAGAGCTTCCCGACGACGCGTCCGATTTCGACAAGATCGTGTATTTCCACGACAAGATCGCCACGACCTGCTCCTTCAGCGATTCCGCCGAGCATATCAATTCGGCTTACGGCGTTCTTGTAACGGGATACGGTCAGTGCGAGGGCTACGCCGCGGCAATGACCGCCCTCTGCGACAAGGCGGGGATACCCAACTACACAGCTTTCGGTCAGACCAAGGACGGCGTGTCCCACGCATGGAACAAGGTGCTGCTGAACGGCAGATGGTATAACGTGGACTGTACATGGGACGATCCTATCCTGAGCCGAAACGACCCCGGCTTTGTCCGACATGACTATCTTCTGGTAAAGGACAGCGAGATCGAGGAAAAGACCCATTTCCCAAACGACCTTTGCAAAGGTCTTACCTCATGCGAAAGCGACGATATGAACTACTTTGCCGCAAAGGGACTGATCTTCGGCACTGCCGCCGACGGCACTGCCGCTCTGACGGAGCAGATAAAATCGGCGGGGCTTGCGGGAAAGCGGGAGGCGGAAATACGCTTCTCCTCCGAAAACGCCTATTTCGCCGCTATGGCAAGGCTTTTCGACAGCAAGGAGCTTAAGGACATTATCGAGGACATAAACGGAAGCTGCGGAACTCATATCCGTTCAGCATACAAGCATAACAACGACGATATGCGGATAATCCATATATCGCTTATCTATGAGTCCGACCCAGAGGAATAATTTTTACCTGAAAGAGGTGCAGCCGATGCGGGAATACAAACCCAGACGCAAATCAATTATTTGCCTTACAGCTGCGGCTGCCGTCTGCGCTGCGCTGACGACAGGCTGCTATAACAACGGAAGCTCCGCCTATTGGGAAGATACGCTTCCCTCTGCGGAAACGGAAAGCTCCCGTCCCACGGCAGTATACCTTACGGAGGAGACGGAAGAAAGCAGCGACCCGATAATAATACCCACTTCGGAATCCACAAAGCGAACGGCTTACTCGGAACCTGGGCCGGAGCTTGCGACGACTGTCTCCGCAGAACGCTCCGCCGACTCCGATTCGGACGCTTCGACGGTTCCGGGAGTTCCCAATGTTCCGATCTCCGAATTTACAAGCACCACTCCCATAAACTTAGCGGCCCAAACAAGCGCTTCTTCAAGCTTCTCAGCTTCGGCAGAGACTTCGGCTCCGACGGCTTCGTCCGACAGTTCAGCATCCGCTTCGGTAAGCTCGTCAAGCGCCGCTTCTGAGACCACGGGCTTTCTGGACACGGAAACAAGTACTGTGGGTACCCCATCCGCCTCAGACCTTGCCCGTCCATACAGCTACCGCTTTCTCGACGAAAAGCATAAGTTTGTTTACGACCAGATAATAAGCACGGCGGAGAAATACGGAAGTACTATTAATTTTTCCTCGGACAACAGCGTTACCTCCGAGGAATACTGCGACATTTATCAGATCATATACGACGACGAACCGTCGCTGTTCTATATTGACAAAAAAATGCAGTACGCCGTCAACTCCAGCACCAAACAGCTTGCCAACGCAAAACTGTTCTACAAATACGGCGACAGCGTTATCGAAAAAATGCAGGGCGAGATCGACGCGGAGGTCAACAGTATTCTCGGCATGATCACCGCGAATATGACCGACTACGACAAGGTGAAGCTTTTTCATGACGTGCTGGCGTCTACGGTCGAGTACGACGAAAACGCGGCAAACTGCCGCGACATATACGGCGTTTTTGTGGATAAGAAAGCTATCTGCGGCGGCTTCTCAAAGGCGTTTTCCTACCTTTGCAGCAAGGTCGGCATAGAGACTGTTACCGTTACCGGCGACGCGGACGGCACTCCTCATATGTGGAACAAGGTCAAGATCGACGGAAAATGGTACAATATTGACATAACCTACGCTGTATCGAACTCTGCCGACATAGCTTACGTCAGATACGATTATTTCTGTGTAACGGACAAAATGCTGACGGCAAGCCGAACCGTTTACGAGCAGAGCTATAAATATCCGGAAGCTACCTCCGAAGACTGCAATTATTTCGTAAAAAACAATCTTGTAGCCGAAAGCTGGGCGGAAGCACGCATACTGCTCCGTGACGGTCTTATCGAGTGCGCAGGCAGCAAAACCTCCCCTGTGCAGGTGAAATGCGCCGACAAGGACATATACGACGAAGCTGTATTCAATCTGTTTGACAGCTCCAGCAAGCAGGCTCTGGATATCTATGAGGAAGCATATGAATCTGCGGAAAACAAATACAACACCTCGGTAGTCAACTTCAGCTACGACGCTACATCTCTGGTCATCAAGCTGTTTCCGGAATACGACTGACCTTTCAGCGCGGCTGATATCCGTTAATACTACAGTCGGACGGGTTCGGACATTGTATAAGACGGCCTGAACTCCCGCCCGCCGACCGTTCGGGAGGCACAGTACTTGCGAAAACTTAAATATGCGGCAGCCGCGCTTGCTCTGTGTCTTTTGGCGTCAGGCTGCTCGGACGATAAAAGCATCGAATACCATGTTTATTCGGGGGGATCACTTCTGGATTCGGGTGTGATCACGCCTCCCGAAAACAAAAAAAACAATAACGCGGATTTCTACATTCCCGAAGGCATGGAAAGCGATTACTACAGGACATATGCGCTTACCGACGAGGAACGGGACATTTACGACGATACGATCAAAAATCTCGGAAGACTCAAGGACGCGGTAACTCTGCCCGTAGACTCCAACATATACGGAAGAATACTCGAAACGATCCGCCTTGAACAGCTCTCCTTCAACCATATCTCCACCTGGCGGCTTGACTATGCCACCTCCAAGCAGGCGTTTGAAGTAAGCTTCTCTTACCGCCTTACCGCCGACGAAATAAGCAGTATGAACATTGCCGCCGAAAGAGCCGCAAAGGATATCATATCTCAGCTCAAACCCGATATGGACGACTACGAAAAGCTGAAATATTTTCACGACTACCTTGTGCTTAACTGTGAGTCCGACCCCGAAGACGAATATGCCGACACCATTTACGGAGCACTTGTGCGAAAAAAAGCTTTGTGCGAGGGCTACACAAAGGCGTTTTCCTATCTGTGCAACCTTGGGGGTATAGAAAATGTGATCGTTACGGGAAAAACCACCGTCCCCCATATGTGGAACATGGTCAAGCTCGGCGGAAACTGGTATCATGTGGACGTAACATGGGATAAGCCCGACGACGAGCTGCACAGAGAATACCCCGACGTTGTCCTGTATCAGTATTTTATGGTAACGGATTCGGTGATAAAAAACAATCATACCATTGTGAATTATCCCGCTGAACCGCCAAAGGCTTACGGCACGGAGGAAAACTATTTCGTGCGGGAGGGCGCGGACGTTACCAAGGACGGAGAGCTTCTTGTCGCTGCTGAAAACGCCATTATGGACGCGGTAAGAAACCGCAAAACCAGCGCAATGGTAAAGTTCTCCACCACAGACCTTTACCTGTCATCTTTGGCGGACCTGAGCAACGAGGGCTTGTTTACCCCCGTAATAGAGCGTGTAAATGCCGAGTGTAATGAAAACATAGGTCTCCGCTGGACGGACTACTACGGACAGTACCGCATACTTACCTTTATAATCGATTACAACTAAAAAGACCTTTCCGAACCGTTCCGGAAAGGTCTTTTTGTTTTGTCTTTTATCCCTTTTGCGACTGTACAAGCCGCGCCGCAAACGCAACGGCAGAGTCAGGAAGAAATCTTGAGGCGACTATTGCTGCCTTTACGGACAGCGTAGGCGTTATCAGCATTTTTCGGGCAAACATACCCTTGACGGCGCATTCCGCCGCATATTCGCTTGAAATGCCCTTGAGCGCAAATTTTACTCCCGCCGTGCTGTTGAACTGGGTATCAACGGGTCCGGGACAGAACGCGCCGATATAAACCTTGCTGTGCTGGAAGCGAAGCTCTTCGTGTATCGCTTCCGTAAGCCTTACCACATAATTTTTGGACGCGTAATAGGTAGACATAAGCGGTCCGGGCATAAAGCCCGCTATCGAAGCCACGTTCAGGATATAGCCCTTGTCCCGTGCGGAAAAGTCCCGCAGGAAAAGCTTGGTGAGAATGTGCACCGCTCCGATATTAACGTCTATCATGTCAAGCTCCCGCTCCAGCTCGGTGACGCTGAACTTCCCAAACAGCCCGAAGCCCGCGTTGTTCACAAGGATATCCACACCGTAAGCGGATGCCTCCCTGTACAGCCTCAGACATTCCCCGCGGTGGGAAATATCTGCGGCAATGACCTTTACCCGTCTTGCGCCTATCTCCTGCCTGAGAGCCTCCAGCCGCTCCTTGTCTCTTCCCGAAATTATCAGCCGTATACCCATTTTGCCAAGCTTTCGTGCTATATCCCTGCCTATTCCCGAACTTGCTCCCGTTATCAATGCCGTCATTGTCAGACCTCCGTTTAGTTTTTTCGGTATTTTACCGTTTGATATTCTTCTGCGCCTTTTTCATTGCCTTTTCCTGAGCCTTGTAACACTCAAACGCTTTGTCGAATGTGTCCCTGTCTATATCCGCGCCGCCGTAGCAAGCCCTTGTAAACGGATCTGCCAACGGGTCAAGGCTTTGTCCCGTAGTTTCGTCCGCAAAGCGCTCCATCTGCTCGGGAGTAAACGCCGCAAAGCTTTCGCCGAATCGGCGTTCCGCGTTTTTAAGATGCCTGTTGTACAGCATTACAACGCCTTTTCCGCAGTCCGCGCGCTTGGCCCTGAGCCTGAACACGCCCTCCGCGATCTTTGGAGAGACCAGTATAAAAACTATAAATATTCCGAAGCCGACCACAAACACCGCTGCCGTAAGGATAAGAGCCGTATAATCGCTGTCCTCGTCCTCGGACGCGCCGTTTCCTCCCGAACCGATATAGCCTGCGGGAGTAGGCTCAAACCTTGTCCAGCCGGCCACAGGAATATATACCTCGGGATAAGCGTGGGCGTTATCGCTGTAAACGAAATAAGTTCCCTCTGTTTCGGGGGACGGCTGCGGAACAAAGCCCTCCGCGTATCTTACCGTAAGTCCCGCCGCTCTTGCCAGCAAAACATAGGCGCGCGCATAATCTGAGCATATTCCCGTCTTGCTTTCAAACAGGAAATATTCAGGAGTGTCCATTCCCTCAGGCGGCTCGAAGCCAAGATCGTACCGGAAGCTTCCGCCCGTAAAATAATTCTCGATAGCCTTTGCCTTTTGGTAATCGTACTCCAGTCCCGCCGTCAGCTCGTCGGCAAGAGCCTGTATCTCCGCCGACACCTCCGTCGCATAGTCTTCGCGGTACCGGTCGGCGGAAGCCTTTTCTTTTCTGAATTTGCTCAAAACGGAATATTCCTCGGAATCGCCGTCCGTGACCCACATTGCGTCCCAAAGGAAATTCTCCCATTCCTCCGCGCTTATATCGCACAGTCCGCTTTCCATAAGACTGCTCAGAGGTCTTTCGCTGTAGTACCTTACCGTATAGTTCACATTAAGGGGAAGCAGTGCCATATTTGTGAAGATCTCTCCCGCGTCGGAACGGGCGACCCATGAAACTCTCCGCTCGGAAATGCTGACCTCGGTGGTTCTCAGCGGAGCGGGAACATATACCGCGGGAAAGTTCTGGGCGTAAACAATGCTGTAGCTCTGGTAGTCCGTAAGCTCCGTAAGCTGTTCCGCCCAAGGGTGCTTGCCGAACAACAGGTACTCATCGTCATCAAGGAAACCGTATTCCTCGGCCGACTCCCTGTTTCTTGCCGCCGCTGTCTCTACCGCTGCGGCAAGCTTTTCAAAGCTCAGCAGCTGCGCGTCCTCCTGCCATGTTTTTTTGCCGCTGACAGTATCGTCGGGATTTGTCCAAAGCCCGGTTTCGCTGTCGTAGGTGTTGAAAACCTGCGTTTTCATATATGCTGTCTCGGGCGAACCGATAACATACAGCAGTATGCTCTCGCCTCTTAAAAGCTCGTCAACGCGTCCCGAAGCCTGCTTGTACTCGCCCTGATACTCGGTCTCGCCGCTACCGCCGAAGCTGAAAATACTTACCGCCGCCTCGAACTTTTCGTAATAAGGTGTCTCCTCAGGCTTAGGGGCAATCAGAGCAAGCAGTACTGCCGCAACGGCAAAATCCGTATAAACCGTCGCCGCCGAGCCTGCCGCGCTTTTTTCGGACGACCCTTTAAGCAGTCTTTTCCGTCCGTCGATAATAAAGAATATCAGGTTTACAGACGCTATCGACGCCGCATACGCAAACGGCAGAACCGCCGCCGCCTTTACCGCCAGCGCAAAGGGTATCAGCGATACCAGCGCAAGCATTGAGGAGCGGTAGATTATTCTCGTAAAATAATAATACGCCGACGCAAGGAAAAACGTCATCATCGGCATAAGTGTAAGCATAAAGCTGACACGGGTCTCCTCAGCCTGCGCGCCCGAGAAAAACCATCTTATAAACGCAAATCTGTCCTCCCAGGCTCCGCCCACAAACACAGACGGAACGATCATGCCCAAAGTGATCAGCGTGCCGAAGTATATAAGACCTCCAAGCTTCTTGCTGCGTAAAAAGTCAAAAAACTTTATCAGTCCCGCAGCCGCAGCAGCTCCCGCTATAACATAAACGTCTATTGCGTTTTCCGTATAGATATACAGCGACGCCGATATCGAAACGGCGCACAGCAGCCACAAAAGGAAAATCTCGCCATGCTTTTTCAGTATGCGAAAAATTTTTCCTGCCCCGCCGCCAATTGCGTCCTCCATCAGCTTTTACCGCCTTTTTTCATCATGACCAGAACAGTCGCAAGAACCGCAATGATCATAGCCATTACCACAATTACTATCACAACGCCCACGCTGAGACCTCCGGACTGCGCGGACTGAGACTGTACAGGCTGAGTATCGGTTTGTCCCTGAGCGGGAACAGCCTCCTCTTCGGAAGCTTCTGTCTGAGGCTCGTCATTGTCGGCTTTTTCGGTTTCCGCAGCAGCCGCTTCATAGGTCTCGCTGTTCTCTGCGGATACCTCCGCCTTGAGGGAATACTCCCCCGTAAGGTCGGCTGAAATGGTGATATTGTTCTGCTTCCAGCTTTCGTAGCTTTCTTCCGAATCCTCATAACAATGCACCGCCGCGCTTACGTTGCGGAAAACGTCGCTGTCCAGAGCGGGAGCCTCCTCGCCGTAAGCGTAGATATCTTTAAGATTATTGCAGTCGGCAAAAACGCTGCCGCCTATCTTTTTAACGTCGGGACCTATCGAAATGCTTTCAAAGCCGCATTTGCTGAAGGTGTTGGGGTACAGCTCCGATATCCCCGCGGGGATAACAAATTCGGTTATTGCCTTGCAGTCCTGAAACGCGCCCTCGCCGATATAGGTCACAGCCGCCGACACGGGGACTTCCTCCAGCGCCTCGCAGGCGGCAAAGGCGTAGTCGTCAATTTTTGTAACGGTTGCGGGCATCAAGACCTTGACAAGCTTTCTGTTGCCTGAAAAAGCATTCTTGCCGATCTCGACGGTATTTTTCGGCAGGGTCAGCACCGTAAGCTGATTGCGGGAGGGCAGGGCGTTTTCGGGAATTATCCCGCCCTCGGTCTCCGTACCCGCGAGCTCGATTATCTCCAGATTAGGTATAGCCGTAAGCGCATTGTAGTCCTCTGCGTTCAGCGTACCCGATAGCACCGCGATATTCTTTATAAAGTTGTAGTCCGTACCGTCTGCGGCCTCGCTGATAGCGTCCGCAAGCTTTCCCGTCTCAAAGGACTGCACCGTAAGGTTTTCGGTGCTTCCCTCCGCTCTTGCGGGAATAGCCATTACAATTATACCCAGTAAAAGAGCCACCGCAAGAATTAATATTAATATTCTTTTCGCAAGAGGTCTTTTTTTGTTTTTATCGTATCTGAACTTTGCCATATGTACTCCTTTCACGCTTATAGGGTCACGGGCTTTCCGCGCTCTGTACCGCGGCTTCACTCTTTTGTTCCGCGCTGCGTGCGTCCTCGTCCCGACCGATGGAAAAATGTCCCGCTATCTGGATATCCTGCGGGGTAAACAGCAGCACGTCCGTGGTAAGGGGATTTTTAGCCTTTCTGTAGTCGCTGAGAATGACCGTGCCAAGTCCCTCTAAAATATTGTTGGTAATATTTTTCAGCACCACCAGATTTTCCCGCGAGGGCACGACAACCAAAAATTTCGCCCCAAGCTTTTCGTACACCGCCGACCTGAACTCGTTGCACAGGATAAGCGAGCTGCAAAAGGCGGGAGAGGCTATCTGGAACTCCAGAGCCGTAACACCTTCGATGAGGGTCTCCTCGTTTATCTCGGCTTTTGAAAGTATCTTGCACATGTTTCTGTCCGCCACCGAAAATACCACCTCGCGGGGAACTCCCCACCTTTTGAGGGTATCCTCGTCAAGGAAGTGGATTATCTCGTCGTCGGGCGTATAGACCGCGACTTTTTTCAGACCCTCCACAAAGTCCGCGCTTATCATATCGGCGGTAACGTCCTTTTCCCGCATGATAAGCAGGCGCAGAAACTCCTGACCGTTGGTAAAGGACACCATTCTGCCCTTTGTCAGGCAGTCGTGCTCCAGACGGTTTATCAGTCTGTCAAGCTCCTCGTCGGAGCGGTTTTTCTCATATGCCGCCCGCGCTTCGCCAACGTCCACCGTAAACACCACCGTGCCGTTGGACACCTCGTACAGATTTTCGTCCTTTTTTGAAACGACGCTGAACTGCCGCCGTTTCAGTGCATTTCTGAAGCCGGCGTCAAACTTATCCCGGCTAAATACCCCGCCGAATTTTTCTGCGAGCTTCATAAGCCGCAGTCCTCCTTTCGGTAACAATCACATATAATAAGTATAACATATTTTATGGAATTTGTACACAGGTTTAAAAAATTTTTACGGATATTTTCAGTCATGTCTCTGCTCCGCGTTTGAAAAAGTTTCGCAGAACCGTCCCGCAAAGGCAGGAGGCTCGCCCGCCGCGTAAAGGTGGGATATATCCCCCACCGCGCTTGCTCTGAAATAAGCGATGCCCTCGCGGCGTTCCTCGCTGTGCAGAGTTGTTACCGACGTGGGAGCGGTCATAAGTCCGTGCCACAGTATCATAGGCGATATGCCCAGAAGATGTCCCAGCATTACGCACTGCACGCCGAAATGACAGAAAAACACAATGGTGTCCTCGTTGGGATTTTCCGCGCGGTACAGGTTTCTCTCCCGCTTGTAGCCGTGCTTTTCGAGAATGCCGTCAAGACCGTCCCACACCTCGGCAAGGCGTTCGCTCATGCTGCCCGACTGCATAAGCGGCAGCCCGTACCATTTTTCCCTGTCGTAATATTCGGGGACGGCTGTCCACTCGGCGGGGAGCATATCCCAAGGTATGCCGCGGTCGATACCCGCCGCGGGGTCTTTTATGGGGACGTTGAATTCCTTCAGCCAAGGCATGGTCTCCGCGGAACGTCCCGCCTTTTTCAGCGTAAGAGACGCGGTGTCCTGCGCCCGTCCCAAGGGAGAAACGTAATACGCCTTAACGTCAAGGGGAGCTATCCGCTCCGAGAGAATTTCGGCTTCCCGCCAGCCCTTTTCCGTAAGGGAATCTATGGAATAGTCGGGGTCGCCGTGACGGATTATAAGTATGTTCATGGTCAGGTCTCCTTAGAAAATGTTTTATTTAATTATAACTCCTGCGGGACATTATGTCAACTTTAGGCGGGGATACTCCCTAACCCCGTACAACCCCTCCTGCATATAATAAAAGTGTCCCAATATATTTGCCGAACATGAAAAATTGCGGGCGGTGATTATTTTCACAAAAACCGTCAACAATAATACCATAAGCGGTTGTCCGAAAGGCCGCCGCAACTCGGTAAAATAGGAGTGTATGAAAAATGCCGGTAAAAAGGGGAGAAATCTACTACGCAGACCTCAGTCCCGTTGTGGGCTCGGAGCAGGGCGGGATACGTCCCGTACTGATAGTCCAGAACGACGTGGGCAACAAGCACAGTCCCACGGTCATCGCCGCGGCGATAACAAGCCAGCGGGAAAAATCCAAGCTGCCCACCCACATCGAGCTTAATGCCGACAAATGCGGACTTCAAAAGGACAGCATCGTTCTTCTCGAACAGATCAGAACTATCGACAAAAAACGTCTTAAGGAACGCATGGGTGAGCTTGACCCAACCGCTATGACCAGAGTCAACAGCGCCCTGTCCATCAGCTTCGGTCTGCATAACGACGCTACATAAGACCTTGCGCGTCTTTGTCTTATGTGGAAACGTCATAAAAATCAAGGGTATCGCGCCAAACGGAGCGATACCCTTTTCGTATATATTTTTATATCCAACCTTGAATCAGTACATCTTCGTCGGTCTTGTCGCCGCACGTATTTCCATTATGCCCGTTTCTCCGTGGAAATACTGGGTGCGTCCGAAATTTGCGCCTGTTTCCTCCGCAATGATTCTTATCCTGTAGGAAGCCAAAACCTTCTTTACCGCCTCAACGTTTCTCTCGCCTATGTTGAATACCGCCGAGCTTGCGTTGAACATCTGAGCGCCTCCGGCTATCTTCGCCGTAAGACGGGCCTTGTTCGCCCCCAGCATTGTCATCTTCTGAATAAGCTCAGCTATACCGGTATCGGCGTATCTGCGCTTATTGTCTATACCCTGTGCAGCGTCCTTGCTGAGCGGCAGCATGATATGCGCCAGTCCCGCAATCTTTTTTTCCGCGTCATAAAGACATATCCCCACACACGAGCCGAGCGCGTATGTAACCAAGGTGTCAGGTGCTCTTACAACATTTAGGTCCGCAATACCGACTGTAACAGTATTTGCCATTATACACTCACTCCCAGTCTTGTGAAAAGAGTTTCAAGAGACTCCATTTCGGGAACAAGTATCATATTGCTTCTTATTTCACCGCCGTCTATTTTGAAGCTGTCATCAATAAAAAGCGCTTTATTTCCGACCTGTGCGAATTCAATGACCGGTACGCTCAGTATCGCGCCGACCATATCCACGGTCATTACAGGAACCGATATATCAATAGTCATGCCTGTAAGAGCCGCTATCGCATTTATGTACGAGCCTCCCATAATATTTCCGACCTCGGAAATAAAGGATTTTTCCATGTCGTTCATTTCAAGCAGATTTTCTATTTCAGACCCGAAAAGAGCCTTTGTCATCTTGCTTGCAAAAGAATGCTGAAGAACGTAAAGCATCATTCCCGTAATATCGCCGCTCATGTTTATGAGCATACCTATCGCGATATTTTCGGGGCCGCCGAGAAAATTAACCGCGTCGCTGAAATCCAGAACCTTAACAGCCGGAACAGCTATGTCCGTGTTGCACTGTAAAACCTCGGAAAGCGCGCTGGCAGCATTTCCCGAGCCTATGCTTCCCAACTCCTTGAGAACGTCGAGATGCATATCCTGAAGCTGCTCAATATTTTTTATCATACTGCTGTATCCTCTCTTCTAAATCAGTTCCTGAGATTGTTTATTATATTTTCCAGCTCGTCGTGAGTTTTTACCATATTTACGTTAAGCTGATAGGCTCTCTGGTACTCGATGACCTTGGTCATCTCGTTCGCAACGTTCGTACCCGAAGCCTCTAACCATCTCTGCTTTTTGCCTGCGCCTGTGTCCGCCACCGCGGGACCGCTTGAAGCCGTCTCGGTATAGTAGTTGTCCCCGATCATATCCAGGCCGTAGGGGTTTTCAAATTTGTACACGCCAATCATCTGTGCAAGCTCCGAGTCGTCTATCTCCGTAGGAGCATTTTCCTTAAAGGGCACCTCAATGCGGTTTCCCTCATAGTCAAGCACCCAGCCGCCCCATGAGTTGCACAAAAGCCACGGAGCGTCCTCGTCCTCGCTCTCCTTTGTGATTATGAACGAGCCGTCCTTGGAATAGGTGACCATGTTTTCGGGAGTGAGTATCGCAAAGAAGCCCTCGTCCAGAGCCGCAAAGTCGAGAACTCTTCCTGTTTCCCTCAGCTGGGACTGCTCGAACATCATGTCGGTTTTCTGAACTCTTACACCGTGACCGAACTGGGTCTCGGTATTGTTGTTGTTTCTCTCCGTGTAAATAAGGTCGGCAAAGGACGGTCTTGACGCCTTAAAGCCGAAGGTATTCACGTTTGCAAGGTTATTCGCCGTAACGTCCATAGCGTACTGATAGCTTATTACGCCCGAAGCGGCGGTATAGTAACCGATATTGCTCATAGCTTCAGTTCCTTTCAGAATTTATTCCGGACAGCGGATCAGTGTGCCGCCGATCAGGTGATGCTTGCAAGCTCGTTTACCGCAAGCTGATTGATGCTGTTTGCTATTTTAAGGGCGGAGCTGCACGCGGTGAAAACGTGCTGCGCGTCCATAGCTGCAATGGTCTGCTCCGCAAGGTCAACATTGGAACGCTCGAACCAGCCCTGCTTTACCTGATAGACCATACCATCGGGAATATTTCCGATAGGCGTGTCCTCGTAAGGTCTCATAAGGTTGTCATCGACCTTTTCAATGTCGCTCTCAGGGGGGACGAAGCTGAGTCCCAGCTGAAATACTCTGCCGTCGTCAACGGTAAGCTCGCCGAAGCGGTCTACCTGGAAGTTGGCTGTACCCAGCTGTATTCTCTCGCCGTTCTCGTCAAGGACGTAGCCCGTAGTGCCGAGAGTAAGATAACCCTCGCCGTTTATCGTGAACTGACCGTTCCTTGAAAGCAGCGTCTCGCCCGTTCTGCGCTCCTCGATGTTGAAGTAGATATTGCCTACAAGAGCAATATCCAGACGGGAGCCCGTATTCTCAAAGGTGCCCTGATCGGTGTTGGTGTAGGTGTAATCAATTGTGCGGTAGCGGATAGTACCTGTCTGGCTGTGTCTGTTGTTGATGAGCAGCAGCTCCTCCGCAAAGGTTATGGGGATAGCCTCGTCCTCCTTATAGCCCGCCGTTTTCGCATTGGCAAGGTTATTGGTGATGACGTTAAGTATCCGCTGTTCGTTGATGATACCGTTTGCCGCGGTATAGTAGCCTCTGAGCATTCTGATACCTCCTATTTATTCATGTAGTCTCCGAGATATTTCTTCATTTTCTGGACTGCCTGCGAGTGCAGCTGGCAGACACGGCTTTCCGAAACCTCCAGAACCTTTCCTATATCGGAAAACCTCAGCTTTTCGTAGTAATAAAGGGTGATGACCAGTCTCTCTCTTTCCTTAAGGGACTTGATGGCTTCGGCAAGGTACTGAAGCTTTTCCTGCTTGTGAACACCCGCCTCCGCCGACCACATTCCGTCGTCGTCAGCTTTTTCGGCGATATCGAAGCCGCTGTCCATAACCATTTCCTCAAAGGAAAGTGTCTGTGCCGCGGCGGCCTGAGCAGCGCAGCTTTCGAGCTTTTCAACGGGAAGCTTCATTCTTTCCGCAAGCTCCTCGACGGTAGGCTCTCTGTCCAGCTCCTCGTAAAGAGCCGAATAGGCGGCGTCGTAATCCTTGGCAAAGCGTCTTATCCCGCGGGGAATAAAGTCCTGCCGCCTGATGAAGTCTATGATAGCGCCGCGCACCTTTATGGACGCGTAGGTCTCAAACTTCACGCCTTTTTTGTGGTCGAAGCTGTCCACCGCGCTCATAAGGGCGATAGTCGCCTCGTTGATGACGTCGTCGGTCTCCGCGAACTTGATGTACATATTTCTTGTTGACAGCGCGGCGAACTTGACAATATTCATATAGGCCATGATAACGCGGTTGCGGAGAGCCTTGTCGCCCGTCTCCTTGTATCTTAGAAGCAGCAGGGCTCTTTCCTCTTTTTCGTTATCAGTCACAGAACTCACCTCCGTCAGCTGTATTCATCTCGGCAGGATATTATTAAACTCCCGCCATGTCCGCGTCGAGAGCAACATTTCCCACAGCCTGTATCTGCACGGAATTATCTATCTCGCTGAACGAAAGCACAGTAACATTGGGTATAAACTGGTCAATAAGCTTTTTGAAGTAAATGCGCACTATAGGCGAGGTCAGAACGATCGGCATCGGAACAACGTCCTTTACCCTGTCGATCTGCTCGTTAAGTGAAGCCACAAGCGACTGTATCGTCTGTGGATCCATTGCAAGGTATGAGCCCTGCTCGGACTTCTTGACGGAAGCCACGATCTTGTTTTCCGTTTCCGTATCGAGGGTGAGTACCCGTATCTGTCCTCCGTCCGAGAAGCGGCGTGTAATGGTTCGCTTCAAGGCCTGACGGACGTACTCCGTAGTTATATCCACATCTTTCATGTTGTACTGATTGTCCGCGATAGTCTCCAGAATGGTCTGCAAGTCCCTGATGGGAACGCTTTCCTTAAGGAGCAGGCACAGAACCTTTTGCAGATACGCGGGGGAAACGATATTCGGAACGATATCGTCCACCACAACGGGGTTTGTCTGCCTGAGCTTGTCAAGCATGGTTTTCACGTCCTGCCTTGACAGAAGCTCGTGCGCGTAATTTTTTATTATCTCCGACAGGTGGGTAATGATTACCGAAGTCGGGTCGATAAGCGTGTAGCCTGCGATCTCGGCGCGGAGCTTATCCTGCTCCGGTATCCATTTCGCGGGAATGTTAAAGGCGGGCTCAACGGTGTCGATACCGTCTATTTCCTTTGTAACGCTTCCGCTGTCCAGCGCAAGGTAGTGATCCATAAGTATCTCCGCGTGAGCCACTATCTCGCCCTTTACCTTTATTACATACTGGTTCGGATTGATGTGCTGGTTATCGGTCATTCTTACCGACGGGAAAACCATACCCATATCCATAGCGAACTGTTTTCGGAAGATTACCACACGCTCGATAAGCGTGCCGCCCGAGCTTTCGTCCGCAAGAGGGATAAGGCTGTAGCCGAACTCCATTTCGATAGGCTCAACGTTGAGCAGCTTGTAAACGTTGTCGATGTCCTTGTAGTATTCCATCTCGGAAAGAGCTTCTCTGTTTTCGGCCATTTCCTGAGCTGCAATATCGGTTTCAACCGCAAGATCTCTCTGGGTACGCATAAGCATGATGCCCAGTGCAAGGAGCATTGCGCCCAGCACAAGGAGCTGGATCTTCGGGAAGCCGGGTATGAGCATCATCACGAACATTACCATGCCCGCGATAATGAGCACCAGCGGCTGCGCGGTGAACTGATTTTTGATGTCGATGTTAAGGCTGTCCTCAGACGCGGAACGGGTAACGATCATACCCATTGCGGTGGAGATCAGCAGCGCGGGTATCTGTGAGCAGAGACCGTCGCCTACGGTAGCAATGGTGTAGGTGGACAAAACGTCCATGAACTCCATTCCGTCGAAAACAAGACCTACGACCGCGCCGCCCAGCAAGTTTACGATAGCAGCCACGATAGAGAACGTAGCGTCTCCCTTTACGAACTTGGACGCACCGTCCATAGCTCCGAAGAAGTCGGATTCGCGCTGTATTTTCGAGCGGCGGAGCTTAGCCTCGTCCTCGTTGATGATACCTGAGTTAAGGTCGGCGTCGATAGCCATCTGTTTACCGGGCATAGCGTCCAGAGTAAATCTTGCCGTTACCTCGGCAACTCGCTCAGCGCCCTTGGTTACTACCAGCATCTGCACAACGGTAATAAGAATGAAAACGATAAAACCGATAAGCGCGTTGCCCTTCATAACGAACTGACCGAACGCCTGAACTATCTGTCCCGCATAGCCCTGCTGGAACAGGATAAGACGGGTCGAGGAAATATTAAGACCCAGCCTGAATATTGTGGTAATAAGGAGCATTGACGGGAATATGGAAAATTCCAGCGGCTCCTTAATATACATTGTGATAAGAAGAATAACAAGGGAAAGCGCGATGTTCACAACAAACAGCATATCCAACAGCCACGTGGGGAGCGGAATGATGATAAGGAATATCGCCAGGATAACGAATACCGTTACCATGTTATTCAATATTTTTTTCACGGTATAACGCAGCCTGCCTTTCCTTTTAGAGGTTAGAGAACAGAGGCTTGAAGCCGGCTGTCACGCAGCCTGTGCCTCTTTATATCTATGGGAAATCAATATCAGTAATTGGGATAGTTTACAGGAGGCTTCTCCATGTCCTTCGGCATCCTGCCCTTCATGCTGTAAACAAAGGACAGAACCTCGGCAACGGCACGGTAAAAATCGTAGGGTATTTCCCGTCCCACATCGACCTCCTTAAAGAGACCTCTTGCCAGCGGAACGTTTTCCACCACCGATACGCCGTGTTCTTCGGCCTTTTCTATAATTCTGAACGCAACGTTGTCCGCGCCCTTTGCCACGACCACGGGGGCTCTGTCGGAGGTCTCGTCATATCTGACCGCCACCGCAAAGTGAGTAGGGTTTCTTATAACAACGTCCGCGCTGGGTACGTCCTGCATCATACGGCTCATAGCCATTTGCTGCTGCTTCTGGCGGCGCTTGCTCTTGATCTGAGGGTCGCCCTCCATCTGCTTGTACTCTTCCTTGACCTCCTGCTTGGTCATTTTCATGTCCTTTTCCCATTTGTACTTCTGGAACAGGAAGTCCACCGCAGCCACAGCAACAAAAACCATCGCTATCTTCATGCATATGGAAAATACCGCGTCGGCAACGTAGAGCAGAGCGGAGATAAGCTCCATGCGCATAAGTCTTGCAAAATCCACAAGACGGTTCTGTATCTCACTGTAGACAACTGCTATAAGGATTATCATTTTTATCAGGGATTTGGCAAGCTCGAAAAGCGCGCTTACCGAAAACATTTTTTTGATTCCCTGAGCAGGATTAAGCTTGCTTAATTTAAACTGGACGGATTTTTTCGAGAAAATAAATTTTGTTTGTATACCCGTAGCTATTATGGGTATAAGCAGCGAAGCCAGCAGGATCGGTCCCGCGGTAAACAGAATCGCCTTTCCGATCTCCAGTATAAGCTTCGGAGCAACCGGCATTTCGTCAATGCGTGTGCCGTTGCCGTCCATACCTCCGCCCGCAAGCGTAAACCAGTACGTCATACTTCCCATTGTCACGCTGTACATAAACCTTGCCATAATTCTGAGGATAAAGAACGCCAGCAGTATAAACGCGGCCGTAACCACGTCCTTGCTCTGCATAACGTTTCCCTCTTTACGCTGTTCACGTCGTTTATGGGGGGTAGCTTCCTCGGTTTTTTCGCCGGTACTGCCTTCTGCCATAGAGATTCTTCCTTTATATGGTTGATCGCCTCTGTGCCGGACCGCCGCGGAAAATCTGTCCCGCGCAGCCGCCCGTCTCAGGCGTCGAAGTATTCTTTGTTATAAGGTCAGGCTCAGCCTTTTGTGCAAGCCCTTATGCCGCAGGGATAAGCGGCAAAAACGTCCGCAGCGCCTCAAGCCACTTGTCCAGGTAATCGTCTACAAGCTCCGCCAAAGGCACGGCTGTCATGAACAGCAGCACAAAGCCGAAAGCAACTTTGAGCTGGATATTCACCACCATTATCTGTATCTGCGGAACCGATTTCATCAGCACGCCCATACAGAACTCAAGGATAAATTCCGCCGCCATTATCGGAAGCGCAAATTTTACTGCCAGAGCCAGCACTACTGAAAAGTACGACGCCACAACATATCCCAAATCGGGATTGAAGCCGCCGGTTCCTATCGGAATTATGTCATAGGACATAATGAACAATCTTATAAGCGTCAGATGGGAGTTCGTCGCAAAAAAGTAAAGGTACATCATAAAGCTGATGAACGAGCCCATTATTGACATCTGTACGTTTGATTCGGGGTCAAAAACCTTTGCCATACCAAGACCCGACTGCATATCCATAACCTCTCCCGCAACCTGAACGGTGTAGAAGAAAAGGTCGGTAATAAAGCCGAGGATAAGTCCTATAACGGTCTCGCGGCATATCATCATAAGATATACGCCCGCCTGATTTCCCGTATCCACGGGTTCGGGCTGAACCGTAAGTATGGCAATATATGTAATAAAAACAACCGTTATGACCTTTGCGATCGTCGGAATGTTTCGTCTTGACAAGATCGGGTTGAAAATAAATATTCCCAGCATCCGGGCAAAAACCAGAAGATCGGTCTCAAAGCTCCGGAAAAGAACCGTAAAAAAATCCACGTCCGCTCCTTTCCGCCGCGGTCTATATGATCGTATGGCTGCTAACCTGCGTTATAAGCTGGAATATCCGCATAAGGAACTCATTGCAGGAGCTTATCATCATCGGGGCAAGCAAAAGCAGCAGCACAACTATCGTAAGAGCCTTCGGCACAAAGGTCAGCGTCTGTTCATGAACCTGAGTGGCAGCCTGAAGTATCGCTATGACAAGACCCACAAGCATACTGATGAGCAGCAGCGGTCCGGCAAGCTTTATAGCCAGAATCATAGCCTCGCGGAAAATTTCCAGGATCAGCGACTCTGTAAGCATGGCCGCACCTCCTAAGTCGTGAAGCCGGAAACAAGCGATTCGATCAGGAGCGTCCAGCCGTCGCACAGAATAAACAGCAACAGCTTAAACGGGATCGAGACCGTTGTCGGCGGCAGCATCATCATACCCATCGACATCAGTATCGTGGAAACTATAATATCTATTATCAAAAAAGGAATGTAGAGCAGGAAGCCGATCTCGAAGCCGATCTTGATCTCGCTGAGAATGAATGCGGGAACGACCGTTACAAAGCCGATCTCATCAACGAACTCCTCCTCGGTCTGAGCATCGACCTCAACGCCGGTAAGTCCCATGAAAAAGCTCATTGAATCGTTGCTCGTATGCTGAAGCATCCATTTTTTCAGCGGAACGGACGCCGCCTGAACCGCCTCTACCGACGTATACTCGCCGTTCTTGTAGGGCACATACGCGACCTCGTTCATCTCCGAAATAACGGGGTTCATAATAAACAGCGTTAAAAACAGCGCAAGACCTATCATTACCTGATTGGGAGGCGTTTGCTGAACGCCCATTGCGTTTCTCAGCAGCGAAAAGGAAATAATGAGCCGCGTAAAGCAGGTCATCATTACCAATATCGACGGTGCAAGAGAAAGGATCGTGATCAGGATAATAAGGTCGATGGTAGTTGAGCTTTCGTTTATGCCGAGCTGATCCAGCAGATTATCCGCTGAAGTATTGTCGTCGGTCACAGGTTCGTTGTACGGGAGGGTGCCTGTAGCTTCGGTTCCCTCCACGACCTGACCGTTCTGGTCGGTCTGCACGAACTGCGAAGTCTGGTCGGGCTGAGCCTGTTCCGTCTGGGGAACACTGGTCTCAACATTTGGTATCGTTGTCACAATACCCGTGCCGTCCCCCGGACCCGAAACGGCATACGCGGTCACGGAGGGAAATGAAGCAGCCATGACCGCGGCGCACAATATCCCCGCGGAGGCTACGGCAAGCCTCTTAAAAATCATTTTTTTCATTCCGTCCGTCCTTTTTACTTTCAGGGTTTTCAGTCTCCGCTCCGCCGCTTCCGGCATCTGCGCCGTTCCTTTCGGCGAGAGCTTTTTTGAGACATTGTATAAATCCGCCCTCGGCGGGAGCTTCCGCAGCCTCGTAAGCCGCGATATCTTCCTCGTCAAGGTCGCAGATCTTGTTTATAGAATTTACCGTTACTCCGATCAGCATGGTTTTGCTGCCGACGGAAATTATCATAAGCTGCTTATCCTGAGCAACAGCAACGCATTCGCGTATCCTGACGGCATTTCCGCCGCCGAAGCTTCCGCCGCCAATGCGCTTTTTGAGCCAGCCGACGGCATACAGCGAAAGAAAGATCAGTCCTATAATGCCGAGAAGCGCACATATAACGGTAAAGGTCTCTCCGATCATTTATCAGCCCAGAACCTTCTGAACTGTCTGGAGGATTCTGTCTGCCTTAAAGGGCTTAACGATGAAGTCGAGAGCGCCCAGCTTGATAGCCTCAACAACCATGGATTCCTGACCCATAGCGGAGCACATAACGATCTTGGCGTTGGGATCGGAAGCCTTGATATCTCTGAGAGCCTCGATACCTGTCTTGTTGGGCATTGTGATATCCATGATGATAAGGTCAGGCTTCTCGGAAGCATATGTTGCGCAGGCAGCTTCTCCGTCAGCAGCCTCAAGAATGTTTGTATATCCGTTTTTGGTGAGCGCGTCCTTGATCATCATTCGCATGAATGCGGCGTCGTCCACAAGCAAGATTTTCTTATCCATAATAAAACTCCGTTTCTCCGCCCCGGAAATATTTTGTCGTTTCCTTTGGGAACGTCGGGCGGCGCCGTTTCCCTGAACGTAATTGCTTTGATTTTATGGTTTGATTTATGCCACAGCCCGCGCTTTGTGCGGAAGCTGCAAAACCCGCGTCTCTCCGAATGCGGAAAGACTGTCCTTGATTATTCCTTGCCGCCAAGCGACTCAAGGAATTTTGACTTTATTATCTCGGTAATTCTCACCGCGAAGTTGTCGTCGATAACCACTACGTCGCCCTTTGCAATGAGGTTTCCGTTGACGATAATATCAACAGGAGCGCCCGCCTGGCGTTCCAGCTCGATAATAGTACCCTGCGAGAAATCAAGTATCTCCTTGACCTTCTTCACAGCCGAACCGATCTCGACCGTAACGTTCAGCGGAACGTTCATCAGCAGCTTCAGATTATCGTTCTGATCCTGATTAAGGTTAGCGTTCTGATACGCCGCAAAGTTCTGGAGCTGAATGGGCTGAACGTTCATCGCAGGCTGCATAGGCATAGCGGGCTGCATAGGCATTGCCTGCTGCGGGAACATTCCCTGCGGAGGATATCCTCCGTACATAGCCGCCATATTGGGATCCATAGGCTGACCGTAAGGCTGCTGAGGCATTGCGCCTGGCATCGGCATACCTCCCATAGGCTGCTGAGGAGCTGCCGCGGGCTGAGGAGCCGCGCCGCCGCCGAGCATAGCCTCGATCTGTTCCTGGGACATCGTTGAGCCGCCGCCTGCGGGAGCCGCAGGTGCGGGTGCGGGAGCCGGCGCAGGTGCCGCCTCCTCAACATCATCCATGATATTGTTGTAGCCTGTCATCATCTTGTCAGCCATTTCCTTGGCAAGACTGATAGTAAGCACTGAAATAAATTCCGACTTGATAACTCCGTCGATAGTGAGGTCGAACTTTACCGTGCAGACATGATCCTGACCTGTAAGGTCGTAGATCTCCTGCCGTACGGCATCTGCGCCGCCCTCCTGAACTACCGCTTCGGGAGTAGAGATGTCCACCGTAGTTTCGATTATTTCCGAAAGCGCCGTAGCGGACGCTCCCATCATCTGATTCATTACCTCGCACACAGCGGAGATATTCATTTCATCGAACTGGAAATCTTCCGCGATCTCCAAAGGCAGACCCATAAGCTGATTAAGAATGAGCTGAACGTCGTTCTGCTTCAGAACGAGAACATTTTCACCCGAAACGCCCTGAGTATATTTGATTTTGACCATTATAGAGGGTTCCAGCTCCGGGAATGAGAGCTCCTCGGACTTGATAACCTTTACTTGCGGGGTAGTGATCCATACCTTGGCAGAAAGCATATTCGAAACAGCCGTAGCCGCCGACCCCATAGTAATATTCATTATCTCGCCTATGGCGTCCATTTCCACATCGCCAAAGCCTTCAATGGTAAGCTTTTCCTCGCTCATTATATGTAACCTTCCTTTCCGTTCCGCGTTTTTTCAGTTGCTGCTCCGCGCATTATTTTCCTAAGTCCTTGAAAATGTGGTCTATTTTAACAGCTTTCTTTTTATTCTTTATACCCAGCTTGCCGTCAAACCAGATATTGCTTCCGATCTTGACGGTAACATTGCTGTCAATAGGCATATTAAGAGGAATCACATCGCCTGCCTGCATTGTGAGAACATCAAACAGGTCAAGCTTTGTTTCACACAGAACGGTGTCGATTTTAAGCTCCGAATCCTTGATTGCCTCAAGAAGCGAAACCCGTCTTTCTTTTTCCTTTTTGGGATCGAGTTTTTTGGTCGATCTTGACCACCTGTCGCCGAACTTGGCCATGATAGATTCCAGATTCAGCGCCGGTATACAGAACGTCATGGTATTTTTAACGTCCTTGATCTCCATTTCGAGCACTACCAGAATAACTACCTCGTCCGGTGAGATCGACTGCATAACTCTTGCATTTGTTTCAATTGTTGTTATCGTTGGATTGATGTCTATGTAGGTACCCCACGGTTCCTTTAACAGACCCGCCATCTTGCCCATAACGCTTGCGAACAGACCGACTTCTATTTCGGTAAAGTCTCTGTTCTGCTCCACATACGCGCCGCTTCCGCCCATGAGGCGATCCATCATTGAGAAAGCGATCGGGTTGGATATCTCCATAATACTGTTGGTTTCCATCACGTCGTCGTCGGTGATTCCCATATTGATCATCGACATCATAACATAGTCAGGAAGCGCGTTGTTGAACTCGTAGTAAACCTGCTCCTCTATCGAAAGCACCTCTACCTTGCAGTAGATTCTCATAAGACCGGTAAGATAGGAGGACAGCACTCTGGAGTAGTTTTCAAAGATGCCGTCGATGACCTTAAGCTGTTCCTTAGTGAACTTTTTCGGCATCTTGAAGTCGTAGTTCTTTATTTTCTGCTCCTTGGACTGTTCCTCTATCTCGTCAAAGGCCTTTGTTCCCTCGGACGAGAAGCTGTTCAGCAGCGCGTCAATCTGGCTTTGCGACAATACGTCAGCCATATCTTTGCAGCCATCCTTTCCGGAATGGAAATATTCCGTTTATTCCTCTCTCATTCTGGTGAGAGCGTCCTCCTTTGAAATATAGACCCTGTCGGGGTCGCTGCGTCCGTCGTCGGTATCGGGAACTGCTTCCTCTATACCTCCCTCACCCTGAACGGAGCCGTCTTCGTCGGAGTACTGAACGAAATTCGCGCCGTATTCAAGATTGAAAAGCTCCTGTATAACTTCGGGGTCGGTAAAGTCAACGTCGTTTCGTATGAACACTATTTCGACCCGTCGGTTCTGACGTCTGCCCTCTTCGGTGTCGTTGTCCTCAACGGGGCGGTACTTTCCGTATCCCGCGGAAGAAAATCTGTCCGCTTCGCAGGCGTCGAGACTTATCATGAAGTTTATAACGGAGTCCGCACGTCCCGAGGAAAGCCGCCATTCATTCACTGTGGAATTTGCCGAGCCCGCGGTATGACCGCCCACTCTTATGGCTTTTATTCTCTCGTTTATGCTTCGGATACCGTCGGAGATGATCTCAAGTATGTATTTGCCCTCGTCAAGGAGAACATCGCTGTCTCCCGCGAAGAAGATGTTATCTCTGAAGCGCATATAGACGCCGGTTTTGGACATCTCAACGCTTACGCTGTCCTGAAGCTCGTTTGAGACTATGACCTGTTTAAGGTACATATAGAAGTCCTCGAAGTCTACGATTTCTTCCGCGTCCTGTACCTCAGGGACCTCGTTGTCGTAGATAGCGCTTGGGTCATTTTCGAGATTCGGTTCAACGGCAACCTGAACGCTTTCCTGCCGGGTTTCGGTTCTTGACAGGGCTGCTGCCAGGTACTGCCATTTGCTTTGGTCCATAGAGGACATGGAGTACAGCAGAACGAAAAAGGTAAGCACCAGCGTGATCATGTCGCCGTATGTGTCCATCCAGCTGCCGCCTTCTTCTTCCTGAGACTGTCTTTTCTTCGCCAAGCAAGATCCCCCCTTACACATGAAGTTGAATTTCGATTTAATAATTATACCACATTTTTTGCGAAATTTAAAGCATATTTAATAAAAACAGCAACAATTTCGCAACAGAATTTTCGCCGTAGTTTTAGTGATTTTGCACAATAACGCTTATTCTCCCTCGCTTGAAGCGGCGGAAGCGGTATTTTTCGGCTTGTGAGTACCGGGAAGCATCATTCTCAGCTTCTCTTCAACGTAACGGGGGTTCGCGCCCGAAATGATAGCCAGCGTACCCTCTTCAATGATCTGGAGACAGAGAACTTCCTGATTGTGGTTATACTTACAAAGGTTTCCTATAGGGGTAAACACAAGGTGCGCCAGAATACAGCCGTAGAACGTTGTAACCAGAGCCGTGGACATACCTTGACCGAGGTTTGCCGCCGCTGACGGGTCGGTCGGGTCAAGGCTGGCAAGCATGTTGATCAGACCTACAAGAGTACCGATCATACCCATCGCAGGAGCAATAGCCGAACCTCTTACCCAGATGGCGAAGTTGCTTTCGTGACGCTCGCAGATAAAGTTGATGGAGTCGTCAAGCATACTCTGAACCTTGTCGGAATCGTTAGCGTCAACGATAAGCATGAGCGCCGACTTCATAAAGGGGTCGGGACAAGCGTTCGCAGACTCTTCAAGAGCAAGGATACCTTTCATACGGGCAGTTTTACAGTACTCGACCATATCGTTTATGTACTTGTCGGGATCGTACTTTGTAGGAAAGAACGCTACCTTGAGCATTTTGGGTACCTTTGTCAGAACTGACAGCGGGTAGATAAATACCAGCGCGCCTATAGTACCGCCCACAACGATAGCAACCGAAGCGGGATCCCAGAAGCCCATGATGTCACCGCCGGACATAATGCCCCATACAACAAGTCCTATGGCAAGAACAAAGCCTATAATACCGGAAATATTCATATAAACTTCCTCCAATAATTATTTATATATAAAAAGGCAAACGCCGTGTTTTCTTATTTAACGGAGTCTGGAAAGCATTCGCGCCTGTATTGTGCGGACTTGCCGATAATTTCCTCGATGGTCTCCTTCACAAGATACCTGTGACCGTTCTGCATGGTAACCACCGTATCGGGAGCCTGCTCGGCTATCTCGATAAACTGTTCGTTTACAAGAAGCTCCGTTCCGTTTATTCTGGTAAGCTGTATCATATTTATTCCTTTCGCCAAACGTCCGTGAATCGCACTTGCTTCAAGCAAGCATTAACTCTGCGGAACGACCGCTGCCGTTCCGCAGGTCAAGCTTAGAGAGATGGATTTTTACATAGGGATCTTTCCGCAGACGTGCGGACTAAGCGCCGTTACCTTTCAGCCATTATCTCTTGAGGTTTACAAGCTCCTCAAGCATGGAGTCGGAGGTGGTTATCATTCTGGCGTTAGCCTGATAGCCTCTCTGGGTAACGATCATATCCGAGAACTCGTTTGCAAGGTTTACGTTGGACATTTCGAGGTACTTGTTCTTTACCTCGCCTGCGCCCTCCTGACCGGGCTTTCTGATTCTTGCGTCGCCGGAAGCGGAGGATACTGCGTAGGACGTGTTTCCTACCTCGTCAAGTCCGAACGGGTTATCGAACATAGCAAGCTCGATTCTCGCAAGGAACTTCATGTCGCTGTTGTAGGTAACATAGATCGCGCCGTCCTTACCTACGCTAAAGGAGGTCATGTCGGAATATGTGAGCTCGCCCTGGAGCGCGCCCGCAGTATTTGCCTGAGCCTTTGCAAGCTTCATAGCTGTCTCACGGGCTTCGATGCCTGCGGTAGCGTCAGCGGTCTGAAGCAGATTATAAATAGTAGCATAATCGCTTGTGGTATTGTTTCCTGCTCCGCCGCCCGCATTGTTGTTCTCAGGAGGAGTGATATCCAGTCTCTGACCGGTTTTGTCAACGTAGTATCTGTAATTGAGTCCGGGAATAGTGGTGGTAGTAGTAGCGTTGTTTCCCGTGCCCGTGGTAGTTGTAGTGGGTTCGTTAAGGTTCATGAGTGTCTGCTGAACGTCCAGATACTGCATCTTTTCGTCAACGGTCAAAGCGTTGAATGCGTCATCTGTACCGTCAAAATCCCAGACAACAACGTCTGTAAGAGTAGCATTTTCACCGGTAGAAGCCTCAATGATTGCCTCCCAGTCATAGCCGTACATATAGCCGAACTCGTCGGTAAATACGTTATAAGCAGTCTGGCAGAGCTCTTTCAGGTTGATGGTGTTGCGGAAAGTGATATCGCTGGAGTTTATGGTTCCGTCGCCGTTTCTGTCCTTTACCTCAACGTCCTTGAGGTAATTTTCACTGTATGTGCCGGTGGAACGCAAACCTGCCAGAGAGTTGCGGGAACCTACAATAAAGCAGTTTGTGGCCGAAGCAAGGTTTCCGTAGCTGTCAACTTCAAAGTTTCCGAGTCTTGTGAATGTAACTTCACGAGCCTTCAGGTTGGAGTTGATGTTGATTCCGTCATAGGTAGCTATCATGAAGAAGCCGTCGCCCTCGATCATCATGTCGTAAGCGCTGTTTGTGCTCTGACCGCTGGACTGTGACATATCCTTGTCGATGGAGCCCAGCTGTACGCCGTAGCCGACCTCGGAGGGGTTGTTACCTGCGTATGCAACCTTACCGCTTGTAGGGCTGATAGCTGTCTGATAGTAGATATCGCGGAAAGTAGCTCTGTGGCTCTTATAGCCGTGGGAGTTTACGTTTGCGATATTGTTACCTATAACGTCCATTCTAACCTGGTGAGTTGTAAGTCCGGAAACACCGGAATAAAGAGATCTTATCATTTCTAATCAAGCACTCCTTAAATAATTTTAAGCGCCGCCGAAGCTCCGTCCGTCAAGTCGTTCGGGACGGATCGATTTCCTTTCGGTCCAATCGTTTCAAACGCCGCCGGCGCATATTCTTTTTTTGCACGGACTAAGTACGTCTGTCCGCCGCGTTACATTATAACTGTCGAATCGATGTTTGTAAAAATATTTCCCTGCATATCGTCCGCCGTAAGCGTGGTTATGACCTTGTTGTTTCTTACGCTTACAAGAAACGCCGTGGAATCAATAATTACAAGAGCGTCGTCGGAACCCTTTTCGCCCGCAAGCTCGACCGCTTTGTTCAGTCTGTCCAGTCTGCCGCTTTCGGAAAGGTCGATATTCCTTTCGGATATCCTCTCCATTGCGTGCTTTGAAAACTTCACGCCGCTGCCGCTCTGAGCTTCAAGCTGCTTTTTCAGTTCTTCGGCAAAACCGCTTCGTTCGGGACTTCCCGCCTTATCGGTCCGCTGACTTCCTGCCGCGCTGCCTGTGGTTACCGACACGCCGCGTAAGCTTAAGTACTCACTTATAAGCATAGTCGGTATCATTCCTTTTCGATTTAATTAGATCGAGTTTCTGTTCACATAGCTCTGGAAGCTGTTTTTGAGCGACTGATCCACGTTCGCCATAGGATCGGAGTAATGTCTTATCGCGCTTTCTTCGGGAGTAAGCTTTCCTGCAAGAGAGCCGGGTGCGCCGTTTCTTGTGCATATCTCGTCAAGAGTAAGGTTGCCCGATGTGGTAAGCCAGCCCGAATTGCCGTTTCTCATCAGTATCTCAACTCTCTGCGTGCCGTCCGCAAAGGTAACTACCTCGCCGAGCTGACCCACGCCGCTGTAGCCTATATCTGTAACAGGCTTTCCGCTGCTGGAGTGACCGATGACCTCGTCTGTCTTGATCCTTGAAGTGATCGCGCGGTTATTAATGAATCTGATGTCGTACATTCTTGTGCCCAGACTGTCTGCGAGAGCAGCCTCTTCGGGGTAAGCCTCAACGGAAATTCTGTGAGGAACGCAGTCTCTTGTGGAAACGCCCTTTTCTGTGGTAACGCCCTTAAGTCCGCTGCCGCTGCTGAAGTTATAGTTGTCGTAGCTGTAGGAATTATTGATCGTTTCGGAATCATAGCTTCTTGAAATAGTGCCGCTTCCGCTTCCCATAACTGTGTCGGAATTTGAGGATACAGTGCCCGTGATAACATTGCTGTCCGCATAAACGCCCGCGCTGTAATCGGGAACCTCAACCTCCATGATCTCAACGTAATATTCCTCGGTAATATTAACGCTGCTTGCAGCAGACGTTTCGGTTACTTCGGAAACTCCGCCCGCCTCGTCAAGCTCTTTCATAAACGTGTCGATAAGCGATTCGGATCTTGCCTTGTAGCTCATAGCAGCCGAAGTTTCAGCCTCCGCAGTCTCGGTGATCGTCTCTCCCGAATTATCTGTGTCGCCGTCCTTATCGGTGCCCTCTTCGCCCTCTGTGCCGCTTACGTTTTCGGAGCCCTCTGTGCTGTCTGCGCCTTCTACGCCTTCGGTGCCCTCAATGCCTTCCGACCCATCGGTATTGCCTGTGCTCTCGCCGTCCTCTTCCGCAAGTGCAATAGAATCAAGCGAATAGAGCTTGTCGTTTACCACAACATATGCCTCGCCGTTCGTATAGACAACGTTTGTAACAGTGCCTATAGCCGCTGTTCCCTCTTCGGCGCTCTTGCTTTTTACCTTGTGTCCGATAAGAGTGAGCATCAGCTTGTAGATGTCTTCCTGTACAATATCCGTTACCTTATCGCTCTTGTAGGACATTCCGTCAACCATGAGATAAGGCTCGCCTTTTATTACTGTAACGGACTCGACCGTACCGGTGTAAGAACCTGTTCCGTCGTCAACAGTAACGACCTTTCCCACCAGAGAAGATGCGTAGCTGATATTGGACTGCTGGGTCATGTTCTTGATACCCTCCAGCATGGAGTACTGAGCCATCTGCGCGAGAACCTCGGAATCGTCCATAGGATTGTTGAAGTCCTGGTTCTGCATCTGAGCAACAAGAAGCTTCAGATAGCCGTCAAACGACATATAGCTGTTGCTTTCGTCGGTTTCTTCCTCGAGACTGCTTCTGTTCACATAGTTGCCGGAGATCTTGCTGTATATTCCGTCTGTCATTATGCTGTTGTCCATAGTTTCGCCTCCCTTAATCTTATTTCGCCGTGATCGGCGGCGATCTCGTCAATTCCGTCAATTTCACCGTAGCCGTCGTTTTCTCCGCGTCTGCCGCGTCCGTTTTCCGATCCGTCCGAGTTTGCCGAATTACGCGCAAAGCTGAAGCCGTGATCCGTAAAGTTAAGACCCATCTGCTCCGCCGCATTTCCCGGCTCAACGATCTGAACGTCCTTTACCTCGTAATTGTTGTCGGAAAGGCTTTCGCTGAGATAAGCCGCGCGCTGTGACATAAGCTTTCCAACCTCGCCGTACTGAGCCGACATGATTACCGACACCGTATTGGCTTCCTTGACAAGCTTTACAGCTACCTGACCCAGCTCCTTAGGTCTGAGAATAAGAACCAGCTCCTTAACGCCGTCCTTATCTCCGAACTCGGATATCTCGTCCGTAACGACCTCTTTCACCTGAGCCTCAACGGAACGTGCCGTTTCGGGTCTGAGTTCTGTTTCGGCCTTTTCGGTCCTGATATCGCCGCGCACAAAAACGCTTTCCGTTTCAGCGCCCAGAGCCGCGATCTCGTCTGCCCTGTCGTCAGCCATTTCTTCCTCGGGCTTCTCTCTTTCGGTCAGACCCAAATCTGTTTCAGCCGCAGGAGCTTTCGTCTCAACCGTCTGTTCGGGAGCGATCTCCTCTGTCTCAACAGAAGTTCTTCTTCCGATGTTGTTCACCTGTTCGGAAGCGTTGTTGATCTTCAAAGCTGAAAATCCTGCTCTTACCGGTGTTTCGGGAACTTCCTCGGTTTCGGTAACGACCTCCGCCGCAAATTCGCTGTAGAGCTTTTCAGCTTCGGGGACTTTTTCGGGAGCCTCCTGTTTGATAGCCTCCATAGGAGCCTTCAGAGCCTCAGCCGCGTTTCCGACCGCCTCAGCCTTTGTTTCGCTGTCAGCAGCTTCAAGGCTTTCGATCTCCTCGGGCGGGATATTCAGCATAGCCGCCAGAGCGTCCGCCGCTGTGGTCTCGTCGCTGTCCTCGTCGTCCTTGGTTCCGAGAATTGCAGAAATTATCTTCTCCAGCTCACCCAGAAGCACGTCGGGTTCGGTTTCCTTTTCCTCCGCAGTTTCAAGCATTATGCCCAGCCTGTTCATGATCTCCGCGCCGAGAAGAATGTCCTCGCCAAGCAGGTCGTCCTCGTCGGAAAAGCCCGCGCTGCCGTCGGAAAGAATCATAAACATATCTGTTTTTCTTTCCTTGCCGTCGCTCGTGCCTCTCATTGCGTTGAGAACCGTTTTCAGCAAAAGCGTAAGAGCCTTTTTCACTGCGTCGTCAGAATTTTCGATCCGCTTAAGCGCCTCGGCAAACGGGCCGTCGTCGGGATTTGCTTCAACGATTGCTTCCGTCTCTTCGGATTCTCCCGTGGCCTCGGCCATACCTGTCTGAGATGCCTGAGCATTCTGCGTATTTTGCAGAGCCAGTATCTCGGAAAAGGTTGAACCGCCCTCGGGGATATCCTCCGCGCCGGGAAGCTTCTGACCCGAATTAGCCGCCGCAGCCATAGCCGCCGCCTGCAAATCGAATAAAATCGTGTTCGTCATTTTTTCCCTCCTTTACAATAAGATATTTATTTAAAGTACGGCTGCTTCATAAAGCGAAGCGTCCGCGCCTTAAACCGAATTAACTTCTGTAGGTGCTGTTTGTCACATATTCGGCGATAAACTGTTCCTCAGCCTTTGCCACCTTGAAGTTGTATTCTTCAAGCTGTTTGTCCTCCAGCTTTTCCAGCGAGGAGACTTCTTTCGTCGCCTCGATCACCACCGAAAGCTGTTTCTGCACCTTGACCTCCATTTTTTCAATAGAAGCCTCCAGCTCCTTTATCTGAGCCGAAAGGGACTGGTGATATCCCTTAAAAACATTTACCTGCATTATAGTCATGCCCTGAGCGGATTTCAGACAGAACTCCCTGTTTGAGTTCTTCAGCTTTTCCTCCAAGGCTCTTTTTTCATCTATGTACTGCTGCTGCTGCCGTCTCAGATGAGCGAGACTGTTTTTCTCCCTGTCCAGCACCTGCTGCTTGTAGTTCATTAACTTGTTCAAAGAAAATTCAAACCGTTTCAAGCGTTAGTCCTCCGTGTGGGAAATTAGGGAATAAAACCTCAGCGAATATCATTCAGCTTGGGATTGCCGCTGATGTCAATATCGCCCTTGTCAAATTCATTTGTACCGCAGTACAGCCGTACCAGCTTCGGACAGCCGCTTATGTCAAGTTCTGTCAGATTATTGTCCGCACAGTTCAGGCTTTTCAGCTTTTTGCAGCCGCTTACATCAAGACCTTCAAGCATATTTCCAAAGCAATAAACTTCAACCAGTTCGGTATTGTTTTTCAGGCTGAGTTTTTTCAGATTGTTTTTGTTGCAGTACAAATTTGTCAGCTTGGTATTTTTGCTTACGTTAAGCGTTGTCAGTTCGCACATATTGCAGTACAGCTTTTTCAGTTCTGTGTTTTTCTGAACGTAAAGCTTCTGTATCTTATTCCCGCCGCACGACAGTATTTCAAGCTTCGTATTCTTGCTTACATTAAGGCTTTCCAGCATATTTCCGTCGCAGTAAAGCTCTTTCAGACCGGTATTTTTGCTGACGTTAAGCTTTGTAAGCTCGTTTCCCTCGCAGCGGAGCTGTTCAAGATTCCGGAAATAACCCACGCCGGAAAGCGATCTTATTATTTTGTCATCATCGGGGAACCCGACGTCTATCACCGACACCGCGTCCCTTTCCCCGTCAGACAGAGAACCGTTCCCGTCGGTATCGAACTGCGAGACATACTCGCGGAAAATTTCATCGGGGAAATATTTTTCATCTATCGGGACTTTCGTTCCTGCCGCAAACGCCGTGACCGTAACAGCCGAAGCCGCCATCACCGCCGCCGCAAGAGCAGCCAAGACCTTTTTAAAGCGCAAAATAATTCCCCCCTCCTATTGTTGTTTATTTGATCGCGTCTTTCATCATCTTAACGGTCTCCTCGTAGGAGAACGCCTCGTCGGTAGCCTGCTGTAAAAATGCGTTTATCTTGTCTATCTTGCGGAGCGCCTCGTCCAGCGCAGGGTTTGTGCCCTTTTTATATGCGCCTATGGAAACAAGGTCGTAGTTCGCATAGTAGACAGAAAGCAGATTTCTCATCTTTGACGCGGTATTCTGCTGATCCTTGTCGGTGATCTCCGACATAAGTCTGGACACCGATTCGAGTATTTCTATGGCGGGATAATGGTTTCTCGCCGCTGTTTTTCTGGAAAGGATAATATGTCCGTCAATGATACCGCGGACTGTATCGGAAATAGGCTCGTTGGTGTCGTCGCCCTCCACAAGCACCGTGTAGATGCCCGTAATAGAGCCGTTCTCGAAATTGCCCGCCCGCTCCAGAAGCTTCGGCATAGCCGTGTAGATGGACGGCGTGTAGCCTCTTGCGATAGGAGCTTCTCCCGTTGCAAGACCTATTTCTCTCTGCGCCATGGCGTAACGCGTAAGAGAATCCATCATCAGCAGGACGTTCTTGCCCTGATCCTTGAAGTACTCCGCGATCGCCGTAGCGGTCATGGGACATTTATTTCTCATCATGGACGGCTGATCTGAGGTAGCAACTACCAGCACCGACCGCGCCATGCCCTTATCGCCAAGGTCTCTCTCAATGAACTCCAGAACCTCTCTGCCACGCTCTCCAACAAGAGCGATAACGTTGATGTCCGCCTGGACTTCCCTTGCGATCATGCCCAGCAGCGTGGATTTACCAACGCCCGAGCCTGCAAAGATACCCATTCTCTGACCTCTGCCTATGGTAAGCAGACCGTCAATAGCCTTTACGCCGAACGGGATAATATCGTCTATCCTTGGTCTTGTAAGAGGGTTGACGGGTTCGCCTGCAATGGAGTAGCTTTCGGTGGTATTTATGGGAGGTCCGCCGTCGATAGGCTGACCTATAGCATTGATGATCCTGCCCACCAGCTCGCTGCCAACGCCCACCTGGAGCTGTTTTCCCGTATTGTCAACAATAGAGCCGGGACCTATTCCCTCTATATCGGTATAGGGCATAAGCATTACCTTGCCGTTGTTGAAGCCGACTACCTCGCCGTAAATAAACCTGTCGGAGAATCTGCCGCCCTCGCCTTTCCGGTAAATGCGGCACACGTCTCCGATATTGGCTTCGGGACCCGACGCTTCAATGGTCATACCGATTATTTTTTCAATTTTGCCTTGATATCTGAACAAATCCGCCTGCTTGGCGGCTTCGCGTACAGCTGCAAAATTCATACTATCTATTACTCCGCGTTTTCCGCCGCGTCGCTGCGCGGCTTGGTTTTTCTGCCAGACTTAGCTGTCTTTGGAGGCGCTGCTTCAACTGCGGGTTCTGCACCTGCCGTTTCGTCAGCCGTCTCTGCTGCCGCTGCTTCCGCACCGATTTCCGCTGCCGCTTCCATCATTGCATCCGCGTTTGCTTCCGCACCTGCTTCAGCCATAAGCTCAGCCATCAGAGCCGCCGCCTCGTCCTCGGTCAATTGAGGTTCTTCCTTCGCAGCCGCTCCGCCTGCCATAACGTCAGCCATAACATCGGCAAAGCTTTCCTGTTCGGGAAGCTCTTCCTGCGCAAATTCCGCGGCTTTCGCCTGTTCGGTAACTGCTGCCGCTTCGGCAATTTCAGCCGCCTCAGCCGATTCCCTGAGACTTTCGGCAGGGACAGCGTCCGAAGCTATGTCAAAGGAAGCCCCCGCCACATCCGACCCGTCACTCTCGCCGCGGGTCGTCCTGAGTATCTCCTTAAGGAATTCAAGCTGTGTGGGAACGCCCGCGTCCACTATCTCGGAGCCGTTGTCCTCGATAACGGTACCCTCTTCGGCGTCCTCGTCAAACTCGATCTCCACCTCGGGAATAAAAGGAATGATATCCTTTATAAGCTTTTCGTCGGTCTTGAATCTTTCGGTAATGCCGTCCTCGGCAAGAGTTATTTTGATATAGTCGGAATTGCGGAAATTCTTAGCCGCCTCGGCAATAATTCCCTCAATTACCTGCGGATTAGTTCTCAGCTCGGCGCGGACGATCTTGTTTACAAGCTCGAAAACGGTAGTCCGCATTTCCTCTTCGGCAGAGATGTAGTAAGCTTCTTTTCGGGAATTTATCTCCGAAAGCAGTCTGCCCGAAGCGTCGATGTACTTGCTGTACTTTTCAAGCGACTCTTTTCTTCCGTCGGCAAAGCCCTCGTCGTAGCCCTCTTTTTTAGCCTGCTCCTTGAGCATTGCGCACTCCCTTTTGGCCTTTTCCATAATAGCCATGGTGTCCGCTTTTGCTTTTGCGGAGATATTTGCGGCTTCGTTTCTGCCCTGCTCCAGTATCTGAGCGCGCTCCTGCTCCAAAGCCTCGGAGCGCTCTGCAAGTATCTGTGAAAGCTTTGTTTCCACCGCCTCGTTTATGCGGCGTTCCTCCTCGGCTTTCTCTCTGGCTTTTTCCTCCTCGGCGCGTCTGCGCTGTTCCTCGGCGGAAATGATCTCTCCCGTCTCCTCGTCCTCGCCGGGCAGGTATACAGTATTATCAATTTTTATCGGCTCGCCCACGCTGTAGGCGGGAACATATCCATAGCCCCCATAGCCGTAGCCTTTAACGATTTTAAGCAATGATCTCGTCCTCTCCGCCCTTGCCGATTACAAGCTCGCCTTCTTCTTCCAGATGCCTGATGATACCAACGATCCTCTGCTGAGCCTCGTCAACATCACGCATACGAACGTTATGCAGGTATTCGATCTCCTGCTGTATGGACTCCTGCATTCTCTGAGGCATATTCGCATAAAGCGTAGCTGCAACCTCCGCGTTGGAGCCCTTGATAGCCACCGCAAGATCCTTTGTCTCCACGTCTCTGATGAAACGCTGAATGGACATGGAATCCAGTGAAAGAATGTCCTCGAATACGAACATCTTCTTTTTGATCTCGTCTACCAGAGCGGGATCTCTCGAAGACAGCTCGTCGAATATGTATTTCTCCGTACCGCGGTCCACCTTGTTGAGGACGTCCGCCACGTAGTTGATACCGCCGACCTCCGTAAGGTCCATAGAAACGACCGCCGCGAATTTTCTCTCCAGCGTGGATTCGATAGCCTTGATAGTTTCCGGCGAAGCGGATTCCATCTTGGCAATTCTTTCCACTACCTCCACGCGCTTCTCCTTGGGAAGCTCCTGGAGAACCAGCGAAGCCTGGTCCGAATTTACGTATGAAAGCACCAGAGCGATAGTCTGGGGATGCTCGTTCTGAATAATGGCAAGCAGGTTCTTGTAGTCCGATTTTCTGACGAACTCGAACGCCTTTGTCTGCATGGACTTGGAAACCTTGTCCATGAGTCTCTGCGCCATTTCGGGACCGTAAGCCTTTTCCAGAACGGAACGGGCGTAGTCTATACCGCCCTCGGTGATGACCTTCTGGGTCAGACAAAGCTCGTAAAATTCGTTCAGCACCTCGTCCACCGCGGCAATGTCCATATATGGCAGACTGGAAACCTCGAATGTAAGCTTTTCTACCTCGTCGTCGTTAAGTCTTTTGTAAACGCCGGCCGCATTTTCTGCACCTATCGAGGTGATAACGACCGCAGCCTTCTGCAAATAGGTAAGCTCTTCAACATCAGACATCAGTTGTCATCCTCCTCTTTCATCCAGTTTTTAAGCAGCTGAGCAACAATTTCGGGACTGTACTTTGCAAAGTCGCTGATCTCTCTTCTGATAACGACCTCCTTGGTCTCGATCTGATCGTCCGTAAGGCTGGGAACTTCCACAGGCTCGCCTGCTTCGCTGAATGTGAACGTATCCACAGGCTCGCTTCCGTCCGTAACCAGACCGCTGGTCTCGATGATCTGCTGCTCGAAAGCCTTTCTCTTTTTCTTTGCGTTGCTTGAAAGAACTGCCATGATGATAAGTATAACAAGAATAAGTATAAGTACGATAGCGCCCACAAGAATAAGCTGGTTAAATGTAAGACCGAACAGATATGTGGGAATAACACCCGAATCGGGAAGATTGGGATCGTATTTGGGAAAGTTTCCGACTGTTACCACACGCTCCAGCTCGTCGGGATTTACCGTACCCGAATTTCCCACCAGGCTTACAAGAAGCTCTCTGTCGTACTCGGACAGATAATCGCGGTAAACCACAACCGAAATGGAAAGTCCGTCGATACTGTAGCCCACCTTCTGACCCTGTTCCTTGTAGGTATCCACAAGATATGTATTGGAAACCGATTCCTCAGTCCATGCGCCGGTGCCGTCCGTGTCGCCCGTAGGGTAGGTGTCGTCAGCGTTTCCCTCCAGACCCACGATACCGCCGTCAACAGTGGTGCCGCCGGAAGCGTTTGACGCGTCCGCGTGCTGAAGCACACCGGAGTTGGTGTTGTCCTCGGGTCTGTAGTCGGTATTCTCATAGACCTGAGAATCGAAGTTGAGCACCATATTTACCGCAACGGAAACTCCGTCGTCGCCGTAAGCGGGGATCAGCATTTCAAGTATCTTGTTCTTGATACTGTTTTCAAGGTTAGTCTTGAGAGCCAGCTTGCGTGTCTCCTCAAGCACCAGGTCATAGTCGTCCTGAGCGTTTGCTATCTGCGGTATATTGTTGCCGTCAACGATCATGATATTTTCGTCGGTAAGTCCGGGCCAGCCGAACTTAACAATATGAGTAATACCCATGATCTGCTTGTTTGACAGCTTTTCAATGCCGTCCAGATGAACTGATACCGAAGCCGTAGGCTGCTGCCTCAGCGAGGGGATAACGGTATTCTTCTGCTCGGGATCGGTCAGCGTAACTGTCGCCTTGCTGATATTATCCGCAGCGCTTATGATCGCGCCCAGTCTGTTCTCAACGTCGATCCTTTCGTAGTACCTCGCCTCTGTCTCGGTTGAGGTCATACCCAGCTTGTTTATAAGGTTCGGGTAACCCGTACCGCTTTTGGGGTATTCCTGCTGCGCGAGCTGGATAGCTATAGTGTTTTCCGTGCCGCTGAGAACGGTAATAGTGCCGTTTGAGAGCTTAGCCTCATAGCCCATTCCCTCTATCAGGGTGACCATCTCGGCAGCCTCCTGAGTTTCCAGTCCCTCATAGAGGACAACGTAATCCTTTCTGTTAAGGATCGCCGTTATAATAACCGCCGCCAGGATAATGCAGACTATGATCGCTATGTAAGCGAATCTTCTCTTTTTATCCTGAGCCTCCCAGAACTGGGTAAAAGACTTTACAAGCTTTTCAGCCTGATCTTTCATCGCCATTGTCCGAATTTTCCTTCCTTATCGTAATGCGTGCGAACGACGCCGTATGCGGGGAAGCCGCTTCCCCGGGTAAAAAGTGTTCACGAACCGAAAACGGAAAGCAAATCAGCTGTGATTTGCTTTTGCCCGCATTTCGTTAAATTACATTGACATCTGTATAATCCTGTCGTAAGCGTTGACCACCGCGTCCTTGACCGCAACGAACGTATCCACCGCAACGGAAGCCTTGGTCATGTTGTTGTAAATGGTATGCAGATCGTCGATCTCGCCCATAGCGAGACGGAGCGAATCCTCCTGAACCACTCTCTGGGTCTCCTGCACCTCTGAGAATATCTCCTTGAAAACGTCGGAGAACTGGGGCTTATCCTGATCCTGAATGCCCGCAGCGTTATTGTCCTCGAAGAGAGACTCGATCGGTCTCATGGAGCTGTTGATAGGTACTATAAACATATGTAAGAACTCCTTTATTTTATGTAGCTTATCTGCCGTTAAGGGACATTGCCTTTGTCAGCATAGCCTTTACAGCCTTATAGGCTGAAACGTTCGCCTCGTAGGAACGCTGGGTCGCCAGCAGATCCATCTGCTCCTTGGAATTGTCCACGTTGCTCTTGTAGATGTAGCCGTCCTCGTCCGCAAGCGGGTTGTCGGGATCGTAAACGGGAACGAAGGGAGCGTCGTCGTCAACAACGTCCACAACCGTAACGCCCGCATTCTTGAAACGGTTCTGCCGTCCCAGGTAGTAAACGCCCCTGTTGTATTTTATTCCCGTGTTGTTTTCGGACATTCTCGTGTACTGATCCAGCACGTCGCTGAATTTTTTCTTTTCCGAAAAGATAACGAGCTGACGGCAGTAGGGGTCGCCGTCGGGGGAGGTGTTGTATGTATTCTGATTTGCAATGTTCTGCAAGATGATGTCAGACCGCAGTCTCTGCGCGGAAAGCGCCGATGTGCTTATATCGAGGGAGCTTAAAAAAGCCATAGCCGAACCGTCCTTTCAAAATAAAATCGACCTTGCGGTATTATCTCCGTTACTTGGAGACCGCCTTTCTTATCATCTGATAGTTGTTGTTAAGGTAATCGGTCAGGGCGCTGTACTGATACTGAGTGTCCGCCAGAGCCGACTGTTCCTTTTCCATGTCAACGTTGTTTCCGTCAAGTATCTGGTTTGTATTGGTCTCGTAGCCGGTAGTCACCGTCAGGCGGAGATGTCCGTTCTCATCAAAGGGACTTACGTCCTTATGATACGAGCCGTCCTTTATTCCGTCATGGTAACGGCACTTGCATTTTTCCTTGAGGATAAGACCGAACTCCACAGTTTTCGCCTTATAGTCGGGCGTATCACTGTTGGCGATATTATGATTAATAACGCGCTGCTTGTACCATGTAGCGTCCAGTGCCTGTTCGGCAAGATTGTGAGTAACACCGTCAAAAAGACCCATATATGTACCAACCTTTCCCGGCGGAAAGCCGACTTAAAATCTAAAAATAGAAACACTTATCCATACTTATTTAATATTAGTATATAACATTTCCGAAAAAAAAACAAGTGTTAAGCAAAAATTTTACCGAACAAAGCGTAAAAATTTTAATGATATTTCTATTAAATTTCCCTAAACATCACAAAAAGCTCTCCGCACTGCCAAAGTTTTAGGCGTAATATCGCATATTTTTATGCATTTTGCACAAAAATATTGGATTATACACTTTGGAGTAAAAGGAAAGATTTTATACAAATTGTTAATAAAACAAATTTTTCCTGTCATAAAAGGGAGAAATTTCCTCATAAAATTTTATTTTTCATCATATTTTTTTATGAAAAAATCAAGTCCCCCGACACCTGATCGGGAGACTGCAAATCATTTTCGGATATATTATGCCATAAGCTTGACCATGACCGCTTTCTGTGCGTGGAGACGGTTTTCCGCTTCCTCGAAAATCTCGTTAGCATGGGCCTCGAATACCTTTTCGGTAATCTCCTCCTCGCGGTGAGCGGGCAGACAGTGCTGCACCATAGCGTCAGACTTAGCCGCCGCCATAATCTCGTCGTTGATCTGATAGCCCTTGAAAGCGATCTTCCTCTTCTCGGCTTCGCCCTCCTGACCCATGGACGCCCACACGTCTGTGATAAGCACGTCCGCGTTTTCCGCCGCCTTTATAGGAGAATCGGTCAGCTCGAAGCAGTCGTAATCCTTTGCAAATTCAAGCACCTGCGGGTCGGGACGGTATCCCTCGGGACAAGCCGCCGAAACGGACATTCCCGCTTTCAGGCAGCCCACGATAAGTGAGTTCGCCATATTGTTTCCGTCGCCGATAAAGCACATTTTAAGGTCGTCGAACTGACCCTTGAACTCGCGGATAGTCATAAGGTCTGCAAGCACCTGACAGGGGTGGCTGAAATCCGTCAGGCCGTTTATTACGGGAATGTTTCCGTACTCGGCAAGGTTTTCCACTTCCTCCTGCTTGTATGTGCGGATCATGATGCCGTCAAGATAGCGGGAAAGTACGCGGGCGGTGTCCTGAACAGGCTCGCCCCTGCCTATCTGAANGTCGGAAGCCGACAGGAACANCGCGTGTCCNCCNAGCTGGTACATACCCGTCTCAAAGGATACCCTTGTGCGGGTGGANGCTTTCTGGAAGATCATTCCCAGCGACCTGCCCTTAAGGTGGGGGTGGGGAATGCTGTGCTTNAGCTCNTANTTGAGCTGNTCGGCAAGATTGAGAATGTCNATGATCTCCTCCTTTGAGAGNTCGAGCATTTTGAGNAAGTGTTTCATTTNTATCTCCTCCTGNTATNCTGANTGNNTTTTATTTATTTTATTNTTTGACTTTAGCCATAAATTCNTCAACNGTCTTGTTGAATCTNGNAGCAAACTTAAANGGGATATTGTNNGCCGCGCCGTCCCACATATCGTACTCGCAGTNAGGATTTCTCCGCGCAAGATCNCGGACGGNTTTCCTTATATCCAGCGNCTCCTTTATNCCGCACAGCGCAAGCAGAGGCATATCCACCTGATCGTAAGAGGGNTAATCGTCAAGCTGCAAGCCGTTGTCNATAGCGGCAAGAATNGAGTTCATGGANACNTTTTTGCAGTACTCCTCATGCTCCTGNCGCTCNCCCTTGTCAAGACCCATGNCAANGCTGTCCAGACCTATTTTCAGCTTGTTTTTGGACANCTTCTCGTTGTCCGACTGCTGCTTCATNANCTTNTCCACTTCATNNANGGACTTTATNAGCCANGGNCTTACCATNATNGCNCCGTTGAANNATTCNCCNTGNTCGCATATCAGCGGCAGNCAAAGCTGNGCTCCCAGNGNAAANCCCATAAGCGTGACCTTTCTGCCNAGGCTNTCCGCATATTCCGCAAGCTGNGACACCGCAAGCTCCGCNGAAAACGTGACCTGACTGTTCCGNCCGAAGCCGGGCAGGTGGGGGATTATCAGGCAGTAATTNTTTGAAAGCTGNTCGTACTGCTTTGAAAAGCTGTGTACGAAATTCGAGCCGTGCAGACAGAGAATNANCGGNTTAGAGTCGTTGCCGTANTTTTCGTAATAAATCATAGCGACCTCCTGAGAATTTCAATTCCCGTATCTATTTCATCGTAGGTTATGTTNAGCGGCGGCAGAAGTCTCAGCTTATCCTTTGCGGTNAGAACCAGCAGACCGTTTTCAAAGCATNTNCCGCAGACCTCNGAAGCGGACTTGNCTTTNAGCCNTATNCCCAGCATAAGACCCAAGCCGTCCACNCCCTCAACGTCGGGTATCTCCGCAAGCTTCTTTCTGAAATATTCTCCCTTNGCGCGGACTTCATCAAGGAAGCCCTCCGAGGAGACTTTGNTNACNACNGCAAGTCCNCCCGCGCAGGCAAGGGGATTTCCCCCGAANGTGGAGCCGTGAGTGCCCTTTGTAAGAACGTCTCCGCACTTTTCGTCCGCAAGNCATATTCCCACGGGAACGCCTCCCGCAACGCCCTTTGCAAGAGTTGTGATATTGGGTTTNACNCCGAACTGCTCCGACGCAAGGAACGTGCCNGTTCTTCCCGCGCCNGTCTGNACCTCGTCGGCAATNACGAGAATGTCCTTTTCCNCGCATATCTTAAAAAGTTCGTCCACATAGGCTTTGTCCAGCGGGTTNACTCCNCCCTCGCCCTGAACNAATTCTATCATCACCGCGCAGACCGTATTGTCAATTTTATTCCGCAGGTCGTCAGTATTATTCGTCTCGGCGTTCAGAAATCCCTCGGTAAANGGGAAAAAGTAGTTGTGGAAAACGTCCTGACCCGTAGCGGAAAGAGTTGTCAGCGTNCTNCCGTGNAAGCTGTTTGTCAGGGTNATGATNTTATAGCGTTTAGCGTCCTTTCCGTATTTGTCAAAGGAATATTTTCTTGCGATCTTGATCGCGCACTCGTTAGCCTCCGCGCCGCTGTTGCCGAAAAACATTTTGTCATAGCCCGTCACNTCGGAAAGCTTCGCCGCGAAATCCGCCTGNACTTTNGTNTAGTAGTAGTTNGACGTNTGCTGTACCGCTCTCGCCTGCCTGCATACCGCGTCCGCCCAGTCCTCGTCGCAGTAGCCCAGAGAGTTTGTTCCGATACCACTGCCGAAGTCAATGTAAAGCTTGCCGTCCTCGCCCGAAGCGGAGCGTCCCTCGCCCTTTTCCAGAACCAAGGGATAACGTCCGTAAGTGCCCATAACGTGTTCGTTGAATTTTTCTATCGTACTCATGCTGTTGACCCTTTCAATCAGTGTAATTTCTAATTATATCATTTTAATGTGAATATTTCAAGTACCGGAAAAAATTTCTTCCGTTTTGCCTTTCACGTTGATAAACGTCTTGTAGTTTTCCGTTAAGCCGCTCAACAAACCGAAAGCTTAACGTCTGTTAAAAATCTCTGTCAAACTCGATCACAGTCCCGCGATTAAGCTCGTCATTATATATGTCCGACTCGAAAAACCTTCCGCCGCAAGCACTCTTTAAATATCCTCTTTTTAATTCCATAGCCATAAATGCCGGATAATTATAGCCCTCAGCGTCGGATATGCCATATATTTCCGCCTCTTTAAAACCAAACTGAGGATAGTATTCCGGCCTGCCAAAAAACAGAATAGCGCCGTAATCAAGCTCTTTTGCTTTCTCTATCATTGCCCGAATAAGCGCTTTGCCAACGCCTTGACGCTGATATTCGGGCTGTACGCTCAAAGGTCCGAAATTAAGAACGGGAAGTTCACAGTTTTCTTTTCTTACAACAGCCTTACTGCAAATAATATGCCCGACTATTGTTCCGTTTTTTAGCTGAGCAACTAAACTCAGTTCAGGAATACCGTCACGGTGTCTTAACTCATGAACCATCCAATGTTCGTAAGGGCAGCCAATCTGACCGCGCGTTATTCTGTCAGGATAGTTAAATGCCGCTCTTGTTATTTCCTCTACTTTTCGATAATCTTTTTCTTCTTCCGGCCTGACTGTTATATTTTCTGTCTCCATATAGAACTCCTCCTTACTGCGCCAATTTATCACTGTCAATTTTCAATTTCAAAGGTACGAAAAATTTCCTCCGAATTTCGGTCAGTACCCCATATCCTTAAGCTCCGAAACGATACGGACGTATTCCTCTCTCGGGTCGTAGCCCTTGAAATCCTCGCGGGCAAGGTCGATTGTGTCCCCGTGGGAAATGCCCCTTGCGCCCTTGCTTTCGTACACGCCTTTGAAGTTCCCCCACTTTGCGGACTCGACAGTAACAAGACCGTCGTTCCTGCCGAATTTTTTCAGCAAGAGATATGTAAACGAAAGCAGTCCGAAGCTTAACGCGTTTTTCATCACCGAAGCATAGCTCTGGTAATAGACCTTTTCCGAGTCGGGAACTTCCTCGTTGAACCTTTCCGCATAGTCGCTGTTGAACTGGTGACACGCCGTGTAGAAGTCGGGATCAACGTCCCCGAAGCCCTTGAACCGTCTGTTCATAAAATCGGCGACCTTTCGGTAAAAGCTGTCGGGAAGCTTATTCGCCAAGTCTGTAACCTGCGAGCCGTGATGAGGAGTTCCCACCGTTGTAAGCGTAGCGACTTTATCATCTATGCCAAGCTTTGCAATAGCGTAGCGTGAATCCAGTCCTCCCTTTGAATGAGCAATAATATTGACCTTTCCGCAGCCTGTTTCTTCCGTTATCTCCAGAACTCTTTTCCGTATTTCCTCAGCGTTCACCGCAACGGTCGCGCAGGCCTCCTGATTGCCGTAATAAAGCTTCGCGCCGTTTTTGATAAGCTCCTTGGGAATGCGTCCCCAGTAGTTGAAGTAACGCCAGTCCCGAAAACCCAGACCGTGTACCAGCAGTATTGGGTATTTCGTCGCGCAGACCTGGGACTCCACCCTTTGGCTGTCACAGGCGGCGCGGGTGGTCTCGTAGTCGTACTCGGCTTTCGCCGCTTTGTACATTGAAATAAGAGCGAATATTCCCGCAACAGGTATCGGGAGCAGGAAAAACGTAACGATACGCTTTACAATGCCGAGCCGTCTGCACAGGAACGCTATGCGGATAATTCCGTTAAAGCCGTAGCCTAAAACGATAAGTCCCGCAATAACGGCGTCCCATATCCATACAGATTTGGGTATGTCCCGGAAAATAATTTTTATGGCAAATATGTACCATACCGTCTGAAGAACGAGTGAAAACGCCGTCCATTTCAGCAGTATCTTTCCGCCGTACATTGCTCTTATGCGAACGTTTACCTCGCTTTTATCAAATCTGACCTTATAGGGCTTTACGGCGATACGCAGCATACAGTACAGCATAAGTCCGCCTAAAGCAATGCACATAAGTATAACCGAACCCAAGCCGTTCCACCGGCTCTTCCCCGAAGCGGCAAGAAGCCACAAAAGCATGACACCATGAGGAAAAGCATTCATGACAATAAGCTTGCCAAATATTCCGCACAGGGGAAACTTATCCAGCAGGTCGATTATCATTGCCGCCGCTCCCGCTGTAAACAGCGCAAAAATTATCAGCAGCTCCATGCCGCACCTCCGAAAGCTTTAGATGAACTGCGTACCGATACCCTCATTCGACAAAAGTTCAATAAGTATTGAGTGAGGTATCCTGCCGTCGATAATGCAGGTCTTTTTAACGCCCCGTCTGACAGCCTCCACACAGCAGTCTATCTTTGGTATCATGCCGCCGCTGATTATTCCCTGCCGCTTCATAAATGGAACTTCGCTTACCTGCACCGCGGGAATAAGAGTGTCCGCGTCGTCCTTGTCACGAAGAAGTCCCGCAATGTCCGTCATAAGGATAAGATTTTCCGCGCCAAGCTCTGCGGCAATTCTCGCCGCCGCCGTGTCCGCGTTGATGTTGTAGGTCTGACCCTCCTCGTCGCAGGCAACCGTTGCAATTACGGGAACATAACCGTTTTCAAGAGTGTCGGTAATGGGAGTGGTATTCACATTCACAATTTCGCCAACGTAACCGAGGTCAACGTCGCCCTCCATTTTGTGAGCGGTTATCATCTGACCGTCAATTCCGCAAAGTCCGATAGCTCTGCCCTTGTGCTGTGTAAGATGGGAAACAAGCTCCTTGTTGACCTTGCCCGCCAGAACCATTTTTACAATGTCCACGGTAGCCTCGTCGGTGTAACGCAAGCCGTTGATAAACTTACTTTCAATGCCGACCCTTTTCAGCATATCGTTTATCTCGGGACCTCCGCCGTGTACCAGAACAACCTTTACGCCGACCAGCGAAAGCAGCACAATGTCGCTCATAACGGCATTTTTAAGTTCCTCGTTTGTCATAGCGTTTCCGCCGTATTTTACAACAACTATCTTGCCGTTGTAACGCTGTATGTATGGCAGAGCGTCAATAAGCACCTTTGAGCGTATTTCGTTTGATACTTTGATCTCGTTTATGTTCTGTGTATCCATTTCTTTTTTCCTCGCTTTATATATTCTTTTTATGTGGGACTTCCGCGTTGATCAGCTTCTGTAATCCCCGTTTATCTTAACATAATCATAAGTAAGATCACAGCCCCAAGCCGTTGCCGAAACCTCTCCGCTGTTAAGCCCGATAAGAATTTCTATCTCGTCCTCCTTGAGAATTTCCGCCGCCTTTTCCTCGGAGAAATCCACACCCGCACCGTTGCGGCACACGGCAAGTTTTCCCGACCTTGAAGCAATGTCAACGTCCACCTTATTGATGTCAAAATCCGCCTCCGCATAGCCTACGGCGCAGAGAATACGTCCCCAGTTTGCGTCCTCGCCGAACATTGCACACTTGAACAGCGGCGAACGTATAACGCTTTTTGCAACAATAATTGCCGTGTCCAAATCGGGCGCGGAGCTGCACACACAGGTAATAAGCTTTGTAGCGCCCTCGCCGTCCTTGGCAAGCATTATGGTAAGATTTTTCATGACCTGATAAAGCGCATTTTTAAAGGTCCGAAAATCATCATTTTCAGCAGTAATTTCGGTATTCCCCGCAAGTCCCGAGGAAATAAGCATACAGGTGTCGTTTGTGGACTGGTCGCCGTCCACGCTCAAACAGTTGTATGTAATTTTAACGATTTCCGAAAGAGCCTTTTGAAGCATTTCGGGGGAAACGGCGCAGTCCGTGGTAATAAAATTCAGCGTGGTTGCCATGTTGGGGTGTATCATTCCGCTGCCCTTAGCCATGCCGCCGAGGTGACATTCTTTCCCGCCAATGGCAAATTTTACAGCGTACTCTTTTCTCACCGTATCGGTTGTCATGATAGCAGTCGCCGCCTCGGTATTTCCCTCATAGGAAAGCTTTTCCGCAAGCAGTGGGACAGCGTACTTTATCGGTTCAATAGGCAAGGTCAGCCCGATAACTCCCGTTGAAGCAACAATGACCTGCTCCGCGGGAATGTTAAGAGCTTCGGCGGTAAGCCTGCACATTTCAAGAGCCTTTTCCTCGCCGTCGGCGTTGCAGGTGTTGGCGTTGCCCGAATTTACGATAACGGCGCGAGCCTTTCCTCCCGACTTTGCAAGGTTGTTTTTGGTAACAACAATAGGCGCGCCCTTGACCTTGTTTGAGGTGTAAACGCCCGCCGCGCTGCACTCCACGTCCGCAAAAATCATGGCAATATCATTCTTTTTATTGCTTATCGGGGACTCGTTCCCGTCGGGAAGTCCGTGCTTGATACCGCAGTAAAGTCCACTTGCCTTAAAGCCCTTTGCGGCGCAGATACCGCCGTTTATTGTTTCAAAATTTTCCATAGTAATTCTCCTAAAATATTTTTATATTCTGCGGAAATTCCGCTGTTATTCTAAAGTAAATTCTCTTTTCCAAAAGCCCGTGCCGTATTGCTCTTCAAGGCTTGCCGATCCGTGTTCACAAATCACCGTCAGCTTTTTGCCTGCCTTGTCGTATTCATAGCTGTATTTATCCTGCAAAAGACACTGGTTATAAAAAAAGATTTCGTCAATATACCCAAGCTTTTTTGCGATAATTCCATTTGCCTGATAAACGTCTATATATGTATACTTCTTTTGCTCTATGTATTCCTTAAAAATAATTTCGTTTCCGTCGGAAAGCGTGATTTGCTCCATATCGGTTGTATTTTTAATATCGCTGTAAACATCGTATAAAAAAGAGCATGCAATGAGGGTAATAAGTACGCCGTACGTAATAAATGTCTTTCTGCCTGCGGAGCGTTTTTTCAATATAAAAAACTTGTTAATCGCATTAGCAAACAAAAGAAGCGTAAAAAGAATACGAATATTCCAAACACGCCCGAACAAAAAAGGTTCGCTGTCAGTCTTATCAAGATAAATCCAAAAACCAAAAATAATCAAGAAAATACAAAGCCAAATAACGTCCAATACATCTCCCGCTTTGGACTTTGTATTCTTTTTATTTTCCGTTTTGTTTTCGCCGCTTGTTGCTTCAACAGCTTCAAAATTTTCCATAACAAACCCTCCGTCTATTCGTCCTCCAACTCCCTCTGCACTTTCTTTGCAAGCTTCCCCACAACGTACTTGTAAGACCCGTCTATCATTCGCAGAATTTCTTCGTCGGAAACGCCGCCGTCCAGCCTTACCGTGTTGAAATAAGGCTGCTGAACAGGTGGACAATGATAACCTCTCGTCACGCTGTCGGGATAGGCGTTTCGGTAAAAATCCCCTGTCATAGCGTCCCCGTTAAAGGTAAGCATGAGGACGCCTTTCAGCGAAAAAAGCTGTGCAAAAATACGCTTTTTCACCTTGACGCAGACCGTGCCGTTCCTAAAGGGACAATCCTCATAAGCGCCCTTTTTCGTCAGGCAGTATTCAAGAATTTTTTCGTGTGTCATAAAAATTCACCTAATGTTAAGCAAACGCAAGTTTCCCCTTTGGCACAGGAATTTCCCTGCCTGTAAGTTTAGCTGTCTCTATCCATTCCTCAATGACCGTGTGAACATTTTCAAGAGCCTGCTGCATTGTTTCGCCGTCCGCCGCGCAGCCCGCAAGCTCGGGAACTTCCGCAATATAGCTGTTGTCCTCGCTGCTCCAATAGAGAATTATTTCGTATTTATACATCGAAATTACCTCCAAGTCTGTATTTGAGTATTATATTCCTGACCTGCTTTACTTGGTACGGCTTTGCCTTGTTTCCGTTGGGCTGAATGTTTATAATTTCATCTATACCGTCTTTAAAATAAATAAAATGGTCTCCCTTTATACGCACCGTAAATCCAAGCAAAGTCAAGGCTTTTTGCAAGTCGCCGAAGCTGATGTTGCAATCCTGCGTGCCGCTCATAATCTGCAAAAACAATTTATCATATTTACTCATAATATTATCCTGCCCATTAATTATGACTATATTAACCCTGTGGTCTCATCAATCCCCATCATAATATTCATGCACTGAACCGCCGCGCCGCTTGCGCCCTTGCCAAGATTGTCAAGCCTTGAACACAGCAGCACATGATCGTCGTTGCCGAAGACAAATATCTGCATAAGATTTGTGTCTTTAAGAGTATTCGCCGCAAGGAATCCGTCCGCCAATACTCCCTCGCCCTGAAACGGCATTACCTTTACAAAGTTCTGACCCTCATAGTGAGCGGACATTATCTCCCACACCTGCTGCGCGGAGGTCTTTTTCGCCATGGCGCGGAGATGCAGGGGTATGGTAACTACCATGCCGTTGTAGTAATCGTCCACTATCGGATTGAATATAGGCGGATAGGACAGTCCGCTGACCGCCATCATTTCCTTGATATGCTTATGGTGCTTTCCCATGGAATACTGCCTCGGAGAGTTGTACTCCTCGGGCTTGTCAGCTCCCTCATATACCGCAATGGTTTTCTTTCCCGCGCCGCTGTAGCCCGACACCGCATGACAGATTATAGGGTGATACGGCGCAACAAGACCCTCTTTCACAACAGGGTACAAAGCCGCGTTGAACCCGCTTGCGTAACAACCGGGAACGGCAACTCTTTTCGAGACCGCTATCTTATCCCTGTGCTGAGCGGAAAGCTCGGGCAGACCGTACGCCCATGCGGGATTTATCCTGTGCGCAGTTGAAGCGTCTATAATTTTGGTATTCTTATTTTCGCAAAGGGACACCGATTCCATCGCCGCCGCGTCGGGCAGACAGAGGAACGTATAGTCCGATTCGTTTATCAGCCGTTTTCTTTCAGCGGGGTCTTTCCGCAGATCCTCGTCAATTTTAAGCAGCTCCACGTCCGTTCTGTTTCTGAACCTTTCAACTATCCTCAGACCCGTAGTGCCTTCCTGTCCGTCAATAAAAACCTTGTAAGCCATATCAGTAAATTCCTTTCTCCGCCGTATCGGTGTACGGCGCCGACGTCATGAATATTCGTATGTATTTGCGTTCTTGGTTTATGTCAGTCTATCGCCTGTCTTATAAAGTCTATCTGCTTCCGTACAGCCTCGGGTGCGGGGCCTCCCGGTACCTTTCTGCTGTTCACACAGTTTTCAAGCTTTATCGCCTCGTACACGTCCCCCTCAAAGGTATCGCAGAGCTTTTGGTACTCCTCCAAGGGAAGCTCCTCAAGGGTAGTTCCCCTCTCAATGCACATTGCCACAAGCGTTCCCGTGATCTTATAGGCGTCGCGGAAGGGCAGACCCTTTTTCACCAGATAGTCCGCGCAGTCGGTGGCGTTTATAAATCCCTTTGCCGCCGCCGCACGCATATTATCCCTGTTGACTTTCATGGTCGCAAGCATTGGGATAAACGTCTTTATACAAAGCTTTACGGTATCCAACGCGTCAAAAATAGCCTCCTTGTCCTCCTGCATATCCTTGTTGTAGGCAAGGGGAAGCCCTTTCATCATAACAAGCAGAGTGTTAAGGTCGCCGTACACGCGTCCCGTCTTGCCGCGTATAAGCTCGGTGATATCGGGGTTTTTCTTCTGGGGCATTATGGACGATCCCGTGGAATACGCGTCGTCAAGCTCAATAAACTTGAACTCCCACGAGCACCACATAACGATCTCCTCGGAGAACCTTGAAAGGTGCATCATCAATATTGACAGCGCGGAGCAAAGCTCAATGCAGAAGTCCCTGTCGGAAACTCCGTCCAGACTGTTCTGGGTAATATCGTCGAAGCCAAGCATTGCCGATACCTGCCTGCGGTCTATGGGGTAGGTTGTGGACGCCAGCGCGCCGCTTCCGAGGGGCATAACATTCATTCGCTTGTAGGTATCCGCAAGTCTGCCAAGGTCGCGGACAAGCATATTCGCATACGCCATAAGATGGTGCGCAAAGGTTATCGGCTGAGCCCTCTGGAGGTGAGTGTAACCCGGCATTACCGTATCCAGATTGTCCTCGGCAATTGTACAGAGGGTTTCGGTAAGCTCCCGCGCCATAGAAATTATTTCGAGTATCTCGTCCCGCAGATACATTCTTATGTCGAGAGCGACCTGATCGTTCCTGCTCCGCGCGGTGTGGAGACGCTTTCCCGTGTCTCCAAGGCGTTCGGTGAGGACCTGCTCCACAAACATATGAATGTCCTCCGCGTTGGGGTCGATAAGAAGCTTTCCGCCGTCAATGTCGTTGAGAATACCGGTAAGTCCCTCAACGATTTTTTCGCTTTCGCCCTTGTCGATAATGCCCGTGTCGCCCAGCATTTTCGCATGAGCGATAGAGCCGCTTATGTCCTGCTTATACATCCTCGCGTCAAAGGACACGGACGAATTAAAGTCGTTGACCCGCTCGTCAAGCTCCTTTGAAAAGCGTCCCGCCCACATTTTATCTGCCATGATTTTTTCCTCCAAAAAAGTTAAAATTCTTCATCAATTGTAAAATCTCCAAGACCCATTTCCGCGTCGTCTGCATCATCATATGAAACCTTAGCCGTGATTTTAGGCATACATTCATAAAATAAATTTACAGACGGGTGCGCCGTAAGAATAACATCACTGCCGTCAAATTCATATCCAATGCTTGAACCCCAGCCGATCCGTTCAATCCCATCGGGATAATCCTCCGACGTATCGTAAGAAACGCTCTCGCCGTTTGTTTTCAGCGTAAAGGTTACAGTGTGCGCCTCGTTGTCAATATCAGCTGTTACAGCATCTTCAAGAAATCCAACAGGGTCATAAGCGTATGATTTATAATGTCCGTCCCGAAGCTCGTAGAACACAAGCTCCGCAACGCTTATGCCCGTACCCGAACCCGTATAGTACACCGCCGCAAGCTCCTTTTCACCGTCTCTGTCAATATCCTCATGCATAAAGATCGGAAGAATATTGCGCGGAGTAAGCCAGTCCTGTTCAAAAACGTCAACAACTCCGTCATGCTCAATAAAAATACACGGCTCTTTTCCGCTCGGATACATTCCGTACACGGCAGCTTCGCCGTCCTCTGTTTCGGCAAGGAACACGGGAACATTTTCAAAATCGGCATTTACAATATCGAATTTTACCGACTTGTCAAATTTGAACGCGGCAGGGTCAATATCCGCCGCCTCGCCGAAAAGATTGCTCTGTTCATAGAAATTGACTGCGGCCTGCGCGGCGGCATTATCCTCTGTATCGGCTTCACTTTCTGAATCCAAAGCCTCCATATCAGTTTCGTTGATATAATTTCCGTTTTCATCCGTTACCCATGACTCCGCACTGTATTCGGGAATGCCAAAATACTCCGCTTCCTCAGCGCTGAGCCTGATATATGTTTCCGTTTTATCGTTTGCATACCAGTACAGGGTCTGTCCGTCTTCGCTTACCGAAAGCTGTGCATAAGAAGCAACTCCGTCCGTCATGACCTTGAACAGCTTCTTCTCAATGGAATACTTTACGGGCGGATAGGACAAAGCGAAGCCCTGCTGCACATAACATATGTGCATAAGATAATTAAAATCGTCGGTAAATTCAACCACCGTCATTGCAATAAGAGAACCGTCCTCATCAAATTCGTTGTAGTCCGTTCCCGCGTCGGCTGCCCAGTATCCCTGAATGGATTCGTATATAGCCAGATCATCTTCCGTCATAACATACTCCGAGCAGCCCGCCATACAAAGCGTTAAAGCGGCAGCCGTCAGTACCGCAAAAATTTTTTTGAACATTTCTTTCCTCCGTAATTTTTATACTTGTAATTATTATAACCATTTTTTATCAGCTAATCATCATGTTTCAAAAAGAGCCCTGCCCTCGTCGGTCAGATACTCCAGAACGTCCTCTGCGGGCAGCCCGGCAAAATATGTGCTGATGTCGCTTCTGCCTGTGCCGCTTTCGCCGTTGTTGTAGTAAAATCCGATCGAGCCCCTCCGCACGGAGACCCTCTCGGAAACAGGGCTGCCCCCGATAACATATCTGCCGTCATCGGTATAGCCGAAAACAAAATCCTTGTGGTAATCGTCCGTCCCGCGCCCGTAAGCATACTCCATAGCGGCGGCAAAGCCTTCCTTGTCGGAAATAAGATCCTCAAAGTCTATCCGCTCTCCGCTGTGCCTGTCAAAAACCATTGCGGTCGGATAAACATACACAGGAGCTGTTCCCGCATAATCTGGAAAGTACGTAAAGCACACACTGAAAATATTCGGACTGTCGGTGTCAATATGATAGCTTATTCTGAGATCATTCACCGCGCCCTGTCTGTGAAAATCGGCAAAGGCTTCGATAAGCTCTCCGTTTTCGTCATAACCCGCTGCGGTATCGTTCTCCCGCACGCTTTCAAGAGTATCGCGGCAGAATTCTTCCAGCGCAGCGCTTATTTTCCGGCATACATCATCGTTTCCCGAAAGCACTGGATACTCGGCATAAAACGTATCCAGCAGAAATCCCTCGGGGTGATATATCTCCTCGCTGATAACGCCGCTCTCGTACCGGCTCATCTCTTCAAACTCGTCCCATATTCTTTCGGGAAGCTGTACCGTATCGGTTTCCGCAGCCGTCTCCGCGGAAGTCACGTCTGTTTCATCGGGCATCTCTTCGTGAGAGCAGCCTGTCTGGAGCAGCATTAAAGCCGCAACAACCGAAATTGCTGCCGGTAAAATTTTTCTGTTCATAGCAGTACCTCCAATAAAATTATTTTTATTTAAAGTGTACAGCAAATTTTACCTCAGCGCAACAACACGGCGTTGACAATTCGGCTACAATACGGTAACGCTGTTTCCCGCCGTCATAATGACCAAAAAAGCATTTAAAATCTCCGTGGTTTTCGGCGCGTCCCCGTATCTTAAAAACGAACAAAGGGGCGGGGCATAGGCAGACGGAAAAATCCGTTCGCCCATACCTTTCGCCCCGAATATTTTATTGAAGCTTACTTGTTTTCGCGCTTAGCGTCCAACATGGCTTTTACCTTGATAGGCAGTCCGAACAGATTTATGAAGCCTGCGGAGTCAGCCTGATTGTAAACGTGATCCTCGTCAAAGGTAGCAACTTCCTCGTCGTACAGAGTGTAGGGAGAAGTTACGCCCGCGTTGATGATGTTGCCCTTGTAGAGCTTCAGCTTAACATCACCTGTAACGGTCTCCTGTGTCTTGTCAACAAAAGCGGAAAGAGCCTCGCGGAGGGGTGTGTACCACTGACCGTTGTAAACGATATCCGCAAAGTCGATAGCAAGCTTCTGCTTCATGCGCTGTGTAGCCTTGTCAAGAGTAATGGTTTCGAGAACGTCGTGAGCGTGGTACAGGATAGTACCGCCGGGGGTCTCGTAAACGCCTCTGGACTTCATGCCGACCAGACGGTTTTCCACGATATCGGCAAGACCTATACCGTTGTCGCCGCCAAGCTTGTTGAGTGTCTTAACGATATCAACTCCGCCCATAGCTTTCCCGTTGATAGCAGTGGGGACGCCCTTTTCAAAGTGGATAGTAACATAAGTAGGCTTGTCGGGAGCCTGAATGGGAGACACGCCCAGTTCAAGGAAGCCCTCCTTCTCGTACTGGGGCTCGTTGGCGGGGTTTTCCAGATCGAGACCCTCGTGAGAAAGGTGCCACAGGTTTTTATCCTTGGAGTAGTTGGTTTCTCTGTTTATTTTAAGAGGAATATTGTGAGCCTCGGCGTAGTCGATCTCCTCGTCTCTGGACTTGATGCTCCATGTTCTCCAGGGAGCGATAATTTCCATTTCGGGAGCGAAAGCCTTGATAGTCAGCTCAAATCTTACCTGATCGTTGCCCTTGCCCGTGCAGCCGTGGCAAATAGCGTCCGCGCCCTCTTTCTTGGCAATTTCAACAATTCTCTTTGCAATAACGGGACGCGCAAAGGAAGTACCGAGAAGATATCTTCCCTCGTAAACAGCGCCCGCCTTAACGGTGGGGAATACGAAATCCTCAACGAATTCCTTGTTCAGGTCTTCAATGTAGAGTTTAGACGCACCTGTCTTGATAGCCTTTTCCTCAAGACCGTCAAGCTCAGTACCCTGACCAACGTCGCCGGAAACAGCGATTACTTCGCAGTTGTTGTAATTTTCCTTTAACCAAGGAATAATGATAGAAGTATCGAGACCGCCGGAATAAGCGAGAACGACTTTTTTGATTTCTTTAGCCATAATAAATTCCTCCGAAAAACAATAATAAATAAAGTACAAGAATAATTATACACCATATAAAAGCTTTGTCAAGTATTTTTGCATAATTTTATAAAAAATTTTGTCAATATGCAAAAAATAGTGTATAATTTGAGATTTATGCATTAATTTTTGTATATTTATGCCTTGTTTGGATTTTTGGCAAAAGTTTTTTGATATCGGTTGAAAAAATCAATGCCGTATGATATAATATAATTAAAGAAAACAAGGAGAAATAATATGCGGTTTGAATGGGACGACGAAAAAGAAAAGATAAATATAACCAAGCACGGCATTGATTTCAGCATTGCCTCTCTTGTTTTTAACGATTATTACCGTATCGAAAAATACGATGAGCTTCACTCGTCCGATGAGGACAGATACATAACCATAGGCGAAATAAACGGAACGGCTGTTGTTGTTATGGTTGTGTACACGGACAGGTCGGACGCGATAAGAATAATTTCCGCAAGAAAAGCAACAAAAACCGAAAAGGAGGAATACTATGACAATAAAAAAAGAAATTGATTTCAACCAAAAGCTGACTGATGAACAAATAAAAATGCTTGAAGCTTTAAAGAGCAGACCGATTGCATTCGACGACGACTGTCCCGAGCTTACCAAGGAGGAGCTTGCGGGGTTTAAAAGGGTCAATGCCGAACCTCCGAAAGCTTCGGGGGAACAAACCGCATAAATGAAAAGAGTACCTTTGCAGGTACTCTTTTTTATTCGGACATGATTACTGCTTTTCCAGAACATCAAGAGCAAGACGGATAAAGTCGGTTCTTGAAATCTTAGCCTGTGAGCAATAATTATCAAGCCGTTCTTTCAGTTCGGGGGTCATGGAAAACGTAACTTGCTTATAATGATTTTTGTGATATTCTTTGTCGTATTCTCTCTTATTAAATGTTTTTGGACGTTCAATATATTTTTTATCCAAATCATCATCTCCATATATATTCACAAATAATACATATTCTATTCATTGACAAACGTTAACAAGCGTGATATAATTCAACCATAGCACAAACGTATATCATAAATCACTGACAAAGGAGCTTTCCATATGACCGACTTTATCCGCGAATTTTTTGACTCCGATATGTCCGAAGTACACCAAAGCCACGCCTCGTCCTCGGTTGTATCAATCGCACGGGGAAAACAAGAGGAGCTTTCCCAACAGCTTCGTGTCTGTCTCGGCAATGAAAATTACCCGCTCTTTGAAAAATACCTTGAAACCGTTCTTATCATAGGCAGCGAGGAGCAGTTTTACGCTTTCTACTGCGGAATGAAAGCCGCTTTCAAGCTTTTCATGGGCGTACTGAACTGATTTATGTACTCGGTTTAATATCAATAACAACAACCTCAGGCTGATTAAACACCCTCGGCAGAATATTTTTGCAAAGCCCTCTGCTGACTATCATCTCGGTGGTGCCGTCGTCAAGCGTATACCGTCCTCCCGCATATTTCGGGAATATGCCCTGATTAGGCGCGTACAGACCGTTCAGCACATGGGGTATTATAACCTGTCCCCCGTGGGCATGACCGCACACAACAAGGTCAAAGCCGTGTCCGCTGTACAAGTCCACAAGGTCGGGACGGTGTGACATAAACACAGTAAAAATATCGTCCCCCGCGTTTTCGTAACAGGCGGAAAGCTGCGTAAACGGCAGTGAATTATCCGCACCCGAAATGCGTATCGCTTGCCCCGACGTTTCAAAGATCTCGCTGTCCCCCTCCATGACCTTTACACCGTAGGAGCGAAACATCTCCTTTATCGTGTCGCACTCCCCAGACCATTCCTCATGGTTTCCCACAACGTAGTAACAGCGGTATCTGCACGTAAGCTTCTCCAGCAGCTCCTCCGTGTGCTTATGGGGTCGGACGTTTTCGGCAATGTCCCCCGCAAGCAGGATAACATCGGGATTTTGCTCATCTATCGCGTCAATAAGCACCTGCTGCTTATCTCCGTAGCTGCTGCTGTGAAAATCTGTAAGCAATACTATCCTCACGGAGCTTTGAACCTTGTCCGAAAAAATTTCATACACGGGAACTGTAATGCCTGTATCCAGCGCAGCGGCGGCAATAAGCAAAAGCCACCCCGCGCCGATACAGGCAAATCTTTTTCCTCTCGGTGAAAGACTGTTCCACCACCTGACTATCAGCGCCTGCTTTTTATCTTTTGAGGACATTTAAAGCGTACCTCCAAGTCTTATAACAGACTCCGTGATAAGCTTTTTAAACAGGGGAGCGGCCTTGTCGGCAGTCTCCTGAACCTCCGCGTGGGTAAGGGGCTTGTCGGTAATTCCGCACGCCATGTTGGATATGCAGGAAATTCCCACGGTTTTCAGTCCCGCATGATTAGCCGCAACCGCTTCGCAGGCTGTGGACATTCCCACCGCGTCCGCGCCCATTGTGCGGACCATTCTTATCTCCGCAGGTGATTCATAATTCGGTCCCGTAAGCTGAATATAAACGCCCTCCTGCAAAGCAATGCCCAAGTCGGAAGCGGTCTTGCGGACAATATCCCGCAGGTCTCTGTCGTAAATGTTGCTCATGTCGGGAAATCTTACTCCCAGCTCGCCCGCGTTCTCACCGATAAGGGGCGATGGAGCCATGTTTATGTGGTCGGATATCAGCATGAAATCTCCCGCGTGAAAGTCCTTGTTCACGCCGCCAGCCGCGTTTGTCAGCAGCAGAATTTTCGCGCCCATCATCTTCATAAGACGGACAGGAAGAACAACGTCCTCCATTTTGTAGCCCTCATAGTAGTGAACGCGTCCCTGCATGATAACGACCTTAACGTCCCCCACATAGCCGAAAACGAACCGTCCCTTGTGACCCTGAACAGTCGATATGGGGAAGTCCTCAATATCGCCGTAATCAAGAACGGCTTCGATTTTTATGCCGTCCGCAAAGTCGCCCAGTCCCGAACCGAGAACTAAAGCAACATCGGGGACAAAATCAATTTTGGATTTAAAACAAGCATAGCATTTTTCCAGTCTTTCATATATCCTGCTCATGTATTGATACCGCCTTTCAGTGATCGTAATATATTACCAGTATAGCATGAACAGCGCGGAATTTCAAGACGATATAATAAAAAAGGCAAAAAGGCAGTGGGAAATCCCCGCGCGGCGAAGCCGCTATGGAAAAGTTTCGCCCGCCTTTTCAAAGGCGGCAGAAGTCCAGAGGGCGGAGCCCTTTGGTCGCGCTCCGCAGAGCGCGAAATTCCTTCCCCGCGCCCGCAGGCGCATATCGTTCAAAACGGTGAAAGGGGTGAGGAATGGCGACAGTCA
>JAAVHI010000005.1 GCA_014799785.1 Ruminococcus sp.
ACTGTGATAAAACAAATGGAATACAATTGACAATTTTTAAACCCTTTTCAGTAGCCCAATGATCGAAAGATTCCCATGCATCACCCAACCAACCAGCAACACCACCAGAAGCATAAACAGAGATAGGACATAATAAAATCGATAAAACGACTATACATATAGACAACGAAAAAGCGATAATTCTTTTAATTACTTGTTTCATAAATACCCCCAAATGAAAAAAGAACGGGTATTAACCGTTCTTAATGATATGTGTTATTGTCGCGATATGGACAATTATCACAATTACTCTTTTTACTATTTCTAATCACTTTTATTATGACTATAGTAATAATTAGAATAGGTAAAAAAAACATAGCCGCATATAAAATAAAAATAATGCCACCCAAAATCAGCACCCCCTTATTAAACTACAAGGGCAATTATACCATTAAACTACGGTTGTGTAAACTATTCAGTTGTAAAAGCTGCCAAATATACCAGAAAGAATATAAATACAAAGACAGCTCAATGTAATGCCAACAATAACAGAGATAAGATCAGACATATTTTTCACCTGCCTTCATAAACTGTTGAAGTCGGTAAGCACTTTATCAACCCAAGCATAAACAGTCTCAAGGGCGGTCACGTATTGCGGAAGCTCCAGATCATTACAGAAATTACGTAACTTCTTCATCATGTCAAGTGCTTCACTAAGACTCATCTTGCTTTCTTCCGGTGCAGTAGTATTTTTTTCAGTCATAAAGTAACCCCCTTATTAGGCATGTAAGCAAAAGCGATGCATAAAAAAATAAATATAATAAAAAGTACTATACAGTTGATTATTGAAAAACTATGATGCAGCGGAAGTTGCCGGATGAGTCATAGCGGGCACGGTACAACCTAAAATTAATTAAGTTTATAACAAACGAGAGTGCAGTAAGAAAAATTAAACCAAGAATGAAATTACTACTCATAATGTACTTTTCCCCCTTCTTATATTAGTCTGCAAATACTGACGGCTGACTAGGATTATAAAGACATATCCATTCCGTAAACTGGAAGCCTGACGGGTCAGGTTCTTCATGAGAGTCGATTAAACCGTATTTGCATGTTGGACAGTATGGCATTTCCGGCATGATACATTTATCCGTTTTTTCCGAACGTTCGGAAAGATCAGTCCGTGATTCATAATACGCTTCCTGCGTGTCGTTCCAGTTTCCCATGGTATCCCCCTTAAAACGGACATTCTTTTACAAGCTGCTCCATGATCCGGGCATGTTCGATCTCGTCCTTATGTTCATGTTCATATTTCATTTTCGACCATACCGTATCAAGGCGTTCCTGACGTATACGGGCAGCCTGATCTGCAGAGCCCGTAGACTTAACAAGTTTATCGAAATCGTAGTCCGGCATGGTACCGTATTCTTCCTGATAGCGGTATTCAAAGCCGCTGAATCTTAAAACTGACCTGCGTGACATATATCCAGCCCCTTTTCTTAATGTTTCTTTTTCCGGACGTTCGGAATAATACGCTTCCTTAAAAACTTAAAGACAAGAATGACGATATCAGAAAACAGATCAATAAAGGCACAAAATGCATCATAAAGGACAAGGCCAAGGCAGATGCTGCCCGAAATTACTGCTATAAAGAAACCGCCAAGCTCACACATGGAAGGATAGTCAAGACCTAAAAGCTCTAATGCTGATGGCATAAAAACACCTCTTTTCTTTTTTAGATTGCATACGGGACGGGTTGCCCCGTATGCGGTAGCTTTCCAGATGCTTTCGAGTGATAAAGTCCTTTAAATTGGACTTTGACCGTGATATAATAAAGTCGCCAAACAAAATCATACACATTGAAACCAATAAGAAAGGGGTGAAAACATGGACGTTATTGATGCATTCAGAAACGCTTTTGCAGAAGTGCCGTGGTTTATACCGCTGGTAATTCTGTGTGCCGTGACAAAAAAAGCACGGCGGTAATCACATGTTTTCGGTTAATCACTTTCCGGACGTCCGGAAAACTTAAGCTGCACACAGGGGAAAAACCCCTGCATGCATTCGATCCATGCCCCGATCAGGATGCGATGGAACGGAAAAAGCGGATGCCTAAGCGAACGGCAAGGAACAAGCCCATGATGCCGAGGCCGATAGGCAGGGCGACCTTAATCATAGAGTTGACGTCTACGCTGATGCTCTGGAAAGCATCGGTGAAGGCCGCAAGAGTGTCAGCCGACAGATAGCCGGTAGTGCCCTCTGCAAAAGCAGCTACTAAAAGACCCATAATATACATCTCCTTTCTTTAATAGTTTATATTTAAAAGGCTGGCAGCCTTAAAAATACCGTAACCCAAGAGTTCGAGCGAAGCACCCACAAGAAGCCCTTTAGTGAAGCCTAAGTTAATGAAAACTGTGAAGTACTGCCGGACTATTTCCGCAAGTGCGGTGTAATCTATCAGATCATACATATACCTAACCTACTTTCATACGTTGTAAGAATCCATGTGCTACCGTATAGCCGAGGGTCAGCAGGAGCGTGAAGGCAATNACGAGCGTNCCNGCAAGGATGCCATANTNNAGCTGNANGNTTTCNTNCTGNANNTNNAGCAGTTGTTCCTGCNTCTCANGNNTACTGTTCCTGNATCTCNAANGAATGTTCCCAGCTGTCTATACTGTTCATGCTGANGGTGTCAAGGCTTTCGCCGAGGGCATCGAGGCGGGCAAGGACGTCTTCCCTGAAGGTGTCGGGNTCTTCCGGCTCTTCCGGNTCTTCCGGNTCTTCCGGTTCCACGGCGGNGTTACTGTCGTAGACCGTATTTCCGTCAGTGTCAAAGATACGTTCGATGCTGAACCATGCAAGATTGCCCTGATCAACGGAATCGACCATATAGGCNTAGCCGTTTTCGAAGTCTTCCGGCGTGACATACTCTTCGGAATATCCCGTGGAACTGCCAAGGGCAGTGGGGAATATNCGGTATACCACATAGACAGGGTAGGCATAGNCTGCATAGCCGGANATGGGGACGCCTGACACGGAAAGCGACTGCATGGCTTCTGTCTGCAGGGTGACCACATCCACGAGGGANCGGACNGANTCNNCNAGNNCGCTGTAGTCGGGNNTNNCNTCAAGGGCAGAGACTACGGANTCAAGGCTNTCAAGGATCCTTNCNCCATAGTCAGGNGCTTCTACNTCCGGAGGANNTTCNCTANTGCCGCCGCCAGTCTGATCACCGCCGCCAGTTTCGGGAACGTCCGTATTGTCACCNTNACNGNTTTCTTCGCCGTCTGTTTCAGACGGGTCAGNACCGTNATTATTCTCTTCATTTCCTTCATTGTCACTATTGTCACCATTGCCGGAGCCTGTGGGGTTCTCCGGTTCTTCCGTGGAAGGGTCAAGGATATCGTTTTCACTTATACTCATCTTGTTACTCTCTTTCTTCCGGATGTGATCCGGCTGCTGGTGCATGCTGCCTGTCTGCTTTTTAAGCGGGGGTTATCACATCCGGCAGGTGCCGGCGGTTTCCGTGGATCCGGTGCCCGCCGCTGGATGGCCCCTCAGGCTTAAGCTGACTCGGACGGAAGGTGTAAGTTTCCTGTTGTTATAAAAACAAGTGTTTCCTCTTCTGACGAACAAGAGGGCATCTTAAGTTGGTAGGGCTGGGGCCCTCTTGTTCTGACAGTGGAAGGATATACTTCACCTCTTAGGAACCTGCCGTTCCCGCCGGTGGGGCATCCTTCGGCCTACCGCCCCGCCGGTGAACCGCCCCAAAGTCACCGAAAAGCTGGAGACTTTCCAGGCGGCTCACCGTCGGGTTGGTTGGGGTTCCTCATGACGGATATCTTACATGGACAAAACAGGGGGAATCTTGGCCGTTTTAAGGGAAAGTTTCCGTGCTGCCATAAAAACAAGTCTTACCACACCCTGAGGGCTGACTAAGGGTGTAAGTAAAAGTTTCCTCTGCTGTACGTGTTCCCTTTGATACGCCTGTGGGGCCATCCAGCGGCGGGCACCGTCCCCACGGGGGTCTTGGAACCTGCCTTTGTTGTACCCTTTTGAGAGGGATAACCCTTTAAAAAGGCTTGCCCCTGCAGGTCACGGGGTATAGGTCACATAGATCATGAATGCGCGGTCAGTCAGGTGGACGATACCGAGAAAATCCGGATCAACACAATGCTTACGGAGAAAAGCTATATACTGTCTGGCGGCAGAGTTTATACTTTCGACAATCTGTGCGGGATCCTTGGAAACATCAGTATCAGGATCATCAGGATCACAGGACAGATCAACAAGGGTATAATCGAAATGTATTTCACGGCGTTCAAATTTTGGTATATTGCCGGAAGCAGACGGGGCGGGAATGTTGCCGAATGCCTGACCCTGCTGCATGGCTGCCAGAAGCTGTAAAGGGATGGCAGGGGCAGCCTGATCTGTAAGCGGCTGCGCATTTGTCTGCTGTGTGCCGTTATTCTTGGAATCCTTTAATATCTTCCTTGCGGCAAGGTAGGGCATGAGTTTGAACTTTGCCACGATATAGATAAAGACTACTGCTACGAGCAGATAGATGATCTTCGGATTGAGCATGTATTGTGTCCTCTTTTCTTTCTGGATTATTTTGTGGTATGATACCGTATATACTACAGTTCCCGTTTTGCAGGCGGCAGGTGGTAGCACACCAGACCGCCACGGGATGAGAAAGGGGGTTAGATCATGGAACTGATCAATGGTTTAAAAGCAGTACCGTTAGTGATCCTTATACTGTGTGTAGGGTTCTATAAGAATCTGGGTAAGAAATAACCGCCCGTTTCTATCTTTAAGGGGAGTGCCCCGCATGCCTTATGGTACACAGGGCACAGTACAAAGATATGTAAACACAAAAATGTGTAAACACCCTGTTTATGCCAGACACTGCCACCATGGCGGGCACCACCCGCGCCTCTTGGGTATTCTGGATTTAAGCGGCAGTGAATAACAGCTTGGTCATGCTATTTCTTGTCCGGAGAGCTGCCGGATGTCTTGGTGTCGGGTTTTACATCGGGCTTTACATCGGGAGCTGTGCCGTAAGCGACACCATTGACGGAGATGATCTCGATCAGACTGTCGATACGGAAAGACTGATACTTATCATCATAGGAAGTGGTAAACCGTGCATCCACGATACCGGACGGGATAGCCTGATAGATCTCTTCCGATACGGATACATTGGTGGCCTGTCCTTCCTGCATGCATGCAACACGGTAGTATGTACTCTTGCCATCCTGTGACTTTGTGGGTTCAGCCTTGCCTACTACAATAAATCTTGTTTCACTTGAAATTTTCATGTTTAATCCTCACTTTCTGAATTTTTGATAGACTGTTGTATATTGCTTTCTTCAATGACCGTTAAGGCCATGCGGCAGAAGAAGCGGATCGTCTCGTTCCAGACTACTTTATTTACATCGCCGCGCTGGTAGCGTGAATATATTTCCAGCAGGTAAGAAGCGAGATGGACATAAGCGTCTTCATAATTGCCGCTTTCAATGGACCTCTGGACGGATTCCGAAGCAGTTTCGAAATATCCGCAGATATCCAAGACATTCTTGTTGGACATGCAGCACCTTCTTTCTTATGGTAAGGTATAAGAGATCTCGATCAGCGCGTCAGGATGGTCTTTCAGGATAAATGAAATCTGGTCATTAACCTTTTGGACATTGAACTTTTTACCGTAATCATCAGCGCCCTTATAAGTAAAAAGCGTGTTGCGGATGATCTCTTTTGAATCTACAAAGGTTTCTTTTCCGGTGTCTGTGCCGGACTGCTCCGGTGGTTTTGTTTCCTTTTCGGTGCCGTCTTTCTTATCTCCGGAATCCTTAGAGTGATCCGGAAGGGCACTATCTTCAATGGCTTTCACGATCTTCTTGATATCGCGCACACTCATTGCGGGCTTAAGACTTGCTTTGATCTGGTCATCAGTAAGATTTACCATCAGGCCAAGCTTGGAAGAACTGTAAGCTGAGTAAGCGTCGTCAATCTCTTCCAAGATGTTTCCGTCTTCGTCACGCTTGGCGAAGCGGTCCACGACGCTGATCAGGGAATAGCAGCTTGTCTTTTCATAGCCGAAATAGAACTTTGCATAATCAGCAATTGTTGGGAAGTTTTTAATTACATAGGCTTGCTTTACGTTGACCCAATGGAGATCAAAGGCAACCTGAAGGGCTGATTTGTCAATGTTTAAAACAGATTCACCTATACGGTCGTGGCGTTCTTCAAAATCCGTCTTAGTCTTTTCGCTGAAAGAAACAATAGAAGAAGGACGAAACGGAATACCAGCAAGTAAGCAGGCCTCTTCATCAGACCCAGCAAAAACATGACCGTTAGGAATTCTTTTACCTTTACCAATTATTTGATACCCCTTACTACCATCACCATTTTCAAAAACAGTGTAAGCAGTAAATGGAGCAATATTTAATTCTGTATCTTTAGCTACTGCATCTGTCGCCTTCTTTGTAGTGTCTGTGGCTTTCTTTGCTGCTGCCATGTTATTTCACCTCACTTTCAAAACTTTCATGCCGTAAGACATCATTGTCAAAGTAATCAACCAATTTACTGATGACTAACTTATAAGAGGTGAGATCAGAATTAAAAACCGGATCGTCTAAAATTTCCTTGAAATATTTGGACAGGGCTTGGACAAAACCGACCATATGGGAATTAAGCTGATTATATTTAACCCGCAGGTCTAAATACTTGCGATGCTCTGCACGGGCTTTTTCGCGTAAATAGTCTTCTACCGCTTTAAATCCGGCGAGATCACAGAGAAGGAGATCAATGCCGTTTATGCCGAATGTACGGTAAAACAGGACGATATTGTTTTCACTTACAAAAAGAATGTTAAAAGCATCAATGCATTTTTTAATCCTGTAGTATTCGTTATCTGTCACGGTACAGTTTGTTATAGACTCGAAATGCTCTTTTAACACAGCCATGTCAACAGGCTGGCAGGTGCCGCTTTTGTCTTCATGGGTTTCTTCAACAGGTGCATCGTAAGGGATTTCATCAACGGATATACCGTAACGGTTGCAGACTACAGTATATTTAGCGAATGCATCCACATACTTTTCAAAATTTGCATGGGCATCCGCACGGTAAGATTCTGTAATCTCTTCATTCGCGACGTGGTGGCAGTACAGACGATGTATACCATCAATACCGAATGCGCGGTAGAACTTGGCGATATCCTCCTCAGTCTGGAAGAGCTCATAATCGCCAGAAAAGAAAGTAACGCATTCCTTAATTCTGCCGCATTCATAATCTGTTAAAGTGCAGTTCAATAATTGTTCAAGTTGTTCTTTTGTCATGTTTGTCATATCTTTGTACCCCTTCCCTTTATTAGAGTTTTGTTGCATACAAGTGACCGGATAAGTTGTCTTCATAAAGGTCATAACCGGAATACTCATGATCAGTTGCTATGTACCTGACATTGAGTTTTAAAAGCGACTCGGAATCAATAAGTTCTGCCTTATCGATCATGCCGAAGAGCTCAACCGTAACCATGTACTTCTTGTCACTGGTTATTTCCAATGCATGATTAACCTCTGTTGCCATATCTTTGTACCTCTTTCCCCGTTTGGTTTTTCCGAACGTTCGGAAAACCTGTTAAAATGTTGCTTAATAGTTGCTGTAAGGGTTCCGGAATCCTTATAGATTAAATATAAAGTTTTCGACCAGCATTTTAATTGAAAAAATCTCGGTCATGGGATATGATAAATTCATAGTGTAGAAACCCTATCCGGTCTGGGTGGGGTTTTGTCTTTGAAAGGCGGGAATTTGCAATGAGTCTGTATCGCATCATGCTGGTGGATGATGAAGAAGAGGTACGAAAAGCGATCATACGCAAGATGGATTGGGAGCAGCTTGGTTTTACGGTAGTGGGCGATGCCGAGAACGGCGAGGACGCTCTGGAGAAGCTGGAGCAGTTAGAGCCGGATGTGGTCATAACGGATATCCGTATGCCCTATATGGACGGTTTGACGTTGACAGCCCGGATCCGCGAGAAACATCCATCCGTGAAGATACTGATCTTTTCCGGATTCGATGATTTTGAGTATGCTAAACAGGCAATTAAGCTTAATGTAACTGAATATATTTTAAAGCCGGTCAACGGTCAGGAACTGGCAGTGATTTTAAAGCGGATCAGAGAAAGTCTGGATGAGGAGATTGAGCAGCGCCGCAACATTAATTCTCTAAGGGAAAGTTATCTGGGAAGTCTGCCGATTCTGCGGGAATTATTTTTAAATGACCTGGTGCGCGGAATCACGGATGTGGCAGCGGTGCTTCCTAAGATGAGAGAATATGGGATAGATATTCTGAATGCGCGTAAATGGCTGGCAGCGGTAATCCATGTGGAAAAGGTGGAACGGATCGAGACGCAGGAACTTTCCATGCATCAGGAGTTGATCCCGATTTCTGTGCGGGAACTGCTGGAAGACTGCCTAGAACCTTACTGCCGTTTTGTCATCTTTAATTCCATCGAGGGAATCACGGTAATCGCAGCAATAGATGAGCATAATACCCAGACCGGACTGATCAATCTTTTCAATGATATCTGCAAGGAAAGCCGGCGTGTGCTGGAGGTTACGATCACCGCAGGGGTGGGTCATAGTTGTGATACTTTGCAGGAGATCGGCAACTCCTACCGGGCCGCTGTGGATGCGTTGGGATATGGGGCTATTGTGGGCAAAGGCAAGACGATCTATATCAATGATGTGGAACCAGTGAGCAGGGGAAAATTGCAGTTTAGCGCCAAGGAAGAGGAAGAACTGATCATGGCTATTAAGTTCGGTTCCGGGGATATGATTGAAAATGTGCTTCGAAGATTGTCAGCCTGCATGGATGATGCGAAGGTTCATGCCAGACAATATCAGGTCTACATGCTGTCCATTGTCAACTGCCTGATCAGGCTGATGCAGCAGTATGATCTGGATATGGATGATATGTTTGACTCTGAAGATCAGTATGAGGATGTCCTGGCAGGAATCTGCCGAAGAGAAGAATTTGCGGATCGCATCGTTCCCGTTGCCTGCCGCATGAATGAGGCCGTGAACCGGGAAAGGGACAACACAACGAGAAGAGTAATCCAGGAGGCCAAGGAATACATCAGAGAACATTATTCCGATCCGGAATTGTCTGTAGAGATGTTATGCCGGCACCTGCACATGAGTCCGGCCTATTTCTCCACTGTGTTTAAGAAAGAGACAGGACAGACATATGTCAATTATCTGACCGAGGTGCGTCTTAATAAAGCGGTGGAATTGTTGAATGAGACTGACGACAAGACTTATATGATCGCCCGGAAGGTTGGGTATCAGGAACAGAACTATTTCAGCTATGTGTTCAAAAAGCGATACGGGGTTTCTCCCACAAAGTACAGGGGAGTGTCGGGTAATGTGCAGTAAGCGCCGCGGCAGTTTATGAAGGACAGGTAACGCAGATATCAGAAAGCAGGTGGAAAGGAGCGCTATGAGACAGGATGTGCCTGCGGATCAGAAAAAGACCAGTATCCGCTATATGATCTTTATCTATTTTACAGTCAGTGCCCTGGCGGTAATCATGTTGATCGGCGTGGTTCTCTACATGCAGATGTCCCGGCAGCTGACGCTGGCTGTACAGGACGAGAATCAGGCTGTTCTGGGACAGATAAACCGCTCGGTGGATTCTTATCTGCGTACCATCATGAAGCTGTCGGACAGTCTTTACTATGA
>JAAVHI010000006.1 GCA_014799785.1 Ruminococcus sp.
AACCTTGTCGCGTACCGCAACAAGGAGGGGCGGTCGTGTTCGCCCCTCCTCGTAGCCCTCGCGAAGAGAGGGTTTGATGTCGTCATTTCTCACCTCCTGCTCCGTTTCGGAGGCTATGCGCCTGCGGGCGCGGGGAGGGGATTTCGCCGCCTGCGGGCGGCGACCAAAGGGCTCCGCCCTCTGGACTTCTGCNAGCTGNGCTCAGCTNGACCAGCTTGATGTCGGCGGCTTNGCCGCCTAAANNNTTNNTANNTANTGCGTNGTGNGNNAAATCAAAATTTATCGCCGCAAATTTGATTTCCGTATTGACAAACTTTTCCTCATGATTTATAATTATATATGTCTATACTATTGTATGTTCGGACAAAAANATTGCTTTACAAAATATGTAAAATCATGTATACAATCGGCACCAGAAGTTTGTTATAAAATTAACAATATGTTCATTGACGTGCCGCTTGTATTGTGNTACAATAAGATTGTGATAAATTTAACAAACATAGCGGAGACAGTTCCAAACGTCNNNGCTATAAAAAAATAACCCTGCGGGGAAAAATGAAAGGCGGAATCAAACATGGCAAAGGAAAAGAACGCTCCCGTTACCGAGGAGGCAAAAGTCGAAACTGCCGAGATGATCAATACCCTCGTGAGCAACGCTAAACAGGCTCTNGAAGAGTATATGGCTCTCGATCAGGAGCAGGTCGACAAGATCACGGAGGCAATGGCTCTGGCTGGACTTTCCGCTCAGATGGAGCTCGCCAAAATGGCTGTTGAGGAAACAGGCAGAGGTATCTTCGAGGATAAGGTAACTAAGAACATCTTCTCCACAGAGTACATCTGGCACTCGATCAAGCACGAGAAAACCGTCGGCGTTATCGAGGACAACGTTGACGAAAGCTACATGGAGATCGCNGAGCCTGTCGGTATCGTCTGCGGCGTAACTCCTACCACCAACCCTACTTCCACAACAATGTTCAAGGCTATCATCTGCGCCAAGACAAGAAACCCCATTATCTTCGGTTTCCACCCCTCGGCTCAGCAGTGTTCCAAAAAAGCCGCTGAGATACTCCGCGACGCCGCTGTNAAGGCNGGCGCTCCCAAGCACTGCGTACAGTGGATCGAGTACCCCTCAGTTGAGGCTACAGGTCTGCTCATGAACCACCCCGACGTTGCTACTATCCTTGCTACAGGCGGTCCCGGAATGGTTAAGGCTGCTTATTCCGCAGGTAAGCCCGCACTCGGNGTTGGNCCCGGAAACACCCCCTGCTACATCGAGAAAACCGCTAACATCAAGCAGGCTGTTCACGATCTGGTTCTTTCCAAATCCTTTGATAACGGTATGATCTGCGCTTCCGAGCAGGCTGCNATCATTGACACCGAAATTTACGACGANGCTGTAGGCTTCATGAAATANCACGGCTGCTACTTNGCNANCNCNGACGAGATCCAGAANATNCAGGACGTTGTTATCAACGTTGAAAAAATGGCTGTTCAGCCTTGGGTCGTTGGNCAGTANCCNTGGCAGATCGCCGAAAAGGCAGGCATNACNATTCCCAAGGAGACAAANGTTCTCTGCGTAGAGNTGCCCGGCACNGANGCNGAGAAGTATCCTCTCGCTCTGGAGAAGCTCTCTCCCGTTCTTGCGGTAGTTAAGGCTGACTCCACAGANCACGCATTTGAAATGTGCGAGGAAATGCTCAAGCACGGCGCAGGACACACTGCTGTCGTTCACTCCTCNGANGAAAAGATCATCGAGAGATACGGTTCCACAATGCAGGCAAGCCGTATCGTAGTAAATTCTCCCGCTTCCTTCGGCGCTATCGGCGACGTTTACAACTCNATGGCTCCNTCCCTGACGCTGGGCTGCGGCTCTTACGGAAAGAACTCCGTTTCGGAAAACGTTACCGCCAAGAACCTTGTAAACAGAAAGAAAGTTGCGAAGAGGAGATTGAATATGCAGTGGTTTAAGGTTCCNGAAAAGATTTATTTTGAACCCGGTTCCGTTCAGTATCTGGCTAAGATGCCCAATATCCACAAGGCTATGATNGTTGCNGACCCCGGCATGGTTCAGTTCGGCTATGTTGACAGAGTTGTTTACCAGCTTGAAAAGAACGCTACTCAGCCCGCTATCGANATNTTCAGCGAGGTTGANCCCGATCCCGATCTTACAACAGTACGCAANGGCGCAGAGGTNATGAACTCCTTCAAGCCCGANGTTGTAATCGCTCTCGGNGGCGGCTCGGCTATGGACGCTGCAAAGGCTATGTGGCTGTTCTATGAGAATCCCGATGCCGATTTCGTTGGCATGGCTCAGAAGTTCATGGATATCCGNAAGAGAGTTTACAAGTTCCCCAAGCTGGGTAAAAAGGCTAAGATGGTNGCTATCCCCACAACTTCGGGTACAGGNTCCGAGGTAACTTCCTTTGCCGTAATTTCCGACAGGTCCAAGAACATGAAGTATCCTCTTGCCGACTACGAGCTTACTCCCGATATCGCTATCGTTGATCCTCAGTTCGTTTACACAGTGCCTAAGACCTCCACCGCCTTCACGGGTCTGGACGTTCTGACACACGCCATCGAGGCTTACGTTTCGATCCTTGCAAACGACTACACCGACGCTCTCGCTCTTCACGCTATCAAGCTGGTATTCCAGTATCTGCCCAGNTCCTACAACACCGCAGACCGCGTTGCAAGAGAGAAGATGCACAACGCTTCCTGTATCGCAGGTATGGCGTTCACAAANGCGTTCCTCGGCATAAACCACTCTNTGGCTCACAAGCTGGGCGGTGAGTTCCACATTCCTCACGGACTTGCAAACGCTTACCTGCTGCCTCACGTTATCGAGTACAACGGTCAGCCCACNCCTACAAAGTTTGCTGCATGGCCTAAGTACGATCACTANATGGCTCCCGAGCGTTACGCAGAGATCGCCAAGATGCTGGGCTTAGTTCCTCAGGACGCTTCCGATCAGGATGGCGTAAAGGCTCTTGCCAATGCNGTAAGAAAGCTCATGACAGACGTTAATATTCCTCTCTCCATCAAGGAAGCGGGCGAAAAGGATAATCATTCCTACATTGATGAGAAGATCTACAACGACGCTCTTGAGGACCTTGCTTACAAGGCGTTCGACGATCAGTGTACTACCGCTAACCCCAGACTTCCCAGAATTGACGAGCTTAAAGAGCTTTACAGAAAAGCTTACTACGGTGCATAATAATACTAATCACTAATTAAACTATAGACAAATATAGTTTAATGCCGCCTGAAAGGCGGCTGTCAAAATCAAAGATTTTGACAAGATTAGTATTGAACGGCTTTCTCGGCGGCTTTGCCGCCACAGCCGTGCTTTGCACGGCTGAATCAAACTGCAGACTTTGTCTGCAGTTTGATAGAGAAATAGTATAAATTTGCCGCATAAAAACGAAACGTCCGCAGAGCATTGCCTTGCGGACGTTTTTGTAAAGCGGTTCAAAAGGCTTTCGTATGTCTCTTTAGAGCGGGTAAAGGGCGTTTCGGAAAAATGATTATTGGGAGAATTTCAAAATGGAAAACGAAAAAATTGTTGTTTCGCAGAAAAAGTCCACGCTTGTGATATGCATAATTTCATTGGCTTTTGCGTGCGTTGTGATGATATTTATGATATTCAATGTGGAGGTCGGCGACGGCGGCGCAAAGACAGCTCGCCTCCTTTCGACACCGTTCGGCGTTGCGGCGGCAAAGGTGTTTTTTGCAATCTGCGCTGTGCTTTGCGTATACAGCGCGGTAATTTTCATAAAGCGTCTCGCAAATCCCAAACCTCTTATAGTTGTGGACGAAAGCGGGTTCACCGACAACAGCAACTCAAGCTCCGTTGGTTTCGTGCCGTGGAGCGATGTAAAACGCATCTACATGGTCACAATGAAGCACGGCAAGCTTATTCAGGTGGAGCTTGCTTACCCCGAGGAATATCTGAACCGTATGGGCGGACTTGCTTGTAAAGCCGCCGAGCTTAACATGAAGCTGGGCTATCAGCCGATAAGCTTTTCGCTGAACGGCACGGGTAAAAATCCCGATAAATTTCTTGCGGACATGATCTCGATTTGGGAAAGGAACAAATAATATGCGGACTGAACAGGAAATGTACGACCTGATAGTCGGCACAGCGAAAGCAGACGAGCGCGTCAGGGCGGTCTATATGAACGGTTCTCGGACAAACCCCAACGTCCCCCGCGATATTTTTCAGGACTATGACGTTGTGTATGTTGTAACAGAGACAAAACCCTTTTACGAGTACAAAAACTGGATAGATATTTTCGGCGAACGGCTTTATATGCAGATTCCCTATGAACTGGACAAATCCGTGGGCATGGACGTGGATTATGATAAGCGTTACGCTTGGCTCATTCAGTTTGCAGACGGAAACCGCCTTGACCTTACTGTTGAACCTGCATGGTGCAGTAATATCACGGACGACAAGCTGTGCAAGATCCTGCTTGACAAGGACGGTATTCTGCCGAATATCCCCGAATCAACGGACGAGGACTACCGTGTCAAAAAGCCCGCAGCGGAGGAATTTTGCGCCGCCTGCAACGAGTTCTGGTGGTGCATGAACAACGTTGCAAAGGGACTTTGGCGGGAGGAAGCTCCCTATGTCCTCGACATGATAAACCATTGGATACGTCCCCAAGTCGTGAAAATTTTGTCGTGGAAAATCGGCTTTGACACCGATTTCACCGTCAGCGCGGGAAAGTCCGCAAAGTATATGTACAAATGGCTTGAACCCGCTGTATGGCAGCGTTTTCTTGACACCTACAGCGGCGCGGATATTTCGGCTATTTGGAAATCCGTTTTTGAAATGTGCGGACTTATGGACGAATTTGCTCCCGAAATCGCGGAAAAATTACAGACGGAATATGACCTTACAATGGCGAAAAACAGCAGGCTTTGGCTTGAAAAAGTACAAAAACTGCCCAAAAATGCAAAAGAAATTATTTAGGAGGTATCACTATGCCATTACCCGAATTTAATAAGCTCCAACAGAACAAGACCGCCGTCCCCGAATGGGCGAAGTACCTGAAGGAGGTTGAGTTTATCAGCTACTCCGTAAGCTACAAAGCCAAGGCGTATTTTGACCTTTTTGACGAGTATCTGTACCCCTGCGCCGAGACAGGCGACATGAGATATTATGTATACGACCCCGTAAAGCACGGTGCGCCCGCGGATAAAAAATATCCCGTGCTGATGTGGCTTCACGGCGCAAGCAATTCTCTGGACGGCGTTAAGTGCATAATGTGCTGCGGTGCGGAGCAGTACGCCACACCAAAGTATCAGCAGGAAATGGGCGGGGCGTATATAATCGTCCCGCTGGCAAACGAAAAGCGTCTGCAAAACGGCGAGCTGGAGGGAGTATGGTCGGAGGTTTACTCCGCTCCCATAAAAGCAATTTACGATAAGGTCTGCGCGGAACACTCGGCCAATATCGGAAAGAAATTCGTTATGGGCGCGTCATCGGGCGGGTACATGACATGGAAAATGTTAGAAGATTATGGCAATTTCTTTGACGGTGCAATGCCTATTGCTTCGGGATATGTCCCCGACGACAGCGCATTGGACAGGATATCCGACAGCGGTGTAAACCTGTTTATCGCCCACGGCAGACATGATGAGCTTGCTCCATTTGACAAATGTATTGAGCCACGGGAGGAAAAGCTGCGGAGCATGAAAAACTGCCTGCTGTTCTTCCCCGAATGGGTCTACAACGGCGACGGCGGGATAGCCTCCGTGCATTACGGCATCGAAATGGGTCAGCACTGCATGATAAACTGGGTGCAGCACAACCTGATGTTCGACGACGGAAAGCCTGCGGACGAACGGCTTCCACGCGGCGTTACGGGCTGGATAAGGGACGTTTCGGGACTTGAATGAGAGGAGTGCGCAAATGCTTCGTAAAAACAAGAATGTAAACTATTCCGAGACGGAATTTTCCTGCCAAAGAGACGGTCTGACCATTCGCGGAACGGAGTACCGTCCCGCATCTTCGCAGGGAGAAAGTCTCCCAATCGCAATTGTGAGCCACGGCTTCATGGCTTTTCAGGACACCGTAAGGCACTATGCAAAGGCGTTTGCCGAAATGGGATATCTTTCCTACTGCTTTGATTTTTCGGGCGGCTGTGTCGTAAAAGGCAAAAGCGACGGCAAGACCACTGATATGTCCGTGCTGACCGAGGTGCGGGACTTGGAGGCTGTCATTGAGTACGCAAGATTGCAGGACGGGGCAGATACCGAAAAAATCACGCTTATGGGCTGCAGTCAGGGCGGATTTGTTTCGGCTCTGGCGGCGGCAAAGCCCGAAAACCGCATACACAGGCTGGTTCTGTTCTATCCCGCGCTGTGTATTCCCGACGACGCGCGAGCGGGTCAGATGATGTTCGCGAAGTTTGACCCTAACAATATTCCCGACATTGTAAAGTGCGGCCCCATGAAGCTTGGCAGGGTCTATGTTGAGGACGTTATCGGAATGGATCCGTTTGCCGAAATATCGGGCTTTTCTGGGGACGTGCTTATCGTCCACGGCGACAGCGACAAGATAGTCAATGTCAGCTATTCCGAAAGAGCTGTCAGAGCCTATACCGATAACAGGACGGAAGCTGACGGAACGGTCGATTTGAAAATACTGAAAAAAGCGGGACACGGCTTCTCCAAAAAGGAGGACGAGACCGCTTTGGAGTACCTTAAAAATTTTGCGGAACTTATTGTGTGAAAGGAACAGCTATGCTTAGAATTTATTTTGTACGCCACGCCGAGGCGATGGGAAACGTTCAGGAATTTTTCCAGGGGCGCACCGACTGCGAGATAAGCGAGCGGGGCGCGAAGCAGCTTGAATATCTTGCGGAATGGTTCAGGGACGTTCCGATCGAGCGCATATATTCAAGTCCGCTGAAAAGGACGATCTCTACCGCCGAAGCTGTGAACAGACACCACGGTTTGCCGATAATAGAGGACGAGCGGCTTATCGAGATCGACGGCGGCGTCTGGGAGGGCAAGCCTTGGGCGGAGCTTCCCGTGCTTTACCCCGTCGAGTACGACCTGTGGCAGAACCGCATGGAGGATTTTTACATTGAGAACGGCGAAAAAATGACCGAGGTTTTCGACCGAATGAAAGCCGCGGTCACGGACATTGCCGCTCAAAATCAGGGCAGGACTATCGCTGTTGTCTCCCACGGCTGCGCGCTTAGGAACTACCTTTGCCACGCAATGGGTAGGTCAATTTCCGCGTTAAAGGACGTTGGCTGGTCGGACAACACCGCCGTGTCTTTAGTCGAGTACGGCGACGACCTTACTCCGAAAATCATTTTCAAGAACAGCAACGAGCATCTTCCNGCGGAGATGTCCACCCTGTCCCGCTCNAAGTGGAGCCGTATCGAGGACACGGTCTACAGNGACGACGGNACTATAAGNGTGCGTAATCTNCGNCTNNCNGANCCNGAAATTTTTGCCCGNGANGAGGTCGCCCAAGGGTGGNANNACGCGTCCCCNGAAAAGCTTGAAATGCGTNTCCGCGANTCNGCGGCGGGAAAAGCNATNGCCNTTGCCGCCGANTTNGAGGGCGAGCCNGCGGGGTACGTCAGCGTGTATCCGTTCTGTATGAACGGCGCGTTCGGGGGTATGGGCTATCCCGAAATNGTGGATTTCAACGTGCTGGAGAAATTNCGCAGAAAGGGCGTAGGNACGCGNCTTATGGACGTTGCCGAGCAGATCGCCGCGGAGTTTTCCGANACGGTGTATNTNGGNGTNGGACTTCACAGCGGCTACGGNGCGGCGCAAAGGCTNTACATAAAGCGGGGCTATATTTTCGACGGTTCGGGAGTGTGGTACGGNGGCAAGGTTTGTCCTCCGTATGCGGAATGTGTGAACGACGACGATCTGAACCTGTATCTGTCGAAAAANCTGAAGTAAGGGGGACTGAAAAATGCGTATCATGTCTGTGGACTACGGCGACAGCAGGACGGGTATCGCCGTCTGCGACAAGAGNGAAATGCTTGCCTCGCCGCTGACNGTCATTACCGAGTACAATTTTGANCGGTGCGCNGANNNGGTCGCGGAGCTTGCNAAAAAGGAAAAAGCCGAACTNATAGTAGTCGGCTATCCGAAAAATATGAACAANACGATAGGNGAGAGAGCNGAAAAATGCGCGGAGTTTGCCCGTCTTGTAANCGANCAGAGCGGTATCCCNANCGAGCTTTGGGACGAGCGCAGCACCACGGTCACGGCTCACAATTATCTGAACGAGACNAACGTCCGCGGNAAAAAGCGCAAGGCTGTTGTNGACGCGGTGGCGGCNACCATCATTCTGGAGACTTATCTTGCTTTTCGGAAGAACGGGCAGCAGCGTCCTTAGGCTTGTANAGCAGCTCCTTGACNCCNATCAGAAGTATAAAAANNGCAAANATTTTTTTCAGCGCGGGAGAGCCGAAATANTTTGCGGCAACNGCNCCCGCCGCNGAAAATGCTNTCCCCGCAGCTATTGCGGGGAAAATTTTTTTCCAGTGTATNAGACCGTTTTTCGTGTGGATAATTACCGACAAAGCCGCTATGGGAATNAANTAGATAAGATTTATCCCCTGTGCGGATATCTGGTCGAAGCCGCCGAAAACCGTCAGATATATTATNAGTATCATTCCTCCGCCAACGCCGAGNGAAGCGAAAATTCCCGTNAGGAAAGCCGCCGTGAACGACCATATCATTTGAGCAGCAGCCTCCCTCCCGAAACTATAAGTATCGCTCCGAATATCCTTTTGAGCAGGGTGTTNGGTATCTTTTTCATAAGCAGNCCGCCGATGACCGCGCCCGCAAGTCCGAANGGGATAAGGGGAAGCGCGTCNCCCCAGCGNAANCTTTTGTCNTAAGCGTAAAAGCAGGCGGACACNACCGACAGCGGCAGGGTCAGCGCAAGGGACGTGGCGTGGGANTTTTTCACGTTCACNCCGCCNTTCTGGAGCATTGGCACGGCGGCNATNCCTCCGCCCGAACCGAACAGACCGTTGCACAAGCCCGTNACCGCNCCGGTCAGGCAAAAATAAAGCTTTTTGTGTNTTTCGATAAAATTTTTCATGGTAATAGTATCTGCCGCNGGAGAAAAAATATCCGCAAAAAAAGCGAACCTCCGAAGAGGTTCGCCGTGATTTTGCAAAAATAACCGCCTTGCCGCCATGTGAAGCATAAAACCCGCACTCGGCAGGTGGGCAACAGCCCGTTAGTTTCACGCTCCCTGCGTCCGTTGCTCCGCACATCTAATGCGGCGGGAGGTCTGCAATCCGCTGACGGAGACTGAATCCCTAATATAATGTGTTGGATTATAAAATCACACTTTATCGGACAAGGCAGAAATCCTTAAGTCTGATAACAGTATACCACAAAGCGGGGAAAAAATCAATAGTAAATTTTAGATGTCTGAAAATTTATAAATCAATNTCAATTTNATATTCNNCNTCAATAAGAANATAGNTNACNTTGTNCTTTTGACANTGTTTTAGNGTTTCAGCATTATCCCTCANTACTGTTTCGANCGTACAGTCCTCATCNTCGCCNCTGTTTTCCACNACNCTTGCGTACCGTTTTATNTCGCTGAAATGATTTGTAATATAGTTNCTGCTCATGACCAAGCAGTAATATTTTATGTTTTTCANATACTCCGCTTCAAAATCTTTNGNCCAGTCAAAAGGAATATAACANCCTTCCACAANAAGNTTNTGNTCATTCTCGACCGCNGTTTTTATCATTTCACACACGATCGGCCANANATAATCCGTCAGCGCTTTATCATCACTTACAGGNGTAAGCGNGGTGTTTCCGCTGCGAATAAGNCCCATCTTNAGNTGGTCTATGGACAGATAAGGATATTTATATTTTTCAAGCAGCTTCTGAGCAAGNGCNGTNTTTCCCGTATGAGACGCTCCCGNTANCAAAACAATCATTCGGTTACTCCTCCGATCCAANCTGTATAACTTAAAATTTGCCGTGATATTACANCACGGCAAATTTCTGTTTCAATCTGCAATCCGTGAGACCGTCGGCACTCAGAGCCGTCANCACGAAAGTTAAAAGGGATTTNTATCTGNGATCATTCGTCCTCGTAAAGCTTGTTGAGCCTTTCAAGGAACATATTTCCGATCTTCTCGTANTCCTCGTCGTTGTCGATGGANACGAGTGTCTCGTCNTTNTTNTCGTCGTATTCGGATTTGAGNACNACCAGCTCGGTGTCCGCCTCGATCTCCTTGGTGGGATCGTCNTAATAGGGAACAAGAGCGTANTAGCGNTCGTCNTCGACNTCCATAACGTCCAGCATTTCAAACTGCTGTTCAACGCCGTCCTCGTCCACAAGGGTGTAAAGGTCGGCAGCCATGCTCATATCGTCAAAATTATCAGCCATAATGAACCTCCTTAAAAAAGCGGTGATTTCGNGTCAGTCAGGATTNGGCTTCAGCATATGCATATGGCAGCCCAAGCACCCAACTATTTAATTGTACAACTTTTNCANNTANTTGTCAAGNNNTANNNTNCANAAAAATNTTGCACAAATACTTGTNTAGTATTTTGTGTGGAAANCTATTGACATTGCACAAAAAGTGTGTTATACTACAATCAATGAAAGAGAAGTACCGAGAACGCGGAGGGGCGATGACCCGTGATGAACGGCAGACCCCACAAAACACCGCATGACGGACGGTCTTTCACAGAGCTTGGACCCGATGGAACCTGCCGGTTTTATTCCTTACAATAAAACGAAATCAAAAACGCGGTAAGGTCGGGAATTCAAAATATTCACTCGGAAAGGATGGCGAGTCCAATGGAAATAGCAGATAATCAGTTCTCACAGGCAGTCCGCAGCGACTCGTTTGCAGCAATGCTTTAAAGTGAATTATGAGGGAGTCTAAATGTAAAGCCTATAGGGCTTCACTCCAAATTACGGCGATTAGCCGACAGTCCGCTTAAAGTATCATAACGAGCCGCATATCTCAGAACATTACGGAACTGAGCAGTGCGGTATTTTTATACCCAAAAATAAATTCCGATAGCTCATGCACAATGCGGAACTGCCTGATATGCAAACGCCCGATGAAAGGGATTTACATAAAAGGCTGCGATAAATCTGATGTAAAAGGTGAGACCAATGTACCGGTAAAGACTTTCTTTAGAATCTCATGAAAGAAGTGATGTTTTATGAGGATCATTTTGAAAGGCACAAAGAATCTGCTCATTTAGTATGGAGGGAGTGAGACCACCTAAGCAGTTACTTTAACTTCGGAATCAAACTGTAAAGAAGGGATGCATATGAAACTTAAATATGCTTATCACGATCTGAATCTCTAAGAAATAAACGTAAGGGAGTGAGTCCGACAGGACAGTTATAACGGTAAAAATTACCGATTTCCGAAAAAAATAAGGACGATCAGTCCGAAAGAAACTGAGTGGTTATTATGGTAATCAGAAAGACTTTTCCTAAAAAATTCTGAAAAAACAGGAGTGAGTCCAATGGCATAAGATGAGGCGTGATGCCCTTACCCGTTAAAATATTTCCGATTGGAGACGGTTGCTATGATTTTGTTTAGGCTGAGTCGGTTGGAAATCTAATTTTAAGGAGTGAGTCCAATGGCATAGTCCCATTCTCTTGATGAAAATTTTTCCACGAGGAGGAATGTTATATGTGGCATTCTGTAACATCTCGAAAGGAATATGAATTTTAGGGAGTGAGTCCAATGGCATAAGCAAAGACGTTCCGCAGTTTTTTTGAAAGGAAGCGGTGTCTATGAAATACGTTCGGAGTTATCTGAAAATCTGAAGGATCGGAGTGAGACCACCGGATAATTCAGCGTGCTGAAAAGCCATAAATTTAAATATACGGGAGCTGTCAGGTCGGCAGCTCCTTTTTAGTTTGCAACAGTTGTGGCACTTATATTATACTATTTCTTTATCAACATATAGACAAAGTCTATATGTTGATCTCGCCGTGCTGTGCACGGCGGTGGCGGCGAAGCCGCCTAAAGAAGCCGTCAATATTAATTTTGTCAAAACCGTAGGTTTTGACTGCCGCCTTTCAGCGGCTCTGCCTATAAACATTTTGTCTATAGGCAGATTAAAAATTAATATTACAAAGCGGATACAATTTGCGAAAACGCTTGCTTTTCCGACAAATTTATGCAATAATATTTCTTGTTACAATAATAAATTTTTGTCGGAGAAGTGTTTGATATGAATTTTTTTACAAAAGCAAAGGACAGTATTTTTCTTGTGCTGAAAGGCGCGGCGGTGGGTATCGGAAACGCCATTCCGGGGGTGAGCGGCGGAACTATAGCCGTTGTCACAAAAATTTTTGACAGGCTTATCGAAGCGATCACTCCCAATATCAAAAAGCTGATAAAAAATCTGCCGTTTCTTATTCCCGTTGGCTTGGGAATGGTCATCGGCATTTTCCTGACGGCGGTGGCTCTCGACTATCTTTTCGAGACCTACAACGTCCCCACACAGCTTTTCTTTATGGGACTTATCGTCGGCAGTCTGCCTACGGTAATGCGTGAGTGCAAAAAGGAACGCAGCCGTATCAGTCCCGTAAACCTTATCCCGTTTTTGGTGGGACTTGCCGTTATGATCGCAATGCTTTTCGCAAGCGACGGCGGAAGTATGTTTACCGAGGGCGCGGCGCTGTCTCTGCGGGACGTGCTGGTCTACATCGTTATGGGATTTATCGCCGCGGTGGCAATGATAATCCCCGGAGTAAGCGGTTCGATGATAATGAAAATTTTCGGGGTTTACGACTCCATAATCGGCGCGGTTTCGGGACTTGATTTCCCCATACTGCTAAGCTTCGGCGTGGGTGCTGTTGTGGGAATTTTCGCCGCTGCGGGAATAATCAACGCGCTTATGAAGCGTTTCAGGCAGGGCGTTTACTGTTTTATTATCGGACTTATAATCGGCTCCGTGCCGCATATTTTCCCGGCGGAATTCCGCTTTGACGCGCAGGGTATCGTCGGCATAGTCTTGCTTCTGGTCGGAGCTGCAATTCCCATACTTATGGAGCTTCCCGCGCGGAAAAAGGAAGCGCAGTCTGCCGAGTAAAAGTGTTGACAAAACCGCAGATATATGTTATACTTTATAAATAAAGCTATACACAGATTAATTCAGAGGTCAAGCTTATGTTTTGGAAAATGATAAATTTACAGCTGTCAAAAGGTTCCATTTCTCCCCTTTACGGGGATAGTGCGCCCTTTTGCAGGAAAATTTGTCATAAGCATATTCAAATCTGACCTTGGTCGAAGTGTTTCTGCAAATTTGCTATAGGTGCATTATCTCCTTAACTGCCATTAAATGTTAAGGAGATTTTTTATGTTTAAAATTAAGAAGCAATTATCAAGATTATATTTGTCGTCCGTGCTGGGAAATCTGTCGCTGACGGGCGCATGGGTCGCAATTTTGGCGGCAAGAGGCTACAGTCTGGTGGAGATCGGCATTGCCGAGACCGTTTTTCACATCACGAGCCTTATATTCGAGATACCGTCGGGGGTTCTGGCGGACGTGTTCGGCAGAAAGAAAATGCTGATCGTAAGCAGCATTATGCGCATGATCGGAAACATAGTAATGATTTTTTCGGACAGCCTTTTCATGGTGTGCCTGTCTATTGCCTTTCAGGCGCTGAGCTACAACTCGTCGTCGGGCTCGGGGGACGCGCTGGCTTACGATTCGCTTAAGATTGCAAAAATGGATGACGGGTTCGAGAAGTACGAATCCAATCAGCTTATCATTTACCGTATTTGCAGCGGATTGTCAACTCTGTGCGCGGGCTTCGCCCTTTTTATCGGACACAGGATCGCCTACGGGACCGACCTGATCATGTGCGCGGTACAGATATTTGTTCTGTCCTCTCTGCGTGAAGTGTATGCCTCGGAGCCGCAGAATAATTCCGAAAGCGGTCTCGGTGCAAAGCTTATCGGGTGCTTTAAGGAAAGCTTAGCTTTTCTGAGACAGGTCGGAAAAGCCATGGGATTAATGATGTGCAATTCCCTTGTGGGCGCGGTGGATATCCTGCTGCTGTTTTTCTTGCAGGCAAAGCTTCCCGAAAAGGGTATTCCTCAGTGGGTACTGGGCTTCGCTCTGCTTTTTATGGAAATGGGCGGCGTTGTGGGCTCTAAGCTGATTTTGAAGCTTCCCAAGCTTAGCTTTAGGCAGGTGTATGCTTTGTCTGCAGCCCTTGTGCTGACTGGCTTTCTGGCGGAGCATTCGCCGTTATGGGCGGTCATGGCTCTGGGAGGATTTATTGCGGCGGCGGGGGACGACGCGCTGCAAGTGCGTACCAACGCCATTTTACAGGATATGTTTCCCTCGGAACAGCGGGCGACGCTTACTTCTGTGGAGTCGTTTACTTTTTCTGTAATTATGATAGTGCTGTCGCCGCTTGCAGGATTTGTTTTTACATATTGGTAAACTTAAAAAAGCATTACACGAAAATGTCCCGACCTTTAACGGTTGGGACGTTTTCGTGTGTAGATAAGAATGATAAATTTTGATTTAGCGCATTACGCACTATGTAACAATTCTTTAGGCGGCGAAGCCGCCATGGAAAAGTTTCGTCCACCTTTTCAAAGGTGGCGAGGTCCACGGGGCAGAGCCCCTGGTCGCCGCCCGCAGGCGGCGAAATCTCCTTTCCCGCGCCCGCAGGCGCATATCGTTCAAAACGGTGAAAGGGGTGAGGAATGACGACAGTCATTCCGAGGGGGAGCGGACACGACCGCTCCCCCTTTTAACAGTTTCAGGAAAGGTAAATCTCCAAAACGTCACAGTGTGACG
>JAAVHI010000007.1 GCA_014799785.1 Ruminococcus sp.
CCAAAGGGCTCCGCCCTCTGGACTTCTGCGAGCTGGGCTCAGCTCGACCAGCTGATGTCGGCGGCTTCGCCGCCTAAGATTTGTTACATGGTGCGTAAAATCAAAATTTATACTTTTTCTTCATTATAAAACGTCCCGATCGATAATGGTTGGGACATTTATTTTTTGCGGCGATAAATCATAAATAAATTTTTTTCGGGCAAGATATTTCCATATAAAAATTGTTCGGGAGAATGTGCTATGAAAAATTTTGATTCGTTCGGAAAAAACAAAAGCGGTTCGCAGACATTGGTACGGAACGCCGCTTTATTGGTTTTAGCGGCAGTCTGCGTACTCATTTGCTTACGGTTTGCGGACGGATACTACGCCGCAGAAAGCGTGGACGTGAAAAGTACTGTCACTTTATCGAAAGAGGACACTGAACTGTCCATACCTGAGATCGTGAAGAAAGCCAAGCCCTCGGTGGTGGGTATATCCTCCGCGTTTGGTGAAAACTCCGTGGGCACTGGTACGGGCATAATTTTTTCCGAGGACGGCTATATCGTGACAAACGCTCATGTTGTGCAAAATCAGTCGGATGGCAGGCGCGTTCCCGCAGAGAGCGTGACCGTCGTTCTTGCCGACAAAACAGAGTATCCCGCTCAGATCATAGGTGCGGACAGCCGTACCGACCTTGCGGTGGTAAAAATAAACGGCGGAAAAAATAAATTTTCCGCCGCGGAATTTGGTGACAGCCGCAAGCTTTCCGAGGGGGAGCTTGCGGTAGCAATAGGAAACCCGCTTGGCTTCGAGCTTTACGGCTCTACGACCTGCGGGATAATCAGCGCTCTTGACCGCACAATCACCATTGACGAGTACGAGATGACCCTTATTCAGACTGATGCCGCTATCAATCCGGGCAACAGCGGCGGACCTTTGTTAAACCGTTTCGGACAGGTGGTGGGTATAAATTCCAGCAAAATAATATCCGACTACGCCGAGGGACTGGGCTTTGCCATACCGATAAGCTCCGCAAAGCCTGTTATCAAGGACCTGATACAAAACGGCTACGTCACAGGCAGACCCCGAATAGGAATAAGCGGCGAGGATATCGGCGAGGAAAACGCACGGTACTACGATCTGCCCGAGGGAGTTTATGTGCGGTTCATCGAGAAAAATTCAGCGGCAGACGCGGCGGGAATTGCGGTCGGAGATATAATCGTCGCCGCCGAGGGAGAGATCGTCAGGACAATGGCAGAGCTCAACAAGGTCAAGGAGCGTTTTGGCTCCGGTGACGAGATGACGGTAACGGTTTTCCGCAGAGGTCAAAAAATTGACATAAGGCTTGTGCTGAGCGAGGAAAACGGTCACGAGGCAATGTAGACCTCGGATAATATGTCATTTTGGAAAACGAAGGTCAGTTCGGTGATTCCGCCGTCAAAAAAGCTGTGGACCAGAGCATTGTTTTTGTCGCTGTAAATGCTGTTTGCAAATCCGAAAATGTCGGGAACGTCGTCGGGTCTGAGGCTGAAATCCGCTCCGTATATGGAAAAGTCCGAAGGAGCAGTCTCGCGCTTGAAATGAAGAGCGGTAACGACAGGCAGGTCGTTTTCGGTATTGACAACGGCCTCGGCGTAAGAGCCGTCGGGGAAAATCAGGTTTCCGTCAGAAAGGATAAGCTTGGTATCTTCGTTGAGAGCAATGGGCAGCGGGTGGCTTTCACCGCAGAAAAAAACGCTGTCCAGAAGCTCCCGGCCGTCCCAGCCGCGGACGAGAAGATAGGGGTTTTCAGTGGTAACAACGGTGGTTTCGGAGGTTTCCGAAATAGTTTCGGGTTCGGCGCTTGTGCAGCCGGAAAGCAATATTGTAAATGCCGCCGCGGACAAAGCAGCGGCAGATTTTATTTTCATGGAAAAGCTCCTTTCCTTAATATGGTAGATATTATACTATATGGCGGGTGGTTTGTCAATGTAAATTTACACCACCCATTATCATAATTTTCGGAAAAAAGCCGCCTCCTTTTTCGGAAGCGGCTTAAAGCTTTCATCAATATACAGGACCTTGTTCCATAAGAGCAAGTATCTCCTTGTGGGTAGGCATGGCAGGGATAGCTCCCACCTTGGTCGAGCTTAACGCTCCGCAGGCGTTTGCATAGGTGGCAAACTCGCGCAGATCCTCCATTTCTATCTCGTCCATGGACTTGCCCGAAAGCACCAGCCGCGACAGAAACGCGCCGAGGAAGCTGTCTCCCGCGCCGAGGGTGTCCACCGTCTCCACCTTAAAGGTGGGCAGACGCTCTATGCCGTGCTTTGTGGCGATTATACAGCCCTTTGCGCCCTGAGTAATGCACACTACCTTTACTCCGTAGCCGAGAAGCTTTGCTATTGCGGGAAGCAGGTTTGCGCTGTCTGTTATTATCTGAAGCTCCGCCTCGGACACCTTTACAACGTCAGCGTACATAAGCACGCTGCGCATCGCCTTTATGGCAGCCTCCTTTGAATCCCACAAGCGCTCGCGCCAGTTGGGATCGTAGGAAATTATCTTGCCCTGCTGCTTGGCGTACTCCACCGTGTTTATCACCGCGGATTTGGACGGCTCGGAGGTCAGCAGCAGCGCGCCGAAATGGAGCAGCTTGCAGCTGTCTATAAGCTTGAGATTTACCTCGCTGTAGTTTAAATTAAGGTCGGCGCTGTTTTTGCGGTAGAAAACAAAATCCCGTTCGCCGTCGCCGATTTTTCTTACAAAAGCGAGCGTTGTGGAGAAATCCTTGTCCAGTATAACGCCTTTTGTTTCCACACCCGCGTCAGAGAGCGTGTCTCTCAGGTATCTGCCGAACATATCAAGACCCATCTTTCCGATAAAGCCGCTTGACACGCCCAGCTTTGCGGCCATTACCGCAACGTTCGCGGGAGCTCCGCCCGGGTTCTGCTTGTAGAAGATATCCCCCTTTTCGTCTGCCTCCGCAGCGTCCTCAATATCCTGCATATTATGCATGGCGGTAAAGTCCACCAGCATTTCGCCTATCGACATGATATCGGGCATAAAATCCCCCCCTTTTTTTCTTTGTGCAATTTGCATTATGTATATTATAACATATTTTTCAACAATTTCAACAGGCTTTTGTTAATTTTACCGTTTTGTAATTATTTACTGTCCCTGTTCCGCAGGTTCGGAGGACTGAGCCACCTGGTCGGGATAAAGCTTCAGTATCTCCATGATCTTGTCGTAGCTCTTCACAAAAACGTCCACCGCGTGGGGAGCGAATTGTGTGCCGCGCTGACGGACTATCTCCGCATAAGCTTTTTCGGGAGGCCAGCCGTCCTTGTAGGAACGCTTTGATACCAGCGCGTCGAAAACGTCCGCAACCGAAACAAAGCGGGAAATATAGTCGATCTTTTCGCCAGCATAGCCAAGATATCCCTTGCCGTCCCAGCGTTCGTGGTGGTAAAGCGCGATCCTGCGAGCCATTGACATCACTTCGCCGGGAGAATTTTTCAGCAGCTCTTCACCGAGGGTAACATGGGTTTTGATAACGCTGAATTCCTCATCTGTAAGCCTGCCGGGCTTTTCGAGAATTTCCGGAGGGATAAGCAGCTTTCCTATATCGTGCATCATAGCCGCAAGAGCGATCTCGGTGCATTTTTCCTCGTCGAAGCCTGTGTTCAGAGCCATTACGCGGACATATTCGGAAACACGCTTTACGTGCTGACCTGTCTGTCTGGACTTGGACTCGGAAATTTCAGCAAAGGAAAGAATGACCGATTCCTGCGTTTTGAAGATGTCGCTGTTTACCTTGGTCTGCCGCATGGCGGTGTCGATATTGCTGTAAAGAATATCCAGCGAGCTTTTCAGCAGGATATCGTTTGTGACCACGGGGAACTCCATTGAAATGTAGAAAAGCAGGTCGTCGTCCTGATAAAAGCTCATGCCTATGCCGTTGGGAGTGATCTGCACGTCGTCGCGGACTTTCTGCTTTACCAGCGGATAAGCGAAGCTGATATTCGGCAGCTGTACCGTTACTATTCCGTTTTCGGCGTGGGCAAGTCCCGACGTGAGGTTGTCGTCAATGTGGTGGAACGCTCCGTCCTCGGTGTGAACGCCCATTGCTATCACGGGAATGCCCGAGCTGCCCTGAACCTTTGAGGTAACGGTGTATACGGCGTTCTTGATAAGACCTGCAAGCTCCAGCATATTCATTGCACCGTAAAGCTTGCGGGACGCGTCGATAATGGTGTCAAGGCTATCCTTGGTACGGTTTATCTCGTCGATGGAGGTATTGAGCTTTGAGAAAATTTCCTGAGTTTTATTGCCGAGGATAATGCATACCACCGCAAATACGAAGAAAAGGATAAGACGCGGCAGGAGGCCGAAAGTAAGAATTTGCGGCAGGGTGCGCATGGGATCGTCCTGAACCACAAGAAGAGCCGCACTGAGAAAATGTGCCGCCGTAATAAAGACTGCGGTTTCAATTGTAGTAAATATTGTAAGCTTGTTGTCGAAGTACATGACCGACAGAACCAGCGGGAAAACCAACGGCATTACCATATGGAACGTCAGCACGCTGTAAGCGAGACAGATAGAAATTGATGTACACAGCATAATTGCGTACTTCATCCAGCCCTCGTATTTTCTGCGTATAAGCAGCGCCGCTTTCGGAAAAGCCATAATAACCGCAAAAACTGCGGCAACGATCCTGAAAGCTTTTTTTTCTATAATGAAAACACCGATCTCGTTAAGCAAAAGGACAACACCGAAAAGTCCTATGCAGAACAGCAGGATATTTGCCAGAGAACGCGTGGTTTTCTCGTCGGATATGGTTAAAATATATTTGTTCATTGGAATACCTCGGAAAAATTTCATCTTAAATATTATAACATTATTAATAGTATGAGCCGCATTATTAATAACAGACCCAAGCAAAAATATTATAGCACATAAATTTCCCGTTTTCAAGGTGCTTTTTCACCAAAAATACCAATTTTGGCACAACGCTCCGCTGACTTTGCTATTTTTTTCAAAAAAACACTTGCAATTCGGAAAAATGTGTGGTATAATATTTAATGTCATAATATTAAGATTCACAAAAGACCGGAAAGCTCCGGTCTTTTGTGCTGTATGCACTTATTGAAAGGATTGATCCAATGGCAGGAAAAAAAGGCGGTAAGGGCGGAAACACCGCCGCTGCGGTATGGGATATCGCAAAGCCCATTGCAGACGGTCTGGGACTTAAGATCTGGGATGTGGTGTTTGAAAAGGAGGGCGCGATGTGGTACCTCAGGGTCTTTATCGACAAGGAGGACGGCGCGGTGGACATGGATGACTGCGAAAACATGACCCGTCCGCTTTCAAAGGCTCTGGACGACGCAGACCCCATCGAGCAGAACTATATGCTTGAAGTCGGCTCTCCCGGTCTGGGCAGGGAGCTGAGGCGTCCCGAACACTTCGAGGAGTTTCTGGAGTGTCCCGTAAGGATACGCTATATCCGCGAGACCGACGGCAAAAAGGAGTTTATAGCCATTCTTAAAGGATATACTAAGGATACGGTCTCGGTTATCGCCGAGGAGGGCGACATGGAGGTAAAAATTTCCGACACAGCCTTTATACGTCTTTACGACGACGATCCCGACGAGCTTTTTAATGATGATGATGAATAAATTTATTTCGTTCTGATTACTGATATCTAATTTTCTAATAGGAGGAATTCGCAAAAATGAACAAGGAATTTTTTGAGGCGCTGGAAAAGCTTGCGCAGGAAAACGGCATACCCATGGAGCTGCTGACGGAAAAGATTAAGCTGGGTATTTCAAGGGCGGTAAAAAAGGAGTACCCCGACTGCGAGGATTTCAACGTTGAGATCGACCCCGAGAAAAAGGTTTTCGAGGTTTCGCTGATGAGAACGGTCGTTGACGAAGAGCCGTATGATATGAGCGAGATACACATTGACGAGGCAAAGGCCGTATGCTCCAAAAACGCGGCGGTGGGAGACGTTGTTCCGTTCAAGCTTTCGACGGCAAAATTCGGACGCGTTGCCGCTCAGAACGCAAAGCAGGCTATCAGGACGGAGCTTAAGGGCTTCGAGAGGGAAAGATACATCGGTCAGTTCAGCGACAAGATACACGAGGCGGTATCGGCGACAGTCCTCAGGGTCGAGCCTGAAAGCGGAAACGCCACACTTGCCATAGACAAGAACGAGGTGTACTTATTCAAGAACGAACAGATACCGGGAGAAGTCCTCAAAGAGGGCGATATCGTAAAGCTCTATCTGGTGGACATCATCAACCCCGACAGGAGGCCTATGGTAAAAGTTTCCAGAACTCATAAAGACCTTGTAAAGCGTCTTTTCGAGCTGGAAATTCCCGAAATTTACGACGGCACGGTTGAGGTAAAGGCGATATCCCGTGAGGCGGGTTCACGAACCAAAATTGCCGTATGGTCCAAGGACAGCAACGTTGACCCCGTGGGCGCGTGCATAGGCCCCAAGCACAGCCGTATCGGAAATATCGTGAATGAGCTTCACGGCGAAAAGATCGACATTATCGTTTACGACGAGGACCCTGCGGTGTTTATCGCTCACGCTCTTTCTCCCGCGGACGTGGTAAGCGTTACGGTGGAGGAGGGCGAGCAGAAAACCTGCACGGTGGTTGTCCCCAACAATCAGCTTTCCCTTGCGATAGGAAACAGAGGTCAGAACGCGAAGCTTGCGGCAAGGCTTACGGGCTACAAGATCGACATAAAGCCCGAATCTCCCGTGGAGTAAGGTCGTGGTCTTATGGCGGGAACTAAGAAAATACCTATGAGAATGTGCCTCGGCTGCGGTGAAATGAAGCCGAAAAAAGAGCTTATCAGAGCGGTCAAAGCTCCCGACGGAAGCGTTTCCATCGATCTGACGGGTAAAAAATCGGGCAGGGGCGCGTACATCTGCCGCAGCGCGGAATGCTTCGGGAAAGCAAGAAAGTCCAGAAGATTTGAAAAAGCGTTTTCCTGCCGTATCTCCGACGAGGTTTACGACGGAATGGAAAAGGAGCTTATCGAGGGGGCGGACGGAAATGAAAAAGCAGGGGAGTCTTGACGGACTGCTCACAATATGCCGCAAGGCGGGACAGCTCGCTATGGGCTTCGATCCCATGAAAGAGGCTCTGGACGCGGGAAAAGCGCGGGCGGTGCTTATCGCGGCGGATATTTCCCCGAAAACAGAAAAGGAAGTGCGTTTCTTTTCGGATAAGCGGGGAGTTCCCGTGAGGAAAACCGAAATGACGCAGGACGGGATATACGGCGCTCTCGGAAAGAAAGCGGGTATACTTACCATATGCGGAGACGGCTTTGCGGAAAAGGCGTTAAGCCTTTGTGAGGGCGAAGATCAGTGAATATCAAATAAAAGCGCTAACATAAATAAAACTCATCAAAACGGAGGGTATACAGCCTATGAGTACAGCTAAACAGACAAAGCTTAAAATAAACGACGTTGCCAAGGACTTGGGCGTAACGGGTCAGGAGCTTGCGGATTTTCTTAAGGAAAAGCTTGACGTGACCAAGAAGCCCGCGGCGTCGCTTACGGCGGAGGAAATGAATATCGTTCTGGAGCATTTTTCCCAGAACAATCAGGTGGATTCGTTCGACGCGTATTTCGCTATGAGAGATCTGCCGAAAACGGAAAAGAAGCAGGAGACGGAAAAGAAGTCCGCCAAAAAGCCCGCGGCAAAGACCGAGAAAGCGGAAGCCGATAAATCGGCTGCGGAAAAGCCTGTCAAGGAGGAGAAGCCCGCTAAGGCGGAGAAGTCTGCCGAGAAAGCGGAAAGCAAGCCTGAGGCAAAGCAGGAGGCCAAGTCCGAGCCTAAAAAGGAAGCTAAGGATACCAAGCCTGCCGCCGCGGAGACAAAGCAGCCCAAGCCTGCGGTTCAGAACAATCAGCAGGGCGGAAGCAAAAAGGAACGCTTCAATGCCCAGCAGGTACTGAACGGCGACAAAAAGAAAAAGCAGGAGCAGAAGCCCCAGCCCAAGCCCGCGGAGCAGTCCAACAAAAAGAAGCTGGACGTTAAGTTCGCAGACAGCTCGGCTGTGGTAGATCAGAAAATACACAAGGTCGACACAAGAGGCTCTTACGTTGAAATGGATAAGTACAACGAAAAGTACGACAACATGGCTAACGTTTCAGGCGGCGGAAACAGAAAGAAAGACAATTTCTCCAAGAAACAGAAGCTTACACAGAAGTCCCAGCAGAGAAAGAGCCAGCAGTACTCAACAAAGCGTGAGACCGAGGCGGAGAAGCTCCGCAGACTGGAGCTGGAGCGCGCAAGAAAGCAGCAGCTTAAGGTGCTTATCCCCGACGAGATAGTGGTCTCCGAGCTTGCCTCCAGACTTAAAGTTACCGCTACCGAGGTAATCAAGAAGCTCATGCAGCTTGGCGAAATGTGCACAATAAATCAGGTTATCGACTTTGACACCGCTTCTCTCGTTGCGGAGGAGCTGGGCGCAAAGGTTGAGAAAGAGGTCATCGTTACCATTGAGGAACGTCTTATCAACGACAATGACGACGACGGCGAGGGCGTAGAGCGCGCTCCTGTAGTAGTTGTAATGGGTCACGTTGACCACGGTAAGACCTCCCTGCTTGACAAGATCAGAAACGCAAACGTTACCTCCACCGAGGCGGGCGGTATCACTCAGCACATCGGCGCGTACCGCGTTACCTGCAAGGGCAAGGAGATCACTTTCCTTGATACTCCCGGTCACGAAGCGTTTACCTCCATGAGAGCGAGGGGAGCTTCCGTTACGGATATTGCAATTCTGGTAGTTGCGGCTGACGACGGCATCATGCCCCAGACGGTAGAAGCTATCAACCACGCGAAAGCTGCGGGAGTTTCCATTATCGTTGCCATCAACAAAATGGATAAAGAGGGCGCAAACCCCGACGCGGTAAAGCAGAAGCTTACCGAATACAACCTTGTCGTTGAGGAATGGGGCGGCGACGTAATATGCGTTCCCGTTTCGGCAAAGACAGGCGAGGGCATTGACGAGCTGCTCGAAAACGTTCTGCTTGTTGCTGAAGTTGCCGAGCTTAAAGCAAATCCCAACCGTCTTGCAAAGGGCGCGGTCATTGAAGCCCGTCTTGACAAGGGAAGAGGTCCTATCGCGACCCTGCTTGTACAGAACGGTACTCTCCGCACGGGTGATATCATCATTGCGGGTACTGCCGTGGGACGCGTCCGCGTAATGACCAACGACAACGGCAAGGTCGTTAAGGAAGCTGGTCCCTCCTACCCTGTTGAAATCACGGGTCTTGCGGAAGTTCCCTCTGCGGGCGACACATTCAACGCCGTTGAGGACGAACGTCTTGCAAGAGAGCTTGTTGAACAGCGTAAGCACGAGGCTAAGCAGGAGCAGTTCAAGCAGTACCAGAAAGTNACNCTCGACAANCTGTTCAGCCAGATCGAACAGGGCGAGATCAAGGAGCTNCCNATTATCGTCAAGGCTGACGTTCAGGGCTCNGTTGAGGCTGTTAAGCAGTCNNTNGAAAANCTTTCNAACGAGGAAGTNCGCGTAAAGGTNATNCACGGAGCGGTTGGCGCTGTTTCCGAGGGCGACGTTATGCTNGCNAACGCTTCAAACGCAATTATNGTCGGCTTCAACGTTCGTCCCGANCCCGTNGCTGCGGACAACGCCGAGAGAGACGGCGTGGANATNCGNCTTTACAGAATTATTTACGACGCTATCGAGGAAATNACNACNGCTATGAAGGGTATGCTTGCGCCTAAGTTCCGCGAGGTAAATCTNGGACGGGTTGAAGTNCGTCAGGTNTANAAGATNTCCAANGTAGGNATGGTTTCNGGCTCTTACGTNCTCAGCGGAAAGATCACCAGAAACGCGGAGATACGCGTTGTGCGCGACGGCATTATCGTTGCGGACGACAAGATGTCCAGCCTGAAGCGTTTCAAGGACGACGTTAAGGAGGTCGCNGAGGGCTACGAGTGCGGTATCACTCTGGAAAAATTCAGCGACGTTCATGTAGGCGATATTTTCGAGGCATACTATATGGAGGAGTACCGTCCNGACTAAGCGGAGAACAGGGAGCCCCCGCTGGCTGAGTCTNCCCCCAATATACAGTGTTGTGATTATAGGTGTTCTCAAGCCCCCTCAAGGGGGGCGGTAGGGTTTGTCGTGTACCATTTAATAATTTAAAAAGGAGTTTTGCATTAATGCCAAACTTTAGAAACGGACGCTTGTCCGAGGATATAAAGCGTGAGATATCGGGTCTTATCCGCGAGGAGATAAAAGACCCCCGNGTGAACGCGGGTCTGNTCTCGGTGGTGAGNACGGAGCTTTCGGGAGACAATTCCCACTGNAAGGTATATATTTCCAGCTTAGACGGCGCGGACGCCGCAAAAACCGCGGTNAAGGGTCTGGAAAGCGCGTCGGGCATGATGAAGCGGCAGATNTCAAACAAGCTGCATCTGAAAAAGTGTCCCGANCTTAAATTCATTGCGGACAATTCTATCGAGCATTCCGCGGAGATCGCAAAAATGCTTGAAAAGATCGAAGATACCGGGGACGGCNCGGAAAGCGAGTNANCGGTNTGNACACAAGGATATACAAGGAGTNAGACGTTATGATNGTTNATCTTAAAGAAACCGCGGAATTTCTCGCGGAGCATGACAATTATTATATTCTGACTCATCAGAGTCCCGACGGNGACACTATGGGNAGCGGCTTCGGGCTGTGCTANGCTCTNNGGAAGGCGGGNAAAAANGCCAACGTTCTCTGTTCGGACGATTTTCCCAAAAGATACGGCTTTATGTACGANGGNTACGAGCCGCAGAAGTTCACCCCCGAGACCATTGTGGCGGTGGACGTTGCNGACAGNAAGCTTCTCGGCACGCGGCTGANCGGTCANGNGGACTATGTTGANNTNTGCATAGANCACCACATTTCCAACGAGCATTANGCCAAAAAGCTGCTGCTTTANCCCGACGCTTCGGCGACCTGCGAGGTGCTTTTTCAGGTNCTCACGGAAATGGGAACGGAGNTTGACAAGCGNATTGCCGAGTGCCTCTANACNGGTATNGCCACCGATACGGGCTGCTTCAAGTACGCAAACACCACAANGCTTGCTCACAATATCGCCGCGGAGCTTATGAACTACGANATAAATATCGAGCTTATAAACCGCGAAATGTTCGACATAAAGAGCAAGGCTCGGCTAAAGGTGGAGCAGTACATCAATTCGGCAATGGAATATTANNTGGACGACAAGTGCGCTATGGCGGCNGTAACTCTCGACACTATCAAGAAAACAGGTCTTGCNCAGGAGGAGTTCGAGGGTATCGCGGGAATGAGCGTTCAGCTTGAGGGNGTTCAGGTNGGCGTTATAATCAAGGAAAAGGACGAGGGCAANTTCAAGGTGTCCATGCGTTCCGCTTCGGATATAGACGTNTCAGAGATATGCGCAAAATTCGGCGGNGGCGGTCACGTCAAGGCGGCAGGCTGTACCTTGGAGGGCTCTCTGCCCGACGTTAAGCTGCGGCTTCTGTCGGGAATAGCCCCNGCAATGGGTATCGACCTATGGCTGGCGTAAANACTTCTCCGAAGTCTGCNGAGCTTTGCGGCATCATCTGCGTGAACAAGCCNGCGGNCTTCACAAGCTTTGATGTTATCGCAAAAATGCGGGGNATACTTAAAATGAAGCGTCTCGGTCANGCGGGTACGCTCGACCCTATGGCTACNGGNGTTCTTCCNGTTTTTGCGGGACGCGCCGCNAAAGCCTGCGANATTCTCCCCGACCACGACAAGNCTTANCGNGCNGGATTTCGNCTGGGCGTGACGACGGATACGCAGGACTCNACGGGAACNGTNNTTTCCGAAAGCNATACCGNNGTTTCAAGGACGGAGCTTCTTGCGGNTCTGGAAAACTTCCGCGGCGAGATAGAGCAGATACCGCCCATGTANTCGGCNGTNTCGGTNAANGGCAAACGTCTCTANGAGCTTGCAAGGCAGGGTATGGACGTGGAGCGTCCCGCAAGAAAGGTNACGGTNTANTCGCTNGANCTGCTTGANTANGANGNGGAAACNCGGTGCGGCACGCTTGANATNTCCTGCTCAAAGGGAACTTATATNCGAACGGTAATAANCGACGTNGGNGACGCTCTCGGCTGCGGNGGGATAATGACCTCCCTTGTNCGGACGAAAGCCTGCGGNTTTTCTTTGGAGGACTGNGTTACCATTGAACAGCTCCAAAANACNGCGGNGGAGGACGGANATTTCTCACAGTACCTGAAGCCTATNGNGGNCGTGTTTGCGGACTTTCCCGCGCTNCANCTGAAAGGCGCGCAGGAGAGAATGTACCGCAACGGCANAAAGCTTGACCTTGGCAGGATACCCGTTGACAGGAACGCCGANCGGNTCAGNGTNTACGGCGAGAGAGGGTTTATAGGCACAGCCGTGCCCGACCGTGAAAACGGCGTTTTAAGGGTCGAAAGGAATTTTTATTTGTAGTTTTCAAAAAAACAGGGAGCGATAGTGATGATAGATTTGACGGGAACAAACAACGTTCCCGACGGCGGAGCCGTTGTCGCTATGGGACTTTTTGACGGACTTCACTACGGTCACCGCACGGTAGTACGGTACGCGGTGGATATTGCAGGGAGATTTCCCGGAACGTCGCCTGCGGTGTTCACATTCGACACAGCCAGCGTTACTTCAAAGGGAGACGGCGGCGTGGACTATATTCTTTCCCGGGAAATGAAATTCGAGCTTCTGGAAAAGCTTGGTGTGAAATATGTTTACTCTCCCGATTTCAGAAACTTCAAGGACTTGGACGGCGACGAGTTCGTTCAGCTTGTTCTGTGCGACAAGTTCTGTGCCAAATGCGCGGTGTGCGGAGAGGATTTCCGCTTCGGCAAGGGCGCGAAATGGGGAGTTAAGGAGCTTGACGCTCTTTGCAAAAAGAGGGGGATAAAGCTGTATTCCGTGCCGAAGGTGACGGAAAACTTCGGCGAGAGGATATCCTCCACAATGATACGCGGTCTTATCCGCGAGGGGAACATTGAGCGGGCAAACCTGCTTATGGGTTCGGGCTTTGCGTTAAAGCTTCCCGTTGCATACGGCAGACAGCTTGGCAGGACGCTTGATTTCCCCACGATAAACCAGTATCTTCCAAAACGGCAGATAGTGCCGAAATACGGCGTTTACGCTTCGCGGACGGAGGTCTGCGGAGGTATCTACAAAAGTGTCACAAATATAGGCGTTAAGCCAACCGTCGGCAGCAGCGCCCCTCTTGCGGAGACCTACATAATAGATTATTCGGGAGAGGAGCTTTACGGCGAGACGGCAAAGGTAACTCTGACGGCGTTTATGCGTCCAGAGCAGAAGTTCGGGAGCGTTGACGAGCTTAAGGCTCAGATCGCAGAGGATGTTAAGCGGGCGCGGGAAATCCCCGACAAAGTACGCCTGCTCTGCGAAGCTCCGCAGAATGATGACAGTTGATCCTAATAACCAATAAAAGTGTAAATAAAAAATCTGCACAAAAATCATACATTCAAATTTTTGCACAGATTTTTTATACACTTTTTAATTGGTTATTAGGATGAGGAATTTAAAATGAAAGGACATGATCCGAAATGAATACAGAAAACGTCAGAACGCGGTTTGCGCCAAGTCCCACGGGATTTATGCACATTGGCAACCTGAGAACCGCGCTGTACACATATATTATCGCGAAAAAATACGGCGGGAAGTTTATTCTCCGCATTGAGGACACCGACCAGGGCAGATTTGTTGAGGGCGCGACGGAGGTCATTTACGACACACTCAGAAAGTGCGGTCTGAACTGGGACGAGGGTCCCGATATCGGCGGACCTGTGGGTCCTTACGTTCAGTCGGAACGCATGGGCATTTTCAAGCAGTACGCCGAGCAGATTGTGAAGTCGGGACACGCCTACTACTGCTTCTGCACAAAGGAGCGCATGGAGCAGGTACACGAGGAGCAGAAAGCAAAGGGTATCACTCCAACCTACGACCGTCACTGCCGCGACCTGCCCAAGGAAGAGGTTGACCGTCTGCTTGCGGAGGGCGTTCCCTATGTTATCAGGCAGAAAATTCCTCTTGACGGTGAGACCACATTCCACGATGAGCTTTACGGCGACATAACCGTTCCCAACGCCGATCTGGACGACCAGATACTGCTTAAAGCGGACGGTATGCCCACTTATAACTTTGCCAACGTTGTGGACGACCATTTAATGGGGATTACTCATGTTGTCCGCGGAAACGAGTATCTTTCCTCCGCGGCGAAATACAATCTTTTGTATGAGGCTTTCGGCTGGGAGATACCCACATATATCCATGTTAATCATATCATGCGCGACGCGTCCCATAAGCTTTCAAAGCGTGACGGAGACGCGTACTTCGGCGACTTTGTTGAAAAGGGCTACTATATTCCCGCTATACTGAACTATATCGCGCTGCTGGGCTGGGCTCCCAAGGGCGAGCAGGAGATTTTCTCGCTGGAGGAGCTTATCAAGGAATTTGATATCGGCGGACTTTCCAAGTCTCCCGCCATATTCGACCCGGTGAAGATGACCGCAATAAACGCTGAGTGGCTGCGGAAGATCTCACATGAGGAATTCAAGGAGCTTGCCCTGCCTTATATCAGACAGACCTGCAAGCGTGAGGATATTGATATCGACGTTCTTGTAAAGACCTTGCAGCCCCGTACCGAGCTGCTTTCGGATATCCCCGAAAAGGTGGACTTTATCGACCAGCTTCGGGAGTACGACAACGAGCTGTTCTTCAACAAGAAGATGAAAACAAACGCGGAAACGGCTCTGCCTGCGCTTCAGGCAGTCCTGCCCGTTCTGGAGGGAATTTCCGACGATAAGTGGACGGAGGAAAATATCCACGCCGCGGTATTTGCCGAGATCGAAAAGCTTGGCGTTAAGAACGGCTGGGTGCTGCTGCCTATGCGTGCGGCTCTTTCGGGCAAGGCCATGACTCCCGGCGGCGGCATAGAGCTTGCGGCGATACTGGGAAAAGCCGAGTCGCTTTCGAGAATTAAAACGGCTCTGGAAAAGCTTGGACAGTAAAATTAATTCCAAATTTTATTGCTTTATCACAGAATATACACATTGAACGGTTATACTGTTCAAGTGCAAAACTATACCGAAAGGCGGCTGCGGCAAAATGATTGAAGTTCAGAACCTTACAAAGCAGTACGGCGCTAAAAAGGCTGTGGACAGCCTGTCCTTTACCGTGAACGACGGTGAGATACTCGGCTTCCTCGGTCCCAACGGCGCGGGCAAATCCACCACCATGAATATGCTGACGGGATACATTTCCTCGACTTCGGGAAAGGCGCTGATAAACGGCGTGGACATTCTCGACGACCCCATAAACGCAAAGAAAAATATCGGATATCTTCCCGAAATACCTCCTCTTTATCTTGACATGACGGTCAAGGATTACCTTAATTTCATATACGATCTGAAAAAGTGCAAGATACCCCGCAAGGCTCATTTGGAGGACGTTTGCGGTCTTGTGAAGATAACCGACGTCTACAACAGAATTATCCGCAATCTTTCAAAGGGCTACAAGCAGAGAGTGGGTCTGGCTCAGGCTTTGATAGGCAACCCGCCAATACTCATTCTGGACGAGCCTACCGTTGGTCTCGACCCCAAGCAGATCATCGAAATAAGGACGCTTATCAAGAAGCTGGGCAAGAAGCATACGGTAATTCTTTCCTCTCACATTCTGCCCGAAATTCAGGCGGTATGCGACAGGGTCATTATCATCAACAAGGGAAAGATCGCCGCGGACGATACCACGGAAAATCTTACCAAGAACATCACCACCGACCACAGGCTCATTGCCCGCATTGACGGAGCGCGTGAGGAAGTCCTGAAAATGATAAAGGGCATTTCCGGGGTTATCTCCGTTACCGCGGACATGGAGCGTGAAAAGGGTGTTTACGACTACGAGATAGAGACGAAAGAGGACGCCGATATCCGCCGCGAGCTGTTCAAGAGAGTTGCGGCGAGAAACTGGATGATACTGGGACTTAAAACCTCCGAGATGACCTTGGAGGACATCTTCCTGAAAATAACAATGGACGACAGCTTCGAGATCAAAATGAAAAAGCCCTCCGAGGAAAAAGCGGCGGAGACGGACGCTGAGGCGGAGGAACAGGGCAAGAAAGCCGAGGAAACCGATTCCAAGGCAGATGACAGCGTGAAAACCGAAGAAGCCGACGCTAAGGCGGACGACGGCAAGAAAGAGGAAAAGGCTGAGAAAAAGTCTAAAAAATCCAAAAAGGAAAAATCAAAGGAGGCTGAGGAATAATGGGCGCAATTTTCAGACGCGAGCTGAAGGCTTATTTCACCTCGCCTATTGCTTACATTTTTATTACCGTGTTCTATCTTTACACGGCGACTTATTTTGTCAACTACAACGTTTACTACGGTCTGACCGATATGTCCTATGTTTTCCAGTGCGCGTTCAATATCCTGATGATACTGCTGCCGCTGCTGACCATGAGACTGTTTACCGAGGAAAAGCGTCAGCGCACCGACCAGTGTCTGCTTACCGCTCCCGTTAATCTTTTTGCGGTGGTAATGGGAAAATTTTTGGCGGCGACCTGCGTTTTCCTTTGCGCTATCGCGATTTATGCGGTTTACGCCATAGTTCTTTTCGGAATGTCCGGATACCTTGCATGGGCGACCGTAATCGGAAATCTGGCGGCGCTGATACTGCTGGGAGCAAGCTTTGCCGCGATAGGCGAGTTTGTTTCCGCCATGACGGAAAGTCAGGTAGTTGCGGCTATCGTAAGCTTTATCATAATAATGTTTTTCTTTATGATAGATATGCTTGCGGGTATCGTACAAGTGGAATGGCTCAGAAAGCTGATGGCTGCGCTGGGCTTCTACAGCAGATACTCCGAGTTCTCCACGGGACTTTTCAGTGTTCCGAACGTGATATTCTTTGTCAGCATAATTTTCATATTCAACTTTCTCACGGTGCGCGCCCTTGAAAAGCGCCGCTGGGCTTGATCGGGAAAGGAGATACTGCTATGAAGATAAATACCAAAAAGCTTAAATACGGCACCGCTGCAATGGCGATAACAATTGCGGTGATAGTGCTTGTCATTTTAGTAAACGTGATAATCGCTCTGGTTTCGGACAGGGTTAACATGAACATTGACCTCACTCCCAATAAGGACTTTGCCATTACCGACGAGACCAAGGATTACCTTGCCTCCCTGACGGAAAACGTGGAGATTTGCACCACGGTGGACGAGGTGACCTTTCAGAATTCCGAAAGCAAGTACATCAAGCAGGCGTACGAGGTGCTGAAAAAATACGCGGCGGGCAGCGACAAGATATCCCTTAACTTTGTGGATATGACCGTAAATCCCACCTATGCGGAGAAGTACAAGCAGTACTACAGCGGAAGCATTTCCGAGAACAGCATCGTACTTTTCAACGAGGACACCAAGCGCATCAAGGTCATTTCCATAAACGACCTGTTCAACACCGAGATAAACTACTACACAATGTCCCAGAGCATAGTTTCCTCAAAGGCTGAAAAGACCCTTACCTCCTCGATAATGTACATCACCGACCCCGACCCCAAAACGGCGGTTTACCTTGACATTATCACCGAAAGCGTGGTGGGCGGAAACGTTCAGTCCATGCTGGAGGACGACGGCTTCGAGGTTGTAAAGATAGACCCTCTCACGGAGGAAATCCCCGCGGAGGCTTCCCTTATTATTGTCAACGCGCCTCTGAACGACTTCTCCGAGGACTTGGTGGACAAGCTCTACAGCTTTATGGAGAACGACGGAGACTACGGCAAAAACATGATCTATATTGCAAGCACGTCCCAGAACGCTACCCCCAATATCGACGCTTTCCTTGAGGAATGGGGCGTTAAGGTAGTGAGCGGAATTGTCAGCGACAGCAATCAGCAGAATATTCTTTCGGGTTCGGGAGGATACGGCTTTATTACCTATATCGGCAGCAGCGGAACTATCTCTTCGGGTGACGGCGCGTCGGACAGCTACACAGGCGGCATACCCTCTGAGACGCTGGAAAATCCTATCGCCCTGTCCTATATCAGACCTGTGGAGCTGCTTTTCGACCACAGAGGAAACGTTTCCGCGTACTCCCTGCTGAACACCTCCGAGACGGGCTACGCTCTTACCGAGGAAATGACCCGTGAATACTCCGAAACGGGTGTAATGCCCGATATTGCGGAAAAGGCTATACCCGTTATAACTCTTTCCAATAAGTATGTTTTCAAGAACAACGAGCAGCTTTTGTCCAATCTTCTTGTTATCAGCTCCGAGGAGATACTGAACAACGGCTACACAAGCCAGACCTATCTTAATAACGGTAACTATTTCATTTCCATAGTCAACAAAATTTCGGGCAAGGAGAACGGCATTGACATTATCGACAAGGACCTTTCGGGACAGACCTATCAGGCTACCGAAGCGCAGCTGTCGGCAATGAGAATAGTATTCATGTTCCTTGTTCCCGGAGCGGCGGCTGTTGTGGGAATAGTTGTATGGCTCAGGAGGAGACATAAGTAATGAAGAAAAATATCAGGCTGATAATAATTATCTGCGTTATTGCGGCGGTTCTGGCGGGAGCGGTATTTGTGCTTATGAAAACCGCTCCGCAGGAAGAGGAGCAGGAGGATACAACGGCAGAGGAGGTAACAACCCTCCTGCTGTACGACAAGGATCCAAACGATATCGCCAAGCTTACAATTGAAAACGAGGGCGGCACTTATGAGGTAGTCCGCGTGGGCGAGGGCGACGACGCGAAGTGGACGGTCATGGATATCGCAAACCTTCCCCTCAGCGGAAGCGTTATGACAAAGCTTCTGGACAATTCCGCCAGCCTTACCGCTCAGCAGACAGTTTCCGAAGCTCCCGAGGATATTTCCATATACGGTCTGGACGCTCCCTCGGCGACCTTTACCGCCGAGTTCTCCGACAGCGCAAAAACCGTGAAAAAGCTCCTTATCGGAAATCTTACCCCCGAGGAGACAAAGCGGTACGTTATGCTGGAGGGCGACCCCAAGGTCTACACCGTGTTTGGTACGGCGCTGAACTGCTTTTTGCAGGACAAGTACGCTCTTATAAACAAGACCGTGTTCAGCGTGCAGGCGGCTTCAAGCGTGGACGATACAACCGATTACACAAGGATAAACAAGCTTACCGTAAGCCGCGCAGACATTGACTACGACATCGTTATCGAGTACGACGTCCGTCTTGACGACGAGAACAGCATGGTCGCAAATTCGTCCGCATACGTTATGAGCGAACCTGTTTTCCGCGACCTTAACCCCGAAACCTCTTCGACTGTGACCGACGGGATATTCGGTCTTACCGCAAGCGACCTTGCCGTGCTCAACCCAAATGAGGAGGACATTGCTGCAAGCGGTCTTGCCGAGCCTGCCGCCGAGGTCACTGCCGAGGTGAACGGAGGAAGCAGTCTGCACTTCAAGATAGGAAACGAGTTCATTAACGAGGAGGGCAAAAAGGACGGCAGATACGTCCTTGTGGACGGAATAGACATCATCTATATCTTTTCCGAAAGCAGCTTGCCCTGGCTGACCGTGAAGCCGCTGGATATCGTTACCACAATGTACACCAGCAATTATGTGTACGATCTTGACAGGCTGAACATCACCTGTGACGGAAAGGAAATGAACTTCAGTATCTCGGGCAGCTCGGACGATTTGGCCGTAACTCTCAACGGTGCGGCTATAGACGGAGACGCGTTCAAGAACCTTTATCAGTTTATCCTGCGCGCTCCCAGCAGCGAGCTTTGCTTCGAGGACGTTTCCGCGGAGCCGTCGCTTACTGTGAATATCGTTACGAGAGACGGCGGGGGAGACCTGATAGAATTTATCCCCGACGGAAACAGGCGGGCGGTTGTACGTCTTAACGGCAGACCCGAATATATCTGTCAGCAGTCCTACGTTGACAGGTTTATCAAGAATCTTGAGCTTTTTGAAAACGGCGAGGAGATCGTCATAAACTGGTAAAAAAGTTAAGCCACAGTTTTCGACGGACTTCTCCGCGGAAACGCGGTATACTTGTAAGGCTGCTTTATAAGAGCCGTCAGAACATGATATTTGGGTTCGGAAAAGCAGTGAAAAATTTTTTGCAGGTTTTTTATAAATTTCTGTTGAAATTATGAAAATAATATGTTATAATTATTTTAAGGGTAAAAGCAACATTAGCCCGGCACATATTGATACGAAATCTGAAAGCCTGCATTGACCGACGAGAAAAGGAGGAAACGCAATGGCAGAAAATAAAACTGTTCAGGCAACCGAGGAAACCGCCAAGGAGAATAATTTTCTCCGCTATAAGGGATATCCTCTTGTAAGAAACAAGGACGAAATATATTACGGAAATATGAATGACGAATATGTGATCTGGATGCAGATCACCGAAAAGACAAAGATCGGCGACCTTGACGTGGCAAGCAGGGTCAAGATCTACAAAATGGCTACGGACGAGAAGCTTTCGCCTATGGAGGCTATCAAAAAGCAGAGCGAAAAAAGCAGTCTTTACGAGGCTCTTGACATCGCTTACGCGTGGCTTTCGAGAAAATAAGTACGTAAAATTCGGCAGCTTTCGCCGATATGCAAAAATCACAGGGTTTCATGTGAAATTCTGTGATTTTTTTTGCAAATTTCTGCGAATTAATTAATTGTTATTAATTTATCAATAATTTGCACATTAATAGCTGTTTACAATTGTGATATAATTATTTAAGAAAATAAAGTGGGGGCATTTTGTTTTTATTATTATCTTCAAACTCAGCAAAGTGAGTTGCTCGTTTTGCGATAAATGCAGAACGCAGAAAGGGATGGTCATAAAATGGAAAATAACGGCGTTGTGGCTCTGGTCTCATGCGGTGCCGACGGCTTTTACATAAATCCGTTTGTACAAAGCTTTGCCGGTAAATGCAATGAGCTCGGTCTGCATATGCTTTGGTTTCAGTCTCTTTCAAATAAGTACGAAGGCGACGCCTATGATATCGGTGAAATGAATATCTTTAACCTGATAAATTTTGAGCTTATCGACGCGCTTGTACTTATGTCCATTACAATGATCGATAAAGGACCGACAGCGGATGAGCTTGTCGCAAGGGCTCATGAACACGGGATACCCGTTATTGCCATTGACGGCAATATAGAGTCCGCTTACTCGATCTCTCAGGCTTATGAGGAATCGCTGGAAGAGGTTATACGGCACGTTATCACCGAACACGGTGCAAAGGATATAAAATTTATCGGCGCAATGAAAGGTAATGACTGTTCCGACGCCCGTGAGGAGGTTTTCCGCAGCGTTATGGCGGAGTACGGTCTCAAAGTGACCGAGGACAGCGTTGATTACGGCTATTTCTGGTGGGCTGAGGCAGCCAATGCGGTGCAGAGACATTACGATAAATTCAAGTCAATGCCCGAAGCCTTTATCTGCGCCAACGATTCGATGGCTGTTGGCGTATGCTCAAAGCTGAACGAGCTTGGATATCTTGTTCCCGACGATGTTATCGTTACAGGAATAGACGGTATCCCGGAGGGCAATACCCATTTCCCGTCCATAACTACTCTTATGAGAGATATGCCGGGTGCAGCAGGTGTTGCCGCTAAGCGTATTTTACAGATCATTAAGGGAGAGATACCTCCCGTCGGCAGCGAAACCATAGCCGGAACTATACTGTACCGTGAATCCTGCGGCTGCGAGGCTGCAAGACTTTCAACTGAGGATAACCGTCTAAAGCATGAGCTTTACGATCAGATCGACCTGTGGAACGGCTTTTCCGACTCGATAGTACAGCTCTCAGAAGCGGCAACGGGAAGCTATACCTTTGAGGAAACGCTGGAAAAGGTCAAGCCTTTCCTGAAGGATATGTGGACAAAGGAATGCTGGCTGTGTATCTGCGACAATTTTGTGACCGGAGTCGAAAGGCTGGAGGACGTTTATCAGTCCTATGATACGTACCAGAGAAGCGGCTACAGCGATAGGATAGGGTATGTTCTTCACGGTGTCGCTGATAAATATTACGACTTTCTCGAACCGTTCAATACTAAGAATATGCTTCCGGATTTCGACGGCTTTATGGAAAAATATAACAATGCTATGTTTCTGCCGCTGCATTTTCAGGACAGGGCTATCGGTTATGTGGCTATAGAATTTGAATCTGCTGAAAGAAACTTCCATATACTCCATACCCTTATAACAAACATCAGCAGGGTGCTTGAAAACGCGCGTATCCAGTCCGAGCTTAAAACGGTTGTGGGCAGGCTGGAGGATATGTACATACGGGATTCCATGACAAATCTGTACAACCGCCGCGGCTTCTACCAGTTCACCCCGAAGCTGTACGAAAAATGCGTTTCCGAGGGTATAGGCTTTATGATCGTTTCGGTGGATCTTGACAACCTTAAAGGAATAAACGATACCTACGGTCATCACGAGGGCGACAACGCCATTACAACAATAGCAAACGCTCTGAAAGAGGCCGCAGGTGCAAACGATATCGTCGCACGTTTCGGCGGAGACGAATACATTGCCGCGGGAATCTGCCAGTCCGACGATTACGCCGAGAATTTCCTGAACCGTTTCAAGGCGTATCTGGACGACTATAATGCTTCATCGGGAAAGCCTTATCTCATTGAGGCAAGCTGCGGTACCTGTTCGCTTTCTCCCGCTTCGGAGAAGTCAATCGACGAATTTATCAAGTCGGCAGACGAGCTTATGTACGCTCAGAAAGCCATTCACCGCAAGCACCGCGGTTACTCAAGAGACAGAATGTAAATATTTTCGGCGGGGACGGAGAACGTCCCCGCTTTTTGTATGCATAAAAATCCTCCTGCCTTACATTTGCAAAGCAGGAGGATTTCCCCATTCCCACCCTCCGACGGACGGCGTACGGTGGTAAAAATAATTGATAAAAATGCGTCTGTAATAATGCTGAGCGTTATAAAACCTGTGCGATACGCTCCGTTCCGCAATAGCTGAGTCCGGAAAAACGTCCGGCCGTTTACGCCCTCTCCCGTCGGCACGCCGTTTTCGTCACAAAGGACGGCAAAGTCAAAGCAGGTCGGTTGACCAGTTCAGCTCCTGAATTTTAACGTTGAGCTTTCTGATTTCCTCGGAAATCTCATCGGAACTTTTTTGCAGTTCCCTGACGTTTACCGTGCTGACAACGCGTATTTCCTTGTTTGAGTAGCGGTCTATTTTCGCGCTTGACGCGGAAAGAAAGTTCCGCAAAATCGAGCTTTTCAGCGAAAGAGTGTCCTTGGCGGCGATCATTTCGGTAAGGGACTTTCCCTCGTACAGGGTCTTGCTGTTGGTGAGATTTATGCGGGATATCAGGTCTTCAAGCTGTTTTGTGAGACGGTCAAGCTCTTCGAGCAGCTCCGAGGGGTCTTCCGCAGGACTGTCGCCCTCCTGCACCTTGGCGTTTGCGGCAAGGCGTTCACTTAAATGGGAAAGGCGTTTTGTGGTGTCCGCGCGGAGATTTAGGGCTTCCGCAAGCTTCATGGTAATGCACTCCTTTTCGGGTCTTGGTAATCTACTGTAAATAGTATAGCATTGCAAGAGGGAAAAGTCAATATTGCGGTTGAGCGATAAATTTTAATTTTACGCACCATGTAACAAATCTTAGGCGGCGAAGCCGCCGACATCAGCTGGTCGAGCTGAGCCCAGCTCGCGAAGTCCAGAGGCGGAGCCTTTGGTCGCGCTCCGCAGAGCGCGAAACTCCCCTCCCCGCGCCCGCAGGC
>JAAVHI010000008.1 GCA_014799785.1 Ruminococcus sp.
AAACAGTCCACCGGACTGTTTTCAAGAGTAACCTTGTCGCGTACCGCAACAAGGAGGGGCGGTCGTGTTCGCCCCTCCTCGAAATGGCTTTCGCCATTTCTCACCTCCTGCCCCGTTTCGGGGGCAATGCGCCTGCGGGCGCGGGGAGGGGAATTTCGCCGCCTGCGGGCGGCGACCAAAGGCTCCGCCTCTGGACTTCGCGAGCTGGGCTCAGCTCGACCAGCTGATGTCGGCGGCTTCGCCGCCTAAAGGTTTGCTGCATAGTGCGTGGTGCGTTAAATCAAAATTTACCGTCCCAAATTGATCTCCATATTTTTTCTTGAAATATGTTGATTATTTCACAAAAATATGGTATAATTATCAGTATATTTATTTTGTTTGAAAGGACTGTCTGAAATGAAAAAAGAACTGCCAAAGCTTTACGAGCCTAAGGAAGTTGAGGATAAAATATATAAATTCTGGATGGACAACGAATGCTTCAAGGCAACACGCGATCCCCAGAAAAAGCCCTACACTATTGTAATCCCCCCTCCAAACATCACGGGACAGCTTCACATGGGTCACGCCCTTGACGAGACCTTGCAGGATATTCTTATCCGCTGGAAGCGTATGTGCGGATATTCCGCATTGTGGCTTCCCGGTACAGACCACGCCGCACTTGCTACCGAGGTAAAAATCGTTGACGCAATGGCGAAAGAGGGTCTGACAAAGGAAAGTCTCGGACGTGAGAAATTCATGGAGCGCGCATGGGCTTGGAAAAAGCAGTACGGCGGAAGAATTGTTGAACAGCTTAAAAAGCTTGGTTCTTCCTGCGATTGGTCGAGAGAGCGTTTCACCATGGACGAGGGCTGCTCAAAGGCGGTCAAGGACGTATTTATAAAGTACTACGAAAAGGGACTTATCTACCGCGGCGAGCGTATGATAAACTGGTGTCCAAGCTGCGAAACTGCGCTGTCCGACGCGGAGGTCGTTTTTGAGGAGCAGGCGGGTCATTTCTGGCATATCCGCTATCCTTTCAAGGACGGAAGCGGCTATGTTGAGCTTGCAACAACACGTCCCGAGACCCTGCTGGGCGATACTGCCGTTGCGGTAAATCCCAACGACGACCGCTACAAGGATATTGTTGGCAAAATGCTTGTCCTGCCTTTGGTCGGACGTGAAATTCCCGTTGTTGCGGACGATTATGTTGAAACAGATTTTGGTACGGGCGTTGTAAAAATTACTCCCGCACACGACCCCAACGACTTCGAGGTGGGCAAACGTCATAATCTGGAAGTTATCAACGTTATGACCGACGACGCGAAAATCGTTGACGATTACCCCAAATATGCGGGCATGGACAGATACGAGGCAAGAAAGGCTATCGTTGCAGACCTTGAAAAAGAGGGCTTCCTTATCAAGGTTGAGGAACACGTCCACAATGTCGGCACATGTCAGAGATGTCACACTACCGTTGAGCCAAAGGTTTCCACACAGTGGTTCGTTAAAATGAAACCGCTTGCACAGCCTGCTATTGATGCGGTTAAGAGCGGTGAGACAAAGTTTGTCCCTGAAAGATTTGAAAAAATATATTTCCATTGGTTGGAAAATATTCGCGATTGGTGTATATCCCGTCAGATTTGGTGGGGACATCAAATTCCCGCATTTTACTGCGACGACTGCGGTGAAATGGTCGTTACAAAAGAAGACACCGCAAAATGTCCTAAGTGCGGAAAGGAAATGCGTCAAGACCCTGATACCTTGGATACATGGTTCAGTTCTGCGCTTTGGCCTTTCTCCACGCTGGGTTGGCCCGAGGATACTGAAGATTTAAAATATTTCTACCCCACTAATACCCTTGTTACAGGTTATGATATAATTCCGTTCTGGGTTATGAGAATGATGTTTTCGGGTATCGAGTGTACAGGCAGAGTTCCATTTGACACAGTTCTTATCCACGGACTGGTTCGCGACTCACAGGGACGGAAGATGTCTAAGTCTCTCGGCAACGGTATCGACCCGCTGGAGGAAATTGAAAAATACGGCGCGGACGCTCTCCGCTTTATGCTTGCAACGGGCAACTCCCCCGGAAACGATATGCGTTATATGGAGGAAAAAGTTAAGGCTTCCCGTAATTTTGCAAACAAGCTTTGGAATGCTTCCCGCTTTATAATGATGAACCTCCCCGACGATTTCAAGCTGAACGGACTTCCCGCAAACCTCAACATTGAGGACAAGTGGATAGTGGGAAAATTTAACACACTTGCGAAAGAGGTCAACGAAAACCTTGAAGCNTTTGAGCTTGGCGTTGCAGTNGCGAAGCTTTACGACTTTATCTGGGACGTTTACTGCGACTGGTATATTGANNTNACNAAGCCGAGAATTGCGGCGGGCGGCGAAACTGCCGAGACNGCGCAGGCTGTNNTNGTNTGGGTAATGCAGGGTATGCTGAAGCTNCTGCACCCNTTTATGCCGTTTGTTACGGAGGAAATCTGGTCTGCNGTTTCNGACAGCGAAGTACCTTGTATTCTGTCCGAGTTNCCNCAGTATGACGAGAAGCTGAATTTNGCNNNCGAGGAAANGCAGTTNGAGAAAATNATCGCGGCAATTCGNGGCATAAGAAACCGCCGCGCNGAGATGAACGTTCCNCCCTCAAAGAAAGCGGCTCTCCACATTGANACNGCNGAGGCGGAAATTTTNGAGCAGGGCAAGATGTTCTTTGAGAGACTTGCTTCNGCTTCCTCNGTGGAAATTGCGGCNAAAATTGATATGCCCGACGCTGTAACTGTNGTTACGGACAGCGCNAGAATTTTCATTCCCATGGACGAGCTTGTTGACAAGGAAAAGGAGCTTGCGCGNCTTAACAAGGAAAAGGCGGCTGTTCAAAAGGANATCGACTTCTCNTCAAACAAGCTGAANAATCAGGGCTTTGTTGCGAAAGCTCCCGCACAGCAGGTTGAGGCTGAAAANGCTAAGCTTGCAAAGGCNCAGGAGAAAATGGCGAANATCGAGCAGTCNATTGCGGCTTTGAGCTGAGTGNNAAGCAGATAGGAATTTCATATTTAAAAGGTTCGCGCGCCTGCCTTTCGGCAGCGGGGGACGTGAGGCTCGGACGGTATCAGTCCTCCGAGCCGAGCTTTCCCGCCGTCGAAAGGGCGGCGAGCTTTTTTGAATTTTNCGAAGCTTGNNCAGTTTTTTGTTCTCCGTAACTCANGCGTGACGGAGCAAGCCAATTACCGAAAGAAAATCAAAAGGAAACCGAGAGAAAACTAAAAGGAGACCGAAAGCTATGAACAAAAAAGAGGTAGCGGAAATAAAAAAGAATTTTACCGACANCAGCGGATTTTTCACCCTTAATCACATTCTGACCGCNTANGTTGACCCGCAGAAAAATATNCTCTGCAAGGAGAACAAGCTGTACTCCCTTATTCCCGAGGACGAGGGCGCGGTNATGATGGAGTCCCTGAAAAANGTTCTCAGCGGACGTNTGGGCAAGAACCTTACCGAGTACGGNTTTCCNAACGAGGAGTATAGCGAGGACGGCGCNCAAAGCGACCTTTACGCCGCCGTCANGGGAAAGCTTGAGGACGAGGTGTCCTGCGACAAGCTGCTGACAAGGATAATCAACAATATGGAGTACGAAATGGCGTACACGATCATAGTCGGNTACTGCTCCTACAGCATTATGACAAAGGACAGNAACGACGAAAGCTACGANGACGCGGCGGAGGAATACAACTTTATCGCGGCGGCNATNTGNCCCGTAAGCACGGGNGACGACGGTCTGATGTTCGACAGGGAGAAAAACGCTATCGTNAAAAAAGCCAANACCGACNTGATAGTNAGCCGNGCTCCNACGGACGGCTTTTTCTATCCCGTTTTCAGCGACAGAAGTCCCGACGTGAACAGGGTNATGTACTANACNAAAACTCCCAAGAAGCCCAATATTTCCGTNGTTGAGGACGTTCTCGGCTGNAATTTCGTCATGACCTGCCANAGCGAAAAGGAGACCTTTCAGCAGGTNCTTACCGACGTNGTNGGCGACGAGCTTAGCTACACGGTCATCACGCAGGTNAACGAGGCTTTGCGGGACATTGTNAACAATTCCAAAAANGAAACGGAAATGCCCCTTATNGACGACAACAAGCTNCACGGCATACTTTTNGACGCGGGCGTAAGCAGNGAAAAGNTGGACGCTCTCCCCGCCGTTTTCAAGGAAAAGGTNGGCGACGCNGACGGTCTTACCGCGGAAAATCTTATCGANAACAAGACNGTNCTGGAGACCGCGGAGATAACCATAAACATCAGCCGCGACGCTACNGACAAGGTGCGGACAAGCGTTATCGGCGGCAGGCGNTGNCTTGTNATCGACCTTGACGACCCCAGNATTTCCATAAACGGTCTGGTCACGGACGTTACATAATTTTCAGAAAAATGTGTTGATTTTGTCTTGAAAGAATAGTATAATACTATAGTTGTATTTTTACGGGGACACCCCCTAAAGTTCAAGGAGATTTGCTTATGACCGACGCAATAATGAAAAAATTCGACTGCATTGAAAATATGATAGGACGTACACCTTTGGTGGAAATATTTCTGACCTATAAGGGCAAGCCGCGAAAAGTCTACGCCAAGGCAGAGTACCTGAATCTCACGGGCAGCATCAAGGACAGAGTTGCTTTCCACATAATGAAAAAGGCTTACAGCGCGGGAACGCTGAAAGCGGGGGACATTGTCGCCGAGGCTACCAGCGGAAACACCGGTATCGCCTTTTCAGCAATGAGCAGCTATCTGGGACACAAGGCCGTGATCTTCATGCCCGACTGGATGAGCCGCGAGCGTATAAATCTTATGAAAAGCTTCGGCGCGGAGGTACGGCTTGTTTCCCGCGAGGAGGGCGGATTTCTCGGTTCCATAAAAATGACCGAGGAGCTTGCCGCAAAGGGCGGAGTTTTCCTGCCGGGACAGTTTTCCAACGAGGACAACTGCGAAGCGCACTTCCTTTCCACGGGAGAGGAGATAGTTAGCCAGCTTGCTTCCATAGGACGCAAAGCCGACGCTTTCGTTGCGGGAGTAGGCACGGGCGGAACGGTCATGGGCGTGGGCAGACGGCTCAGGCAGGAAAATCCCGACTGCAAAATTTATCCTCTCGAACCTCTTAATTCTCCTACACTGTCTACGGGCTATAAGGTGGGAAATCACCGTATACAGGGCATTTCCGACGAGTTTATCCCTCCGATAATGAAGCTGGGCGAATGCGACGAGGTTGTGTCCGTGGACGATATCGACTCCATCATTATGGCGCAGAGGCTGTCCCGCGAGTTCGGCATAGGCGTTGGTATCTCATCGGGAGCAAATCTTCTGGGCGCAGTGATAGCGGGAAACCGTCTCGGGGACGATTCCGCCGTCGCTACGGTTTTTGCGGACGATAACAAGAAGTATCTTTCCACCGATTACTCCGAGGAGTTCACTCCCGCTCCCGACAGCCTGAGCAGGGATATTGAGCTTTTGGGCGTAAAGGCTATAGCGGCTGTATAAAAATATGAGGGTACCCGAAAAAGGTACCCTCTTTTTTATTTATCCTGCGTGTCGGAAGCCGTCTGACGCTTTCTCATTTTCCGCCAGCTTATAAATCCGTAAAGGTCGTTTATCAGGAACATAGCAAAGCAGATTATTACCGACAGATAGGAGATGTCCGATATAGCCGCCATTATCCACAGGACGATAAGTATCAGATCGTTTGCCGAATACGCAAGCGCGTAGAACTCGCTTCTGCGGAATGTCAGATAGACCGCGATAAAGCTTGTGGTCACCGATATCGTACTTGGGACAATATTCGCCGTGCCGAATTTTTCCAGTATAAAATAGAAAGCAACCGTTACCGCGACAGTCAGCAGGAGCATGAAAACGACCTCGCCCCGCTTTATGCGGTTGACCTTAACCTCGGAGCGGTTTCCGTTGTAGGGGTTGCGTATCCACGAAATAAACGCCAGCAAAGCCATCGGCGCAGACATTCCCATATAGGTTATCATTTCGCCGTAGTAGGCAAAGGAGTAGGAAATTATACCGTACAGAACGCTGAAAATGATTATCAGTATCTGTCCGACAGGGTTGCCCTTAGCGTTGAAGATGAGGGCGGTAATGCCTATCAGGGACGCCGCAAGTTTCAGCCAGCCTGTCCTGTCGAAGATCAGGAATGACGCGGTGATAGCCGTTACCGAGCAAAGCCATAGAGCGATCTCGAATTTGGTAAAGTAGTTAAGGATTTTTTTCAGCATGATTGATTTCCCCCAAACAAAAACACATTCGTCCGCGTATCTTCAAAGACCTAACGATACACGGCGAATGTTTTTCACATTCCTGCCCGGTGGCAGATATTGTACTTTATTTTAAAGTAATTATAGCACGTCCGCATGGAAATGTCAATACAACAAAACTAAAAGTTCGCCGTTCTTGAAAGGACGGCGAACTTTTTTAGCGAAAGTTTTACTCGTACCTCAACGCTTCGATAGGATCAAGCTTCGCCGCACGGTTTGCGGGATAATACCCAAAGAAAACGCCTATCGCCATGGAGAACGACACCGCAAGCACCATTGCTCCCGCCGAGGGAGGAGCTACCGTGCCGACGATAAGTCCCGCAACATTGCCCAGCAGGATACCGCCGATAATGCCGATAAATCCGCCTATCAGACAGATGATTATGGACTCGATGATAAACTGGCTGCGTATAGCCGAATTGGGCGCACCCAAAGCCTTGCGGACGCCTATTTCACGAGTACGCTCCGTAACGGAAACAAGCATGATGTTCATAACGCCTATGCCGCCTACCACAAGGGAAACTCCCGCGATTATGGCGATTACCATGGAAACTATGCCCAGAACCTGATTTATCATTTCCATCTGGGACTCCATTGTCTGCCACATTATCTCAATGCTGTCATTGTCCCTGTACCAGCGGTTGTTCATATAGTTAGCGACCTCTGTACAGAAGCTTGTGGGGTCAACGCCGTCGTTTACAATTACATAGTAGTAATAAAGCAGTGTCTCGCTGTTGTTGTAAATCTTTGACATGGTGGAATATGGTATATAAACCTCGTTGTTCCAGTCCTCACCCGTCATGTTTACCATCGCGCTCATCATTGCGGTCATTTTGTATTCGTAAATGCCTACCACCGTAAAGTCATAGCTGCTGTTAAGCATTTTAACGTTGAGAGTCTGACCTATTGCGTTCTTGACAGAGCCGTAAAGCTTTTCCGCCTGCTTGTCGCTTATTACGCAAACGTTAAGCTTTCTTGCCACGTCCTTATCAGTGATGTAGCGTCCCGCAACCATTTCATAGGAATTGTTGTAAATAAACCCGGGGTTTACCGAATAAATAACAAGCTCCAGGTCTTCACGGCGAAACCGTGTTGTTCCGCGGTCTGTGCCCGTGGTTATTGAAACAGCCTTTATGTCGTCCGCAAAGCGTTCACCGACATTTTTTATCATTTCCTCGGTTATCCAGTCTCCGTCCGTTATGTAATCCCTAACATAATCTTTTTTCCATGATACCTGAAATCCCACAAGATTTGAACCGCCCTGTGAATTGATAGTATCGGTAATGCTCTTCTGCATGATGTTGCCGAGAGTGGTTATCATTATAATTGAACTGATACCGATAATAATACCCAGCATTGTCAGCACGGCACGCATTTTGTTGGACTTCAGCGAAGCCAGCGCAAGCTTTACATTTTCAAAAAGGTTCATTCGGCCGCGCCCCCTTTCAGCATTCTGTCGCTTACTATCGAGCCGTCGGAGAGGGTGATGACCCTGTCGGTCTCCTCGGCAAGCTCGGGGTTGTGGGTGATAAGGACAATGGTCTTGCCCTGCTCCTTGTGAAGCTTGTGGAAGATGTCCATAACAAGCCGTCCCGTTTTGGAGTCCAGCGCACCCGTAGGCTCGTCGGCAAGGATTATGGCGGGATCGTTCGCCATAGCCCTTGCAATGGCAACTCTCTGCTTCTGACCGCCCGAAAGCTCGTTGGGCATATGTCCCGCTCTTTCCGTCATTTCAACCAGTTCGAGAAGCTCCTTTGCGCGCCTTGTCCGCTCGCGTGAGGGTATACCCGCGTACAGCATGGGAAGCTCCACATTTTTCAGCGCGGAAGTTCTTGCGATAAGATTAAAGGTCTGGAAAACGAATCCTATCTTTTTATTGCGAATGCTTGAAAGCTCATTGTCGTCTATTCTGGTAATGTCTATCCCGTCGAGACTGTAGTATCCCGCGGTCTGCCTGTCGAGAGCTCCCACAATGTTCATCAGGGTGGATTTGCCCGAACCCGACGCGCCCACTATGGAAACAAACTGTCCCTCGGGAACGGAAATATCCAGCCCGTGCAGTATCTCCAGCTCGTTCGGAGTGCCAACATAGAAGCTCTTGACAATGCCTTTCATTTCTATGATCGTTTTACTCATTCTTCCGTCACCTGCTCTGCTGTTGTATCGGTGTTTTCATTTATCATAACGATAGCTCCGTCTGAAAGCAGGGTCGTATCGGTAAGAACAAGCATACCCGATTTAAGCTCGCTTGAAATTATCTCGATCTCATAGTCTGTTTCCAGACCAACTTCAACGGTGATAAGCTTTGCGCGGTAAATGCCGTCCTCGCCTTTTTCCGCTATGTAGACAGCGTCGTTTCCGTCCTCGTCGGTGGTGAGAGCGTCGTATGTAACGGTAAGAACGTTCTCTCTGCGGTCGCTGACAATGCTAACCTTGGCGCTCATGCCGACGCGGAGCTTGCCGTCCTCGCCGTTAACCTCGGTCTCGATCTTGTAGTTTACGCCTGTGCTTGCGGCGGACTGTTCTGACGTGGGAGAAACGGTTATAACCTTTCCGCCGTACTCCGCGCCGTCCAGAGCGTCGCACCGTATCGCTGCGGTCATGCCCTCGTTTACGTAGGGAATGTCATATTCTCCCACATAGGAGCTTATTTTAAGGTCGTCCAGATCTTCAATAACGAACAGGGGACCCTCGGCTATGAGACCCTCCTCGGCGCGCATGGAGGTGATAACTCCGTCGCAGGGAGCGGTTATCACAGCATATTCAAGCTTATCCTTGAGGTTCTGGAGAATGATCACCTGCGGGTCGTTAAGTCCGGAGATCGTACGCTGCTGTTCGGCCTGCTTTTTCAGTGAGGACAGCTCGGATTCCACCTGCTTTACAGAGTTTTCGTAATCTTTTTTGGCGGTTTCGAGAGCGTCCTCGGCGTTTTTGACCGCAATGCCGTAGCTTTCCTCGGTATTATTGTTCTGATCCTTGATACTGTCAAGGTCGGCGACAGCCTTGTCATATACAAGCTTTGTGTTCTCAACGGAAATTTCCGCATTGTCCCTTGCCGCTTCAAGGCCCTCGATCAGGGATTCAAGCTGATTTTCGTAGTTTTCTATCTGCTTTTTGAGGTTATCCTCGTCGTACTTGTTTTGAAGAGCTTCATACTCCTGCTTTGCGGCAGTATATGTCTCCTGTATATCTTCAAAGCCCGTCTGACTTATCGAACCCTCTGAGAGCTTTTCCTTTGCAACAGTATAATTTTTCTTTGCGTCGTTGTATTTTGACAAAGCGTCTTCAAGCTCAACGTTGTACAGTCCTCTCTGTACTGTCTTAAGATATTCGGTATACTCGTCTACTGACTCTGCGGCAACCCTTACGTTTGTCGGATAATTTTCGGGTTCCAGCTCTTTCACGGCCTTGTCGTAAGCCTTTACAGCGTTGTCATAATTGGATTTTGCACTTTCGACATTAGCTTCCGCCGACCGTATATTCGTCGGAAGCGACGAGCTTATGCCCAGCTTTTCCTGACGCTTTGCGTCCTCAAGAGCCTTTTCCGCCTGATCTATGGCCTTCTGTGCGTTTATAAGGGTGACGTTCTCGCCGTTCCGGTATTTTTCCAGAGCCTCTGTGTATCTCTCCTCCGCGTCGGAAAGATTGTAGTCGGAGCTTATGCCGCTGCTTTCCACCGAAGCCTGCTGCTGGAGGATCTGCTGCTGAAGCTCCTCCGTGTTTATCGTGCAGAGCACGTCGCCCTTTTTGACGGCGTCACCTACGGAAACGTTTATCTTTTCAACGGGGTATACCAGCTTGGAGTATACTTTCTGCGACGATGAGCTTTCAACCGTGCCGCTTACTGAGATCGTGTTTTCAAGGTTTTTCATCTGCAGCTCGGCGGTTTCCGCGTAAGATACCGACGAAGCCGCATTGCTCAGAGCGGCAACAGCTGCACCTATCGCGGCGATGCCCGCAATGATAGAAACGGGAATTATTATCTTTCTGGCTTTCATAGTTGTTATCCTTTCTTTGTTTGCAATTTAATATTATACCAAATATAATATCATACTTAATTTAATTTGTCAAGAGGTTTTTAGAATTTTTTGTATTAATCATCTAATACAATTATACAATTGGCGCAAATAAATGTCAATTGTAATAACTGTACAAATCTTATGATATCTGCAAGAAAAAAATGTGCATACTGCCTACGTATTCAGCCGCATGATATTATACTTTTGACAATCATAAGTATAAACAGCTTTTTCAACTTTTTCTCAACAAATAAAGGGATACCGAAATTTTTTTCGGTATCCCCGGTTTTTCGACAGTATGAATTTTCTATCTTCTCTAAAATCACAGCTTCAACAGTCTTTCCGCATTTTCGTGAAGTATCATTTCCCGCTCCCGCTCGTCAAGCGGAATCTTGTCAAACCGTTCCAGCTCCTCGGCGGCAGTCCACATAGGGTAATCCGTGCCGAACAGCACCCTGTCCGCGCCGTACGCGCCGATAAGACGCTTTGCGTGTTCGGGGGACAGCGCATACAGAGAGCTTGAACAGTCCGTCCAGAGGTTTTCGTATTTTCCGCCGCCAAGAACAGCCGCCGCGGAGTCCCACTCCGACCAGCCGCCGAAGTGCGCCGCGATAACAACAAGCGAGGGAAAACGCTCAAGTACGTTTGCAAGCCGCTTCGGTTTGGAAAAATCCGTCCTGCTGTCGCCCATGTGTATCAGTACGGGCAGGTCTCTTTCAACGGCGGCTTCGTAGATCGCCATAGCCTTTTCGTCGTCCGCATTGAACCGTTGGAAATCTGGGTGCAGCTTGACCCCTTTCAGTCCGAGGGAAACTGCTCTGTCAAGCTCGGCGGAAACGTCCTCAAAATCGGGGTGCATGGCGGCGAACCCGATAAATTTGCCGAGGTATTTTTTTACGCAGTCTGCAATAAAATTGTTAATGCTCGTCACCTGCGCGGAAACGGTCGCTACAGAATGGACGAGAAATTTGTCCACGCCCGCTGAGCCGCCGCTTTTCAGGAGACCGTCGGCAGTGCCGTCAAGCTCCATGACCAGATTGCTGTAGAAATTTCCTATTCCAGCCACGGCTTTCGCGGCTATCTTGTCGGGGAAAATATGTGCATGAGCGTCAATAATCATTTTATGACCTCCTAACGGGTTTTATCTAATTCTTTTTGCTTCCCAAGGCTTCGGAAAACGCCGTGTCCCGCCAGTTGCCGCGGCGGTAGCACCACAGGGACATCATTGCCGACAGTCCCCAGCCGATGGGCCATGCCCAAAGGAAGCCGTCGAAGCCCATTCCCGCTCCGGGAACGGTAAGAGCTCCTATCACGGTCTCGTGCGGTACAAGCGCATAGGACAGCGCGACCCTAAGCAGCAGATCGCTGAACGTAGCCGTCATGAAGGATTTCATCGCTCCCGCGCCTTTCAAAACTCCGTCGGACAGCAGTTTAATTCCCAGAACAGCATAGAACGGCGACGCGGCGCGCAGGAACGAAACGCCGATACGGAGCGCTTCCTCCGACGGCTCGGAGAAGAATATCCCTATCATTGCTTCGCTGAAGCCTAAGTAGCAAACCAGAAACGGCACCACACATATTGCCGTGAAAACCATTCCCGCCTTGTATCCTTGGGGTACGCGCTCGTGCTTTCCCGCGCCGATATTCTGCGCCGTAAAGGAGCTTATGCCGTTGGAAATGCACGCCATAGCGTTTACCGCAAAGGTGTTAAGCTTTATCGCCGAGGAGTACCCCGCCAGAACTGCCGAATCCATGTCGTTTACAAGTCCCTGTATGAGCAGGTTTCCCACCGAAACAAAGCTTTGCTGGCATATGGTGGGAATTGCTATCCTGCTGACAGTTTTAAGCATATGGGGCGAAAATATGGGGTTTTTGTGCGTGGTTTTTACTTTTTTCAGACGTGCGAAAAGTGCCGCCGCAGCAAGCACCGCCGAAACTCCCTGCGCGATAAAGGTCGCCCATGCAACGCCCGCAACTCCCATCTGCATGGGAATTACCATGATAAGGTCGAGGATTATGTTTCCCACGGACGAGGCGATAAGGAAGATAAGCGGAGTTCGGGAGTCCCCAAGCGCGGTGAAAATTCCCGTGCAGACGTTGTACATAAAGAGGAACGGCAGTCCCGCAATGTAGATACGCAGATACAGCGCCGAGTCCGCAAAGATATCGGCGGGAGTGTTGAGGGCGGTCATTATGGGGTCGCAGAAGAAAAGTCCCCCCAAGGTCAGTATCGCCGCTAAAGCAAGCGTGGTGATAAGCGAGGTGGACACAGCCGTTTTCATGCGGACGTATTCCTTTGCGCCGAAAAGCTGGGATATCACCACCGCACAGCCGCCGTTTATTCCGTTTGCAACCTGAATGAACAGCATGGTAACTGGGTAGGAGGCTCCCACCGCGGCAAGTGCAAGCTCGCCGTCAATGGGAGCGGAGCCCACGAAATTTCCCGCTATAACGCTGTCGCATATGTTGTACATCTGCTGAAAGATAATGCTGATAAGCATGGGCAGCGTAAACCGCCATATCAGCGACGAGGGTCTGCCTTTGGTCAGATCGGTAATCAAGCTTCAAAGTCCTTTCTTGTGTAATATTGATCGGTTCGTCTATTATTATACAACATTTCCATGGTTTTCCGCAAATAAAAAAAGCACAAATTTTGCAAAAAAATACCGCGGTTTTTTGGCACTCAAAACCGCGGTATAACTTATTTAATAAAATTGAAACAAAATATCATATCGTTGAAACGAACCGTCCGAAAGCGGCTGCGCCCTTGGCGTTTCTCTTGTAGACGCCCGCGTGTTCAAGGACTTTCATGAACACCTTTCCGATCTCGTCCTTGATAACGTCGTTAACGTTTTCGGGAGTGATCTCTCTCCGTGCGGCAAATTCCTCCGCCCAGTCGGCGTGCTTTTCAAGCTCGGGGTCTTCACGGACTGCGCTTACGCCCTTGTTTATCAGCACATCGGCAAGAGCCTCCATTTCGTCTTTAAGACGTGCGGGAAGCACAGCAAGTCCCATAACCTCGATAAGACCGATATTTTCCTTTTTAATGTGGTGAAGCTCGCTGTGGGGGTGGAAATATCCGAGCGGACATTCCTCGGTGGTGATGTTGTTTCGGAGTACAAGGTCAAGCTCGTAAGCGTTGCCGTTCTTGCGGGCGATGGGAGTTATCGTGTTGTGGGGAACTCCGTCGGTCTCCGCAAAGATGAACGCGCTTTCGTCGGTGTAGCCGCGCCATTTGGTGAGTATCTTGTCGCCAAGCTCGATAAGCCGCTCGTAGTCGGGGCAGCGAAGTCTCAGCACGGACATAGGCCACTTGACCCTGCCCACGTCAACGTCCTTGAAGCCGTGAATAACGTAGGTCTCCTCAACGGGAGCGGACGCCATGGCGAAATCGTGATGTCCGCCCTGAAAATGCTCGTGGGTGAGGATAGAGCCGCCCACTATTGGCAGGTCGGCATTTGAGCCTATGAAATAGTGGGGGAACTGTTCCACAAAATCGAACAGCTTTCCGAACGCAGCGCGGTCGATCTTCATGGGCGTGTGGACGCTGTTAAGGAGTATGCAGTGCTCGTTGTAGTACACGTAAGGGGAATATTGCAGACACCAGCGCTCGCCGTTGATCTTAACGGGGATTATCCTGTGGTTCTGGCGGGCAGGGTGGTTGACCCGTCCCGCGTAGCCCACATTTTCCTCGCAGAGCAGACATTTGGGGTAGCCGCTTTGCTTTGCGTTGAGGGCGGCGGCGATAGCCTTGGGGTCTTTTTCGGGCTTGGAGAGATTTATGGTTATCTCCAGATCGCCGTACTCGGTTTTTGCAGTCCACTTCATATCCTTGGCGATCCTGTCGCGGCGGATATAGTTGGAGTCCCCGCTGAGCTTGTAGTAGTAGTCGGTAGCGGCTTCGGGAGACTTTTCGCGGTAAAGGCTGCGGAATTTTTCGATAACCTCCGAGGGGCGGGGAGTGAGGCAGCCCATAATTTTTGTATCGAACAGATCGCGGTAAACGGGACCGTCCTCGGTGAGACCATTTTCAACCGCGTATTCAAGAATTTCCCGCAGGACGGGTTCAAGCGCCACGCCGTTGAAGTTTTCGTTGGGCGGATCGTAGTCGTCTATGTGAAGCGCTTCACAGACAGCGTTTGCGGCATATATCCTGTCCTCCGCGGAGATAAGATTTTTTTCCAGACCGTAGCATACAAGCTTTCTTACGGCGATATGTATATTTTTATCGGAACACATTTCTGACAGCTCCTTACAGTGATTTAATTACAGTAATATTATATCATATTTCGTTTAATTTTGCAAGAGTTAAATGTTTGCCGCAACAAGTCCGTTACAGACATTCGTTAAACCCCTCGGAACAGAAACAATGTACTTACGTGTGCGGCGGCGCAGATATTTTTCTTTTCATAAATATGATCCCTGAAAATACCCTTGATATGTTCTTCCTCAATCTCCGCCTTTTTTATGGAATTTTCCCTAAGCGCTTTCCTGTAGCGGACAAGCTTCGCGTTCCTGTACTTTTGCAGGGCGTAAAGACGCTTGCGCTCCATGCTTCGCCGCTCCTCGACGGTCATGGTCTGGGTGGGGATATCGCTCCAGTGCTCGGAGTGCGTTTCCTCCTTTGACGCGCCTATGAAATACGCGGAGTAATGCTTTTCGTCCGACCTGCCGCAGCTGTTCGAGTACGAGCCCGACTTTATCAGGTTCAGCACCCATTTTTCGTATTCGGGATCGTTTTTCATTGCCTCAAAGCCCTCGTCGGAAATAAACACGGCGGTGTAGCCGCCTCCGCGGTGAGACCCCGACGTAAGCTTGGAAATTTTCGACTGAATATAAAGCTGATATTCGGTCATGGACATATTTTCTGTGTCGGGTCTTTCCGTGTTTCCCGTTTGGGAAATTACCAGCCTGTCGGTTTTCGCGGCGGATTCGGCTTCATTTTTCAGCGTTTCCGCAAAGTCCGGCGAGTTATTTTTAACGCTTTTTCGGGAGTATCCCGTTCTTGCCGCGGACGGCGCAGATGTACCTAAAATGTTCATAATTATACCCCTTTTCCGAAGCCTTGTGATCTTACAGCTATATATTATATATCGGCATTTTGTGGGAAATCTTTATAGCTGTCAGCAAAATGATTTTATTTGACATTTACGCACATTGTATGGTATAATTATCTATCCGCAGAAAGGCTGAGCCTTTATGCCTGCCGCCGTCTATAGTGACGACAGCAAATTTTTGTTTCCGAGACGGGAAACGGTTTTGACATAAGAATCACACGAAAGGAATGATCTTATCCTATGTCTAAAATAGTTATACTTGCCGACCTGCACGGAAATATCACCGCTGCGGAGGCAATGGAAAATGAAATAAATGCGGTATCTCCCGACGAGATATGGTTTCTGGGGGACGCGGTTGGAAAAGGTCCCAACAGCGCGGAGACCTGCGACTGGGTGCGTAAAAACTGCTCCCGCTTTGTGGGCGGAAACTGGGATTACTGGGTGTCCGACAGAAACAATACCTTTAAGGGCAACGATTTTTTCAGGGGTCAGCTCGGCGAGGAACGGCTGAAGTGGCTTGGGGATCTTCCGCTGGAATTTGACGCGCTGATAAGCGGGATACGGTTCAGATTATTTCACGGCAGACCCGCGGCAAGTCTTGTTCAGGGCTGGGACAGTGACGAATATATGTCTGATTTTTTCAAGGCAAACGGCAAGACCTACGGCGGGATAATCTGCGCCGACAGTCACCGTCCGTTTATACGCTCCACACATTCGGGATACGCGGTAAATACGGGAAGTATCGGCAATAATCTCGGAGTGCCGAAAGCCCATGCCCTGCTTGTTGAGGGAGAGATAGACTGTCCCGAAGCCGCGCCCCTGCGAATGACGATATTGAGCGTACCATACGACAATGAAGCGGCTGCGGAAATCGCCCGCCGTACCGAGGGCCTGCCCTCGAAAGAAGCCTATATCAATGAAATTCTCACGGGAGTTTACTCACGATAGCTGACAAGTGATATTGTATAATAGTTATAAAACCGCCCCTGCTTCAATGCTGTGATTGAAACAGGGGCGGTTTGTCCGTTAAAGATTAATCGGGACGTTTATTTTTGCAGTTTGTGCAGAACAGCGTATGTATGGAATTCGTTGTTTTGCAGCGGGGACAAACCCATGAGTTGGCAAACAGTTTTTTGAGCATTTTCTTTAACATAATAATTCCTCCGGTTATTTATTGCACCTATATAAGTGCAATATTATTGTAGCACAAGCATATAATAATGTCAAGAAGTTTTGTTCCTATTTAGGTGCAAAATAATTGATGAAAGGTTTGTGCAATATGAACAAAGAAATTGAAAAAGCGGTGGGAAACAATATCAGGATACTGCGTGAACGGAAAAAGGTCACACAGGAGATACTTGCGGCAAAGCTTCAGGTTAACGGCTGTGATATAACAAGAAGCGCGGTGGCGAAAATCGAGGTGGGTCAGCGGCATCTTTACCCCGACGAAATAATTCTGATAAAGCAAATTTTAGGCGTGACATACGACGAGATTTTCGATGTTTAGGAGGACATTACCATGAAATATTTTCTGATATATCTTGCAGCCGTCAGCCTTGTCGCAGTAATAATGACGGTATCGGACAAGTCCCGCGCCAAAAAGCACAAGCGGCGAATTGCGGAGAAAACCCTGTTCGGAACGGCGGTTTTAGGTGGTTCGGCGGCAATGTACCTTACTATGCTTGCCATTCGCCACAAGACAAAGCACAAGCGGTTTATGATAGGTCTGCCGCTTATTATGATTGTTCAGGCGGCGGCAATTGCATTTGTAATAATCCGTACATAAAAAGTTTTTCAAATGTACTTGAATTACCGCGCGGCAAGTGGTATTATCATATCGTAATATTTCAAACCGATGATTGAGAGTAGTAGCTTCGGAGGGTCATTATGCAAGCTTAGGCTTGCCAGCGAACCGCAGGCGGTGTGAGTGCGGTAACGGATACCGATGTGAATGGACTCATGAGGGCAAACCGAAAGCGTTATCCGCAAGTAGGCAAGACGTATACCGTGCGTTATTCGGGGCGCGTATGTCAGTACGTTGCATTGAGAGGCGTTTTTTACGCAACTTGGGTGGTACCGCAGGAAATTATCTCCTGTCCCATTAAAGCTGTTTGGCTTTTGGGACGGGTTTTTTGTTTTTATTGGGTACAATAAACTCGAAAAAAAATAAACTTAAATAAACATCTGCAAGCTGACACTTGCACAATGAAAGGACGATCTGTTATGAAAAAATTCAAACTCACATCACTTATCCTGGCGGCGGCTATGACGCTCGGACTTTCCGCCTGCTCCGGCGGAGACAACGCAAACGCAGGCAATGACAGCGGAAACGCTTCCTCAGACGGCTACAAGGTAGGCGTTATCCAGTACGGAAGCCACCCCTCCCTTGACAACTGCTATCAGGGCGTTGAGGAAGCTCTCACGGCTGCGGGCATTACCGACATTGACCGTCAGGACGGCAATTTCGACAGCGCAACCTGCGACACAATTGCAAAAAATATGGTTGCTAAAAATTACGACATCATTTACGCAATTGCAACTCCCGCCGCTGTTTCGGCATACGCCGCTGCGGCAAACACAGACATTCCCGTAATTTTCTGTGCTGTTTCCGACCCTGTTGCGGCAGGAATTGTTGACGATATGGCTGCTCCCGGCGGCAACTGCACAGGTACTTCCGATATTCTGGACTTCAGCTCGCAGGTTGCTCTTATTCAGGCTCTCCAGCCCGACGTTAAGAAAATCGGCGTTTTGTACACAACAAGCGAAGCAAACTCCATTTCACAGCTTGCAAGCCTTAGAGAGGTTGCAGAAGCACAGGGCATTGAGATAGTCGATCAGGGCGTACAGGGCGCAGCGGACGTTCCCCAGGCGGCGGCAGCTCTTGCGGCAAAGGTTGACTGCATAAACAACTTCACCGACAACAACGTTGTAAGCAATCTTACCGTTCTTTTGGAGCAGGCAAACTCTGCGGGAATTCCTGTTTACGGCTCCGAGGTTGAGCAGGTTTCCAACGGCTGTATCGCTTCCATAAGCATTGACTATGTTGCTCTCGGCAAGGTAACAGGCGAAATGGGCGTCCGCGTTCTGAACGGCGAAAGTGCAGGAACTATTGCAGTCGGACAGATCTCCGAGGGTACTCCCGTTGTAAACACCGAGGTAATGGAGCGGTTCAATATTGCGCTTCCCGAAGCTTATGCGGACGCTGAAAAGGTTACGACAAATACAGAGGCGGCTGAATAATTAAAATTTTTGTATTGCAATTTTTTGCATGGCGTGAGACTTGTCCCACGCCATGTTATTATATTATTTAGTAAAGCGGGGATTTGAATGAAGGTACTGCTGTTCTGCGCAAAAGGTTTTGAGACTATGGAATTCAGCGTGTTTATAGACGTATTCGGCTGGGCGAGGAACGACTTTGGCTGTGACATTTCGGTGGAGACCTGCGGGTTTACAAAACAGGTGGTCAGCACGTTCGGCGTGCCAATTATTGTTGACAAGCTGATTGAAAAAGTTTCCGCAGACGAATATGACGCATTGGCTGTCCCCGGGGGCTTTGAGGAATTCGGTTTTTACGAAGAAGCTTTTGACGAGAAATTTTTAAATCTGATACGGGACTTTGACCGTCAGGGCAAGAGCATTGCTTCCGTATGCGTGGGAGCGTTGCCGTTGGGAAAAAGCGGCATACTAAACGGCAGGAACGCTACGACCTACCACCTTAACGGTGCAGTAAGGCAGAAACAGCTTGCCGAATTTGGTGTAAACGTAATAAACGAAAGAATAGTTGTTGACAAAAATATTATCACTTCATATTGCCCCGAGACTGCTCCCGACGTTGCGTTTGAATTGCTGAAAATGCTTGTGGGAACGAAAAAAATGCTGACGGTAAGACAGGCAATGGGGTTTAAAATTTAGTCTTATGAAAATGTCTTTTAATTTACAGGAGGTAGTTTTATGCCGAAACGTTTTGTAACCGATACCGACATTATGTACGAAGCCTATGGAAAAGGCGAAACGGTCGTATATCTGCAATCTACACTTGGTGGGATAAATCCCGGGGCTTATTATTTTGCGGGAAGATTATCGAGAAATTTCAGGGTGATAATTTGGGACGGTCCGAACGGCGGTCAGTCGGGCGTTACAATAAAAAACACCCTCAGCGAATATCATCTTGCCTGTGAATATTTAGCGGGACTTTTAGACGTTCTGGGCGAAAAATCCGTACATATTGCGGGCTGTTCGGGCGGCGGGGAAATGGGTCTGCTGTTTGCTCACCTTTATCCCGACAAGGTAAAAAGTCTTGCAATGTACCGTCCCACCGACACAGCAAGCGACATTGAGCGTGAGGTAGTCAAGGCTCGGTATTTTGACGTTGCGGAAGCGGCAAAAAAGTCAATGCGGGAGGCGGTGGAATACTCCGAAAATCCTCCGCAGACAAGGTTCGGAAATATATCAAGGTGGCTTGCGGATTTATGTCGAAATGACAGCGGAAAAATCCTCGGAATGAACAATAACGATTTTGCGGAAATAGTTACAAACTGGGGAAAATGGATGGGCGACCCGAATTTCTACAGGGCAAATTTAAGCAATGAAGAACTGGGGAAAATAAAAATTCCCGTGCTTATTTTCCCCTGCTCGGACGATTATCACCCCGAAAGACTTGCTGTTGACCTGCATGAAAATCTGCCGAATTCCACCTATGTTCCAACTGAAAAACACCGCACTGAAAACGAAATTTACAATGAAGAGCAGGACGAAAATCTATTCGGCGGGTTTACGGATTTTGTTGACGGTTACGAAAAATTTATGAATAGTATTAATGGTTGATTTAAGCGGGTATAACTATTGTCATTTTGTGCAAAATATGGTATAATAGGTATCATACAATTTTAGCGAGGTAATTTTTATGGATATAGTAATGAACGTTTTGCGTGTAACTCTTGAAGAGGGACTTATGTATGCCCTGCTTGCAATAGGTGTGTATATTACATACAGCATACTGGATTTCCCCGACCTGTCCGTGGACGGCACTATGCCAATGGGCGCAATAGCCGCGGCGGTGCTTATCATACACGGCGTGAACCCTTGGCTTTGTCTGATAATAACATTCCTCCTCGGCATGGCTTGCGGCGCGGTGACTGGACTTCTCCACGTCAAGCTGAATATACGTCCCCTTTTGTGCGGAATTATCGTATATACCGCCATGCTTTCGGTAAACCTTGTTGTTCTTTTCAAGGGCAACAACGGCACGGCTGTGGCGACATTCTTCCGCAAGCCAACCATTTTCAACAGCGGCATTGCAACTATTTTCCCCGACACTTGGAGAATTGTTATCCTGTCCCTTATCCTTGTTGTGATATGCAAAATTATTATGGACTTCTACCTTAAAACAAAGTCGGGACTGCTTCTCCGCGCCACTGGCGACAACGAGCGTTATGTTACCATGCTTGCAAAAGACCCCGGCTACACAAAAATTCTGGGGCTTGCGATAGGCAACGGCTTTGCGGCTCTGTCAGGCTGTGTTATCGCTCAGCAGAAAGGCTCCGCAGACCAGCAAATGGGCGTTGGTATGGTAGTCCTTGGACTTGCTTCGGTAATTATCGGTCTCAGCGTTTTCAAAAAGGTCAAGTTTATGAAGCCTACCACAATGGTTATTTTGGGAAGTATTCTGTACAAGGCTTTCCTGTCGGCGGCGCTGGCTTTAAATCTTCCCACAGAGTATTTAAAACTGCTTATGGCGGTACTGTTTACGCTTGCGCTTGTGTTCAGTGAGAAGCTTACGGGGAAGAAAAAGAAAGCGTAAGATTTTAGTGGCGGGGCAGTTCGCAAATCGGGATTTGAAGGAAAGATAAAAAATGAAAATGAAAGAAATGCAAAAAGAAATATATCAAAACAAGCTGAATAAGGGTTTCAATGTTACAGATGTTAATATGGAATTCTGCCTTCTTTACGGAGAGATTGCTGAAGCATATGAAGCTTGGCGTAAAAAAACAAATATAGGGGAAGAATTGGCTGATATTGCTATTTATCTTATGGGATTATCTGAAATTCTCGGTATTGATTTAGAAAGTGAAATAGAGAAAAAGGCGGCAATAAATAAAGACAGAGTTTATAATGTCGTTGATGGTGTTTTAACGAGAACATCAGACAATTAAATTTCGATTTATCAGACTTATGGCGGCGCTGTTTACGCTTGCTTTGGCGTTCAGCGAAAAGCTTACGGGCAAAAAAGAAAGCATAAAATTTTAAATGCAAATTTGTAGGGTCAACGGAGGCTTTTAATATGAATGAGGAAATAAAAAATCTGATAGCCGCTGCCGATAAAGCTATCAAAGAGGAAAGATTTGACGACTTAAAAGAATTTTACACGGACGACGCAGTACTGGTCGTAAAACCCGGATTAGAGGTCAAGGGCAAGGAAGCTATCAAAGAAGCTTTTATAAAAATTGCCGCTTATTTTAATAACAGCGTAGTCCCCACGCAGGGAAAAATGTTAATGATCGAGGCAGGCGACACGGTGCTGGTTTTATCGCAGACGCTTTTGGACGCCGATAATAAAGACAATTCCGAGTACAGTATGGACCGCAGAGCTACTTATGTGTACAGAAATATCAATGGGAAATGGTTGTGCGCTGTGGATAATTCTTACGGAACAACATTGCTCGATTAAGATAATTTTTATTGGTACTGACAATGAAAGCGTTTGGCAGGTAAGTTGACGAAATGAGAAAAATTATTGATTGCTGCTTGAAAGGAGCACATAAAAATGCTTGAACTGAACAACATAACAAAAATTTTTAACGCGGGTACGGTGGACGAAACCACCCTTTTCGACAATTTTTCCTTTAAGCTTGAAAAGGGAGAATTTGCGGCGGTGATCGGCTCCAACGGCAGCGGCAAGACCACCCTTCTGAACCTTGCCTGCGGGACCATCAAACCCGACGGCGGCACAATTCTTTTCAAGGGGGAGGACATCACAAAGCTTCCCGAACACAAGCGGGCAAAAACTATCGGACGCGTCCTGCAAGACCCACGGCTCGGAACTTGCGGTAACCTTACCATACTGGAAAATATGGCTCTTGCGGACAATAAAAACAAGTCCTTTGGCTTGGGCGCGGGCGTGAACAAAAAGCGGGTGGACTATTACAAAAGCCTGCTGGAGACCTGCGGAATGGGTCTGGAGAACAGAATGAACGTCCCCGTGGGAAATCTCAGCGGCGGACAGAGACAGGCAGCGGCGCTTATTATCGCTTCCATGACGGATATTGACCTGCTTGTCCTTGACGAGCACACGGCGGCTCTCGACCCCAAGTCCTCGGAAACTCTTATGCAGATTACCGACAAGGTGGTAAAGGAGAAAAATCTTACTACGCTTATGGTTACGCACAATCTGAGGTTTGCCATTGAGTACGGCACAAGGCTTGTGATGATGCACGAGGGCAGGTGCGTTATGGACATAAAGGGCGAGGAAAAGAAAAATGCAAATGTTGACGATCTGCTGAAAGTGTTCAATGAGATAAGTATTGAGGTGGGCAACTGATTGGTGGTATTATGGAGTATGTTGATATAATATTCAGCGGCATTAATAAAAAAGACATTGATAATTTAATAAAAAACAAGTTCGAGATTGGCAGAGATAAAATACTACGGTCGCATTTTTATACGGAAGAAAACGGAGATTTTGAATATTCCGACGAAATTGACCTTAAAAAGTATTTCGCTGAAGAGCGGACGTGCAATATGTTTGTATCCAGTTTGCAGTTTAATAAAACATACAGTAAGGTTTTGGTAATTATCACATCTGATAAAACCGATACAAATGTTACGCTGAATATTTCAGCTGACCAATTTGAAAGCGGAGATATTGAACTTTTGCGGGATTATCTGAAATCATCGTTCAGTCAATATGATGTGAAGCTTGAATTTTCGGACGAGTAAAATGTTTTTAAGATTAAGATTAATTATTTTAGATATAGAAGATTTTATGAGTACAAAAGAATTTACGGAAAATTTGTACGAAAATTAAAAATTACAAAATAAATAAAGAAAGCGGAAACTGATATGAAAATCGTAATTCTTGAAGCAAAAACCGTTTCGAGGGGAGACGTTTCCTTTGAGGAGCTGTACAGCTTGGGCGACGTTACCGAGTATCCCCTTACGCCCACGGACAAGATCGTGGAAAACGTTGGTGACGCGGAGGCTGTGCTCTGCAACAAGACCCCTTTTACCGAGGATATACTGCGGGCGTGTCCCAAGCTTAAATACATCGGACTGTGCGCAACGGGCTATAACAACATAGACATCAAAACCTGCCGCGAGCTGGGAATAACCGTCTGCAACGTCCCCGCCTATTCCACGGGAGCGGTTGCACAGCAGGTTTTCTCGTTCATACTTAACTTTTTCAGCAGGACTGCGGAGTACGGCGAATTTGTCCGTGACGGCGGCTGGATAAGGTCTGAGACCTTTTCAGACTTCGTTTTTCCCACCCGCGAGCTTGAGGGAAAGACCATCGGCATAATCGGCTACGGCTCTATCGGCAGGCGCGTTGCGGGAATTGCCCGCGCATTCGGTATGAACGTCATAGTAAACACCCGCACCGCCAAGCAGGACAGCTCCGTGCGGTTCGTGGGAATAAAGGAGCTTTTCTCCGAGGCGGACGTTATCACCGCACATTGTCCCCTTACCGATGAAACGCGTGGACTTATCGGCAGGGAAAATCTTGCGTACTGCAAGCCCTCCTGCATAGTGATAAACACCAGCAGGGGAGACGTTGTGGACGAGCAGGCTCTTGCGGACGCTTTAAGCGAGGGACGTATAGCGGGCGCGGCTCTGGACGTGCTTCAGTCCGAACCAATGTCGGCGGACTGTCCGCTGGGAAAGCTGCAAAATGCGGAGAACTGCGTTATCACTCCCCATGTGGCGTGGGCGGCTCTTGAGACGCGCGAGAGACTTGTGAAAACCGTTGCTGAAAATCTTCGGGCGTATATCGGCGGAAACCCCGTAAATACTGTTACTGATTGAACGAGGTGCATTTAATATGTTTGATGTCAACGAGAAAAAAAGAATTGTTATAAAGGTCGGAACATCGACACTTACCCATAAAACGGGCAGACTGAATATCCGCAGAATGGAAAAGCTTGTAAAGGTTCTGGCGGACATCCAGAACAGCGGCAAGGAGATCATTTTGGTGTCGTCGGGCGCGGTAGGACTGGGAATGTCAAAGATGCACCTGTCCGAACGTCCCAAGGAGACCTCCATGAAGCAGGCGTGTGCTGCCGTTGGACAGTGCGAGCTGATGTATATGTACGACAAGCTTTTCGGCGAGTACAACCTTACCGTGGCACAGATACTGCTGACGAGAAACATCCTGGATACTCCGCGCAGCAGAAACAACGTTGAGAATACCTTTGAAAAGCTGATAAGCCACAACGTCATACCCGTCGTGAACGAAAACGACACGGTAGCTATCGACGAGCTGGAGCTTGAATTCGGCGAGAACGACAGCCTTGCGGCTCACGTGGGGATTTTCAGCCATGCGGATATGCTTATCATTATGTCCGATATTGACGGACTTTACGACAGCAATCCCAAGGACAACCCTGACGCTAAGCTTATCTCCGAGGTGCATGAGATAAACGACGATATCCGCGCGCTTGCGGGAGGAGCGGGTTCGTCCCTCGGTACGGGCGGCATGATAACCAAGATACACGCCGCGGAGCTTGCCATGGGTGCGGGAATAGATATGGCTATATTGAACGGACGTAATCCGTATGTGCTGTATAAATTTTTTGACGGCGAGGGCGTGGGTACTGTTTTCACAAAGGATTGATGAGTGGGAACGCATATAAATTGTGATTTTACGTACTATGTAGCAATCCTTTAGGCGGCGAAGCCGCCGACATTAGCTGGTCGAGCTGAGCCCAGCTCGCGAAGTCCAGAGGCGGAGCCTTTGGTCGCGCTCCGCAGAGCGCGAAATCTCTTCCCCCGCGCCCGCAG
>JAAVHI010000009.1 GCA_014799785.1 Ruminococcus sp.
GGGCGGTCGTGTTCGCCCCTCCTCGAAACGCTTTCGCGTTTCTCACCTCCTGCTCCGTTTCGGAGGCTATGCGCCTGCGGGCGCGGGGAGGGGATTTCGCGCTCTGCGGAGCGCGACCAGGGGCTCTGCCCCGTGGACCTCGCCACCTTTGAAAAGGTGGACGAAACTTTTCCATAAGGGAACTTTTTCATTTTGAGTGAACTATTTTTTATTTCGTTTTAAATAAAAAAACAAGAGCCGCACTGCGACTCTTGTCTGAATTCAATATTGTTCCGAATCAGTCGGAAACGTAAGGAATAAGCGCAATATATCTTGCGCGCTTGATCGCGGAAGTAAGCTCTCTCTGGTGATAAGCGCAGGTACCTGTTACTCTTCTGGGAAGAATCTTGGATCTCTCGGTCATGCACTTCTTGAGCCTTGCAACGTCCTTGTAGTCGATCTTTTCAACCCTGTCAGCGCAGAACATGCAAACCTTTTTGCGGGTTCTCTTTGCGCCGCGGGGAGCTCTTTCTCTATCCTTTTCCATAGTGAAACCTCCTTATAAAATGTTTCAGCCGTTTTTGCCTTTCAGAAAGGCAGGTCGCCGTCTCCGATAACCTCCTCGAAGTCACCCAAGTCTCCGAAAGAGACTGCGGGAGCGGGAGCGTTCTGCTGCGGAGCGTACTGAGGTGCGCTCTGAGCGGGAGCAGGCTGGCTGTACTGGGGCTGGGCAAACTGCTGGGGAGCGTAACCGCCGCTCTGCGAAGAAGATTTGGTTTCTCCGAACGAAACGTTTTCCGCAGTTACCTCGCAGGTATAATGCTTAACGTCGGGGTGATTGCGGTCGTCATAAGATCCCGTACGCAAATTTCCCTCAACAAGAATAAGTCTTCCCTTACTGAAATATTTTGCAACAAACTCAGCGGTCTGACGCCATGCGTTTACCGTTATAAAATCTGTGCGGCGTTCGTTTGTGGTCTGATTTGTATTTCCGTCGACCGCCACCGTAAAACGACAGGTGGAAACGCCGTTGGGAGTCTGTCTCAGCTCGGGATCGTTGGTAAGTCTGCCCATAAGAATAACCTTATTGATTGAACAAGCATTCAGCATTACGGTAAAACCACCCTTTCCGCGTTATCTTACTGTAGTAAGCGAACGCATAACGCCGTCCGTGATCTTGAATACACGGTCCAGCTCAGCGGGGAAATCGGGCTTGCTTGTGAATGTGTAAAGCACGTAGTAGCCCTCTGTCTGGTCGTCGATCTCGTAAGCAAGCTTTCTCTTGCCCCATTCGTCAACGGATTCCATAGTGCCGTTAGCCTCAATAAGCGCCTTGAACTTGTCGTTAAGAGCCTTAACGCCGTCCTCACCGTTTTTCAGGCTGTAAACTGCCATGGTCTCATAAGCTTCACTGATTTTAGCCATTTTAAAACACCTCCTCTTGGATTACGTCCACGACCCTCCGCGGACGAGGATACCATATTATTATAACACCCATCACACCAATTGTCAACGGCTTTTCCGAAAAAATTTGTATAAATTTTGATTTGTTTTTGCAGCTTTATTTTGGAGTTTTTGGCAAATAATTTGTTATTTTTGGTTTGCCGGGAACCGAACGAGGGGGACAACCACAAGTGAGAGGGAGGGGGCTCATAGGAAACTAAGGGACGCACGCACGCCCCCTCCCTCTCCCTTATGGTTTTCCCCCTCGAGCTCCCTCTTTCCTTAACCCTCTCCTACCCCTGCTACGCTATCGCGTAATCCCGACAAACTCTTGTGAAAATTAAATGTTCACAAATATTTTATTTCTTTAGATATAGCGTGAGCCGGGAGAGGGAAGGGGCGAGGGGAAAAGGAGCGCGAGGGAAAACCCGTGAGGGGGGAGGGGGAGGGCGGCTCAGCGTCCCCCAAATCTCCAAGAGCGCCTCCCCCTCCCCCCGGTAGGGTTGTCCCTCGTACCCCAACGCGGTAAAGTAAAGATAATAATACATTCAATATTCACAGCCGCAGAAGTTAAATACATATCCGCCTTTACTCATCAAAAAGCCCGTTTTTCAGCCTGTCATAACCGCTCGCACCTACAGTCAAGGGAAACCTCCCCGTCCTTTCAATAGTAAGACCGTTCAGCATACCGATATGGAGAGAAATATGCCGAAACTGCATAAGCGCAAGCTCGAACCGGCTAAAGGGACAGCTTTCGGGACATTCAAGCAGCATTTCGTCCGTAAGAGAATCAATGTAGTCTAAAGTTTTGTCCCGCACCTTTTCAAGGTACTCCAAAAGCTCGCCGTCGGAAAGAACTATATCACAGGGATTGTCGGGGTTATCCATGCCGTCCCTGTGGAAAGACGGTTCCTCAAAGACAAAAGGATTGAAAAACCATTTGTCCGCCGAATGAATGGCGTGGTAAACATAACGCCATGCGGGAGCGCCGCACACAAGCGCGTCCCGGTCGTAGGTCTTTATCGCCGTTTCAAGATTGATAAAATTCGGCAGGACTTGTTTTTTCAGCATGGCGCACAATTTGTTCACAGCGCATTTTCCTTTCTGTGTAATCTAAAAAAGACAACGCGGCAAAATAAAAGCTTCCTTGCGGGACTTTTGAATTTTGCCGCGTTATTATGTTATTGCGTTATTTCAATTACTTTGTTTCCGTAAGCACGAATATCTCGTATATCGCCTGTATTGCGGCTTCAAAATCCTCGTCGCTTACGCCGATGATAATGTTAAGCTCCGACGAGCCCTGATCTATCATCTTTACGTTTATCTTGGCGTGAGCAAGCGCGGAGAATATCCGTCCCGCAGTACCTCTTGCTTTTCTCATGCCCCGTCCCACAACGGCAATAAGAGCCAGATTGTCCTCAACCTCCAGATGATCGGGGTGAACGCGGAAATTTATCTCGTCCAGAACCTGCTGCTGAACCGGCTTTAATACGTCCGTGCCAACAATAACGCTCATGGTGTCGATACCCGACGGCATATGCTCAAAGTTCAGACCGTTCTTTTCCAGCGAACGAAGCACGTTTCTGCCGAAGCCAAGCTCGCTGTTCATCATATCCTTTTCAATGTTTATCGCGGAAAGACCTTTCTTTCCTGCAATACCCGTGATAACGTACTTTCCTGCTTCTGCGGCTTCGGCTACGATCATTGTACCCTTGTCCTCGGGACGGTTGGTGTTGCGGATATTTATGGGGATACCCGCCGTGCGCACGGGGAAGATAGCGTCCTCGTGAAGAACGCCTGCACCCATGTAGGAAAGCTCACGAAGCTCTCTGTAGGTAATAGTAGTAATGGGAGCGGGATTTTCAACTATTCTGGGGTCGCAGATAAGGAAGCCCGAAACGTCAGTCCAGTTCTCGTATATCTGAGCCTTGACCGCGCGTGCTACGATAGAACCGGTAACATCCGAGCCGCCGCGGGAGAACGTGCGGATAGTGTCGTTGGGCATGGAGCCGTAAAATCCCGGAATAACCGCGTGCTCGCATTTTTCCAGACGGGGGCGCAGCAGGGAAATTGTTTTCTCCAGATCGAAAACGCCGTTTTCGCCGAACTTGATGTACCCCGCAGGGTCGATAAACTCAAATCCCAGGAACGCCGCAAACACCTTGCTGTTAAGATACTCTCCGCGGGAGGCGGCATAGTCACGTCCTGCCATATGCTCGAACGCGCTTTTGATGCGTACAAATTCTCTGTCCAGAGAAATATCCAGACCAAGCTCCGAAATAATTTCGTTGTAACGCTTTTCTATTGCGGAAAAATCGTCCTCAAAATCCTCGCCCTTTGCGGCCTTGTCGTAGCAGGAATAAAGCATATCGGTGATCTTAATATCCTCGCTGAAGCGTTTTCCGGGAGCGGAAGCAACAACGAAGCGTCTGTCGGGGTCTGCGAGAACGATATCGGCGGCCTTTCTGAACTGTCCCGCGTCCGCAAGGGAGCTTCCGCCGAATTTAACTACTTTAATATTGCTCATGGAAACATATTCCTTTCATTTTGGTTTGATACTATACTATTATAAATAAATTTCGTAAGATAATCAATAGGAATATAAAACAAAAAAACGGCACATTTTCATGTCCGTTTGTGAAAAACGACTGTTTTCCCACCGCGGACAAGCTGCCTGCAGCGGGAATGTCAAAAATATATACTTCGTTCAGGCAGAATGTGATACGGAAGTTTCTTTCGTCTCGGAAGCAAAATCTGCCGCCATCACTATGACGGCGGCAGAGGTAAGGCTCAGTCTTTTTAATAGCAGGTCAGTCTGTCCGCAAGGTCTGTAAGATCGTCGCGGCTGTAAAAATCAATTGTGATCGTTCCGTTTTCGCCGTCCTTGGAGGTGATCTTTACCTTTTTCCGCAAATGATCCTCAAGGCTTATCTGCATTTCGGTGATAAAGCTCATCTCCGCTCTTTCCTCGGCTGTTTTCGGCACGGACGTCTTTTCCTCCGCTTCGCCGTTTTCCTTTCCGGACTTCTCCGCGGCAAGCTTTTCTATTCCTCTTACGGTTACCTTTCCGTCCGCGGCAAGCTTTGCAATTTCAAGCATATCCTCCTCGGAATCCGCAGAAGCGATAGCCTTTGCCTGTCCCGCGGAAAGCTGCCCCTTTCTCAGCATTTCCACGATCTCGTCGGGAAGATTAAGCAGTCTCACCGAGTTTGCGATTGCGGAGCGGGATTTTCCCACCGCCTTTGAGACTGCCTCCTGGGTCATGCCGTACTCGTCCATAAGAGCGCGGTATGCGGCGGCCTCCTCCACAGGGTTCAAGTCCTGCCGCTGAATGTTTTCTATCAGCGCGATCTGAGCGGTCTCCTCGTCGGTAAGCTCCTTTATAACAACGGGAACGTCGCTCATGCCCAGCATACGGCAAGCTCTCCAGCGGCGTTCGCCCGCCACGATCTGGTAGCCCTCCTCCATGGGACGGACTACTATCGGCTGGATAAGTCCGTGCTGACGGATACTGTCCGCAAGCTCCGCGATGGCGGCCTCGTCGAAATCCTGTCTGGGCTGTTTGCGGTTGGGTTCTATTTCGGATATTCTCAAAGTATGGGTATCGCCGCCCTCTGCGCCGTTGTCGCCGAAAAGCGCGTCAAGACCCATTCCTAAACTTTTTTTTGCCATATCTCAATTGTTCCGCATGGAACAATTTTTGCCCCCTTTCGTTACTTTTTTGAAGCCGCCAGCGCTTTTTCGGCAGCCTTGTGTCTTTTCAGCAGCTCTTCCGTAAAAAGCTCGTAAGCCTCCGCGCCGCGGGAGCTTTTATCATAGTACACAACAGGCTTTCCAAAGCTGGGAGCCTCGGAAATACGCACGTTTCTCGGAATCACGGTCTTGAACATTTTCTTGGGGAAGTGCTTCTTGACCTCGCTTACCACCTGACTTGTAAGGTTGAGCCGCCCGTCAAACATGGTGAAAAGTATGCCCTCAATGTCGATAGTCGGGTTGTATCTCTGCTTTACCAGACGTATAGACTCCACCAGCTGGGAAAGTCCCTCCATTGCAAAGTACTCGCAGGTCATTGGCACCAGCACCGTATCGCAGGCGCAAAGCGCGTTTACCGGGATAAGCGACAGGGACGGCGGGCAGTCCAGCAGTATGTAGTCATAGTCCTGCTTTATTGTGAGGAGCTGCATTTTCATGCGCTTCTGCATATTGTCCACCTCGATAAGCTCTATATCGGCGGCGGCAAGGGAGGACGTTGCGGGTACAAGCCACACGTTCTCAAATTCGGTTTTTATGACAGCTTCCTGAATTCTGCGAAGCCCTAAAAGTGCGTCGTATGTAGATATGCCTACGTTTTTTTTGCGGATGCCGAATCCGCTGGTTGTATTTCCCTGAGCGTCCATGTCCACGCACAGGACTTTTTTCTTTCTCTGTCCCAGACACGCCGCAAGGTTCACCACGGTAGTGGATTTTCCCACGCCGCCCTTCTGGTTTGCGACAGCAATAACGATCGCCATGACAGTCTTCCTTTCAATTTTCAATAAATATAATTATACCATATTCTCCGCACAATTGCAATAATTTTTGCAAATAAAGATAAAATAAAGATAAAAATGTTCCACGTGGAACATTTTTAGGCAAAGCACACACCGCGATGTTTTTCAAAGCAAAACTCGTATTCGCGATTTGCGCGAAATTCCGTCGCTTGCGGCGGCTTTTTCACGTGGAACAATTATATAGTTTTATATTACAGCGGCCTTTTGGATATCTGCCCGCCGTTTCTGGGGTACTTCCCTGCCGTCGGAGAAATTTTGCGTACTATTATAAGCACGCGCTTGTCTCCGTTGGGAAGTCCGTACTCCTTAACATCTGCGATCTCACCGCCCAGAAGCTTTACGGCATTTCCACCGTCCCTATAGTTTTCGTTCGGACCTTTCATTGCCGCAAAAACCCCGCCGACTTTAACATATGGCAGGCAGTACTCCGCAAGCACGGGCATTGCCGCAACCGCCCTTGCAAAAGCCACGTCAAATTTTTCTCTGTACCGAGGGTCACGTCCCCCCTCCTCCGCTCTGGCATGGACAAGTTCCGCACTAAGTCCTGCCGCTTCGCACGCCGCGGAAAGAAAATTCACCCGCTTGTTAAGACTGTCCAGCAGGGTAAGTTTCAAGTCGGAACGGTAAATTTTTATAGGCACGCCGGGAAATCCCGCTCCCGTACCCACGTCTATTACTTTGCCGCCGTCGGGAATTTCAAGGAATTTCAGCGGCAGGATACTGTCCAGAAAATGCTTTTCCGCAATTCCGTCCGGGTCGGTTATTCCTGTCAGGTTCATCTTTTCATTCCACTCAACAAGAGTGCGGGCGTATTCACAGAACTTTCCATACTGCTCCTCGGAGACCTCAAATCCCTCCGACGAGAAAAGCTCCGCGAAGATTTTGTATTCGGGTAAAACAGCCATAAACGCCTCCTAATGTTACTTGCGGGCGGCAAGCCAGATTATAAGCACGCTCACGTCCGCGGGCGATACCCCCGATATCCTGCTTGCCTGTCCGATATTTTCGGGCTGAACGCGGTTCAGCTTCTCCCGGGCTTCAAGGCTCAGACCCTTTATTTCATTATAGTCAAAGGGCTGAGGCAGCCGCTTGTTTTCAAGCTTTTTGACGTGTTCGACCTCAGAAAGCTGCCGCTCAATATAGCCCTCGTATTCGATCTGCAAACCAACCTGTTCCCTCACCTCATATGGAAGTTCGGGACGCTCCGCGTCAAAGGGTTTTAAATCCTCGTAGGAAATCTGGGGGCGGCGGATAAGATCACTCATCTTCACGCCCGTGGAAATTTCCGCCGTACCCTTTTCGGTCAGCAGACTGTTCAGCTCTGCGGTGGGGGACAAAGTTTTCGCCTTAACGCGGGCAATCTCTTGTTTTATCTGCAATTGTTTCACGTGGAACAATTTGTAACGCTCCTCCGATATAAGACCTATCTCATGTCCCAATGGGGTAAGCCGCTCGTCCGCATTGTCCTGCCTGAGCAGAAGTCTGTACTCGCTTCGGGAGGTCATCATTCGGTACGGGTCGAGACAGCCCTTTATCACAAGGTCGTCAATAAGCGTGCCGATGTAAGACGACGAACGGCTTAAAGTTATCCCCTCCTCGCCCTTGCAGTACCGAGCCGCGTTTATTCCCGCGACAAGTCCCTGAGCGGCGGCTTCCTCGTAACCTGACGTACCGTTGAACTGTCCCGCTCCGTAAAGTCCGCGGATATTTTTAAATTCCAGCGTGTGACGCAAGTCCTGCGGGTCGCAGCAGTCGTACTCAATAGCGTAGGCGTTCCGCATTATCTCCACACGTTCAAGTCCCTTTATCGTCCGCAAAAATGCTATCTGCACATCTTCGGGCAGGGACGAGGACATTCCCTGCAAATAAAACTCCTCGGTGTCAAGACCCATAGGCTCGATAAAAAGCTGATGACGGGGACGCTCGGAAAACCGCACGATCTTGTCCTCAATTGACGGACAGTACCGCGGACCGATTCCCTCTATCCTGCCCGAATACATGGGCGAACGGTGAATGTTCTCGCGGATAACCTTATGAGTTTCCTCGTTGGTGTAGGCAACATAACATGGCACGATATTTTCCAGACCATCACGAGGAGTTTCAAAGGAAAAAGGCTGAATTTCCCCGTCGCCGTGCTGGATTTCCAGCTTATCAAAATCAATAGAACGGCGGTGAACGCGGCTTGGCGTACCCGTCTTGAAGCGGCGAAGCTCAATACCCAGACCGCGCAGACTATCCGAAAGTCCCCTTGCGGGCAAGGTGCTGTCGGGGCCGCTTTCGTAGGAAACGTCCCCCACATGGATAAGTCCTTTTAAATAAGTACCAGTGGCGATTATGGCGGTCTTGACCTTGTACTCACCGCCGAGATGTGTAACAATTCCCGTGACCATACCGTCCTCGGCAAGGATTTCCGTAACCTCGGCTTGCTTCACATCAAGATTTTCCTGCATTTCGCAGACCTTTTTCATATGATTGTGATACTTGACCCTGTCCGCCTGAACCCGCAGGCTATGCACCGCAGGACCCTTTCCCCTGTTGAGCATACGGCTCTGGATAAAGCAGGCGTCGGCGGCCTTTCCCATTTCACCGCCGAGAGCGTCTATCTCACGGACAAGGTGTCCCTTAGCCGTGCCGCCGATAGAGGGATTGCAGGGCATATTCGCAATGTTGTCCAGCGAGATGGTGAACATAACGGTTTTCGCTCCGAGCCGTGCCGCCGCAAGAGCCGCCTCCACACCCGCATGTCCCGCGCCGATCACGGCAACGTCGTAGCTGTCTATATAATGACTCATTTTTATCCTCTCCAATTTATGAATAAACGCATATGCGATATTTGGCGAAGTAAAACTTACATTTGCAATTTACAAAATTCGCCGCTTGCAGCAAATGTTCCACGTGGAACAATTAGTATTCCTTTTACCTTTTGCCGAAATGCCTAAATGGGCAGTAACCCATGACAGATAACTGTCCAACAAACTTCTAATATGGTCTAATTTATTCCTATTGTAGTATTATAGTTCACAAACCTTATAACAGAAATATGTTCCCGGAGTAATATTATCATCGTCATAATATAGTAAGCCTAACTTACTGAACCTAAATGTCTGATTATAATCACTCTTTTTTAATTCATCATAAGCCCTTTGATATGATTCATAGTCTGCACCGCCAATAGCAAACGTCATGTGAAAAATATAGTCATTGTCATGTTCTGCCGGACACGATCCAAATATTTTATATAATCCTTCGTTTAGCCTTTTCTGTGCATCTACAAGCTGCGGTGTTTCTTTTACTCGCAAGCTCATACATCCGGATTCGACTCCACCCAATACGTTAGATGGGAATATATCTATATCCACAAATTCAATATCAAATGGACATAGTTCCTTTGCGAAGTCATCAAAGAATACTTCCATATTCTCTAAACTAGGAATCACAAATGGCTGCTTTAAGGAAACATGCTGCGGCAGTCTTGCCATTTCAAATCCAATCTTTCCATACCTATGTGCTTTCAGCATCAATTTTCTGCCATAATTCTCTGCATTGTTATCTGCAATTAAAACTATTGTTGCTTTCATTCAATCTCACCTCTTCTAATTAATCCGCATAATCCATAGAGACTATTTTGCTTGCCGCGCCTAAATATTTTTTCATCATACTCTCATACTCTTCGGGTTTAATGTTCCCCGTGCCCATTACATCATAAACCACCGTGGCTTCGCGGATAGTCAGCGGCAGCGGCTTTAAACCGTTTTTCAGATAGAAATGCCGCCGTTTCAGCCGTTCCTCATAATTGTCCGCGGACTTATCAAGCTGCTCCAGCGCAAGGAAAAGCCGCTGTCCCGAATAATGCTTTATCAGTGACTGTAAAGACTTGCTTCCCAGACCTTTTCCGCGCATATCCTCGGAAAGCGCAAGATAAAACAGATAGGACGCGCTTCCCCCGCTGATGACGTAGGCAAGTCCGACCCAATTTCCGTCTGAGTAAAGTCCCCAGAAATCCACGTTTTCTTTTTCCGACTTCAACGCCAGTAACCATATAGGCGCGCGCTCGTCGGCGGGAAAAGCCGTCCTGTAGAGGCGGCTGATCTTTCCGTAGTCGGGACTGAAAAAATTTATCCTTTTAAGCGTAATTTTCATTGAAACCTCCGAATTATTTTCCCACACAGAACCGTGAGAACACCTCGTCCACAACAGCCTCGGACGTCTTTTCGCCCGTAAGCTCCAGCAGGGAATTTTCTCCGTCGTCTATCAAAATCGTTACTGCGTCAAAGGTCGCGCCCGCTTTGAGAGCGTCCAAAGCCTCCCTGAAACACAGTCTTGCCCTTTCCGCACAGCTTCTCTGCCGCTCGTTTGCAAGCACACCCATGTCGGGAGCAAATCCCGACATTCCGTAAAGCTTCTCCACAGCGGATACCAAACGTTCAAGCCCCTCGCCCTTTTCGGCGGAGACTGTAACGCTGTCCCTAAAGCAGTCGGAAATCTCCGAAAAGTCAAACCGCTGTTCAAGATCGGATTTGTTCAGCACCGCAATTGCATTTCGCCCTCTGCACCTTTCGGCAAGCTCCCTGTCCTCGGCGGTGATCTCGCTTCCCACATCGAAAACCGCTAATATCAAATCGGCGGCGTCAAGCTTTTTCCGCGCCCTGTCCACGCCTATGCTTTCAACAGTGTCGTCGGTATCGTGAATTCCCGCCGTGTCGGAAAGCCGCAGAACAATGTCCCCAAGCCGAACGGATTCCTCAACAACGTCCCGGGTCGTGCCCGCCGTGTCGGAAACAATGCTTCTATCACAGCCCGCTAAAAGGTTCATCAGCGTGCTTTTTCCAACGTTGGGTCTGCCCACGATTGCGGTATCCGCACCCTCTCTGACAATACGGCCGCTTTCGTAGGAGTTAAGCAGCTTGTCCAGATCGGCAATCCCCGCTTCAAGCACTGCGGAAATTTCATACTCCTCCACCGCGGGAATGTCGTCGTCGGGATAGTCCACCCAAGCCGCAAGAGAGCCCAGCAGTTTGAGCATACCGTCGGAAACCTTTTTTATGCGGCGGAACAGCGCTCCCTCACGGAGAGATTCCGCGCACCGCAAGCCCGCGCTTCCGTCGGCGGAAATAATGTCCATTACCGCCTCCGCCTGAGTGAGGCTCATTTTTCCGTTGAGAAATGCCCGCTTTGTAAATTCTCCCGCGCCCGCAGCATTAACGCCGCCGCTAAGAATAAGCCGCAAGATCTGCTCCGTAACAAAAATTCCGCCGTGGCAGGAAATTTCAACAACGTCCTCACCCGTGTAGGATTTGGGCGCACGGAAAACCGTCAGCACTCCGTCGTCAAGGACTTCACCGCCGCTTACTATATTTCCGTAAGCGCAGCTGTAGCCCTCCATTTCCGAGGGCAAAGCTTTGCGGGAAATGGGTTTAAATATCCTGTCCGCAGCGGAAAGAGCGTCCTCCCCCGAAATGCGTATAACTGAGATACCTCCCTGCGCGCGGGGAGTTGAAATTGCCGCAACAGTTGACATAGTTACCTCCATAAAAAACGGGAACACGGGAATCCTCCCATGCTCCCGCATGAATTTTTAAAACTAAAATTGTTCCACGTGGAACATTTTTGCCATGCTATGATGTCATATATTATTGACCTCAACGCCCTCAACAAATATCTGATGTGCCTGACCGATATCTTCATACTTGAGATACCCCAGATCATAAGCCGTATTGATATCAATAAACGTACCGTCCTTATGCAAAAGTATCTCATTTCCCGCAGTTCCGAACGTAAAGTCATAACCCGCAGTATTTATTGTCTGAACAATATCAAGACCAATATAGCCGTAAGGACTTCCGCTTTCTATAACCGCAAGCTCGCAGCCGTCATATGTTCCGAGATATTCTATATAAATATATACGGGTTCATAGCCAATATTGCCGATATATTCTATATAGTCATCAGCGATCTTTTTCTTTGCCTTTTCCGTAAGATGACCCGAAAGATCGTTTTCGGCAGCATATATCATTCCGGTAAAACCGCTTTGTGCGCTTGCAGTAAAAGCAAACAGCGAAATAATCAGCAGAACAGCAAAAAATATTTTATGCCGTTTCATATGTCGATCTTGCCGTAAAGATCGCCCTCCACAAGATTGCTGTCCTCAGGCTTGGGACGCTTGTAGTCCTTTTCAAATGATGTTTTCATCATATCCATGGAACGTGGCGTGTACTCGCTGGGCTTCTTGTCGCGGCGGGGTCTGCGGTCACGGTCGCCCCTGTAGCCGCCCTCTTTCCTGTCGCGGCGGGGAGCTGTGGAGGAAATAACTACCTTGCGGTAAGGCTCTTCGCCCACGCTCTTGGAAACAACGCCCTCGATATTTGCGACAGCCGAGTGGATAATTCTTCTCTCATAAGGATTCATAGGCTCCAGCGCGGAGGTTCTTCCCGTGCGGAGAACAGTCTTGGATATCTTCACCGCAAGCTCTTCAAGAATGACCTTTCTCTTTTCGCGGTAGCCGCAGCAGTCCACCGTAATGCGGCAGTAATCCTTGTCGCCGCGGTTTGCGGTCATTGAAGCAAGGTACTGTATAGCGTCCAGGGTCTCTCCCCGTCTGCCGATAACAGCGCCTGTTGTGTCTCCCACAATGTCGATGACCGCGCCGTCCTCGGTCTCGGAAACGCTCACGTCGCTTTCGATACCCATATTTTTCAGTATAGTTTTGATATAGTCGCCCGCAGCCTCAGCCTTGGACTGCTCGTAAACGGCTTCGACCCTTGCTTCGCCCTTTACCTTTCCGAAAAGACCCTTTTTGGGCTCTTCGATAACGCTGAAAGTAATTTTGCTTTCCTCTGTTCCGAACTTCTGCGCTGCCATAGCCTTAGCTTCCTCTATGGTTTTCGCTGTAAAAACTTCTTTTTTTTCTGCCATACCGACCTATCCTTTCAAAATGATTTATCTTTTAATTCCGCTTAATGCGGGATTTTTTTGCATTAAATTAATATTAATAATAGTATAGCCTTAACTGTCAGTCCTCGTCGTCGTCAATAAATTCCTCGCCGTACTTTTCCGCCTGCCTGCGTCTTGCCTCGCGGATTATCATTTTTTCGTATTCCTTCTGCTTCGCCCGTGAGAGCTTTACCTCGGACGAACCGCCCTCGTCATCATCGTCAGCAATCTTAGCCGTGACCGCTCCGCTCTTGGACTTTGAAGCCGTTCCGCCGTTCTGAGCGGCCATCTGCTCCTCCATTATCTGCTGGTAGCGCTCCATCATATTGGGACGGTTTTTCTTCTTGCGCTTCTGTTTATCCTTTTCGACCAGCGCAGCAACGTACTCGGGAGTATAAATATGGTACAGCACGATAGACTGCACAAAGCTGAACAGTGAGGACATCGTCCAGTAGAAGCCGATACCTGCGGGATATCTGAACGCGATCCAGATGGAGAACAGGGGCATAACATAAAGCATAACGTTCATGCCGCCCATGTTGGGAGCGTCGGGATTCATTTTCTTGTTGCGTATCTGCATATAGATCGTCATGGTAAGCTGGATAAGCCCCGACATAATGGGTATCATCAGCAAAATGACCGCAGCCGCGTTCCAGACCTCGGGGTGGAGAGTTGGTATATCACCCAGATCAACAATACCGAAAAGCTTGTTGTTGAAGCCCACTACCTTTTCCGTAAAATCGGGGAACTGCTCCGCCATAGAAGAAAAAGCGGAGGGGTCCTTCTGGACTTCCTTTACGATATAAATTTCGGGACGGTGCTTAAAGTAAGTCGGAACAGCGTCTCCGAAAATAGCCTCGGTGATTTTTGTAGCCTCCGCGATAGCGTCCTTGCCCGCGTGGAGAATGTGTGTAAGCGGACGGTACACAACGTCGAAAATACCGTACAGTATAGGGAACTGAATAAACAGCGGCAGGCATGAAGCCATAGGGTTTATGCCCTCTTCGGAGTAGAGCTTCATCTGCTCCTCCTGAAGCTTCTGCTGGTTGTTTGCGTACTGTTTTTTCAGCTTTTCCAGCTTAGGCTGAAAAGCCGCCATTGCAGCGGAGGATTTCTGCTGCTTTACTGACAGCGGGAAAAGAATGATTTTCGTGACCAGTGTAAAAAGAATAATAGACCATGCGTAATTATGTGTGATCTGATACATCAGCCACATAATATACCCAAGAGGGATACCGATAAGTTCGCTCATTTTGACCTCCGATGATATTACTTTCTGTATAGAATATATAGAAAACGACTATTTGTATTGTGTCTCGGATACATTTCAGTCATTATAATTTGCTTAGTTTTCAGACCGCTCCGAATTTTCCACTGTAAGAGAACCCTCACAGTCGGGCGGAACAGTTCTGCCCCTGCCGTAACGTTTACTCAGCGTATAGAAGCTAAACCTTTCGGGAACTTCGTCCACACCGCCAAGGCTCCAAGGGTTGCAGCGGAGTACCCGCCATATTGCCAGAGCCGTGCCTTTCAGCGCGCCGTGCTTTTCAATTGCCGTAAGCGCATATGCCGAACAGGTGGGATAATATTTGCAGCAAGGTGTTTTCAAAGGAGAAATTTTCCTTTGATAGAATTTTACTAAAAGTAATAATATTTTTTTCATTACATTTTATATACTACTTATTGCTCTCTGTAGAATTGCCTGACTTGCCCGATTTGCCGTTCCCCGTCTTTTTCTCCATGGACTTCAGCACGGATGGCACAGCCTTGTTTTTCAGAAAGCTGCTTATCTGGGTGGACTTGCAGTCCCCGCAGCCGGGACGGGCAACTATAACATAGTCAAAGCCTTTCGGGAAAAGGCTTTCGTTTTCTCTGTAGGCAGCGCGGATAATTCTTCGGCAGCGGCTTCTGACAACAGCGTTGCCGACTTTTTTTCCCGTTGTGATGCCCAGACGTTTTTTTCCTCTGCCGTTTTTGCGGTAATAGACCGTAACAGCCCTGCCCGCGGAATAGCCGCCCCGCTTATAGGCGTTAAGGAAATCCTTGTTTTCTTTCAGAATGACAGTATATTTCATATAAATAATACCCGCAGTATAACGGCAGCTTGATGAAGCAAAGCTCCAAGCCGTTTGTTAAATGACGGGACAACGCCCCTTATTGAAATTTTTCGGCAACGCGCAGAACGGCAAAAAAACAAAGGCAGCAAACAATGGCAGCGAAACAAAAAGACCGCAATTCAAAGGCGCTTTTACCCCCAACCTGCGGTCTTATCATTTTGTTTGGCGCAGACTAATCAGTGAGTAAGTCTTGCTCTGCCCTTGGCTCTTCTTCTGGCGAGAACCTTGCGACCGTTTCTTGTAGCCATTCTTTTCATAAAGCCGTGCTCTTTTTTTCTGTGAAGCTTCTTAGGCTGATAAGTTCTTTTCATTGTTTCTCCTCCTTGCTTTGATCGGTTTAAAGACAATCGGGACACAAAGGTATAGCTGTCCCATCAATGTTTAATTATATAACATTCCCATTGTGTCTGTCAAGGGATTTCAAAAAAAATTCACAATTGCAGAGAAATTTCCTTGATATTTCCTACAAACAAACCGTTTTGCTGTACATTACCGACGATTTTATACTGCAAGTATTATAATTTGACAAAGTTTTTCTCCCGTGGTTAGACAGAGATAAGCACAACAATTAGCCCAAAAAACTCCGAGGCAGCACCCTCGGAGTTTTTCGTTTGCGTGTCACCATGCAACACATACTCTCATTTGTCATAATCATTATACACTTGATTCCGTTATTTGTCAAATGGGTTTTAAAAAATAATGGCAACGTCCGCACAACTACCGCTCGTCATGAACATATTCAAGAATATCCCCCGGCTGACAGTCAAGCAGACCGCATATTCTGGACACAGCTTCCAGTGAAATATACTTGCCTTTTCTGAGACTTTGCAAAGTTCCCTCTGACAGCAATTTTTCCTTGCGGATAGTGTTTGTGTTATATCCTGCGGATTTTAATGCCGCAATAATATCTATCTTATATTTTACAGGCATTTTGATCCACTTCCCTAATTTTTATAACATAAGATTACACAAAAATAGATGTAATTTTATACATAATGCCAATTGAAATTACACATATTTTGATGTAAAATAATACTAAGGTCAAACACTAAATAAATCAAAAAGGAGAACTAAAAAATGAAATACCCAGCATTAGAGGACATATTTCTGAATTTCGGCTTTGAATCCGAAAAGACACCCGGCATCAACGAGATAGACCGTGTAATAAACAGCTATCTCAACAGGCTTGTCAAGGCGAAAAAGCTCTCGTTTTCGGAAGCAAACCGTATCAGGGAACAAAAGTCGGAGCTTGAGACCGAAGCAAAAGCCGCAGGCTTCAGACAGGGCTTTCTTCTTGCGGTAAAGCTGTTCACAGCAATCGACTAAATTACTTCCTTTAATATAAGGTATGCCACCGTCGCAAGCGATTTTGCCTCCACATAATTATAGTCTACCGCAAAATCTCCCTCCTCAAGCAGACGCTTTATCTCGGAGATACGCTCAAAGCCCGCCAGAGCCTCCCGCATATCGGGAATGACAAAATAGGATTTCTGCATAATGTGCCGTATCTCCGTCCTCAGACCCTGAGGGATAGGCTCGGCAGCTTCGTTTACGGAAAAATCTCCGCTTTCAAGCTCGTCAAGAGGACAAAGCTCCGCTTCGGCAAGATTTGCACCGATATCCTCCGCAGCCTGTCTGCCGAAAACAAGCGCCTCCAGCAGTGAGTTTGAAGCAAGACGGTTGTTTCCGTGAACGCCTGTGTGACTGCATTCGCCCACAGCATAAAGTCCGTCTATGGAGGACATAGCCTTTGTGCTGACATTGATACCGCCCATAAGATAGTGCTGACAGGGATAAATGGGTATCATGTCCTTAGTCATGTCAATTCCCTGACTGAGCAGATATTTGTAGATCATGGGGAAACGGTTTTTCAGAAATTCGGGATCCTTGTGAGTGATGTCCAGATAGAATTCGTCCGAATCAATGCGCCGTCCCTCGGTAACTATTGCGTGGGATACAACGTCGCGGGGAGCAAGCTCCAGACGTTCGTCGTAATTTTCCATAAACCTTTCGCCATGACAGTTTTTAAGGTACGCGCCCTCTCCCCGCACAGCCTCGGAGATAAGGAAGCATTCCCGCGTGTGCTTGTTGTTGAAAGCGGTGGGGTGAAACTGTATCAGCGAAAGATTTTTTATATTCGCGCCCATTTCGTAAGCGAGAGTAATGCCGTCTCCCGTAGCTATTGCGGAGTTGGTGGTGTAGTCGTAGACCCTGCCTATGCCTCCCGTGGCAAGAATAAATTTTCTTGCATTGCAGGTCTTATGTATACCGTCGGTAAGGATATCCGCGGAAAAGCCCGTGGAGGTTTTTTTCATTCTGCACAGCAGAGCGTTTTCCATAACGGTAACGTTGGGAAGCTGTTTAACGGCTTCCTGAAGCTTTGTGGTAATTTCAAAGCCTGTGGAATCCTTATGGTGAAAAATCCTGCGGCGGGAGTGTCCGCCCTCTAAAGTGCGGTGGAGATTTCCGTTTTCGTCACGGTCGAAGTCCACACCGAGGGAAATAATTTTCTCTATCTCGTTTGCAGCTTCTGTCACAAGAATTTTCAGACTGTCGGGATTATTTTTGAAGCCGCCCGCAATGAGGGTATCGTTGGTATGCAGACGGGTGCTGTCGTCCTCGGGCTGATAGACGGCTGCAATACCTCCCTGCGCAAGGGCGGAGTTGCAGAGGATAAGCTCCCGCTTTGTAATTATAAGTACCTTTAAATGCCTGGGAAGGTTTATTGCCGAGTAAAGACCTCCCGCACCCGTACCCGCTATGATAACGTCGTAATTTTCGGACATTTCTGTTTCCTTCATTTCATAATAGTTTTGAATGGCAATAATGTAAATACAGTAATTATAGCACATAAATATTAATAAATCAAGATTTTGACGGAGAATTGACATATTTCGTCATGATATGCTATAATAACACTATTGTCGGCTTCTTCCGCAAGGAAGGAGGTGGAACTCATGTCATATGTCATTTCTTTTTTATTGTCCGTCGCGGCAAGTGTGGTTGGTAACTACATAAGCAAGTGGTTAGACGGTAACAAGCACGACAATTAGCCCAAAGAAAAACCCGAGGCCGCCACCTCGGGTTTTTCATTTGCGTGTCCTCACTGAACATACGCCATTTCTTTTACAACTTTATTATATAACAAAAAATTTGTTTTGTCAAGACTTTTTCAAATACGGTTTTTTTAGCGTCCGTTCAGCGGTCATAGCGTCGGACTTTATGTGGCCACGATCAATCAGCAGCTTAATCCTGCGCCTTTTTGATCGGTCTGACTACTTTCCAGAACCGTGCGGGGTCATGATAAAAGTAAGCAATCCTGCCTACAGAATCGTCATAGCAGTATCCGGTACCGGCAAAGTCAAAGCTTTCGATAGCCTCATCTACCTTTTTCTCTACAATGCAGTTTTCCTTTTCATAATCAAAGGGACCGTGCTCAAAAACAATATATTCCGCTTCGGGAATATCGGTCAGTGTCATCTGAGACGGTACTTCGCCGTTGTAATCAACAGGAAGGCGTACTCCGTAGCATTCCAAACGGGGAACACCGTGAGAAAATTCCTGTCCGCAGGAAAAAGCCTGTCCCTTCGGATCGTAAATATACGCCATTATCTGTCCGGCGCCGCTGTTTGGTTCGCTTCCTCCCTCATCGTCAAGCTTTCCCTTGATGCTGTCAAGCAGACCGCAGATAGTATCGCAGTCATGTCCGGGAATCTGCGCCTGCTTCTGCCAGAAGTCCCAGTACCCGTTGCTGTCATAGTTTTTAACATATAAGAATTTGTGCGCGGGGATCGTCACAAAATAAGCCTTTACCTCGCTTGCAGATGTGTTCATACTATTTTCCTCAATTCCTAAAAAGTAGCGGTCGAACGGACAGAGCTTTGTACGGAGAACAAGCGGTACAGGTTTTTTACGGTATTCAACAGGCGTTATCCCGTACATTGCTTTAAACGACCGGGTAAAGGCTTCGTGGGTCGAAAAGCCGTAATCGAGAGCAATGTCCAGAATACCTCTTTCGCTGTCTCTTATGTCTTTAAGCGCAAAAGCTAATTTTCTGCGGCGCAGATAATCCTTGAANTTNATNCCGGATATTTCNTTGAATTTTCTCGCAACATAAAATTCGGAATATCCCAGCTTCTGAGAAAGCGTCCNCAGNGTCAGCTCTTCATTGCTGCGCTGTTCGATACACCTGTCGATCTCATCGACGATCATCTGTATATGCCTGTTCATTTCGTACATTGTTTTTACCTCTCAACCGCTCTGNTTTTANTATAGCATGAAAATTCGGGTCTGACTTGATTTTACTTGCACAAAATCCTGCCCCGCATAAAAAATTATTCTCAAAAATCNGNAGTNGGTTTTTATGTGAATTTGCTNTAATTTTATCTCAAAAAATTTACCTTGTCAATAAATCGGANAACTGTCAGTAAAAAAACAGCTTTTTTAGTAAAAAAATACTTTACAAGCGGAATTATTTGTGTTAAAATAATATCAGCGTATGTACTATATATAATATCGCTTTGCGGCNGTATNATATATGTCGTGTCATACAAATTTGTTTTAGGAGGATTGTCCAATATGGCAAGAAAAAAACAAACCATGGACGGCAACAACGCTGCGGCGTGGGTCTCTTATCCCTTTACNGACGTTGCTGCCATCTACCCGATCACCCCTTCCTCTGTTATGGCTGAGGTAACCGACCAGTGGGCTGCNAAAAATCAGAACAACCTGTTCGGTCAGCCTGTCAAAGTAGCTGAAATGCAGTCCGAGGCAGGCGCTGCCGGTACTGTTCACGGCTCGCTTTCCGCAGGCGCGCTTACCACCACCTACACAGCTTCTCAGGGTCTGCTCCTGATGATCCCGAATATGTATAAGATCGCCGGCGAGCTTCTCCCCTGCGTTATCCACGTTTCCGCAAGATGNGTAGCTTCNCACGCTCTCAACATCTTCGGCGACCACTCCGACGTTTACGCTTGCCGNCAGACNGGCTTTGCTATGCTCTGCGCTTCAAACGTTCAGGAGGTTATGGANCTNGGCGCTGTTGCTCACCTGTCCACNATCAAGGGACGCGTTCCCGTGCTCCACTTCTTCGACGGCTTCCGTACTTCCCACGAGATCCAGAANATCGACGCTTGGGACTATAAGGANCTTGAGGATATGCTGGACAAGAAGGCTGCTCAGGCTTTCAGAAACCGCTCCCTCAACCCCGAGCACCCCGTGCTCCGCGGTACCGCTCAGAACGGCGATATCTTCTTCCAGGCTCGTGAGGCTTGCAACGAATACTACAACAAGTTCCCCGAGATCGTAGAGGAATACATGAACAAGGTCAACAAGAAGATCGGCACTAACTACAAGCCNTTCAACTACTACGGCGCACCCGACGCTGACCATGTTATCGTTGCTATGGGTTCTGTNTGNGACACTATCGAAGAGACNATNGACTTCCTCAACAAGGAATACGGCGCTAAGCTGGGTCTTGTTAAGGTTCGTCTNTACAGACCNTTCTGCGCTGACAAGCTGGTTGAGGCTCTTCCCGAAACCGTTAAGCAGATCTCNGTTCTCGACAGAACAAAGGAACCCGGCTCTCTGGGCGAACCTCTTTACCTNGACGTTGTTGCTGCTCTTAAGGGCACTAAGTTCCACAACGTTGTTATCTGCGGCGGACGCTACGGTCTGGGCTCCAAGGATACAACTCCCGACCAGATCAAGGCTGTTTACTGGAACGACTANAAGAAGGACACATACAAGCCCNGNTTNACNATCGGCATCACAGACGATGTTACAAATCTGTCTCTTCCCAGCGAGGGCAAGCTTGACACAGCTCCCGAGGGAACNGTTGCTTGTAAGTTCTGGGGTCTCGGCTCCGACGGTACNGTNGGCGCTAACAAGAANTCCATCAAGATCATCGGCGACCACACCGATATGTACGCTCAGGCATACTTTGCTTACGACTCCAAGAAGTCNGGCGGCGTAACGGTTTCTCACCTCCGCTTNGGCAAGACACCTATCAAGTCCACATACCTTGTTAATATGGCTGACTTCGTTGCNTGCCACAACCAGTCCTATATCGACAAGTATAATATGGTACAGGANATCAAGCCCGGCGGAACATTCCTCCTCAACTGCCAGTGGAGCAAGGACGAGGTTGAACAGCACCTGCCCGGTCAGGTAAAGAGATACCTTGCNGAGAACAATATCAAGTTCTACATCATCGACGGTGTTGACATTGCAAGAAAGATCGGTCTGGGCAACAGAACNTCNACNGTTCTCCAGTCTGCATTCTTCAAGCTTGCAAAGATCATTCCCGAGGCTGACGCTATCAAGTATATGAAAGAAAAGGCTAAGGCTTCCTTCGGCAAGAAGGGCGACGACATCGTTAAGATGAACTACGACGCTATCGACGCGGGCGCAAAGAACATCGTTGAGATCGAAGTTCCCGCAGAGTGGGCTAAGTGCAAGGATTCCAAGATGGGTATGCCTAAGGCTANNGGCGACAGAAANGANCTTGTNAANTACGTTAANAANATCCAGATCCCCGTTAACGCTCAGATGGGTGATACTCTCCCCGTTTCCGCGTTCAAGAATATGCCCGACGGCACATTCCCTCAGGGTTCTGCGGCTTACGAAAAGAGAGGTATCGCTGTAGACGTTCCCGCTTGGAACAGCGACAACTGTATCCAGTGTAACTTCTGTTCTTACGTTTGTCCTCACGCTGTAATCCGTCCCGTTGTTATGACCGACGACGAGCTGAAGAGCGCTCCCGAGGGAACAAAGGGTCTGAAGATCGCAGGTCTGGACAAGATGAACTTCGTTATGACAGTTTCCGCTCTGGACTGCACAGGCTGCGGCTCTTGTGCAAATGTTTGCCCCGGCAAGAAGGGCGAAAAGGCTCTTACAATGAAGCCTCTCGCAGAGCAGCTCGCTTCTCAGAACCTGTTCGCTTACGGACAGGAGCTTCCCGAGAAGAAAGAGGTTGCGGAGAAGTTCAAGGAAACTACTGTCAAGGGCTCCCAGTTCAAGCAGCCTCTGCTTGAATTCTCCGGCGCGTGCGCAGGCTGCGGCGAGACTCCTTACGCTAAGCTTGTAACACAGCTCTTCGGCGACAGAATGTTTATCGCAAACGCTACAGGATGTTCTTCCATCTGGGGCGGTTCCGCACCTTCCACTCCTTACACAGTAAACAAGGAAGGCAAGGGTCCTGCTTGGGCTAACTCCCTGTTCGAGGATAACGCAGAGTACGGCTACGGTATGTTCCTTGCACAGAATACTCTCCGTCAGAGAGCTGTTGCAAAGCTGCTTGAAATGCAGAAATCCGCTAAGGGCGGCGTAAAGACCGCTATCGAGAACTATATGTCCACACTGAACGACGGCAACGCTAACAAGGCTGCTACAGCAGAGCTTATCAAGGCTCTGGAGGGAAGCAAGTCCGAGGCTGCTGCTGAGGTTCTGGAGCTTAAGGATTACCTGGGCAAGAAGTCCATGTGGGTATTCGGCGGCGACGGCTGGGCTTATGATATCGGCTTCTCCGGACTTGACCACGTTATCGCTTCCGGCGAGGACGTAAACATCTTCGTATTCGATACAGAGGTTTACTCCAACACAGGCGGACAGTCCTCCAAGTCCACACCTACAGGCGCGATCGCACAGTTCGCAGCTGCTGGTAAGGAAACCAAGAAGAAAGACCTTGCAGGCATCGCAATGAGCTACGGCTACGTTTACGTTGCACACATTGCAATGGGCGCTGACATGAATCAGTGTATCAAGGCTATCACAGAGGCTGAAGCTTATAACGGTCCTTCCCTTATCATTGCTTACGCTCCTTGTATCAACCACGGTATCAAGGCAGGCATGAGCAAGGCTATGGAGGAAGAGAAGAAGGCTGTTGAGGCAGGCTACTGGCACCTCTACAGATACAACCCCGCACTTAAGGACGAGGGCAAGAATCCGTTCTCGCTCGACAGCAAGGTACCTGCTGTTGACGATAAGTACAAGGACTTCCTCATGGGCGAGGTTCGTTACAACGCTCTTGCAAGACAGAATCCCGAAAGAGCGGAAAGACTCTTCAACAAGGCTATCAACAATGCAAAGGATCGTTACGATTACCTTACCAGACTTACAAAGCTGTACGGTACTGACGAGAAGTAAGCGAAGCGGGGAAGCCCCCGCGGGCACTTGCACGCAGTGCAAGAAAGTCACCCCCTACGGTTAAATGTCATAAAATTTACTTTGCTGAGGTCCCCTCAATAGGGGCGGGAAGCAATTTGCAAATACCCTGCTCATACGATGATAAAGGCTGCCGAAGTTTCGGCAGCCTTTTTGTGCAGCGGAAATGCTTGTTATATTGACAAAACAAATAAAACTGTGTATAATAACATCAAAGGAGCTGATCTTATGAGTACAAAAGAAATTGCATACAGCATTATCGACGGTATGAGTGATGAACAGCTTTCGGCTTTTGTTGCACTTTTTGGAAAATCCGCCGAAATTCCCAACAGCGAAACTTTAGAGGCGATCCGCGAAGTTGAGGACATGAAGCTGCACCCCGAAAATTACAAAAGCTATGATGATGTTGACGCTATGTTTAAGGAGCTGCTTGCGTGAAGTATAATTATCTCACAAGAACAGGCACTCACAGCGATTTGTTTGAATAAAGCACAAATCCGTGACCCAAAAAATAGGGTCACGGATTTTTTAAAAAAATTTTTATCACAATGCGTTCGTTTCCCCTTTTAAATCGTATTGTTAATGACGGAACAAAAGGCTGAGCCTTACCATTATACTCCCATGGGTAAATACTTCTGTACCGTTACTTGACTATAACCGGAGGTGAAAATCCAATGGACAGGCAATCAACACAAAGCAAGCAGGAAATTCTTGCAGACATCTATCTCCGCAATCTGGACACGGTCTACCGGGTCTGCTGGCTGTACATGAAAAACAGGTCGGATACTGAGGACGCGGTCTCGGATACCTTTGTGCGGCTTATGCGGTCGGACATGAAATTTGAAAGCCGCGAACATGAAAAAGCATGGCTTATCGCTGCGGCGCGAAATATCTGCAAGGACGTGCTGAAAAGTCCCAAGTACAGAAACGAGCCGCTGGACGAAAATATGCTGACGGGAGAAATACTTACGGACGAGACACTTATCGCCGTAAAGGAGCTTCCAGAAAAATATCGGACGGCTGTGTATCTTTACTACTATGAGGGATATTCCTGCGGCGAGATAGCGGAAATGATTGGTTCCATGAAATCCACCGTCATAAGCAGACTGGCGAGAGGAAGAAAAATTTTAAAAAAAATTATGGAAGGTGATCCTGATGAAGCTGAAAGGCGCGTTGTCACAAATCAGACCAACAGAGGAGCAGAGAGAAAAGATATACGGCGATATTCTGAATAAGCTTTCGGAAAGACCGCCCGAAAAGGAAAAAAAGGAGACGAACATTGTCATGAAAAAAAGAAAAATCATTACGTCCGCAGCGGCAGCGGCGGCGGCTGTAATTATTGCGGGAGGAAGCGTTTACGCAGTATCTCCCGAAGTGCGGGAGGCTGTGAATAACATTTTCGGCATAAACAGGCAGTCCACCGAAGAGTATTACGAAATTCAAAACGCCTGGGGAAACAGCTCCGCAGGCATTGAAGTTATCGGAGACGCTCTTACCGTTACGGAAAACGACTTTACCGAGTTTGCCGAGGGTATAAGAGCAAAGCTTGTAAGCGTTGTGAACAACGGAACTTCCGCGGAGCTTATTCTGGAATTTGAGTTTGACGAGCCCGTTAAGGATTACGAATATATTTTGGAAGATGTAAGCATAAGCGCATTTCCCAAATATCTGCACAGCTACTCATACGGTTTATTAAATGCCACAGAGGGCAATAAAGTATACGAAACTGTTCGTCTTGAAGATATTGAAAACATACCCGAAAATATGACAATAACTATAGAAATAAAAACTCTTGACAAAGCAAACAGCAAAGGTATGCATGATACGGACGGAACCTTTGCCGATGACCCTTCGGTAAAAATTCACGGAAATTTCAGCGCGGATTTTAAGATCGGTACTCCGATAAGACCGTATTCCGCAAGTGTCGAACCTGCCGAAATATCATGGACGCACTACCGTATGGGCGGAGAAACAGCGCACATGGAAATTTCGGGACTGAAATATTCTCCAAAGGAAATAAGCGTTGACCTGCGTATGCTGGAGGACTTCCTTGTTATTCATAACGATGAATACGGCGGAGTGCAGTACTTCAATAATACACAGATGTTCTGCGACAGTATCATGGGCAACGAAAAGGCAATGCCTCTTAAATTAAAAATGTCCGACGGCTCGTTAAAGGACGTTTTGTATTACAATGTAGACTCCGATGCGGTAAATGACATTGATAAAAATACCCTTGTTACCGACATGGACTGGATAAAAGCAAGCTGGGATATTTATTCCGACAAGCCCACAACAGTTACTTTCGAGATCGCTGGTATTGTGGACTACACCGACGTTGAAGCAATAGTTTTCTGCGGAAAGGAATTTCCCATTACCGAAAGGAATTTCGGAGTTAGTGCCGCATTAAGCGAATAACATAATCATAAAAAAATCCGGTACATCTCTGTACCGGATTTTTATTACTGCCTTATTCCTCAGTGTCCTCGTCGTCGGGTTCTTCCTCAACAATGACCTCGGAGGATTCCGCCTTTGCCGCTTCCGCCATCTCGGCTTCAAGCTCCTCGGCGGAGGGTTCCTCTATCTTCGCTGTTTCGGCTTCGTCGTCATGCTCCGCTCTTGTGAACGAGACAACCTTAACGTCTCCCGAAACTCTCATCAGACGAACTCCTGTAGCGTAACGTCCCATAACGCGGATATCCTTTGCGCGGATACGGATTATTACGCCGTCGCTTGATATCATAATGATGTCGTCCTCGTCGTCAACAACCTTTATGCCGCAGACGTAGCCCTTTTCCTCGGAAGCCTTGTAGTTGAGAAGTCCGAAGCCGCCTCTGTTCTGAACGCGGTAGGAATCAAGCTCAACACGTCTGCCGTTGCCCTTGTCGGTAACGGTAAGGACTGTTGCCCCCTCGCGGACCCTCGCCATGGACACAACGCTGTCTCCGTCACGAAGCTTTATAGCCTTTACGCCGTGAGCGGAACGGGACATGGCTCTGATCTTTTTCTCCTCGATCCTGATAGCCATACCCATTTTTGTCGCAACAATGACCTGAGCGTTTCCGTCGGTAAGACGAACTCCCGCTATCTCGTCGCCCTCGTCAAGACCTATTGCAATAAGACCGTTCTTGCGGACGTTCTTGTAAGCGTCCAGAGATGTACGCTTGATCTTGCCGTTTTTCGTTACCATGATAAGGTACTTGCCCTCATTGAAATCCTCGGTCTTTATCATAGCCGCAAGCTTTTCTCCCTCGCCGAGGGGAAGCATATTGACAATGTTAAGACCTCTGGACTGTTTCGAGCCTTCGGGAATTTCAAAGCACTTAAGCTTGTACATATTTCCCTTGTTGGTAATGAACAGAACGTGGTCGTGTGTTGAGCTGATAAACATTTCCTCAACGTAATCTTCCTCGCGCTGCTTCATACCCGAAACACCCTTGCCGCCGCGGTTCTGGGTCTTGTAGACGCTTACGGGCTGACGCTTGATGTAACCGATATTGGTATAGGTAACAACGCAGTTTTCCTCGGGGATAAGATCCTCAACGTCAACCTCGCCCGTGATATTTTCTATGGACGTTCTTCTTGCGTCGCCGAATTTATTTTTGATGACTTCAAGCTCGTCCGAAACTATGCCCATCATTTTCTCATGACTTGCAAGTATCTCGGTGAACTCCTTTATCTTGGCATGGAGAGCGGCAAGCTCTTCCTCAAGCTTCTGACGTTCCAGACCCGAGAGCTGAACAAGCCTCATCTGAGCGATAGCGTCCGCCTGAGCCTCGCTTATACCGAAACGCTCAATAAGACGGGACTTTATTTCCGCAGCGTCCTTTGAGCTTCGGCATATTTTAACGACTTCCTCGATGTTGTCCACCGCAGTCATCAAGCCCTCTAAAATGTGAGCGCGCTCCTTTGCCTTGCGGAGGTCGAACTCCGTGCGGCGGCGGATAACTTCAACCTGAAACTCAATGTACTCGTGAAGCATCTGCTTCAAGGTCAGAACCTTTGGTTCGCCCCGGACAAGAGCCAGCATATTTACTCCAACCGTGTTCTGGAGATCGGTGTAGGCGTAAAGCTTGTTGAGAACTATCTGAGGAACAGCGTCCTTTTTAAGCTCAACAACAATTCTTACCGCGTGCTCCTTGTCCGATTCGTCGCGGACAAAGTGTATGCCGTCAACACGCTTTTCCTTTGCAAGAAAAGCAATTCTTTCAACAAGCGTCGCTTTGTTGACCATGTAGGGTATCTCGGTAACGATAATGCACTGTCTGCCCTTTATCTCTTCGATCTCGGCGCGGGCGCGGAGGGTTATCTTTCCCTTTCCGGTAGCGTATGCAGCACGGATACCAGCACGTCCCATAATGATACCGCCTGTGGGGAAGTCGGGTCCCTTGACGTGCTCCATAAGCTCCTCGACTGTAATGTCGGGATTTTTTATCATGGACTGGATAGCGTCCACAGCCTCGTTAAGATTGTGGGGAGGGATATTTGTAGCCATACCTACCGCAATACCCACCGAGCCGTTTACTAAAATGTTTGGAAATCTTGACGGCAGAACCTCGGGTTCCTTGTGAGTATCGTCATAGTTGGACTGGTAAGGGATAGTATCCTTGCCTATGTCGGCAAGCATTTCCCCTGCCATTTTAGCCATTCTTGCCTCGGTATAACGGTAAGCGGCAGGAGGGTCTCCGTCCATAGAACCGAAGTTTCCGTGACCGTCAACAAGAGGATATCTGAGTGAAAAATTCTGAGCCAGACGTACAAGCGCGTCGTAAACGGAAGCGTCTCCGTGAGGGTGGTACTTACCGAGAACCTCGCCGACAGTGTAGGCACACTTACGGTAAGGCTTTTCGGCAGTGTTTCCCGCGTCGTTCATGGTGTAGATGATACGCCTGTGAACGGGTTTAAGACCGTCCCGAACGTCGGGCAGGGCTCTTGCCACGATTACCGACATTGAATATTCCAGAAACGATTTTCTCATTTCGTTTTCGATATCGACCTGAATTACCTTTGAATTTTCGTCGTTGTACAAAATTTAACAACCCCTTTTAGAAGTAAGAGATAAGAATTAAAAACGTGCTGTCAATATGCTTTATATCTTATACCCATAATTACCGAAAGCTTTTCACGTATCTTTTCACATTTGTCATCACCGAAAGCTTTTTTAGGAATAATAAACACATAGGACTTTTTCACCACAAGAATGAACATATCCTCCTTGTCGATAAGATCGACTATGGGAGAGTCAAGGTGGATCACCGTTGCGGGAATTTCCTCTTTTTCGCCGTCAAGAGCCATGTCAGCTTCTGTCTGTTCTGCTTGCTCGTCCTGCACATCTTGCTTTGGCTGCTCCGAAGCATTATCGGAGTTTTCCATTTCCACATTTTCGTCCATACAGGTGGAAATTTTTATTTTGTCTGTATAAAACTCAGCCTTGTAGCGGGTCTTTTCCATAATGTCAAGACCACGCATAAGCTTTTTTCTGTTTGATATCGGCGTATTTATGAACCATATCCCCACAGCAATGCTTATCATAAGACACATTGCGGGTATAATTGGGTCTTCGGAGGTCATTATCATCATCACCGAGGAAGTTACCGCCAAAAGCACCAGAAGCATTTTCCATATCAGCGAACTGAACACATAGCGTTTCTGGTAAACTTTATAGCCTTTCAGAATTTCCTCAGCGTTGCTTTCATACTCTCCCTCGGCAAGAAGCTCTCCCTCGGGAGAGGGTATCTGTCCGCTGTCGCCGTCTCCGAACATTTCGTTTAATATTCCCATTTGTTCACCTCTGTTTTTTGTTACGGTATTGCTTCGTTCAAAACGTCACACTGTGACGTTTTGAAGATTTACTTTGTCGCGTATCCAAGGGGAAAGCCCTCTATCGCAGGGCTTTCCCCTCTTGAAACCATCACACAGTGATGGTTTCAATTCACCCCTTTGCGGAGCTCTTGAACGATATGCGCCTGAGGGCGCGGGGAGGGGAGTTTCGCCGTCTGCGGACGGCGACCAGGGGCTCTGCCCCGTGGACCTCGCAGCCTTGAAAGGCTGGCGAACTTTTTAAAATTTTTTATATTTACACGTCCAGTGATTCCACATACTTTGCGTTCTTCTCAATAAACTCACGTCTCGGAAGAACCTTGTCTCCCATAAGAATTGTAAATATCTCGTCCGCCTTTACAGCGTCCTCCATGGTAACTCTCAGCATTGTTCTTGTTTCGGGATCCATAGTTGTCTCCCAGAGCTGTTCGGGGTCCATCTCACCAAGACCCTTATAGCGCTGAACGTCAATTTTTGCGTTCTCGTTATTGCCCTTAAGCTCGGCGATATATCTGTCCCTTTCAACATCTGAATAAGCGTACCTTACCTGCTTGGAGCCTTTGCTTACCTTAAACAGCGGAGGCTGTGCAATGTAAACATTTCCGTTTGTGATAAGGGGACGCATAAATCTGAAAAAGAAAGTCAGAAGCAGAGTTCTGATATGACAGCCGTCAACATCGGCATCAGCCATAATAATTACTTTACCGTAGCGAAGCTTAGTTATATCAAAATCCTCGCCTATGGAAGTACCTAAAGCCGTTACCACAGGCATAAGCTTTTCATTGCCGTAAACCTTGTCAATACGTGCTTTTTCAACGTTGAGCATTTTACCCCAAAGCGGCAGGATAGCCTGATATCTTCTGTCCCTGCCCTGCTTTGCGGAGCCTCCCGCGGAATCTCCCTCGACGATATAGATCTCGGTGTACTGAACGTCCTTTTCGGAGCAGTCCGAAAGCTTTCCGGGAAGCGACGCGGACTCCATTGCAGACTTGCGGCGGGCAGTCTCACGGGCTTTTTTGGCGGCTTCTCTTGCACGCTGGGCAGCCTGTGACTTGTCAAAGATAGACCTTGCTACAGCAGGGTTTTCCTCCATATAGCACATAAGCTTTTCGCAGATCATATTTTCAACAAAAGGACGCACCTCGGGATTGCCCAGTCTGCCCTTTGTCTGTCCCTCAAATTCGCAGTCGGTAAGCTTTACGGAAACTATCGCCGTAATGCCCTCGCGAACGTCGTCACCTAAAAGCTTGTCGCCGTCTTTAAGAAGATTGAATTTTTTTCCGTAATCGTTTATGACCTTAGTCAGCGCATTCTTAAAACCCGTCTCATGAGTACCGCCGTCAATGGTGTGGATATTGTTTGCAAAGGACAAAATCAGTTCGTTGTAGCTGTCATTGTACATAAGCGCGACCTCTGCGGTGGAATCGCCCTGAACTCCGCTGACGTAGATAACTTCCTCCGCAAGAGGTTCGAGACCTCTTGTCTTGTGAATATGCTCAACAAACTGTCTGATACCGCCCTCATAGTGGAGAGTCTCGGAAAGAGGCTCGGCTTTGTCTCTCAGGTCAGAGAAAACTATTTTTACGCCCGCGTTAAGAAAAGCCTGCTCGCGAAGTCTCTTCAAAAGCACTTCGTAATCGTAAACAGTAGTCTCCTCAAAAATTTCCGGGTCGGCTTTGAACATAACGGTAGTACCTGTTTCGGTGGTCTCACCAATTACCTTCATCGGCTCGTCATACTGACCGCCGTTGTGAAAACGCTGGAAGTGTACGTTTTTGCCGTCCTTGACCGTAAGCTCCAGCCATTCGGAAAGGGCGTTTACAACCGACGCGCCAACGCCATGGAGACCTCCAGCAACTTTGTAGCCGCCTCCGCCGAACTTACCGCCCGCGTGAAGAATTGTGTATACAACTGTAGCCGCAGAGATACCCTCCTTTGGGTGGATACCCGTAGGTATACCTCTTCCGTTGTCGGAAACGCGGATAACGTCCCCCTCTAAAATATCAACGGTGATCTGCGAACAGTATCCTGCCAGAGCTTCGTCGATAGCGTTGTCAACTATCTCGTAAACAAGGTGGTGCAAACCTTTCGGACCCGTTGAGCCGATATACATTCCGGGACGTTTCCGAACGGCTTCGAGACCCTCCAGCACCTGTATTTGATTTTCGTCGTAGCTTTGAGCTTCGTTAAGGATATCAGACATTTTTTTACCTCCATTAGAAATCAGAGATTAGAATTTATATCTATAGATGTATTAAATCGTTTCAATATTTTGCGGACGGAAATCCCGCCTTGCCCCGCTTTTTCAGCGTAGCCGCCGAGATAGGCGAAATATAAACAGTCTTAACGCCCTTTTCCGAGCAGACTATAAACGACTTTGGCATATCGTAGCTTACGTTCCTGACTATCCCGCCTTTTCCCGCGGAAGCAAGAAACTCTTTTGTGTGCTTGCTTACGGAGGTGTTTTCGATGTCGAAGATACCGATTATTCCCTCCGACCTGACTGCCGTTTCCTCACCGAGATGAAGATACATTTTACCGCCTGCCTTATCTTTAATATTAATATTTAATCTGAAATATTTGCCCTGCCCTTTTCCATTCTGAATATCCGTCCTTCTGTCATATCGGTGACTGACTTTTCGTCGCAGCAGGTTATTATCACCTGCATATCCTCTATGTTGTTCAGAATGAACCGCCGCCTTTTTTCATCAAGCTCCGAAAGAACGTCGTCTAAAAGCATTACGGGATATTCTCCATGCTCCGCTTTAAGTATCTTTGCATGAGCAAGCTTTAGTGCCAGAGCCGCCGAACGAGCCTGTCCCTGAGAACCGAAATCCCGAACGGAAAGACCGTTTATATAGGCTCCGATATCGTCGCGGTGGATTCCAACCGTTGTAAAGCCCGCCCTGAGATCATTTTCCGCCGAAGCTTTAAGCTTTTCAAGATATTCATTTTCAAGCTGAGCCGTATCGTTAAGACGTCCCTCAAAGCTGTCAAAAACCGTTGAATGATAGTACAGGTCTAAATCTTCGCTGCCGTTTGTTATCATGCTATAAAGAGGTTTTGTATAACTGTTCAAGGTCACGCAGAATGTATATCTCAAAACCGAGATGTAAGCTCCCGCTTTTGCAAGCTGCTCGTCCCACACTTCTAAAAATTCTTCGCCAGAACCGTCCCTGCCGCTTGATTTCAGCACGGCGTTTCTCTGGGACAATATCATATTGTACTTGTTCAGAGCATTTATATAAGAGGGCTTGATCTGAGCAATGGACAGATCCGCAAAGCTTCTGCGGTTGTCGGGAGAGCCTTTTGTCAGATTAAGGTCTTCGGGAGTAAACACCACGCACCTAAAGCTGCCGAAAAGCTTTGACAGCAAGGGAAGCTTTACTCCGTTGAGAGTGACAAGCTTATCCTTGACCGCGCCCCGCTTTACCTCAAATTCAATCCGCTGACTTCTTACCGAATCGGTGAAGTCCATGCCGACCTTTGCGGCGTCCTTTGTAAAACCTATAAAGTCCTTGTCCCGCGTACCCCTAAAGGAGCGGCAGCCGGAACAAAGCCAAACGGCTTCCACAAGATTTGTCTTTCCCTGAGCGTTCTCGCCGCAGATGATGTTCATTTTCGGGTCAAGCTCGATATTCACGCCCTCCAGATTTTTATATCCGTCGGCTTTAACACGGTTTATAACCACATTTTCGATCCTCTACTAAAGTAATTATTCGACGGTGATATCCTGACCTTTGACAGTTACGATATCGCCGCTGCGTATTTTTTTTCCGCGCATTGTGCATATCTCGCCGTTTACCGAGACCTTTCCGTCAATAATAAGCTCCTTGGCCTCCGAGCCTATAGCGGCGGCTCCCGCGAATTTCAGAAGCTGGTCAAGCTTGATAAATTCGGTAGTTATCTTTACTTTATCGTCCACATTAGTAACTCCTTTTAAAGAATAGAAACTTCAAGTAACAAATCGCAGCAAACTACCCCGCCCACTTGAGGGGGCTTTGCCAACTATAGAGTTATAAGAAACTACAGTGGGGGTGACTCAGCCCGCGGGGGCTCCCCGCCGCTCACTGTTCGGATTTCAGTCTCATGGGGAGAACAAGGAACGTGTAGGCGGTGCCTTCCATTGGGACTATCTTCATGGGGGAAAGTCCGCCGTTGAGCTGAAGCCTTACCTTGTCCGATTCGGATGCTTTCAGCGCTTCAAGCAGATAGCGGCAGTTAAAGCCTATCTCAACGGAAGAGCCTGACATATCCGCATCCATTTCGTCGTTAAGCTTTCCAAGAGCGGAGGAGCAGGAAATTTTGACCTTGCCGTCCTTGAAGAGACACTTAACTGGAGCCTTTGCCTTTTCATTTATGAGCAGCATACATCTTTCCAGACAGGCTATAAGCTCTCTTGCGTTTATCACGATCTCGGTGCTGTGCTTTTCGGGGATAGAGCCCTTGTAGTTGTGGAACTCTCCCTCCAGCAGCCTTGACAGTACCATATACTTGCCTATTTCAAATGTAATGTGCTTTTTGGAGACGTGCATGGTAACGCTTTCGTTTTCGTCGTCTTTAAGAAGCTTGGAAACCTCCGAGAGAGCCTTTGCCTTTACAACGAAATTATAGTGGTTGTCCGACTCTATTTTTTCGGAACGCACCGCAAGACGGTATCCGTCGATTGCAACAAGGTTGAAATCGTGGTCGGCAATGTCGAAAAGCTCACCCATAAGGATAGGCTTGTTGTCCACAACCGCGACCGCAAAAACGGTCTCGTTTATCATATTTTTCAGCATAGGCTGACGGACGGTAAAGTTATCCCCCGTGTCGTGATCGGGAATGGAGGGGTACTCGTCCGCAGGCATTGCAAGTATCTTGTATTCGGCGTTATAGCCGCGGATAGTTGTTGTGAGGTTTTCGTCCACCTCGACTTCAATTGTCTCGGAGGGCATTTTTCTTATGATCTCGTTAAACAGTCTGCTGTTGAGGATACACTCGCCAACGTCCTCGGACTGCACTTCTATTTTTGTCTGGATACCCAATTCAAGGTCGTAGCCCGTAAGCTCGAGGATATTTTTGTTAAGGTAGAGCTTTACGCCCTCCAGAGCCGAGATTGTGGATTTGGGAGGAACTGCTCTCGATACATTTGCAAGAGCTTCGTTTATTTCGGCTTGTTTGCATATGAACTTCATTTTCTGGTTCACATTCCTTTCTTTATAGTGTCTTATATTTTTGTTTGGGAATTATTATAATTTTTGATAAACGAGGTATAGTGTTAACCTCAGCAAAGTTTTGCTCGTTGAAAACAGTCCACTGGACTGTTTTCAAGGGTTACTGTGCTGTATACTGTAACAAGGAGGGGCGGTCGTGTTCGCCCCTCCTCGAAACGCTTTCGCGTTTCTCACCTCCTGCTCCGTTTCGGAGGCTATGCGCCTGCGGGCGCGGGGAGGGGATTTCGCGCTCTGCGGAGCGCGACCA
>JAAVHI010000010.1 GCA_014799785.1 Ruminococcus sp.
CAAGGGTAACTGTACTTCGTACCGCAACAAGGAGGGGCGGTCGTGTTCGCCCCTCCTCGAAATGACTGTCGTCATTTCTCACCTCCTGCTCCGTTTCGGGGGCTATGCGCCTGCGGGCGCGGGGAGGGAATTTCGCCGCCTGCGGGCGGCGACCAAAGGGCTCTGCCCTTTGGAAACTCGCCACCTTTGAAAAGGTGGACGAAACTTTTCCATGGCGGCTTTGCCGCCTAAGAGCCCGCACGATAGTGCGCAAAATCAAAATTTATAAGCCAACTGATTTTCATGTTCTTACACTTGTGTTATTGACAACAGCACGGATTTATGATAAAATTTATTTATACTTAAAATATAACTGCGGCGCATACCGCCGCTTACTGAAATACACCCCACATCTGAAAGGAAGTTTACAGATCATGAACACCAAATGCTCCAAATGTATCGCTTTTGCTGCCGCGGTTTTATCGGCGGCTTATTTTTCGGGCTGCCACAAGGTCGAGGAAACGACCGTTACGGAATCCCTCGCTCCCCCGACCGCTATGACTACCTCGGAAGCCGTTCCCGCTATGGCTACCGTCAGCGAGACCGAGCCCGAAACGGAAACCGAAGCCGAGACCACAGAGACCGAACCCGCGTCCAGAGTTATCGTCCCGAAGCTTGAATGGACAAGCCTTGACTGGAACAAGGAATTTATGGAGGACACCATTTTTGTTGGCGACTCGGTCTGCCGCGCGCTTTATGTGTACAACGACCTGCTCACCACAAAACAAGTCGCCGCAACGGGCGGAGGCGCGGCGCGCAATATTTACGACTACACCTTTAAAATGGAGGACAACGAGTTCACTCTGCGCGAAGCGGCTGAGCACTACAAGCCCAATGTTTTCTTCCTCTGGATGGGCATAAACGACATCAACATGACCGAAAAGGACGTTTACGCAAACAATCTGAAAGCTATTGCCGAGGATATGCTGTCAATATCTCCAGAAAGCAAGGTCGTAATACTCAGCATGAGCCCCACTGCCGACTACCACGAATGGAACGCAAACGAGCGTATCCGCGAGTACAATGCGGCGGCAAAGGAAATGTGTGAAGCGATCGAGGGCGAGGAAATTTACTATCTGGATATTCAGGACATTCTTTCCGACGAGGAGGGCTATCTGCTTCCCGAATGCGACAGCGGAGACGGTATGCACCTGTCCCAGATGGCGTACACACGTCTTTTGAGCTACATAACCGTTGCAATGGACGAAGCCGCTCCTGCGGAAACTCAGCAGACGGAAACGGCTTCGGAGGATATATCCGCAGAAACATCTTCGGAGCAGCCGGCAGAATAAAGCTCTGTACTCTGAATCTCCGTCATCTAATGAAAGGTGGTCGTAAATGCGTATCGGAAAAACTGCTTGTTCGGTTATTGCGGCGGCGCTGCTTGCAGCGTCCGCAGCGCTTTTTGCGTCCTGTCAGAAGATAGACGAGGAGGCTCCCGAACAGATATACTACATAGAGGCTTCGGAAAGGTTCTACATTCCCGACATTGAGGAAGCCGCGATAACCACTGCGGAGACTATCTCCGAGACCGCGGAGGTTACTGAAATAACTGAAATTACCTCGGAAATAACTGAAACGGAGACGCAGACGGAATCCGAATCGGAAACTACTGAGGAAACCACCAAGGAATCACGGACGGAAACGGAAACGTCCTCGGAGACCGAATCTGAAACAACAACGGAAATTACCACGGAAACAGAACCCGTAACGGAAATAATCACAGAGACCCTGCCCGTTTCTGAGGAGACCGTCACGGAGACGCAGCCCGTTCAGGCAGCTCTTTACGAGATGAGCTATCCTGCGGAGGACACATTCGTCAAGCCTTTGGGACGGACATTTATGCGGGACGGCGCGCGCATTCTTTCCCACACCTGTTCGGGAGTGGAGTTTGCTTTCAGAGGCACTAAAGCTGACATTACTCTCACAAGCAACTGCAAGACGTCCAAGGCACGTGTGGCGTTCTACGTCAACGGAGAATATATTAAGGACACCATGCTTCAGAATTCTGAGGAAACGTTCACCCTCTTTGAAAGCGACGAGCCGCAGAACTGTATAATCTCCGTTGTGAAGCTGTCCGAGGCGGCTTACTCCAACGTGGGCGTGAAAAGCATTAACGTGAACTCGGAATACGGGATAATCCCCACTCCCGCAAGAAATCACAAGATAGAATTTATCGGCGACAGCATTACCTGCGGCTACGGCGTGGACGCTGCCGACCAGTACGAAGCCTTTGCCACAACCAACGAAAATGGCGAGAAAACCTACGCCGCACTTGTGGGAAAGCACTTTAAGGCGGACTACAACGTTATCTCATGGAGCGGTATCGGGGTTTACTCCTCCTACACCGAATCCTCGAAGCCGAACCAGAGCTTCCTTATGCCGCCTATCTACGGCAAGACCGCTCCCAACGAGCTTTCAAACGATATGTGGGATTTTTCCAAATGGCAGCCCGACCTTGTGGTAATAAACCTCGGCACCAACGACAACACTTGGACAAGGGGCATTCAGGAGCGCGCAGACCTGTTCGGCTCGGCGTACTACGATTTCATAAAGCAGGTGCGTGAAGCCAATCCCAACGCCTACATAATCTGCTCCCTCGGCGTAATGGGCAGCAAGCTGCTCCCCGAAATAGAAAAGCAGGTCGCTCTGTACTCGGCAAATACGGGAGATTACCGCATCACCACCTTTGAGTTTGACTACCGCGACGGCGTAAACGACGGCTTCGGAGCGGGCTTCCACCCCAGCGCGGTTACTCACCAAAAAATGGCGGACAAGCTGATACCGTTTATTTCTCAGCTTTTAGGTTGGTAAATACGTCGGAAACTGACTTTTTGCAGCATGGCGTTTTGTGAAAACTATACAAAAAATGTCTGCATTATTCTGCACTGTAAGATACATAAATTTATAGACTTTTTGGCAAAAATATTGTATAATATAAACATAAAAGCGTGGCTGCGAGTATATTCGTATTCCGCGTTTTTTGTTAAACATTACGCTTCGGACAAGCAATACTATTTAAAAAGGAGCAGATGAAAATGAACAGGTTTATTCTCAACGAAATTTCCTACCACGGTGCGGGAGCTATCGCCGCCATCAAGGACGAGGCCGCAGGCAGAGGCTTCAAAAAAGCTTTGGTTTGCTCTGACCCCGATCTTATCAAGTTCGGTGTGACAAAGAAGGTCACCGATATTCTGGACGGCGCAGGTCTTGCTTACGATATTTTCTCCGAGATCAAGCCCAATCCCACCATTGAAAACGTTCAGGCGGGCGTAGCCGCTTACAAGGCTGCGGGTGCAGATTACATCATCGCTATCGGCGGTGGCTCCTCCATGGACACCGCAAAGGCTGTTGGCATCATCATCAACAATCTCGAATTTGCGGACGTAAGAAGCCTTGAGGGCGTTGCCGATACAAAGAACAAGTGCGTACCCATTTTTGCAGTACCCACCACGGCGGGAACAGCGGCAGAGGTTACGATCAACTACGTTATTACCGACGCTGAAAAGAACAGGAAAATGGTTTGCGTTGACCCTCACGACATTCCCGTTGTCGCTTTCGTTGACCCCGAAATGATGGAGACTATGCCTAAGGGTCTCACAGCCGCAACAGGCATGGACGCTCTTACACACGCTATCGAGGGCTACATCACCAAGGGCGCGTGGGAGCTTTCCGATATGTTCCACATCAAGGCTATTGAGATAATCGCAAGAAGTCTCCGCGGCGCAGTTGCAAACACCAAGGAGGGCAGGACGGATATGGCCCTTGGTCAGTACGTTGCGGGAATGGGCTTCTCCAACGTGGGACTTGGAATTGTTCACTCCATGGCTCATCCTCTGGGCGCGCTGTATGACACTCCCCACGGCGTTGCAAACGCTATCATTCTGCCTACGGTAATGGAGTACAACGCTCCCGCTACAGGCGAAAAATACCGCGAGATCGCCCGTGCAATGGGTGTTAAGGGCGTTGACGAAATGTCCCAGGAGGAATACAGAAAAGCCGCTATCGACGCTGTTAAGCAGCTTTCGCAGGATGTTGGAATCCCCGCCGATCTGAAGGACATTGTAAAGACCGAGGATATCCCGTTCCTTGCTCAGTCCGCGTTTGACGATGCGTGCCGCCCCGGAAATCCCAGAGACACCTCTGTTGAGGAGATCACCGAGCTGTATAAGTCGCTCCTGTAAGATATCCTGCCGCCCGACGGATCTCGGCGATACGCTTTGTATCCTGCCTGTCCTATGTCGGGCGGCAGTTATTACATAATATTTACTGCAATTATTTGTGCAAAAAACATATAAAAATCTCACTGCCGATATTTTATTTTATAAAATTTAATCAATATTAACACAATATTCACAAACTATGCGGTAAAAAAATATATAATTATAATGTATAGTATTTGAATTTTATTTTAATTTTTTCTTTTTATATATTTTGCGATAGGAGGGTTTGCCGCGTTTTTGCTGCGGCAAAGTGGTGAAATGAAAAAGATTGCTGTTGTGTATTCATCAAAATCCGGACATACCAAGCAGTACGCCGACTGGCTGAAGGAAGATGTCGGAGACATTGACGTTATTCCTGTGGCTACCTTCAGTCCGTCACAGTCAATGGCGTATAAGCTTATCATTTTCGCCTGCGGAGTTTACGGCGACAAGCTTTCAATAATGGATTATGTGAAAAAAAATATTACCGCAATGGCTCCTCAGAAAACCATGATCATGGCTGTAACATGGTACACAAACGATTCCGAAGAGGCCAAGCAGAAGCTTATAGAGGAGAATTATCCCGAGCAGTTTAAAAGCGGTAATGTACCTATTTTTGTTCTGAACAGCGGCGTTGACAAGAAGTCTCTTTCCGCTATGGACAAGATGAAGCTGACCGCCGCTCAGGTCATGATCGACAAAAAGGACGGCAGAAGCACCGATGATATCAACGCTCTGGCGATAATCAAGGGTTATTCCGACCAAACCTCCAAGGACAATCTTGCTTCGATAAAACAGGCTATAGACTTGTTTTTCAATCCCACGAAAGCAACAAAGCCCGCGGCTTCGGCGGCTGCACCAAGACCTGCCGCGCCGTCCCCCGCTCCTGCTGCAAAACCGGCTCCCGCGGCTCCTGCTCCGAAACCGATGGACGTTTCCGAAATGAAGAGCGACGCGGACGCGCTCAGCTCTTTGGAGAATGCTTTCAAAGCGCTCGGCGCTCCAAAGGCAGCTTCGCAGCCTAAGCCGGAACCAAAACCCGAGCCCAAGCCCGAACCCGCTCCTGTACCGCCTCCGCAGCCGAAGCCTCAGCCTAAACCAACGGTAGACCCCGTTAAGGCTTCCGTAGCTTCATCGGTAAAGGACGCTATCGCCGCTCTCAGCAGCGGAGAAATGACTACGAACTACGCTCCTGTGCCTACCTTTGAGATAGACGACAGTGATTCCGATACATATTCCGAAGCAGTTGCTGACAGCCTTATGCTTTTAAATCAGGCCGCTGCAGATGCCAAACCCGAACCGGCTCCCGTACAGGCAGAACCTGCTGCCCCTAAGGCGGCACAGCCCGCTCCTGCTCAGTCTGCACCTGCTGCTCCTAAGGCGGCACAGCCCGCTCCTGCTCAGTCTGCACCCGCTGCTCCTAAGGCGGCACAGCCCGCTCCTGCTCAGTCTGCACCCGCTACTCCTAAGGCGGCACAGCCCGCTCCTGCTCAGTCTGCACCCGCTACTCCTAAGGCGGCACAGACTGCTCCTGCACAGGCAACACCTGCTGCTCCAAAAGCGGCACAGACTGCTCCTGCACAGGCAGCGCCCGCTGCTCCTAAGGCTGCCGAGACTGCCGCTGCCGAAAAACCTCAGGCGACACCGCCGCGCAAAAACAGCTACATGGAGCTGTTTGCGCAGCGCAGACGCAATCCTGCAACAGCTTCGTCGGAAGCTGCCGCACCCGCTGCTCCTGCTGTTAATAATGCTCCCGCACAAACAGCGGCTCCGAAGCCCGCACCTCAGCCTGCTCCCCAGCCGACTGCAAAACCTGCGGCACAGGCGGTTCAGCCAACCGCTCAGCCCGCTGCAAGACCTGCGGCACAGGCGGCTCCAAAACCTGCGGCGAGACCTGTTCCCCCGCCTGCTGCGCCCGGCAAATCCAGCAACACTGTTATCGACTTTGATTTTATAATGGACGACGGACCTGTTCCTGCGGTCGCTCCTCCCGAGCCTAAGCCTGTACAGTCTGCGCAGCCCGCGCCCACGGCCTCCATTGACATGGACGTTTACGATTTCATTTCCGAGGACGCCAAGCCCGCTGTCAGCAGCAGAGCTATGAACGCGGTTCAGGATCTTGCCAAGGCTAAGGCGGAGGCCGAAAAGGAAAAGCTTAAAGCCGCTGCTGTCGCCGAAAACATGGCCGAAAGCAACAAAAATAACAATGATATCATAGAGAAAATGAAGCGCGATCTTGCGGCTCTTGCGGAGGAAAGCGAACAGGAGATTGAGGTCGCTTCCGAACCGGCGGCTTCCGAAGCCGAAGAGGCCGAGGACGAGGGTCTGGACGGCTTCATGTTCTCGAATGATGTTGACTACGACCTTGAAGCAGAATTTGCTGAGCCTGCTATCATTTCGGACGAAAAAGCCGTGCAGGAGAAGCAGTCCAAGACCGATCTGGATATAAGAAAGCTTCAGGAGGAGATCAACGCCTCCATCGAGCAGAACAAGGCTACAAAGGAAAAAATGGAAAAGCGTTACGGCAAAAAAGAAAAGGAAGAATATCACAATCCCTTTGCCGTTCAGTTTGAAGAGGACGAAAGCAAGAACAAGAAGAAAAAGAAAACCGTTGAGGTCAAGCGTCTTGCAGACCCAATCGACCCCGATATTTTCTTCAACAAGGCCGGCAAGGATTACGATTCCACTCCCGGCGCTATGCCCGAGATCAAATTCAGAAACAGATAGTACGCAAAATAAAAACGGTCTGAGTGAAACTTCTCAGACCGTTTTTTACGTATGTCAAATCTGTCAGAAAACTGTTATCGCGGAAAAACATTGAAATACTTGATCCTGCCCGTAAGCGCGGACAGCATTTCAAGACGAACAATATCTTTATACTCCGGTTTGGCAAGGTAATAAACGTACATTTCAAGCATTTTGATATCGTCGATCGTCCTGCCCTCAAGCTTGAACTGACTGAAGCCCATTGGCATATACTTTGTCTCGATATCGTCGGGAGAAATATGCGTGGGGAAATCCTTTATCTTGTAAATATTATAATCCATGTACTGACACAGGAACGGTTCCTTAACAATGTTTTTACCGCCTAACCCAAGTCCGCTCTGCGCAAGACTGCAAAGCTCTATCTGGTATTTTCCGATGGAGCGGTAATGCTCCCCCCGTCTGGGACATTCGGGCTGACAGCAAGCGTTTACGAGAACCTCACATCTTCCCTTGTCCTTTATCAGTGCAAGCTCGTCAAATTTATTGTTCCAGTTGTAGTCCAGAACCACCAGATTGTAATTCTTGTCAAGCTCGCTGTTAAGGTCGTCCATGCTGCGTATCTGTTTGCAGGTGGACGAAGTTATCTTATAGCCCGGATAATTTTCGCGGATATACTGCTCCAGAATGGGAGACATTACGATAACCTCGTTCAAGCCGTTTTCAGCCATTTTCAGAATATCGTTGCACACCTTGTCCGAGAGGTGCTTTTCCTCGATAAGCGGATTGGTAAAGGTAAATCTTAACGGTATTCCCCTGTCGTTAAATGACTTCATGATCTTTTCATTTAACTCCCTGGTGTAGTCTCCCGCAACGTTTCTGCCGCCGTTCCAGACCGCGCCCGTAAAGCTTCCGAAAACGGAAGCGATCCTTGCGCCGTCCCTGAAACGGTCAGGGAACTCTTTCATATACGTGTCCAGCAGTATATTGAGGCTGTAGTGGTCGGTAAAGCTTGGCAGATGATAATTAATTGGCATATTTATCCTTCCTTTACGTTAGTTATTCCGCGCCGCACAGCGAGCATATCGCCTCGGCGAAAATTTTTGCATTTTTTATGAGACTTTCACGGCTGATGAATTCGTCCGCGCCGTGCATATTGTTTTCCTCGCCGGGAAATTCCGCGCCGAACGCAACTCCGTTTTCGGTTTCGTGGACGTAAGTTCCGCCGCCGATCGCAACGCAGTGACCCTTTTCTCCCGTCACAAGCTCGTAGACTTCAAGCAGCTTTTTTATCAGCGTGCTGTCCTCTGGGACATGGTGCGGTTCGGATATCATATCCGCCTGTAGTATAAGCCCTGCCGCGGACGCTTTTTCCTCAAGAATCGGGAGAATGTCCCCGCTTGTTTTTTCCACGGGAAAACGCACGTCCTGCTTAGCTTCAATAATTCCGCCCATACTGTCGATCACGCTCAGCACGGTGGTAAGTCCCCCCGATATCTCGTCGGAGCACTTTATTCCCGCAGAAAAGCCGTCCGTTTCGCCGTAGGGAAACATTTTTGACAATGCCGTCAAAGCAGGGTCTTCGCAAATCTCCGAGACCACCGATATCAAGGCTGTAACGGCGTTTGCTCCGTTTTCGGGAGTTGAAGCGTGCGCTCCCCTGCCCTTTGCGGTAATTTTTGTTATGCCGTGAGAATATTCCGCGGAAATCGTTACTCTCTCAAACCTTTCTGCATATGCCGAAACGTCAGCGTTTGGAATGTCAAGGACAGCTTCTGCATATTCGGGAACGGCGTTGACGGCATTTCCTCCTCTGATCGAAATGATAGCCGGGTTCGCCCTGAACCCGTAGGACACGCGGAGCATTCCCTTTTCCGCGTTGATTATCGGGTATGAACCGTCTGGCGTGAACAGCATTTCGGGGAGCTTTTCCTTTTTGCGGTAGTACGCCAAGTCCGCAGAGCCGTTTTCCTCGTTGGTGCCGAAAATAAGACGGAGATTTTTTTCGGGCATTAGACCGGTCGCTTTCAGAGCCTTTACCGCCCAGAGCACCGCCGCCGCAGGGCCTTTGTCGTCTATCGCTCCCCTGCCCAGAAGCTTTCCGTCCTTTTCGGTCAGGTCAAAGGGCGGGACGCTCCAGCCGCTGCCCTCGGGGACAACGTCAAGGTGACAAAGTATTCCCAGCTCGGGAGTTTTTTCGGCGGGGTAAAGGTCTGCCGTGCCAACGTAGCCGTCGATATTTCTGACGTGAAGTCCCGCCTCGGAACACATTTCAAGCATTTCCGAAAGAGCGCGGGCGGGCATTTCTCCGAACGGCGCGCCCTCCGCGGCTTCGCCCATAACGGACGGAATACTGACAAGTCTCCGCAGGTCGGAGATCATATCGTCGGCGTGAGAGTCGATATAGGAAAAAATTTTATCCATAGGCATACCCTTTCGGTTATTCGTTTTCATCGGGGACATATTCAAGAATGTCTCCCGGTTGGCAGTCAAGAAGCCTGCAAAGCCGTGCAATATTGTCTGTAGATACCATTTCGCCTGTCCTGAATTTCTGCATGGTACTCTCGCTCATTATTTTTTCATTGCGAATTTTGTTTGAGGTATAGCCTTTTTCTTTCAGTGCCGCAAGAATATTAAATTTATATTTCATCGGCATAATACCACCTCTAATATTATACATTAAAATTGTTTCAAAAAACAATATATTATTGCACAAATTATGTCACGATTATTCGTGACATATGTCAATTGACCTCCACTAATAATCGTGATATAATATAACCAAGGTCAAAAAACAATTTCTTTCTACTCGTTTTCGTCGGGGACATATTCGAGAATGTCACCCGGCTGGCAGTCAAGTAGCTTGCAAAGCTTTGCAATTGTGCGTGTGTCAATGTCCCCGCCGTTTTTGATTTTTTGAAGCGTAGCTTGACCTATTATATTATTTTGCCGTATAGTGTATGATGTTATGCCTCTTTGCTTCATCAGATCCAAAAGCTTGTCGTATACTATTGGCATAAATCACACCTCCAACAATATTATACCATTTTTGCTCACTAATTAAAGTGTACAAAGCAGACAAATTTAATCACTAAAAATTGTGCATAAGCAATATTGACTTATCACTAATTATAGTATATACTACAATTAGTGATAAACTAACTTAACACAAAGGAGAACCCACTATGAAAATGCCTACCCTTGAAGAAATTTTCTACGAACTGCGTCTCGATAAAGTGTCGTCAAGTATGCTTGAGGACGAGGAAAAAAGTCTGAGCGGATACCTTGAAAAGCTTATCGAGAAAAAAGGAATAGACAATTCCGCCGCCGAACGCATTCTGGAAACCGAAACCGACATATGCCTGTACGCCAAATGCGCGGGCTTTGAGCAGGGTTTCAGATTTGCCGTCAGTCTGCTGTTAGGCTAAGCTGTCAATGCCGACTTCAATATCTGTGTCCGCTTCGTAGTCAACGCCCTCCGCGTCGAAGCCGAAAAGCATATTGAAGTCCCTGCGGTAGCCGTCCAGATCGGAATACTCGGAAAGATTTCCGCTGCCAATTTGGTTCCATGCCGCGGAAACCTTTTCCTGAACGTCGGGACGCATTTCCCAGTCGTCCATGCGGACAAGTCCCTCGTCGTCGGTCTTGACGCTGCCGCCGTAAAGCTTCTCGGCAAACATACGCTGCATCTGCTCGATACAGCCCTCGTGAATGTTCATCTCTTTCATGGTCTTGTAGAGTATGGAAATGTACAGCGGAACTATGGGAATAGCCGAGCTTGACTGGGTTACAAGCGCCTTGTTAACCGAAACGTAAGCCGTTACTCCGCTTATGGACTTGGTTATTTCCTTTGCGGTCTCGGCAAGATGAGCCTTTGCCCTGCCGATAGAGCCGTCCTTGTAGATGGGGTGTGTCAGCTCGGGGCCGATGTAGGAGTACGCAACTGTTATTGCGCCGTCCTCAACAGCGTCCGCGGCTTTGAGAGCGCCTATCCACTCTTTCCAGTCCTCGCCGCCCATTACTTTAACAGTGGCAAAAATTTCCTGCTCGGTAGCGGGAGGAATGGTAACCTCCGAAACCTCGCCTGTTTTCACATCAATAGTCTTGTTGGTAAACTCCCCGCCCGTTGTTTTCAGCACGGAGCTGTACACTGTACCGTCCGAGGTTGTTCTTCTGGGAGCTGCAAGGCTGTAGACGATCATGTCCACCTTGCCAAGATCCTTTTTGATGAGCGCAATGGTCTCGTCCTTGATCTCACGGGAGAAAGCGTCGCCGTTTATGGTCTTGGCGTACAAGCCGTCCTCGTGAGCGTACTTCTCGAAAGCAGCGGTGTTGTACCAGCCGGCGGACGCGGTTTTGCTGCCGCTTCCCTGCTTGTCAAAAATTACTCCTATCGTAGCCGCTCCGCAGCCATATGCGGCGGAAATTCTCGAAGCAAGTCCGTAACCCATGGACGCGCCGATGACCAGAACTTTTTTCGGACCGTTTATTTTCCCCTTGCCCTTGACGTAATCTATCTGTGACTTTACGATCTCACGGCAGCCGTCGGGGTGAGCAGTAGTGCAGATAAAACCTCTTATCTTTGGTTTGACTATCATAATGCAGGCTCCTTTCGGTGCAAAATATTATATAAATCTATTTTACCACATTTTTTCAGAAAAATCAAGTCCTGCCGAAGCATTGTTATCAAACTTACAGACAGTTTTATTTCAATCAACAGTAATTACTTTTTTATTTTGAAAAAATTGCATTTTAACATTTCACTAACATCTCGCAAACAATTCACAAACACCGCCGGTTTAGAATGTATACATCAGATGAGGAAAACGTCTGAAAAATAAAATCGGAGGTAACTATCATGAAAAAAGAAAATTTTGTAACGCTTATAATGTCGGTAGTCGGAGGACTTATTTTTGCACTTGGAATGTGCATGGCGCTTCTTCCCGAGTGGAACGCATTCACGCCCGGAGTTGTCTGCGGTGTGGTCGGAGCAGTCGTACTGCTTGCAATGGTGATAGTTCGCAGGAAAATGACAAATGCCGCACCTATCGAGATCAGCGGCAAAACAATCGGGACTATTATTTACGGAATATTTTCCACAATAATTTTCGGAGTTGGAATGTGTATGACAATGGTTTGGAACAATCTTATGATACCCGGAATTATTGTCGGAATTATCGGCATAGTCTTGCTTATATGTCTTATTCCCATGATAAAGGGTATAAAGTAAGGGAGGAAAATAAAAATGACAAGTAGTAAAAAAGAATTTAAACTGAAATATATTCTTATTCCCATTGCGGGATTGATCGGCACGATTGCTGCAATTTTCACTTGCAAAAAAATTCGTGAAAATCATTTTTAATGGAGGTATGCAAAATGTCAAAATTTGTTGAAGCAAACAAAAAAATCGAGGAAAAGGTTGTGGGTGCGTACAATGCCATAGAAAGCGGCGTTGTAAGTACTTACAAAAAGGTCGAGGACAGCGTGGTCGGCGCATATAAAAAAGTTGAGGACAAGTTTGTGGACAGCTTTCTTGCCAAGGACGGCGAAACTGCCGCGGAAGCAAAGGAACGGCTGAATAAAAATAAATAACATTTAAGCGGTACAGAAATAAATCTGCACCGCTTTGTAAATTTTCTGTGAACCGTTCGATTTTAACAATACTTTAACATCAGTGTGTTATGATTAGTAGAACTCATTAAATCGGAGGGACGTCTATGTTTAAAATATTGGTGGTTGAGGACGATAAAGACCTGAATAAAACGGTATGTGAATATTTGAACAGAAACGGTTACGAAGCGGTGGGCTGTCTGGAGGCGAACGAGGCGTACAACGAAATGTACGGCAATGTTTTCGACCTTATCATTTCCGACATTATGATGCCCCAAATAGACGGCTTTGAATTTGCCGAAACTGTGCGCTCGCTTAACAAGGATATACCCATTCTTTTTATGACGGCAAGAGATGATTTCCGTTCAAAGCAGCGCGGGTACGGCATTGGAATTGACGACTATATGGTCAAGCCTGTTGACCTTGATGAGCTGCTTTTGAAAATCGGCGCACTTCTTAGGCGTGCTAAAATTGCAAACACAAAACAAATTACGGTAGGCTCACTTGTTCTTGACGCAGAGGAACGTTCCGCAACGCTGGACGGAGAGGATATTCCGCTGACCGTGCGGGAATTCAATCTGCTTTACAAATTGCTTTCCTATCCGAAAAAAACATTTACCCGTTCCCAGCTTATGAACGAATTCTGGGACGCCGAGTCCGAGTCGAGTTCAAGAACGGTGGACGTTTATATGCGTAAGCTGCGGGAAAAATTTGAACGCTGCAAGGATTTTGAAATAGTTACCGTTCACGGTCTCGGATACAAGGCGGTGCTGAAATGAACGGGAAAAATTCACAAAAAATCGGCTTCGGAATACTCCGATTTATAACTTTTTTTGCGCTTATTTCATTTGTTGTGACCTGTTCGTTTTTGATTTTTTTCACATCCGCAAGCGTTGACGAAGCTTTTATCAGAAAAAATGCACCAATCACATTTTTAAATATTTTTCTGCTGACATTTATTCTTTGGGTAATTGATATTATTCGCAGAAAAATAACGGTGGAACGTCCAGTAAAAATGATAATATCCGAGCTTGACAAAATCACAAGGGGCGATTTTAACGCAAAAATACCCCGTGTTACCGATATTGCGGACGAGGGAAATTTTAACGAAATAATAGACGGTATTAATAAAATGTCAGAAGAATTAAAGGGTGTGGAGACGTTGCGAACTGACTTTATTGCAAACGTTTCCCACGAATTGAAAACTCCGCTGGCGGCGATAAATAATTACGGCACGCTTTTGCAAAGTCCCAATTTAACGGAGGAAAAACGCATACAATATGCCAAATCGGTAACGGAAACATCACGCAGTCTTGCAAACCTTATCACAAATATTTTAAAGCTGAACAAGCTTGAAAATCAGCAGATATATTCTGTCAGCAAGCCCTACAATTTAAGCGACCAGCTATGCGAATGTTTGCTGTCCTTTGAGGAAGTGTGGGAGAGAAAAAATCTTGATATAGAAACGGATATCGAGGAAGATATTTTTATAAATGCCGACGCTGAAATGCTGTCCCTTGTTTGGAACAATTTGTTTTCCAACGCAGTAAAATTTACGGATATGAACGGGAAAATTTCCGTCACGCTGAAAAAAGAAAACGGCACTGCGGCGGTTTCCGTAAGCGATACAGGCTACGGAATGTCCGCCGAAACGGGCAGGCATATTTTTGAGAAATTTTATCAGGGAGACACCTCACACGCTGCAAAGGGAAACGGTCTTGGGCTTGCTTTGGTAAAGCGTGTTGTAGATATTACAAACTGCGAAATATCCGTCCAAAGCGAGCTTGGAAAAGGCAGCACATTCACGGTAAAATTAAGGTGTGATGAAAATGAAACGGTTTAAAGAATTTATTTTTAAAATACTTTTTCCGCCTGTTTGGGTGATTGTTCTGACTTCGGTTATCGGCTTCCCCGCCGTGATAATTTCCCTTAAATTTTTAAGTAGTACAAATCCTGTCTCATATATTTCCTATGTGCTTTCAGCATATGCTTTAACGGTCTTGTGTGCAAATTTTTCGAGGGCGAAAAGACGATGCAAAGAACTTATTCACGGCGACGAGGTAAAAATAATAGTCTCTTTCCGCAAATTCATGCACCGCTATAAATACACCTCGATGTATCTGGACGATATTGAATTCCGCGCAAAAGTGTCGCTGTACAGCGGGCTTGCGGTCAATATGTTTTATGCGGTTTTCAAATGCGCGACGGGAGTTATTTTCCGTTCGGCGTGGCTTTGGGCGATAGGAATTTATTACGTTATGCTAAGCGCGATAAGATTTACTTTAATGCGGAACGTGCGAATTACCGACAAAAAGGAACACGGTGTTGAAAGAAAAATTCACGAATACAAAAGCGCGCGGCTGTGCGGAATTATGATGTTTGCGCTAAACATTGCAATGGGCGGAATGACGGTGCAGATGATATGGCAGAACCGCAGCTATGAGTACAAGGGTTACATTATTTATATTTCCGCGCTGTACGCATTTTACTGTTTTATAAACGCAGTCGTTAATGTTGTGAAATTTTCAAAGAGAAACAACGCCATACTTTCGGCGGCGAAAATTCTCGCACTTGCAGGTGCGCTTATGTCAATGTTTGCATTGCAGACGGCAATGTTTTCGGCGTTCGGCGGCGGAGAAGAATTACAGCGGCTGATGAACACGATAACAGGCGGTGCGGTTTGTTTAATTGTAATGGGCATGGCTGTTTTTATGATAGTCAGGGCAAATATTTGTCTTAAAAAGCTTGAAAACGAAAGGAGCGTTCTTAATGGATAACAACGAAAAATTTGAGTACACATATTCTGCAAAACAGCAGACAAAACTTGAAAATATCCGCAAAAAATATCTTCCCCAAGAGGAAACTAAAATGGAAAGGCTGCGCCGTCTTGATAAAAGCGCGGAACGTTCGGGAACGATAATTTCAATTATTGTTGGCGTTATCGGTACGCTGATAATGGGCTTCGGAATGTGTTTGTGCCTTGAATGGTCGCAGTTTATTGCAGGCATAATTATCGGTATTGCGGGAATGGTAATTCTCGGTTTGGCTTATCCGATTTTTAAATATGTAACAAAGAAACAGCGTGAAAAAATTGCGCCTGAAATTCTTGATCTTATTAACAAGATCAAAGGTGATGAAAAATAGGATTAACTGTTAAATATCATGCGCGTGCTGCGGCGATATTATTGGAAATATGGTGACTTCATTCGCAATGGCGTGTCCAGCGATAAAGGGCTGATAATTAATATCAGAGGCACTTGTTTTCGCTCCGGGATACGAAAAAGCCGAACACCCTTGATGGATGTTCGGCTTTGGTTTTCTCTGGTGAGCCATTGGGGATTTGAACCCCAGACCCTTTGATTAAAAGTCAAATGCTCTGCCAACTGAGCTAATGGCTCATCATAATCGTATACAATTATAACTACACGATTACAACGCTTAATTATTATACCAAAATAAGCTGCCATTGTCAAGTTATTGGCAAAGATTTGTTTGATTTAACAAATGTCACGAAATAAAGTTTTTGATTTTGTGCAAATTTCTAATAATTACCCAAAATGAGTCTGACCGTCAATGCGCTTACGATAAATCCCGTAAGGTCTGCGGTAAGGGAGGATACCACAGCGTGACGTGTTTTCTTTACGCTTGTTATGCCATAATAAACCGCTATTGTGTAAAAAGTCGTCTCGGTAGAGCCGATAATAACGCTTGCGACCCGTCCCGCGAAGCTGTCGGGGGACACATCGTTCAGAATTGATTCAAACACCGCTAGCGCGCCGCTTCCCGAAACGGGACGTATTATCGCCAGCGGTATGCATTCTTCGGGAAAACCAAGAAATCCCGTTATCGGCGATATTGCCGCAGAGATCACCTCCAGAGCGCCCGAAGCCTTGAACATTCCGATCGCAGTCATCAGCGCGATCAGAGCAGGAAGCACCTCAAAGGCTGCTTTCAGATTTTCCTTAGCCCCCTCGGTAAATTCTCCGAAAACGTCAATGCGCTTTATAAGTCCGATCACCATTATCAGAGCAATAAAAAAAGGGATAATAAAATCGCTCATTTTCCGCCTCTTTTCGTCAGTCCGTCAAGCGCATAAGCGGAAATAAGCCCTGCCGCAAGTGCGCACGCGGAGGTTATCAGCACGCATGGGAAAATATCCATAGGCGCGGCAGAACCGTGCTTCAGACGCATTGAAGCAGCCGTTGTGGGAATAAGCGTTATCGAGGCGGTGTTGAGAATAACAAAGATTATCATATTGCGGCTTGTGGTATCTCCCGGCTTTTCCTCCTGTTCGAGACGGCGCATGGCTTCGAGACCAAGCGGCGTGGCGGCATTGCCAAGTCCGAGAAGATTGGCGGTAATGTTCATGCAGATGGCATGAAAGGCTCTGCCGTTCATGTCAAGTCCCTTGAAAAGCCGCCTGAGCAGCGGTCTGAACAGGTCGGCCAGCATATCGGTAAGCTTTGCCTTTTCGGCAATGCGCATAAGTCCGCCCCACATACACATTCCTCCGAGCAGATACAGAAACAGGTCTACGGCTTCAACGCAGGAATTGAGAGCGGCTGCTCCGACCTGCGGCATATTTCCCGTGAAAGCGCCGAATATGACCGATACTATAAGCATCAGCGCGAATATCCATTTTATCATTTTTGCTCCTCCTTATGTGATTTTGGCTGTGTCCCGACAAGCGGCTGATATTTGCTTGATTTCGGTATAAAACCGGATGTGCGGGGACAGAAAACCCGTCCCCTGCAATGTTTGAGAGCAATTATAAAATCAACCCCGTATCGGACAAAGCGATGATTTTTAGTTTGGTAACTATTAAGGAAATAATTGTAAATCTATGTTCATAAATTTGTCATTATTATTAACACAATGTTTTTTGACAAATATAGACAATTAATGCTATAATACTATTGAAAATTTAAAATTTAGGAGGTTGTTCTTTATGAAGGCAACAGGTATTACAAGAAAAATCGACGAGCTCGGCAGAATTGTCCTTCCCATCGAACTCAGACGCGGTCTTGGCATCGGCGAAAAAGACGCCCTCGAAATTTATGTTGAGGATGAGAAAATTATCCTTAAAAAGTATAAGCAGGCCTGCGCTTTCTGCGGCAGCGACGAAAATATTGTTGAGTTCAAGGGTAAATGCGTTTGCGCCGAGTGCATTACTCAGCTTAAAAAGTAACTGCCTGTCTGATACATAATATGCCGCGGGTAGGACTGATATTCTTACGTTTTTTGCGGCGCATTTAAAAGGACTGCAACAGGCAAAGGGTCTCCGAAAGCAATTCCGGCAGACCCTTGCATCATTTTTCCTTATAGGTTTTTCCGCATCGCTTTGCGGCAAATTACAGTTTTTAAGGAGTTGACAGCAATTTGGTTTTTGTAAGATCAGAGGAGCTTCTTGCCGGAATGTGCCTTGCAAGGGATATTCACTTTTACGATCCCTCGTCACAGTCAGCAACGGTGCTGAAAAGAGGACAGAAGCTTACGGATATGCAGATCACGCAGTTTTGCAGCGCAAATCTGGACGGCGCGTACATTGATACCGTCCGCAGCGAAGTTCGCGTAGTGTCCTCTATCAATCAGCAGATACGCAGGGAGGCTATCTCAAATATCCACAGCCTTGCAGACAATTTCATAGACAGCAGCAAGGGCGTCCAGAAAAGCGACGTTGAGGCTATAGGCAACACCACTCAGGATCTGATAGACAGTCTTTCGTCACACAAGGATATACTTATCAACATCGCCGACATAAAAATGTACGACGACTATACCTACCACCACAGCCTGAGCGTTGCGATAATGTCCATCGCAATAGGTATCGAGCTTGGTCTTAACAACGAAATGCTCAACGAGCTGGGTCTTGCGGGACTTCTGCACGATATCGGCAAGGTGGCTATCCCTATTGAAATAATTACCAAACCCGACAGGCTTACGCGTGAAGAATTTGATATTATCAAAATGCACCCCGTTCATGCCGCCACACATCTCCACGAACGCAATCTGGTAAACGAAAATATTTTCCGCGGCATCGTCGGTCACCATGAAAAGCTTGACGGTTCGGGTTATCCGAATCACCTTAAAGGAACGGAAATTCACCCGTACGCAAGAATACTTGCGGTTGCGGACGTTTACGACGCGCTGACGTCCAACAGACCGTACCGTATACCCAATCCGCCCAACGAAGCTATTGAGATGATAATGGGCAGTATGGGAACGCATTTCGACGAAACGGTCGTTAAAGCTTTTCTGAGAAAGGTCGCTCCGTTCCCCACAGGCTCAAATGTCAAGCTCTCAAACGGCGAGACGGCTTATGTAATGAAAAATTATCCCGACCACCCGCTTCGTCCGCTGGTTGCGGTAATAGGCGCGGACAAGGTCTACGACCTCTCACTTGACCCCGCTTGTCTGAATATCGTTATCGAAGAGCTTATTGATGACAGTACGCTTAACAAGACCCTTATAAATATGTAGCTTTATTAATTTGCGACCAAAATGTCGGAGGCATATGTTTCCGGCATTTTTTGCCTTTTATTTACCCGATCTGATATAAAATAAAATTATATCCGTTATTCATATTATGTATTTGAATTATATCACGTTTTATGCTATAATTTAGGCATAAGATAATTTTTACTTCATGAAAGGAATGATTTTTGCTATGGCAATGACAATGACTCAGAAAATTCTTGCCGCACACGCAGGTCTCGACAAGGTCGAGGCAGGTCAGCTTATCAGATGTAAGCTGGACATGGTTCTCGGCAACGACGTTACAACTCCTGTTGCTATCAATGAATTTGAAAAGGCAGGCTTTTCGGGAGTTTTCAACAACGAAAAAATCTCTATGGTAATGGATCACTTTACTCCCAACAAGGACATTAAGTCCGCCGCACATACAAAGCAGTGCCGCGATTTTGCTTCAAAGCTGAAAATTAAAAATTATTTTGATGTGGGCGACATGGGTATTGAGCACGCTCTGCTCCCCGAAAAAGGACTTGTTGCTTCCGGCGAATGTATCATCGGCGCAGACAGCCACACCTGCACATACGGCGCATTGGGGGCATTCTCCACAGGCGTTGGTTCTACCGACATGGCTGCCGGTATGGCTACAGGCGAAGCTTGGTTCAAAGTCCCCTCCGCTATAAAGTTCAACCTTACGGGCAAGCTTAACAAATATGTTATGGGTAAGGACGTTATCCTCCACATTATCGGCATGATAGGCGTGGACGGCGCGCTCTATAAATCCATGGAATTTTCCGGCGAGGGTCTGAAAAATCTTTCCATGGACGACCGTCTTTCCATGGCTAACATGGCTATCGAAGCGGGCGCAAAGAACGGCATTTTTGCTGTTGACGAGGTTACAAAGGCATATCAGGCTGACAAGGTAGACAGAGAGTACACCGTTTACGAAGCCGACCCCGACGCTCCCTACGACGCGGTTTACGATATTGACCTTTCCACAATCAAGCCTACTGTTGCATTTCCCCACCTGCCCGAAAATACCAAGACTATCGACGAGGTTGGCGATGTAAAGATCGACCAAGTTGTTATCGGTTCATGCACAAACGGCAGAATGGAAGACCTTGAAATGGCTGCAAGCATTATCAAGGGCAAAAAGGTACACGACGGCGTTCGCTGCATTGTTATCCCCGCAACACAGAAAATCTATCTTGAAGCTATGAAAAAGGGACTGCTTGAAATATTCATCAACGCGGGCTGCGCTGTTTCAACGCCTACCTGCGGTCCTTGTCTCGGCGGTCATATGGGTATTCTTGCAAAGGGCGAGAGAGCCGTTGCTACCACAAACAGAAACTTTGTCGGACGTATGGGACACCCCGAGTCCGAGGTATATCTGGCTTCACCCGCTGTTGCTGCTGCTTCCGCAATTACAGGCAAAATAAGCGGCGTTGAAGAAGTACTTTAATAAGAGGAGTAAGGAGAAAGCTTGAAAATCTCCGATTTTCAAGCTCCGAGTTTTGCTTTTCGGACTTCGTCCGAAATTTGCTTCGCAAACCACAAAACATCGTTAGAAAGGAGGACATTTTCCCTGTCGGGAAAATGGTCAAATAATATTATGAAAGCATTCGGTAAAGTACACAAATACGGCGACAACGTTGATACGGACGTTATCATTCCCGCAAGATACCTTAACTCCGCAGACCCCAAGGAGCTTGCACAGCACTGCATGGAGGATATCGACAAGGATTTTGTGAACAATGTTAAAGAGGGCGACATTATGGTTGCCGTTCAGAATTTCGGCTGCGGCTCGTCCCGTGAGCACGCTCCCCTTTCCATTAAGGCAAGCGGTATCTCCTGCGTAATTGCTTCAACCTTTGCGAGAATTTTTTACAGAAACGCAATAAATATCGGTCTGCCCATTCTTGAATGTGCGGAGGCTGCCGAAAATATCGACAGCGGCGATGAGGTGGAGGTCGATTTCGACACAGGCGTTATCACCAACAAGACCAAAAATCAGACCTACAAGGCACAGCCTTTCCCCGAATTTATGAAGGATATTATCAATGCGGGAGGACTTCTGAAGTCGCTTAAAAAATAATTCAACGGAGTTGCTTGACATAAAAAGCTTTTAATTTTAATGTTGACAGTAATTACAGTTTTTTTCAAATTTCCCGAATAATACAGCGTTTTATATTTGATGTTATATAACACACATAATATTCATACAACCGTTATATAACATATGAAATTTAACAAGAAAGGATTTTTACCATGAACAAAAATATTGCAGTTATCAAGGGCGACGGTATCGGTCCCGAGATAGTGAACGAGACCATTAAGGTCATGAACAAGGTGGGCGAAAAATTCGGTCACACATTCAATTTTACGGACGTTCTCATGGGCGGCTGCGCTATCGACGCAACAGGAGTTCCCCTGCCCCAGGAGACCATTGACATCTGTCTCAAATCCGACAGCGTTCTGCTTGGCGCGGTAGGCGGTCCAAAGTGGGACACTCTCCCCGGAAATCTCCGTCCCGAAGCAGGTCTTCTCGGTATCAGAGGCGCTTTGAAGCTGTTTGCGAATATCCGTCCCGCAAAGCTGCTTGCTCCCCTTGCTTCCGCTTGCCCTCTTAAAAAGGAGATAACCGACTCGGGTCTTGACCTTGTTATCGTCCGTGAGCTTATCGGCGGAGCATATTTCGGCGAGAGAAAAACTTACACCGACGAAAAGGGCGTTAAGCACGCCAGCGACTCAATGGCATACGCAGATTACGAGGTAGAGAGAATTTGCCGAGTTGCTTTCGACATGGCTAAAAAACGCCGCGGCAAGGTTCATTCCGTTGACAAGGCAAACGTGCTTGATTCCTCCCGTTTGTGGAGAGAGATTTCCCACAAGGTAGCTGCCGAGTACCCCGACGTTGAGTTCAGCGACATTCTCGTTGACAACTGCGCTATGCAGCTTGTAAGAAATCCGGGACAGTTCGACGTTCTCGTTACAGAAAACCTTTTCGGCGACATTCTTTCCGACGAGGCTTCAATGATAACGGGTTCGCTGGGTATGATACCCTCCGCTTCTTTGGGCGAGACCTCTCTTGGCCTGTACGAACCTATCCACGGCTCCGCTCCCGACATTGCGGGTCAGAACAAGGCTAACCCTATCGCAACAATTCTTTCTGCGGCAATGATGTTCCGCTACTCGTTCGATATGGCTGCCGAAGCGGACGCTGTTGAAAATGCTGTAAACTCCGCACTTGAAGAGGGCTACCGCACCTCTGACATCATGTCCGATGCGGCGGGTCTCAAATGCGTTTCCTGCACCGAAATGGGAGACATTATTGCGGCGAAAATATAATTTCAGACAAAATGCCCCGCGGCTTTTCCAAAACGAGGAAATCCGCGGGGCTTTATGCATTTATCCACGATCAGGCACATATGAAGGCATACCAATGCTAAGCAGTAAAACAACAGCCGCAAGCACAACGCTGACAATTGCACATACCTTTTTAATAAATGCAATTATTTTATAAGCCGTTTCCGAATTAATGTATGCAATAAAATCGCACATAGCCAAGCCTATACTCAACGCTATAACTGTTATAACCGCATAGATCATAAGCGTGATTGAAGCAAGTCCAAAGTCACCCATATTCGGTTCGCCAAAATCGGGCATTAACCAATTTAGTATTCGTATATTAAATTGACTGATCCTGAGATCCATGATCCAAATTAATGTGATCGGCAAAGACAGCAGCCATTTAAGACCTGCGCATTTTACACTGTCGCTGAGTATTACAAAAAAAGATAAAACGCTGCATATTAATAAGGCAAAAAGCTCTATGTGATAGTTATCAAACATATAAAATAATGCGTTAAACAAAATATGTACAGGAAAAAACAGCACAGCAATTTGAAATGCGTCAAAAACAACATTGCGACCAATAGGCTTCATTTTTGTTTTTAATTTGTCGCTTTCACTAAAATTAATTTCATTATATGGATTATAGTTTTTTTCATCAGGTATATTTTCCATGATAACTCCTCCGTTAATTATACTTGTAAGCTCAATTATACCATGATAAAAAACTCTTGCCAATAAGTATTACCAAATTGTAACTCATTTTGCTAAACTGTAACCCGATCGTATTTTTCGGGAGAGAAGTACCGTACTTGCAATAACTTGACAAATCCAAATCTTTAAAGTATAATTATAATGGATTTTTATATGCATAAACCGCACAAGAAAAGGAATGTCACAAAATGGTTATTTCACTTGAAAATATAAGCAAATTCTACAACGGAAATCAAGTTCTGAAAAACGTTGCGCTGACTATCGAGGACAGCGACCGTATCGGTCTTATCGGCATCAACGGCTGCGGAAAGTCCACCCTGCTGAAAATAATCACGGGACGCGAAGAGCCTGAGACCCAGCCCGAGCCAAACGTTGCTCACATCGCACTGACAAAGGGTACGACTATCGGCTTTCTGGAACAAAATTCCGGTCTTGACCGAAGCAGCACCATTATCGAGGAAATGCGCTCGGTCTTTTCGGAACTGCTTGAAACTGCGGAACGCCTGCGGGAGCTTGAAGCTCTCATGGCTGAACCCGACGCTCACAGCGACGAAAAACGCTTTGAGGAAATTTCCGCGGAGTACGACCAAAAAACCGCTTACTTTGAAGCCAACGACGGATACCTTATTAATGTAAATATCACCAAGGTACTGAACGGCATGGGCTTTCCTCCCGAAACATACGACAGAGTGATTTCCACCCTCAGCGGAGGAGAAAAAACGCGTCTTGCGCTGGCAAAGCTGCTGCTTGAAAATCCCAAGCTGCTTATTCTTGACGAGCCTACAAACCACCTTGATTTCAACACAATTATGTGGCTGGAGGATTATTTGCAGGACTACAAGGGCGCGCTGCTGATAGTTTCCCACGACAGGTATTTTCTGGACAAGCTTACCACCTCCACCTGCGAGATAGAGCGAGGCGTACTCAAACGCTACAAGGGAAACTACTCCGTGTTTGCCGTACAGAAAAAAGCGGACACCGAACGTCAGCTTAAAGAATACGAAGCTCAGCAGGAGGAGATCGCAAAACTCCAGGATTTTGTGGACAGAAACCTTGTGCGCGCGTCTACGTCAAACATGGCGAAAAGCCGTATTAAAAAGCTTGAAGCCATGGAAATTATTGAAAAGCCCGTGCTGTATGAAAAGTCCGCGAAGATAAAGTTCGAGTACGACATCACACCGCCCATAGACCTGCTTACGGTGAAAAATATAGACGTTTCCGTAGGCAGCGGCACGGAGCGCAAGACTCTTGTGGACTCCCTTTCCTTTGAGGTAAAGCGGGGCGAAAAGCTTGGTATCATCGGCTCAAACGGTATCGGAAAGTCCACCCTGCTGAAAATTATTCAGCGCATACTCCCCTGCTCTCACGGAATTATCGAGTGGACGAAAAACGTTAAAATTTCCTACTTCGATCAGGAAAACGCTCAGCTTGACCCGCGCAAGACCGTTATGGACGAGGTACATTCCCGCTACAGGACAATGTCCGACAGGGAGATTCGCTCGCTTTTAGGCTGTGTGCGGCTTGTGGGAGAAAATGTTTTTAAGCAGGTCGGCGTAATAAGCGGCGGCGAGCGTGCAAAGCTTTGCTTCGCTATTATGATGCTGGAGCGCGGCAACGTCCTCATTCTTGACGAGCCAACAAACCACCTTGACATTGACACGAAAGAGGTTCTGGAGCAAGCCTTGTGCGAGTTTGACGGCACGATAATTTTCGTTTCCCACGACCGTTATCTGCTCAACAAGCTTGCAACGAGAATTTTCGAGATAACGGAAAATTCCGCGGAAAGCTTTAACGGCGGCTTTGACGATTACATTACCGTAAAGCGCGAAAAGGAAGCGGCGGAGCAGCAGATAATCGACCGCGAAAAGCAGGAAAAGGCAAAGCAGGCTGCCGAGGAAAAAAGCGTTAAGGCATACCGCTCTAAGGAGCAGCGCGCCGCGGACGCGAAAAAGCGTAACCGCATTAAAGAGCTTGAAAACGAGATAGCACGTCTTGAGGACGAAATGACTGTCATTCAGCAGGAGCTTGCCGACCCGGACGTATGCGCCAATTATCAGCTTATGCAGGAAAAATGCGCGGCTCTTGAAGATATGAAGCGGCTTTGTTCCGACTACGAGGAGGAATGGCTTGCTCTTTCCGAGGAGCTGGGACAGTAAAAAATAGCCCGAAAGCGGTTTAAGTAACCGTTTTCGGGCTTATTATTTCACTTACATAAATGGGAAATCTGCCGCCTTAAAACTTTGATTTATCGTAATTATAGGGAATACTCGTTCCCACAACAACATCTTCGATCTTTTCTATTATCAGCCAATCGTCCATATTGCCCTGATGGTCAAAAGCAAGCGGGGTTATTTCTTTAGCGTTTTCAAATTCAACTAAGCACAGACACTTCTTATGCCACCGTTCTTTTTGTTTATCGGACAAGTTCAGCTTGTCCTGGTTATCCGCAAGTGTTTTTGTAATTTCTTCCTCAGACAGCTTCACATAATTCTGAACTGATTTTACAACAGCGGTTGCCGTTATTGAAGCAGTTCCTTTTTCCATAAAGTAAAGCTGTTCTCCCTCAAAAACTCTGCTGTGGGGAATTTTTCTTCCTGCTGCACCGCGTACAACCATTGTCTTTGTTCCCGCTAAAATCTTATCTAATACTTTTTCGCCTTTCTTGCCTGTGTTATCGCAATATACTAAATGCACCATTTTAATATCCTCCTAATTGTCTGTTATAAATCCCAATATATGTTATGACAATTATACATCAGGGCGGTTGATTTGTCAAGCATAATGTCATAAATTGTAATTCAAAAAAATTTTTTCAAATATGTATTGACAAATGATATTATATGATGTATAATAATATCAAAGTTAAGAAAACTACATTTAAGTCGGAGGTCATTATATGAAAAAGATTTTGCTTTTATGCGTGCTGACCGCTATTTTGTCGGTATTGCTCACTGGCTGCACAAAAGAAGATGCGGTCGGTGAAAAGCTTTGCCGCATTGAAATTTTAAACGCTGCTGAACACGACAGTGTCACAGTATTGGAACAACAGCGGCAAGCAGATGTGTCCGAATTTTTTGACGAAAACAATTGGACGGAAACTGCCGGAAGTAGCGGAGAATTGACGCCCCAATACGTTATATCCCTGTATCAGGAAAAAACTCCCACCGTTATAAAGGAAGAAAACGGTGAACCGTATGAAAAAATTATGGAATATGTTACTTATGAAAATTCCGAAACAGTAAAGGTTTCCATAGGCGGCGATTTGGTGAACGGCTTTGTATCGGATGAATTTTTAACGGGATATTACATTGGCTCGGAAAAATTCTTTTCGTCTCTAAATGAAGCTTTAAACAGTTAAATATCACTTTAAAGTGTTAATTCAAAAATTAAAAATCTAAAGGAGGGCTTATATGGTTTTTCCGGTCAGCGCCGCTTTGCTTGACGCGCTTGTGCTTTCCGTTGTCGCAAAAGAGGACACCTACGGCTATAAGATAACTCAGGAAATACGCGAAGCTATGGAAATGTCGGAATCAACGCTTTACCCCGTTCTCAGGAGACTGCTCAAAAGCGAGTGTCTCACCACCTACGATCAGGAGTATCTCGGACGGAACAGGCGTTACTACCAGATAACCGACAAGGGAAAGGAACAGCTTAAACTATACCGCGAAGAATGGCTTGTCTACAGGGATAAGATCAACAACATAATCTCTGAGCAAGCACAGTCCGCAAAATCCACAGACGAGGAGGTCACTTCATGACGCGTGCAGAATACTTAGCGGAGCTTGAGTCAAATCTTGTTTCTCTTCCGAAAGAGGAGCGGGACATGGCTGTAAGCTTCTATTCAGAATATTTCGACGAAGCCGGCGAGGAAAACGAACAGGCTGTTATCGAGGACTTAGGCAAGCCCTACGCTCTGGCAAGAAGCATTATCGGCGAGACCTCCGCTTACTCACGAAGCGAGGTTTACCTTAAATACAAGGAAAGCAAGCCTATGCCACAGAACAGCACGGGAGTTTTCGCTTCACTGAAAAAGCCCGGCGAGGATTTATTCAACACACCGAACGACGAGGTTTTCCACGCCGCAGGCACACCTTTTGAAAACGTACAGCAGGACGCGGAGGACGCTCGTACAAACGAAAACAATGCAAACAAAGGTATGTTTGACGACTACTACCGGAACGCGGGACAGCAGGACGCCGCTCCTCCCCCGCCTCCCGAATATAAATATAATAAAAAATCCATGAACCCTTGGCTGATAGTTCTTATCGTGTTCGCGGGAGTTTTTGTGGGTATCCCCGTTTTGTGCGCGGTTATTCCCGCAATTCTTGCAATAATTGCTGCGGCTTTTGTAGTCGGTGCGGCAGCGATATGCTGTCTTGTAGCTGCGATTATCGCTTTCTTTGTGGGAGTTGTACGGCTTTTCACTGCTGTTCCCGCAGGTCTGGGACTTATCTTTATGGCAATACTCAGCGCAGGTATCGGAATGGTGCTTCTTTCGGGAGCGCTGGCGTTCTTCTTTAAGCTTCTGCCGTTTATAGTAAAAGGAATAGCAAGGCTGTTCAGAAAAAGGAGGGCTGCCTGATGCTTAAAGCGTGTTTAAGACTTCTTACCACAGGAATAATTATGATACTTGTGGGAGTAATAGGAATAGGCGTTCTTGCGGGAACAGGCATGATCGACGATGACGACCTCACGCTCGATTTCGGAAATTCTTCAAGCAGCACCTATGCCTACGAATCGGCGGTAGACAGCGGCTACTACGACGGTGACGGCTTCTACTTCGCAGTTATAGACACCAATGACGCAGATATCACAAGCCTTGATATTGACATAGGCATGGGTTCTTTCACGCTTGTTAAGGGTGATGATTTCAGTATCTCCGCTGATAATGCCAAAAAGGATCAATTCAGCTACGGTATACATGACGGCTGTCTTTATGTCAAATATTCGCCCGAGTTCAGTTTGATGTCCCTCGACTTTTCAGCATTCGGCACAGATGCGGACATCATTCTTACAGTACCCGAAAAAACATTTGACAGCGTGACGCTCAATATGACCGCCGGAGAGGTCTCCGCTCAGGATATCAGCACAAACCGTCTGACAACAAAGGTCACTGCGGGAAGTATGTATCTGGGCGAAATTTACGCCGAGTCTGCAACCTTTAAAATATCTGCGGGAGACTTCAACGCCACAAACAGCACGTTCAAAAACGCCTCGATCGCAATGACCGCGGGAGATATGTTCTTCGGCGACTGCAAGCTTTACGGCGACAATAACATTAAAATGACCGCGGGAGAGCTCCAGATGTGTCTTATCGGAAACAGACCGGACTATAAGATAAACATTGACAGGGCTTTGGGCAACGTTTATATTAACGGCATGGATATGAACGAGTACGCAGAAACAACTTTTGCGACTACTGTTCTCACCGAAGTAACTGTTACGGGAGGCGTTCTCAGTCATGATGACGAAGCAGTCGGAGTTGAAATCATTGAGGAAGTCACGGATAAAGCTTCCGATAACGAAAAGCCCAACGGAAGCATAGATATAAATATGACGGCAGGAGACTGCTACATTGAATTTTTAGGAGGAGAATAATTATGAATAAGCTGATGAAATGCGAGTCTGACAGAAAAATATGCGGAGTATGTTCGGGAGTTGCCCGCTACCTCGGCGTTGACACCACGGTGGTACGTCTTATTTGGGCTATACTCTGTTTTTCGGGATTTGGTATCGCGGCGTACATTGTTGCGGCTCTGATCATGCCAAGCGACAATCAGGTCTGAATCCAACAGTCTAAAGCACAAAATGCTGATCATAAAGGCTGAATACGACAAAGAAGTTTTTAAAAAATTTTGGAAGGGCTGCGCAGAAAACCTACGCAGCCCTTCTCTTTTTGTAATACTCTATGCGGTCAGCAATTACCGCAGCAGCGATACTTTTTTAAAGTGTGGGGAGTGGCTCCCGCCGTGCGCTTTGATTGTGGAATACTTTCGGAATAATTTTTTATATCTGTTTTCGCGTCGTTATTTCACAAGCATATCAAGCTGTTCGGACATTTCGCGGATATCCTTTACCATTTTGCCGAGGGTTTCTATATCCTCGCTGTTTTGCCGTATTGTTTCCGAAACCGAGGATACGGCTGCATAGTTACTTACAATATTTTCGCTTACGCCCGAAAGCTTGTCCGTGACCTCGTTCCCGCTTTTTGCAACGCATGATATTACCTCTGTGATATGTCCGACATTTTGAGATATTTCACTGTTGGAGCTGCTTATCTTATCCGCCGAGTCTTTCATCAGCTTCATATTTTCCATGCCCTCCTGTGTGAGCGCGGAGTTCTGCTCCATTGCGGAAACCGCGGCGTTTATGTTCTTCATGAAAAGTGAAATAATATCGCCTATATCCTTCGCCGAGTTTTTAGTTCGTACCGAAAGCGTGCCTATTTCCTGTGAAACTACCGCAAAGCCTGCGCCCGCCTTTCCCGCATGAGCCGCCTCTATCTGAGCGTTTATGGCGAGAATATCGGTCTGCAGCGAAATATCGTCGATCATTTCAACGATCTTGGCAATTCTCTTGGACTGCTCGGAAAGCTCCGAAATTATCTTCATGCTGTCATCGGTGTGAGCGTATATCTGCTTCATTCCGTCTTCGGCGCGGAGCAGCGAATCGTTGTTTTCGGCGGTTATCTCATCGGAATGCTTCAAAAGCTGTTCAATCTCGCGGCTCATATTATCGAGGTTACGGAGATTTTCAGAGATCGCGCTCATATTTTCCCCGATCAAACGGATATTCTCGGAATTTTCCTCGCTGTCCCGCATGACATTTTCCGACTGCTCCGCCATGTTCCTGCCTGATTCGGCGGAATGTGCAGAAATGCCGTCCATTTCCGCTACTGCCGTGACCAAAGCCCTTGATATCTCCGCCGACTTTTCGCGGAGCTGTTCCTGCTGCTCTGCGCTCATAAGGTTGCCCAGCATTGCGGTGGTGCGCTTGCAGAGCATTGTAAAGATCATCGAGATAGCAAACAGAATCATTGCTCGCGGAATTATTCCAAACAGCACCACTTTTTTTAGGTCAGTATAATTAAGATCCTTATCGCATGGGATATAAAATGAAATAAGCTGCGCCGCCGACACCGCTATCATTGTAAATGCCGTTGAAAAAATATTCAGCCTGCCTGAAAAATAAAGGCTCGAAATTGCTATAGGGTAAACATACAGCAGGATAGCATGCTTAGGAAGAATTGCAGCCAGAACGCTTGTAAAAAGCACCCCGCAGGACGTACACACATATTTTACATATGCTTCGCCGGTTTTTTTCATTATATTGCAGACTATCGTCGGGATAACCAGCATAGCCATTCCTGCTATGTAAGCGATTATCATTTGTGTCATATCGACAATAAATATCCCAAGGATATTCAAAACAAAAACAACAGTAAGCACTATCATGCTTACCCGCATTACCTTTGCCGCCGCCAGATTTGCGCTTCTTTCGTTTTCTGTTAAAAGCTCCATATTGCAAAACCCCTTTTAAATGTAATGATCTTGTGACAAAAAATTATTCTAATTATAACGCAATTCTGCCTATTTTTCAATAATAATCACTTAATTGACAGAAAAAGCACTTAATCGACTGCCATGCTTGCGCGAAAATATATAAAAAGCCGCAGTACTTATTTAGTACCGCGGATTCAATAATTATAATCAGATTTCAAGCACCGCGTATACGGAGCATACGCCGTCCTTTACGGTATAATCAACCTTGCCGTTGTAGTGCCCGCAGGCTGAAATAATACTTGAAATACCTATTCCTCTTTTTTTCGGAAGATCGTCCGAGATCTCCAGATCATCAGCGCAGGTGTTTCTGCATACGATCAGAAGATTGCTGTCTTTTTCATGGATATGTATTTCTATTTTCGGCAGTCTGAACGCTTCAAGCTCTTTGCAGCCGTTTAGAGCATTTTCGAGAAGATTTGCAAGAATAGCCACAAGATGAACGTCCTTTACAGGAAGCTCTGCGGCGGCGCTTGCTTTGCATATATACTCAATATTTGACGCGTCCGTTTTTCTCTCATATACGGAGAGGATATTGTTGATCGTGCGGTTGCTGCAATACTGCTTTACAGCAGCTTCGGACAGCTCGTCGTCCCAATCGTTAAGATAGCGCAGTGCTCCCTCGACGTCCCCCGATTTTAAAAGCTCCGATGTGTTGGACACATAATGCCGCATATCATGTCGGAGCTTGCGGTTATTTTCCTCCGACTGCATAAGGCGGTCTATCTGCTCGGAGAGGAATTTCGTGTTCTGCTCCATAAGGCTTGCTTCGGCGTTTCTGTCCATATATGAAATTGTGCGGAAAACCGCAAGAAATGTTGTAATTCCCTGAATAAAAAAAGCAAATAGCACAGGAGTATAAGAAGCAGGCAGCAGCCATACTTTGTTTGCTATCATAGCCTGTGTAATGTAGATCAGCGTGAAAAGCGCAGAAATAACGCTAAGATACCACCATTCACTGTTTTGCCGCACCTTGACGGTGCGCAGCTTCGGGTCTATATATTTGAAATACAGTATAAACGAAACAAGCTGGATAACGTTCCTGATAATTATAGCTAATATCTGATAGGGCTCGCTGTCAGGTTCATAGACAATTGACGATAAAATGAAGCCGCTCTGTAATATCATAAAAAAGAAATTATAATACGTTACTACAATGAAAACTTTTTTCGGCACAGGGTCGGAGCAGACCTTAAAGAATACAACCAGCAAAACGATCATTGCAGCAACGGTCAGTATCGGCGCACCCATGCTCATTCCCACAGTGTACATCAATATGTAGCCTGTTATAAGCAGGACAGCCATACAGACAGACCAGATCGCCGTCATTTTTTTGCTGGGATATATCGGTTCCCCAAGCTTTGACATAAAGAGAATATGCCAGAAAAATATTGTAAAAAGTCCTATAAGCGCTGTTCTTTCGGTCATTCGCCCATGACCTCCTTTTTTTCGGGTTCAAAATATTCAAATCAGCATTACTATTAATTATATCATTTTAATTAACTTTTTTCAATCGTTTGAAAATAATTTTGCTGAAATTGGTCGTTTTTACCTATTTCCTGTTCTGCATACACACCGCAGCAGGACAATACAAAAACTGCCGGTCACTTAATTTTAAGTGCCGGCAGTTTTTGATCCGCTGTATTTGTCTTTATAACGATATTTTTGCAAAAACTTCTATATCGCTGCCTAAAGGCAGAGTCTTTGCCCTTTCCGTTAGCAACTTTGTCAAAAAGAGTTACAAGCTACACGGAAATAAAAATGTTCTGTATCGCTGCCTGTCAAAAGGCTGAGCCTTTACAATTATTGGCGCACTGTGTCAATAAGGGTAATATTCTCCCATGGGTAACAATCCTTCTGCCTAAATGTCAGCCGTTTTTATTTTGATCAGTCAAGCATCATCAGCGGGCCGCCCGTGTATGGGTACTTTTCTTTCAGCTCCGCAAAATATCTGCCGTATCCGCTGTAAAGCAGGTCAGCGCGGAAAGTCTTTTCGTCGATAAGAGCGATCTGATCCGCGTCGGTATTATAGGCGATCTTCATGGAGGTATCGCCGACACTCACCGTAATATTGTAAACTATTTCTGGCAAGGACGAATAACCGATAACCTCACTGTCCGCAGGAAAAAAGCCTCTGCAAAAATCATTTATATAGTCCTCGTCAAATGTCTCGCTGCTGCCCTGCTCAAAGCCGCTTTCACAGTACATACACCAGAGTATCTGCCTGTCACGAGCGGGTATTTTCACCGAAGCTTCGGCTACTCCATCTTCCTCCTCGCTTATACCGTAGTACAGCTTCTTTTCCGCGGTATCGAAGCCGTTGTGAATTTCGCCTGTATACCTTACGGAAAAATCCTTGGGTGCAACTCCGTCTTTCGATACGCGGTACGTCCACCTGCCATTTTCGTCAAAGGTGTAAAAAGCGCCGCCGATCTTTGTTTTTCCTGTGTCCATATAGCCGCTTTTGATGTTGAAATGATACCAGTAACCCTTTATTTTGTGCCAGCCGTAAGCCCGCTCGCCGTTTATGTAGTAACGCTTTCCCACGGAATTTTTGGTAAAGCCCGATACACGCTTACCGATTGTGCCGTCTTTAAATTCCACCATCAAAAAGTTCGGAGCAACGCTGTATTCGTCCGAGAAATTCGCGTACATACGTCCGTTAAGCTTATTTTTGTCTTTGTCGGCGTAAAAAACGTGACCTATTGACGGGTCGTCCTTGTCCTGTTCCTCCACCCTATAGACCTGAACAATCCCGCTTTTGTCAACGACTGTCTCCCAGTCGTCAGCATATCCCGCGCATACCGTGCAGGAAAGTACCGTCACCGCCGAAACTGCAGCGGCAGCAAATGCGATAATTCTTTTAAAATTTTTAAGCATAAAGCTATCCCTCCAAAAGTTTTCTATAATGAATACAATTCAGAGCGCCGAAATTTTTCATCTGCAGAAAAAATTTTACATCACAAAGTCAGCACGGAAAGCTATTTCTGCGCTGACTTTGCCGACTTTTCATAAGCAATTGTCTCGTTGGCTATCTGCTTAAATATAGGTCCGCAGGTTACGTTTCCGGACACGCCGCCCTCGGATATGACCGTTACCGCATAGCGCGGGTTATAGGTCGGGAAATATCCCGTAAACCAGCAGTTCAGAACCTCATTGCCATCCTCGTCGAAGCGTCCCGTCTGGGCGGTAGAAGTCTTTCCCGCGGCAAGGGTGTTTTCGGGATTGGACATTGAGTTGTCCGCACGCACGGTATAGTACATAAACCTTTTCAGATGCTTTACCGTTTCATAGGACAGCACACGCTTTCCCGCAGTCACACCGCTGTACTCAACAGTGCCGTCGTCTGCGCGTATACCCTTTATCAGGGACGGCTGAGTCATTACTCCTCCGTTTGCGATAGCGGCGGTCATACGGCAAATCTGCATGGGTGTAGCGGTAAGCTTTCCCTGACCGAAGGACATATTCGCTCTCTCGGCGGCAACCGCTATATCTCGGACGGTCTGGAGCGTCCCCGAAGCGGAGACAATATCGCCGCAGATAGGTATTTCTTCACCGAAGCCCAGCGTTTGGGCGGTCTGGATATAGTCCTCCTTGTCAAGATATTCACTCAGCGCGATAAAATAGGTGTTGCAGGACTTTACCATAGCAGTCTCCATATCGATCTCGCCGTGACCGCCCCATTTGTGGCAGTTGAATATCTGTCCGTTTACGTTTACCGAGCCTGTGCAGATATAGCTGTATTCGGGACTTATCCCCTGCTCCAAAGCCGCCGCCGCGGTAACAAGCTTGAAGATCGAACCCACGCTGTACGCCGACATTGCACGGTTCACAAAGGGAGAATCGGGGTCGTCCATATAGGCGGCAACGTTTGAGGTGTTAAAGTCGGGACGGCTTACCGAGGCTTTTATCTCACCCGTGCGCGGGTCCATGACTACGATCGCGCCCATGGTAAGACCGTTTTCGTCGGCGGCGTTTTCACATATCTGCTGAATATTTTTGTCAAGAGTGGTGACTACGCCGCACTGCAGTTCCTCGGCAAATTCCGCCTGACTTCCCAGACCGTTCAGAACCTCTCCCACAGCGTCGATGTGGAGCGTGACCGAATTGTTGGAGCAGTTGCTCCGCAGAAAATCATCATAAGCCTTTTCAATGCCGCACATACCCACTCCGTCGGAGGTGTAACCGATAATATGGGGAGCAAGCTGGTCGCTGTCGGTACGCACAGCCGAGCGGAAAATTATGTTTTCCCCCTCAAATTCCGCGGCCCTTTCATCAACGCGGCACAGGAACGGAAGATTTTTGTCTATCCCCTCGTAGTAGCGGTCCATGTCCAGCAGATAGGGAATTATCCTTATTGAGCTGATATGATTGGGAATTATGACCGCCTCGTATTTTTCCGAGCAGTTCACCAGCGGTTCAAGATTGCAGTCGTAAATGCCCGCATATTCCCCTGCGGTTTTCAGCGTGTAAGTACCTCTGCGGGCGGAGACCGCCGCTATCTCGCTGTCGTTTATAAGTACCGCAAGCCGCGCGATAAGCATAGCGGATACTGCCACGGAAATTATGGGAACAAAAATTGTACGCTTCAAACAAAACACCTCGCGAATAGTATTGACACATTCGCGGGGCGTTATGCGAGTCTAATCTGCGTAATAGCAGTAGTCCATAATAATATTGCCTTTATCGTCGGGAGCTGTATAGCGGGGACACAGACAGTTTTCAAACGACCATACACCGCCGTCGCTGTCTTTCCACAGCGTTATCCCCTGCTTTTGCAGTTCGGCTTTGCAGCCGCTTGTGTCGTGCACCTCGTCCTCCTTGCCGTATATCCAGCAGGTACCCATACCCATAGCGGGAAAGTCCACACATTCAAATCCGTCGGGAACGGCTGTATCGGCGGGAGTGAACATACCTATCCAATACTCGAAAGGCTTGTCTGGACAGCGGCGTTCAAGTCCCACATATCCTCCGCCGTTTTCCCATATTTTGAGAATTGAGTCCGTTCCGCCCATTGTTTCCTCGATTTTATCAAACCAGCCGTTTGCGAACCATTCGCCCCACCAGCCTCCGAAATCGGGGTACTTCTTTCCGATAAACCGCATTGCGGGGACTTCTTCTCTGAACGTTTTGATAATTTCAGCCATATTTAGTTCCTTTCCAGCGGAACATATATCCGCTCCGAATATTTCCTGCTCGTTTCCACATAGCTTTCCATTTCAAAACCGTCTCCCCGTCGGTAGCCGCTGTTGGGAAGCCACTCGCCGTATATCCAGTACCATGTGCGGCGGATAACGCTGACAAACTCATGCTGTGAAGCGGGCGGCGTATCAAACACAGCGTACAGACCCTCCGCAATGTCAAGGCGCACTGTTCCCGAAATATCGCCCTTTGCTTTTTCGGCACGTATTCCGATGTAATAATCCAGTCTGCCCTTTTCGGGATTCCAGCGCATAACGCCGAAATCCTCCGTTATTTCGCCGCCTGACAAGCGCAGGGAACGCTTTTCGGCGTTGTATTTGTTCCAGAAGCTTGCGGGCAAGTCCTCGTCGCACGGATACGCAATAATCGCAAAGCCTTTAAGATAACTCATGGAGATATCGGGATGCAGCTCGGCTTTGTCAAACTCAAAGGGCTGAAACAGTCTGAGACTGCAATTTGCCGTTTTGAACTCCGTAGGCAGAATTTTATGCTCTTTCTTAAAAGCGCGGGTGAAATTTTCCTTGGAATTGAAGCCGTACTCAAAGGCAATATCCGACATAGGACGGCTCTCTGTTCCGATACGGCGGACAATTTCGGAAATACGGCGTTTTCTTATGTAGTCGGCAGGTGTAAGACGGACAGCTTCACGGAACAGCCGCAGAAAATGGAACTCGGAATAGCCTACAATTTTCGCAAGCAGCTTGTTGTCAAGCTCGTCCTTTAAATGCGCTTCGATATAGTCGATAACGCGCTGAATATGCGTCTGCTCCATGCTCGTCCCTCCCTATGCAATTATAGCATATTTACTCTTCGGAGGATTGATAAAAATTGCGGAATTTATTCAATACTATTAAATTCGCCGAGAACAATCAACATGATGTAAACCGTTTAAATCTATCAGCCAGCCATAATCTAAATAATTTATTTTTCTTCCGCATATACTGCATGATACAGGCCAGCCGACCGTTCTCCACAACGCCAACTGCTGCCATAAAATTCCTTGGCAAACCGCTGTCCATTCATAATTAGTCAGATTAAGTTCCTCGGGAATGCTCTTTATCTTTCCTGAATGAAATTCATCTACAACATTATTAAATATAACTCCGGCTTCATATTCGTTGATTTGTGATGTGGCAACTAATTCAAGAATATCAGTCATATATTTATGTTTCTCCTTTTTTTCGGCGATTTTCCTTGTCCGATTTTATTTACTTTCCAACTGATAAAAATTGCGGAATTTATTCACCCGTGAAATCAATTTCAATGCGTGTCCCGTGTGAAAGCAGTATCCCGTCCGTAAGCTTTATTTGCAGGATACAGGTATTAACATCGCTGAAATCGTTGTGGCCGTTGTCTATCCATTCGGCAAAGACTTTTTTCAGATTTTCGGCAATTTCCGAATTTTCCGCTTTGCCGAAATATCCCATATTAACGCCCTCTCCGTGAGCGGTAAACCACTCTCCGGCAACTGCGACAACGGGATTTTTCTCTATCTGCTTCATTTTAGCGGAAATTCCGTAAGTGATAACATAGAACGCGCCGTTCTCGTAATAAGCGTCTACGTTTCTGACATATGGAACGCCGTTTTCCACGGTCGCAAGAGCGATAANNCTGTCCTTGCCGAAGCGTTCGTTCATTATCTGTTTNGTTTTCTCATTAAGCTTTTCCANANCTGTTACTCCGTTATATTGTTCTTTATNTTAGCGGCNGTAAGCGTATTCCTCATAAGCATNGCGATAGTCATGGGNCCCACNCCGCCNGGGACGGGCGTTATGTACCCCGCCTTNTCNAAGCAAGCNGCATANTCCACGTCNCCNCANAGCTTNCCCTCGCTGTTGCGGTTCATTCCCACGTCGATAACGACNGCNCCNTCCTTGACCATATCGGGAGTTACAAAGCCCGCTTTTCCCACNGCGGCAACGAGAATNTCCGCCTGCGAGCATATNTCCGCAAGATTTTTCGTGCGNGAATGGCANATCGTAACNGTGCCGTTTTTATGNAGNANAAGCATTGCCATAGGCTTGCCNACGATATTGCTCCTGCCGATAACAACNCAGTTTTTGCCGCACACGTCCACGCCTGTTTCGGCGATAAGCTCCATNACNCCCGCNGGAGTGCAGGGCAGGAAGCTGAAATCNCCNATCATNATATGTCCCACNTTTTCGGGGTGGAAAGCGTCNACNTCNTTTTCGGGACGGATAGCNTTNATNANNGCNTTTTCGTTTATCTGCTTNGGCAGAGGGAGCTGCACCANTATNCCGTTNACNTTNTCGTCATTGTTNAGCTTTTCAACAAGNTCNAGNAGCTCCGCTTCGGTGGTNTCCTCGGGGAGAGCGTACTCATAGGANGTAAAGCCNACCTCNGCGCAGGCTTTTTTCTTGTTNTTNACNTANACGCGGGAAGCGGNATTGTCCCCCACGATAACAACNGCAAGACCTATNTCTATCCCCTTTTNTTTAAGTACCTCCGCTTCNTTGCGGACCTGCTCCTTTACCTTTGCGGAAACCGCTTTGCCGTCAATTATCTGTGCCATCGGAAATCTCCTCCTGTTCNTTNTCATCGTTATNCTCGTCCGTAAGCCTGTCCTCNGGANNTANNTCNTCCGCNGANCTCTGCTTNGCAGCCGNCTTTGCNNTTTTCTTAGCCGCTCTTTTTTCCTCGTCGGCTNTGTACTTTTCGTCCGTCTCNGCNATAAGCCTTGCGGACTCCTCNGTNTCCTTATAGAAAACGTACTCGCCGTCCATTTTTATTTTGTACCGCTTGAAAGCAATGACCGCTATNGCNGCAACAACGCATATTCCCGCNACAAGCTGGGANATCCTNATNTGTCCCACCATAAGGCTGTCCGTCCGCAGACCCTCGATAAACACNCGTCCCAGACCGTACCAGCCGATNTACATAAAGAACAGCTCGCCGTCNAANTTGCGGCGTTTTGAGTACAGNTGCAGAAGCAAAAATCCGAGCANACACCANATTGATTCGTANAGAAAGCAGGGGTGTACGGGTACGGACGGGTCAACCGCAACTCCCGTGGACGCAAATATCTCATCAGCCGTCGCCTTTAGCTGCGCCTGAATTTTGGGACTTGTCATTCCCCANGGCAGNGTNGTGTTGCTGCCGAAGCACTCGTGGTTGAAAAAGTTTCCCCANCTNCCGATACCCTGACCNATCAGGAAACCCATTCCCACAAGGTCNAGAAGCGGCATGAACCGCAGCTTGCGTATCTTAGCCATNACCGCTCCGAACAGCACCGCGCCGATAAGTCCGCCGTANATGGCAAGACCGCCGCTGTGTACCGAAAANATCTTTGAAATATCGTTNTTGTAGCTGTCCCACTCCAGAAANACGTAGTAAAGCCTTGCNCATATCAGCGCGCCNACAAANCCNGTTATTACCACGTCAACGGCGCGGTCGTCGTCNATGCCGAAGCNTCNCATTCTTNTGAAGCAGTATANCGCCGCCAGAANCATTCCNANAATTATTACGANNGCATACCANTTTATNGTAAANCCGAAAANNGTGAACGCGTCGCTGTAAACGGGAANNTCTATGCCNAGCGANGGAAAGGATACNGTGTTCCACTCCGCGTTTGTCAAGCCTGCTCCCCCTCTCCGTGAACAGGCTCGATNATCGAGATCGTAACCTTTTCGGTGTCAAACTGTTTGTCAAGTCTTGCNGAAACGTCCTCAAAAGTAACCTTTGCNACGGTCTCGATAACGTCGAACGCCGAAAGCTTTTCCATTCCCGCNTTGAGCATTACCGTAGCGATAGCCTCGGANTCGTTNAGATCGCGTATCAGCGCGCCGTAGTAGGACTTTTTCACTGCCTCGAAGCGGTCTCTGTCAAGACCCTCTTTCTTGCAGCGGTTTATCTCCTCGATAAGCTTATCCCGCACAAGCTTGGGATTTCTCGATTCTCCGCCGAAGATCGANCAGAAGTANCCGTCGCCNAAAAATACCTCCGACGAGAAGGACGAGTTTATCAGTCCGTCNTCNTAAAGCNTTTTGTANAACGCGGAGCTTTCGTCCGACAGNAGCGACAGNACAAAATTCGTCTCNATCTCCGCNNTTACCTGNTCCAGACCGCTTTCGGGCTTTGCCTTGAAGCCGATNTTGAANATAGGCATNGCNACCTCAAGCTTCTGNACNACTTCCTTTTCGCANACNGTTTCGGGTTCGGGCTCNAACGCNGTCTCAAGCTCNGGNTTCTCGTTGTTTTTCAGNAGCTTGTCGCAAAGCTCCAGAGCCTTGTCCTCGTCGATATTTCCCGCAATGCTGAGTACCATATTGTTAAGGTTGTAGAACGTATTGTAGCACTTGTAGAGCAGGTCNGCNTTNATCTGNGCAATGCTCTCCACCGTACCNGCAATGTCNATCTTGACNGGGTGNTTGAGGTACAGNCCCTGAAGCATATTGAAAAATACCCTCCAGTTGGCGTTNTCGTCGTACATACGAATTTCCTGCCCGATTATGCCCTGCTCCTTTTGNACGGTCTCCTCGGTAAAGTANGGATCCTGCACAAAGNTNANGAGTATCTCCAGCGACTCGTAAACGTTGTCGGTNCAGCTGAACAGGTANCAGGTCTTGTCAAAGGTGGTGTANGCGTTTGCGGACGCTCCCGTTTTNGCGTAAAGGCTGAACACGTCNCAGTCCTCGTTTTCAAAAAGCTTATGCTCCAGATAGTGGGCAATGCCGTTGGGNACNGTGACNAAATCGGGNTCGGACTTGGTTTTGAATTTGGTGTTTATGGAGCCGTANTTCGTACCGAACAGCGCGTANGTNGTGCTGTANTTCTCCATNTTCCAGATATAGATATTAAGACCCGTNGGGTGCTTCACATAGGTGTACTGCTCNCCTGTGCGTTCGTTTCTGATAATTTTCTTTTCCATTATTCGCAAACCTGAAGCTTAGTTTCAGGCTTTTGCCTCCTTTCCGGTAAGAACATANACTGTGTCGAGCTTGACCGATTCGGCAGCCTTTATAACGTCCTCGCGGGTNATCTTTTTCAGCTTTTCTATCATNTCNTCGGGAGAANNNNAGTCNCCCGAATAGCTGCGGCTGAAATACCATTCCGCAATGGAGCGCGCTCCGTCGCTTACGCCTCTCCATGAGTTNATNATGGACTTGCGGGCGTTTTCCATGTCCTCGTCGGTAAAATCACCGCGGCGCACNGCGTCAAGCTGATTGAGTATNTCCGCNTCGGCTTTGGCTATATTTTCCTGTTCAACGCCGCTGTCAACGTACAGNGTACCCTTTTTGTCGTTATAGCCCGACGAGCAGTAGTAGCACAGGCTNAGCTTCTCNCGNACGTTCATNAACAGCTTTGANATAGGCGTTGCGCCGAAGATAGCGTTCATAAGCTTTAACGCAACGGGGTCGCCGCAGTCGGTCTTGAAGCCCATGACCATTTTGCTCTGGGCAACGTCGTATCTTTCGGTAACTCTGCAAACCTCGCCNTTAAGGGGAGATTTGGCGGAAGAATTNTCNCCNCCGAAAGCTCTGNCNATNGAGTTCAGAGCGTCGGTNATTATCTTTTTGCAGCCTGCGGACTCCTGCGCTCCCACNAAGAAGATCTCTATCTGCGCGGTTTTGAGCANNTCCAGATACTGCCTGTAGGCGTCCGCGGNGGTCAGCTTCTCNGCNTGNGAAACGTCTCCCTTTACCGAAACGGNGGCGGGNTCGTCCTTNAAGATATTNATATTTGCGCGCTTAAANGCAAAGGAACGCTTTTCGTTTATCTCCGCNTCNATATCGTCGATAAGCTCCTGCTTTTTCAGTTCAAAATCCTTTTCAAAGAAAACNCCNTCCTGCAAATGNGGACTTGTAAGGCAGCCTGTCATGACCTTNGTCATTTCCTCNGTAACNGCCTCGCCGTCAAAGGCGTAGCGGTCGTTGATGCAGCCCGCCATNAGAGACAGCACCTGACTGTCCCCCATTTTGGACACNGAGCCCTTTAACACCGCGCCGTACAGCTCGGAAAGCTTTTTGTTAAGCTCCGTAANNGTNGGATAAACGCTGCTGCTTCCGGCTAAAATATAGGGTATAACAGCGTTNAGCGAAGCGGTCTCCTGTGAAAGTCCGGTAACAAAATGCATAATNACGGTGTTTGTTTTCTGGCGTTCATTGATGATAGAATTGTAATGAATACCGTCACCGAGCTTTTCACGATTGTACTTTATTGCCAATCTTATCAACTCCTCTTAAATGATGTGCATAATAACATACTCTTTTATTATAACACATCTTTTTTTATAATTCTATACCTTGACAAAAAAAAAGTTAAGGATTACAATTATATTANACNNTTTTTTGCAAAACNATATATTNGNGGCANANNNNATATGNNNCGGCTCNGCAGCTNCGGAGNCTTANTATAATGTATACAGATTTAATNGCTTTATGCGGATATTGGAGGGTATTATGGCATCACAGAAAATCAATCCAAAGGAATGTCCTCGGTATTTAAACGAGTTTTTCACCTTTCAGCGGGTCGTNAAAATCAAAGCCGAAAGGACGCTTGAATCGTACTATATNGATCTGCGNATNTTTTTAAGGTACGTTAAGCTNACNAAAGGAGAAGTAAGTCCCGGCACGCCTATGAATGACATCACAATATCGGATGTTCCCCTTGAATGGGTACGGGATTTTTCAAAGCTGGATATACTCAATTACCTGAGCTATGTGGCGACAGACCGCGGCAACACCGCAAAAACAAGACACCGCAAGCTTGCCTCCCTGAAAGTATTCTACAAATGCCTGTACCGCGACCTTAACCTTATTCCAAGCGACCCCACAAAGGATATCGACTACCCGAAAATGCACGAGCATCTGCCGAAATTCCTCACCCTCAACGACAGCATAAAGCTGCTTGAAAACATGAACAGGGACGACCCCTACTACTACAGGGATTACTGCATCATAACCCTTTTCCTGAACTGCGGAATGCGTCTCAGCGAGCTTGTGGGACTTAATCTTCAAGACGTGAACCTTGACGAGCGCACCATGCGTCTGCTTGGTAAGGGCGACAAGGAGCGTATCATTCACATCAACGACGCCTGCGCGGATTCCATCTTGCAGTATGTAAAGGAAAGGCAGCCCTCCCCTGTGGAGCCTGACGCGCTGTTCCTGAGCAAACGCGGAACGCGTATTACCAACAGGCGGGTACAGCAGATAGTTGACAACGCCCTGCGGGACAGCAATCTTGACAATCAGGGGTACTCCACCCACAAGCTCCGTCACACTGCCGCGACCCTTATGTATCAGCACGGAAACGTGGATACTCTTATCCTGAAAGAAATTCTGGGACACAAAAGTATTTCCACCACCGAGATCTACACCCATATTTCCAACGAATCCGTCAAGGAGGCTATGGACGCTTCCCCGCTGGCAAATATCCGAAATCAAAAAAGACAAAAATAACAATTTTCTCTGCACTAATTAAAGGATTGATCTTATGAAACTTGACCGACTTATCGGAATAATAACCACCCTCCAGCAGAAAGGAAAGGTCACCGCGCCTTATCTGGCGGAAAAATTTGAGGTGTCCAAGCGCACCATAAGCCGCGATATCGAGGCTCTCTGCCTTGCGGGAATACCCATAGTCACCGAGCAGGGCGCGGGCGGCGGTATTTCCATAATGGAGGGCTTTTCCATTGACACCACCGTTTTTACCGAGGAGGAGCTGCGCTCCGTTTTTGTGGGACTGAAATCTCTCGACAGTGTATCAAAGGATTCCAAATCCGCACTGCTGACCGAGAAGATCGGCGGCGTTATCCCCGTTGAGGAAAATATGCTTATCGACCTGTCCTCATTCTACCAGGAAGCTCTTTCGGACAAAATAGAGCTTCTTAAAAAAGCCATCGACGACCGCAGACGTGTGACTTTCCGATACTACTACGAAAAGGGCGAGGAGGACAAGCTTATCGAACCCGCTCTTGTGATATTCAAATGGTCAAGCTGGTATATTTTGGGATTTTGCCCCGACCGAGATGATTTCAGAATGTACAAGCTTACGCGGCTTTGGGAGCTGACTGTCACCGATGAAACCTTTGAGCCGCGCGCCATACCGCAGGATACGCTTCGCTTCGACGGAGCGGTGGAAGATAACATTCTGGTCTCGGCGCTGTACGATGCAAGCGAAAAATTCCGTCTTGTGGACGAATACGGACCGTACAGCTTTACCGTCACGGAGGACGGCAGACTTTGCGCAAAGTTCGGATTTCGCTCCGAGAAAAGCGCGTTGCAGTGGTTTCTCGGCTTCGGCGGAAATGTGGAGATACTGTCGCCCGAATCATTTAAACAAATCTATTTGAACGAACTCAGGAGGGCTCTCAAAATTTATGAAAATACTTAAAAAAACGGCAAAGGTTTTACTTATAATAATAGGCGTTATCGCCATTGCACTTCTGATATGCTACATTAATCACCGCGTCAGACTTGCAAAGGAAGCTAAAGCCATGACCGTTATGGGTACTCCTGTAACGGTTGGCGGTCACACCATGAACGTCTACAGCGAGGGGGACGGCGACATTACGTTAGTGTTTATGTCTGGCGGAGGTACCTGCTCTCCCGTGCTGGATTTCAAGTCCCTGTACTCGCTGCTGAACGATAAGTACCGCATTGCAGTTGTAGAGAAATTCGGGTACGGGTTCAGCGACGTGGTGGACAGGGAGCGTGACATAGACACAATTCTTGAGGACACCCGTGCCGCGCTGTCGGCGGCGGGACTGGAAGCTCCATATGTGCTGTGTCCCCACTCCATGTCGGGACTTGAAGCCCTGCGCTGGGCACAGAAATATCCGGACGAGGTTGCGGCAATAGTCGGTCTGGACATGGCTGTTCCCGGATATTATGAAGAAATGAAAATAAATATCCCGCTTATGCGTTTGGCAAGCTTTGCGGCGCAGATCGGCGTAACGCGGCTTATTCCCGGCATTGCCGAAAGCGACGCCATACAGTACGGCACGCTCTCCGAAGAGGAAAAGGAGCTGTACCGAGCGGTTTTTTACAGGCGCACCGCTACCGTGACAATGATAAACGAGACCGCCGCCGTCAAGGAAAACGCAAAAACCGTCGAGGCTGCGGGAGTACCGGGGCTGCCCATGCTTCTGTTTATTTCTGACGGTTCGGGCGGCACGGGCTTCGATAAGGAAACATGGCGCAGTATCCCGAAAGAATATCTTTCGCAGGCAGACGGAAGCAGCTATATCGAGCTGGACTGCCCTCACTACATACACGACCATGAGTACGAAAAAATTGCGGAGGAAATGACCGAATTTATTTCAGGACTGGAGGAACAGCAATGACCTTTGACAATCACGACGAAAGAATAAAATACTACGAGCTTATGCTTGAAAGGAAAACCTTGGCGGACATTCCCTCCTTTTCCCTGCCCGACGGTTACAGATTCGTTTTCTACAAGAGCGGTGACAGGGACGCTTGGATAGAGATCGAAAAATCCGCAAAGGAGTTCAAAAGCTACGAGGCGGGACTAAAGTCATGGAACGAATACTACGGCGGCAAGGACGACGAGCTTGTTAAGCGCATGGTTTTCATTGAGACGGAAAGCGGTGAAAAGGTTGCCACGGCAACGGCTTTCTACGATATTTACGGCAGGGACAAGTCGGGTGCGGGCTGGCTGCACTGGGTAGCGGTCAAGCGGGACTATCAGGGCAGAGGTCTGTCAAAGCCGCTTATAGCACACACTCTTGAAGTAATGCGGTCGCTGGGACACTCCCACGCCAAGATACCGACCCAGACCACCACATGGGTAGCATGCAAGGTCTATCTTGACTTTGGCTTCACCCCAATTCCCCAAAACGCGGAGCGAAACCGCGACGGCTGGAGGATAGTAAAGGCTCTGACAAATCACCCTGCTCTCTCGGAATTCGACCCTGCCGAACTAAGTGAAATTCTTGAAGAAAATATAAAAGGAACATGACATACGGTTGTCATGTTCCGTATGATATTATGGGAGTACGGCTGCGATATGCCAATAAAAATTACGGAGGTAACAATTATGGAAAAAACAGTTGACTCCCGCTGCGGACTGCACTGCACGGGCTGCGAGTACAAGGAAAGCTGCGGCTGCGGAGGCTGCATTGAAACAAACGGACACCCGTTCCACGGCGAATGTCCCGTGGCGGTGTGCTGTCAGAACAAGGGCATTGTACACTGCGGAGAATGTCCCGATATCCCCTGCGAACTGCTGACACAGTATTCCTGCGATCCCGAACACGGCGATAATCCTCACGGCGCAAGGATAGAGCAGTGCAAAAAATGGGCGGCGGAAGTACCGTCTGCACGCTGACAAACATGACAAAAAATAAAATAAACATGACATACATATGTCATTGTGGGTATGATATACTTATGAAAAAAAGGAGGTCATACTCATGAACAAAAAACAATTTTGCAGCATTCCCGACAATCTTAAGGACATGGAGCTGTGGGGCTTCAACTGGCTGGAATACGTTACGGCTATCCCCTCGCCGCTGGTGCTGGTAACAGGGTACAAAAACAACGGTCTTGCAAACGCTACCATGGATTCATGGCTGTGCTTTTCAAGCGAGAATGATTTTTACTGCATTTTCGGCAGCGTGAACAAATACTCTCATATGTACGAAATTGCCCAAAATCAGAAGCAGCTTGTTATCAATTTCCCCGACAAGGACGTTATCGGGAAATGTATGTCAACTATCGAAAACAACCGCTACGACAAGGACGAGCTTGCTCTTGCGGAACTTCATTACCGGAACGGCAGCAAGGTAAACGCTCCCGTTGTTGACGAATGCTTTTTAAGCCTTGAATGCGAAGTCGCGTGGGAAAAGCGTCTGTTTGAGGGCAGCGACCATTTTGTCCTGTGCGTAAAGGTGGTAAACGTCTGGTTCGACGAGGAGCACTACAGCACCGACAAGCTTGGCCGTTACGGGGAAAGCGGTTATCTCTACAATATCCATTCGCCCTTAAACCCAGAAACAGGAGAGCGGGAGCCTTACTGTGTTGGGGCTGTTAATCCGATAAAGACGATTTGAATTTATTACTTTATGAAAGGAGAGAGAAAATTGCAGATAGTACCAACGCTGAATTTGGATGGAAATTGCCAGGAGGCGATCCATATGTATGAAAAGGCGTTTAACGGAAAAATCAGCTGCCTGATAACCTACGGAGAAGCGAATGACCCTGACTATACTCCGCTGCTCAAAGAAGATCAAAAAGATTATATATATCATTCGGAGCTTGTATTGGGCGACCAAAGAATTATTATGAGCGACCTTGTGGAGGGGGATATTGAATTTCAGATATGCTATTCAAATTTCCTTACCGTTATGTTTAATACGAAAGAAGAAGTCCAGCAGGCATATGAGATCATGAAAGAAGGAAGCAAAACAATATATCAAATGGAAGCTACACCTTACAGCTCTTGTCGGGTAGTTTTTATTGATAAATTTGGAATTCGCTGGGGAATTATGACTGAACAGACAGAGCGGTAAGATCATAAAATCGGAGGAAGTATCATGATAAAAAATTTCGGGGATTTCTGCGAAGAGCTTCTGCGCTGCGGCTTTTCCCTCGGCGGAGGAAATGCAAAGGGTATCTTTGCCGTAATTGATTACGACTGGCAGGCTCCCATAGCAGAGGGAAATCCCGTAATATGGCACACGGGCGACCCGGAAACCGACCCTTGGCAGTGGCGTATGCGCGTCCTTGAAGAGCGTGACGATATCGCTTACGCAAAACTGTTTTTCAACGCAAGCGGATATATTACCAAGGAATGGTATCCATACTTTTTAGCGGTGCGCCGAAACGGTTACGACTTTGAGGACGCTTACGAAAGCGGGTTTATTTCCGAAATGGAGAAACGTGTCTATAGTGCTGTCCGTGACAACAGGCGCATTCCCTCCCACGACCTGAGAAGGCTCTGCTGCTTTTCCAAGGAGGAAAACGGCCGCTACGAAAAAGCCGTTACAAATTTGCAGATGAAAATGTTCATTACCATCTGCGGACGCGCCCGAAAGCTTAACAAGCAGGGTCTCGAATACGGCTGGGACAGCGCAATGTTCTGCACCTGCGAGGAGTTCTGGGGAGACGACATTTCCTCCGACATTTCCGAAGAAGAAGCCGCAGAAAAAATTCGTGAACAGATATTAAAGCTTAATCCGTCCGCGGAGGAAAAGAAAATCAAGAAATTTATATATGGGTAATATTTTTCAGAAAAGGGACTTTGCTTATGAATGAAAATAAAATTGCAGCTCTGCGAATGGAACGTCAGCACCTGACTAATAAAGCTGACGAAAGCGACTATATATCGCTTTACCGCGATCTCCAGCCGGGACAAAATGTATACTGGTGCGGCTTCGGAGAACCGCCGTCCCTGACCTTTCGGGTAGATTTTGACGACATTGAATTTAACCGTTTGCGTCAGGCAGACCGTTCGCTGCTAAAGGGACGGTTTGCGGGCGGCAATCTTGGCTGGATAATGAAAGAGGATTTTGAACTGTTTGCGTGTCTGTTCTGCAAACCGCTGGACAAGCCTGCCGAAAAGCACTTGGTAATAAAAGAACTTATCGAGCGCGAGGGTCCTCTTAACATTCAGCAGATAAAGGAAATCACGGGAATGCTTGTGAAAGAGATAACACCTGTTCTGCACCGTCTGCAAGAAGCGTTTTTGGTTTATGAAGATCAGTATGACGGCGAATGGGACAGAGGCTGGTATAAGTTTTCCGAAATGTTCCCCGACGTAAACATCAACAAGTACACTAAAACAGAAGCGTTAAAAATTTTGCTTCAAAGGTTCTCCTATCGGCAGGTATGCTTTAATGCGGAAATGGTGAGGTCATTTTATAAGCTGCCGGCGAAGACCATTAAGGAGGCTATCGGTTCTCTTGCTTCCGAGGGTGTTATAGAGGAAACGGAAAACGGCTGGCTTCTGAAAACGGATATTGAGTTACTGGAAAAATATGAGCCTCAGATTTCCAAATCTATTTATGTAATGCACCGCAATGATTTTTTGGTAAGATCCAATGAGTACCGGCTTAAAGAAAAATTTAAACACCCCGAACATGAAACATTGCAGTATTTACTGATCGACGGAGAATTCCACGGCGCAGTTGTGGGACATTTCCGCTACGGTCCGTATGATCTGGAAGACGTTCTTCTTGATCTGTCGAAAGAAGATGCGGCAGCCCGCAAAGCAGAAATTTTAGAAGCTGTAAGCGAAGTAAACGGCGGAAAATCCGTAAATCGTTATCAAGGGGAAGAATTGTTGTGATTATTTCAAGTGCTGTATGAAAATGCCGCCAAAAGAAGCAGAGAAAAAACCGCGGACTGGTCTTGAAGCTTGACCCGTCCGCGAAAAGTTTATTTAGTATCGAGCAGTCCCTCATTCCCGTCTTAACGCGTCCACAGGATTGAGGGACGCGGCTTTATAGGCGGGATACGCTCCGAAGCAGCCGCCCACGGCAAGTGCTATAAGCATTACCGTTCCGCATAACTTCAAATTCAGCGCGGCGGGACTTCCCACGGCGGAGCATATTGCCGAGGAAATAAGCACTCCCGAAAGTATTCCCGCAATACTTCCGATAATTGTTATAAGCTCCGATTCAAACAGAAATTCCGTAAGAATAATTCCGCGGCTCGCTCCGACGGATTTTTTTATGCCTATCTCCCCCGTCCTTTCGCTGACCGAAACCAGCATTACCGTCATTATGGAAATTCCCGAAACCACAAGGCTTATCCCCGCCACAGCCGAAAGGGCGGCAGTCGCAATTGAAAGGATATTGTTCATTTTCTCCTTTTGTCTGAGAAGATTGTCCACGGAAAAATCGCTGCCCTTTTCCGCAAGGACGGTCTCAACGGCGGCGGCAGTCTCAACACTGCGTGTAACGTCCTCAAGCTTTACGGTTATCTGGTCGAAATTGTTCCTGCCCAGACCCGACTGCATCACCGAATAGGGCACGTACACAAAGTCGGGAATAAACCCTCCAAGCATATTCTGGAGCGTGTTCACACCGTTTTTGACAACTCCCACCACCTCGAAATCCGTGGGTATACCGCCGATATTTATGGTAATGTTTTTTCCCACAATATTTGTCCTTTTGTAATGCTCCAAAGCAATCGCCTCGTCGATAACGCACACGTTGTTCTTTTCGAGGATATCTCCCCTGTTGAGCAGTCTGCCGTGGATAACTTCAAGGTCGATAACGTTGTCCGCGTCCTCGTTCACGCCCCATGCCATGACCGTTACCCTGTCGTTTTTGATCTCGCCGCTTGTGACAATGCTCATGAGCGGCATTGCGTTTTCCACGGTATCAAGGGACTTGATCCTGTCAAGCTCCTCCTCGGTAAGCTTGTTCACCGCTCCCGACTGGACGGACACCACAAGGCTGTCCATACCCATGCCCGAAAGCTCGCTGTTTATGGACGCTTTTCCTATCTCACCGATTGAGGACACCACCACCACCGACATCACGCCCACGGCAATTCCCACGATAGTGAGAAAGGAACGAAGCTTGCTTCTGAAAAGACAGCGGAAGCCGCTGCGGATAATATCAGTCATCGGCTTGCTCCTGTTCCGACAGCTTAACGGCTCCGCCGTTTTCCACAAGCTCGTCTAAGGTAATGATCTTCTCGCTGTCGTAGATCGGCGTTTTCAGCTCGATACCGCCGCTAAGCTCGGCTCCCGTCTCAATGTACAGCTTTTCCGCCCTGCCGTCCCTGAGAATGTAGACGTACTCGCCGCTGTCGTCCTGATTGACCGCCTCATAGGGCACAAGGCTCATAGTACTTGGCTCGGAGGTTATAAGCTTTACCGAAGCGGTGTAACCCTGTTTCAGGATATCGTCGGGACTGTCAATTTTTATTTTGACCTCAACTGCGGTTTTCTGGACGTTCCCGAACTGCACCTTTGAAGCCGTGTCGGAAATTCTGTCCACCGATCCGCGGAAAACCATGTCGGGAAAAGCTTCTCCCGTTATCTCTGCGATCTGACCCAGCTCCACCCTGCTTATGTCCTGCTCGGGAACAAAGGTCTGGACGTAGGTCTCGTCCTTTGTAATGTTTTTCATGATAGTCCCCGACAGCGAAACGGTGTCAACGTGCTCCACCTTTTCAACCTTGACCACCGTCGCCGTAGGCACGCTTTTCAAGACCATTTTCGGAGCGGCAACCAGTCCCGCCGTTACCAATCCGCACGCCGCTATCGTTCCGACGGCAAGCTTGTTAAATTTATTTTTCACGCTCATTCTCCTCTCAAGCTATTCTGTAAATAGTTTGGCTTTAAGAGGAGAATTTATTACATCAATTTATACAAAAATTCGGAAAATCGATACAGTATTTTTTCCTGACAACTCACAATTGACTAACATCTCTGCACAGGCATATAGGCATAACCCGTGCTATGCTCGGAAGTGTCAAACACTTCCAGCTCCTGAGCGCCGTTATCCGCCATTTTAAAGCCGTGAGCAGGCATGAAATAATCCCTGATGTACGAGAAAAGCTCCCATATCTCGCACTGCTCCTTTGCTAAAAGCTGCGCGGCGGATTTATCCGTGTAGGCACGAATATACAGCGAAGCAGGCATTTTGTAAACGTCCACACCCTCAGGCTGTGTCTCTGCGGAGACCTCACGCACAAAGCCGTATGCGCGCTTCTTTTCGCCGAGCCAGAAATTCACGCTTAAATGAATGTCATAAATCGGAAGAACCGCGTCCGTAAGCAGGTCGTATACAGCGTCCTCGCCGTCGGCCGCGAAAGCGTCTATTGCCGAATTAAAAGCCGATATATCCGAAAAATCCTTTGCATAAAGCATTTTTCCCGCAAAGACGGTTTCGGGCTTCTCCACTATCTCAAAGACAGCTCCCCCGACCTTTATTGTGTCAACAACCTTTTCGCCGCCGTCGTTTTCGGTGTCTAATAAGCAGTCTGCCGAAACGTTCAGCACACGCGCAAGATATTTCAGGTGGTAAACATCAGGCAGACACACCCCGTTCTCCCATTTTGAAAGAGCCTGCTCCGAAACTCCGATTTTCACAGCAGCTTCCTTTTGGGTAAGCTTTCTTCTTTCGCGGAACTCTTTCAGCCTTTTTCCGAAGTTGATTTGATTAAACATATTTTTCCTCCCGATAGATTTTCTATAGCATTATGCTATGTATCAGATTATAGCATATGCTATTGGGTAAAACAATCGTCTATATGTTTATGAAACATCCGCACAAATACAACCTGCGGTTGATTTCTAAAAAAGAAAAGGTCACTCTTTTGTGAGTGACCTTTTCATGCTGCGGGAACTCCCGCTGGAGGCGCCACCCGGATTTGAACCGGGGAATCAGGGTGTTGCAGACCCACGCCTTACCACTTGGCTATAGCGCCTTATTCTAAAAAGAAAAATGGAGCGGATTACGGGGCTCGAACCCGCTACCTCCACCTTGGCAAGGTGGCGCTCTACCAGATGAGCTAAATCCGCGAACAGAGGCAAGAATTTTAAGAAGCAAGAGGCAAGAACGCACGAGCTCAAAAATCTTACCGTAAAAATGGCGAC
>JAAVHI010000011.1 GCA_014799785.1 Ruminococcus sp.
GGGGAGCGGTCGTGTCCGCTCCCCCTCGGAATGACTGTCGTCATTCCTCACCCCTTTCACCGTTTTGAACGATATGCGCCTGCGGGCGCGGGGAGGGGATTTCGCCGTCTGCGGACGGCGACCAAAGGGCTCCGCCCTCTGGACTTCTGCGAGCTGGGCTCAGCTCGACCAGCTTTAGTCGGCGGCTTCGCCGCCTAAAAGGTTGCTACTTACTGCGTAGTGCGCTAAATCAAAATTTCTCTCACCTATTAAAAACGGCGGAAACGCTCAAAATGCGCTTCCGCCGTTTTTAATTATAAACCGATCACTTGATAGCCTTAAACGCTTCGTCAAGGTCAAAAATTATATCGTCAATATGCTCCGTACCGATTGAAAGTCTGATAGTATTGGGCTTGATACCCTGCTCCGCAAGCTCAGACTCGTTAAGCTGAGAATGTGTTGTGGACGCGGGGTGAATTGCAAGAGACTTAACGTCCGCAACGTTTGCAAGAAGCGAGAACACTTTCAGATTGTCGATAAACTTCTGCGCGTCCTTCTCGCTGCCCTTTACCTCAAAGGTAAATATAGAACCTCCGCCGTTGGGGAAATATTTGTCGTACAGCTTCTTCTGCTCTCCCGAAGCAAGAGACGGGTGGTTGACATTTTCCACCTGCGGGTGCTTGGAAAGATACTCAACGACCTTCAAGGCGTTCTCCACATGGCGTTCAACACGCAGGGAAAGGGTCTCAAGTCCCTGTAAGAACATAAACGCATGGAAAGGAGACAGTGTCGCGCCCGTGTCCCTGAGCAGTATCGCGCGTATTTTTGTGACGAATGCCGCAGCTCCCACAGCCTTTGTAAAGCTTATTCCATGGTAGCTGGGGTTGGGCTCGGTAAGGGACGGGAACTTGCCGCTGGCTTCCCAGTCGAATTTTCCGCTGTCCACAATAACGCCGCCTATAGCAGTTCCGTGTCCGCCGATAAATTTGGTTGCGGAATGCACCACGATATCCGCGCCGTACTCGATAGGACGTACAAGATAAGGCGTACCGAAAGTATTGTCGATAACAAGCGGTATTTTGTGCTTGTGAGCGATACCGGCAAGCTTTTCAATGTCAATTACATTGGAATTGGGGTTGCCGAGGGTCTCGATAAAGATAGCCTTGGTATTGTCCTGCACCGCCTTGTCGAATGCGCCCTCCTCTTCGGGGTCAACAAAGGTGGTTGTAATACCGTACTGGGGAAGTGTGTGGGCAAGCAGGTTATATGTACCGCCGTAAATGGTCTTTGCGGCAACTATGTGGTCGCCTGCGCCTGCAAGGTTCTGGAAAGTATAGGTTATCGCCGCCGCGCCCGAAGCCACCGCAAGGGCTGCAATTCCGCCCTCAAGAGAGGCTATCCTGCGTTCAAAAACGTCCTGGGTGGGATTGGTAAGTCTGCCGTAAATATTGCCTGCGTCGGTAAGATTGAACCGCGCCGCTGCGTGCTCGGAATTATGGAAAACGTACGAGGACGTTGCGTAGATAGGCACCGCTCTCGCGTCGGTAACGGGGTCTGCGGTCTCCTGACCTATATGAAGCTGCTTGGTCTCAAATCTGAGACTTCTTTCATTAAGTTCACTCATGATAAATTACTCCTTTAATATTTAATGTTTTGTATCAGCATATATAAACTTTTAAGACAGAGACCTGCACATTCGCGCCGACAGAATAAACATAAAATAACGTCCTTTCATTACATATCATTTCAATATGTTTTGTATGAGTTAATTATATAATATGTTTTTTCCTTTGTCAAGTCATTTTGGTATAAATTGTGACTTATATCAAAATTACCGCAATATACACACATTTTTTGTCGATAACGCACAAAAATCCGAGGACATTGTATGCCCTCGGATTTATTGGTATTATTTTACGGCTTTTTCCCGCTTTCTTCCCACAAGCCTGAAGCGCAGGCGGAGATTGTCCGTAATAAGGGCAATAAACTCCGAATTTGTAGGCTTGCCCTTGCCAACGCTTACAGTGTAACCGAACATTCCGTTAAGTACATCGATATCACCTCTGTCCCATGCGGTCTCGATAGCATGGCGTATAGCGCGTTCCACACGCGAAGAGGTGGTGTCGAAATGCTCCGCGATAGTGGGATAGAGCAGCTTGGTAATGCTTTCCAGCATTTCGTCGTCCCTGAGTGAAAGAATTATTGCCTCGCGGAGATAGTGATAACCCTTTATATGTGCGGGTATTCCCATCTGGTGAAGCACGTCCGTAACAACTACCTCGATCTGCGAGCTGCTGTCGTAAGAATCGGAAAGCGAATCAATGGAAGTGGCGGATATCCTGTTGACAACGCTGAGAAAGCTTTCCGCGTCAAAGGGCTTAAGCATAAAGTAGGCATTGTAAAAGGACATTATCTCCTTTTCCATAAACGCGTTTTTGTATAAGGAAGCGACAATGAAAAACGGCTTTTTTATCTGCTCGGAATTTATTTTGCTGATAACTCCGACCGCGTCCGTGCCTGTCATGATCATGTCGCAGAGTACGATATCGGGCTCGTAATCAAGTATCTCCTCGGTCAGCGCGCCTCCGTCCGAGCGGCAGATCTTGTATTTGCAGCCCGCCATTTCAATATTTTTGTAGAACGCCTCGCTGTAGTCGCAGCTTGTGTCGCAGATCAGAATTTTAATGTTGCTTGCCATGTTAAGAACCTCCTGTTATTTTTTACTTCCCATATTTTACCATAAAACTCTTCGAAAATCAATAGCTTTTGACAAAAATTTCCTATAAAAAATTCTGCCCAAAATGTCACAAAGTACAAAAATACGTGAGCATATGCTGATTTTCCGCCTAAAACGAGACTATACGACATAAAAATCATTTTGGAAAATACAGGGTATTATTCCCAAGCTTAAAAAAATCCGCCGTACAACGGTCGATAAAAATGCGTACAGCGGACTTTATTCTATTTCCTGTTCAAGTTCATCAAAAACATGGGAAGTGAAAAATTCGATCAGAGAGATATCAAGACCGTCGCATAACATTTTAATAGTGGCGATCCCCGGATTTTTGCTCACGCCGTACAGAATGTTCTTTACCGTGGACGGCGGCACACCGGATATATACGCAAGCGCGTTCACCGTAATGCCGCGTTCATCACACAGCTCGGTTATTCTTGCGGCTACGGCAGGCTGTATTTTCATACTTACGCCCCTTTTCCTCACATGGAAAATTATCCTTATATATTATTAAGTATGTTCATGTTCCGAGCGTTGAAAAAGCTTTGAGCCGTGAAGCTCCAAAATCGACTATATATAAGCTACATTATAATTATAACATGCTAATAAAAGTATGTTCGCCCATATATAGTTTATCCCAATATATGATATAATAATATTTACCAACTGAATGTTTCGCCGGCATATACAAATTGTTAACAATGATTTAAAACTAATTAAAACGGTTTCAAACCGCTTTTCGGTACTTGCAAAAAATATAAATATAATGTATAATGTAATTTACTGTGAAAATTTAAAAGGAGAGATACATATGAAATTACGCAAAATTCTCTGCGGCGCACTTGCCGCTCTTATGACGCTTTCCCTCGCAGGCTGCGGCGGCGAAAAGAAAACCACTCTCATTATGGCTACCAACGCGGAGTTTCCTCCCTATGAGTACCGCGATGGCGACCAGATCGTTGGTATCGACGCTGAGATCGCTCAGGCTATTGCGGACGATCTGGGTCTGGAGCTCGTTATCGAGGACATGGCTTTCGATTCTCTTATCGCGGCTGTTCAGTCGGGCAAGGCTGACATGGTTCTCGCGGGCATGACCGTAAGAGAGGACAGGCTCGAAAACGTTAATTTTTCCGATCCCTACACTCTGACCGCACAGGTCGTTATAGTTAAGGACGGCTCGGCGATCGTGTCGCCTGCGGATCTTGTCGGCAAAAAGGTAGGCGTTCAGCTCGGAACTACCGGAGATATGTACGCCGAGGACATCGACGATGTTACCGTGGAACGCTTCAACAAGGGCTTTGAGGCAGTTCAGTCCCTGCTTCAGGACAAGGTCGATGCAGTCATCATCGACCGCGAACCCGCAAAGGTTTTCATTTCCCAGAACGAGGGACTTATCATTCTGGACGAAGAGTACACTGTTGAAGAATACGCTATTGCAATTGCCAAGAACAACACAGAGCTGCTGGAGCAGGTAAACGCTTCGCTGGCTAAGCTCAAGGAGTCGGGTAAGATAGGTTCGATCATAAACAAGTACATCAGCGCAGACTGATGCCTGAAAGGACTTGATTATGTCGGATTGGCTGAAAGAACTTGCGCACAGATTCTATCTTAATTTTATAAAGGACGACCGCTGGCTCTACATTACCCGCGGTCTCCGAACCACGGTGCTGATAACGGTTTTCGCGCTGATACTGGGCGTTGCGCTGGGCTTTATTGTGGCGATAATACGCTCCGCACACGACAAGACGGGCAAGCTCAAGATCGCAAACTTTATCTGCCGCGTTTATCTTACGGTTATCCGCGGAACTCCCGTTGTGGTACAGCTCCTTATCATTTACTACGGCATTTTCGCTTCGGTTGCAATAGAGAAAATGATTGTCGCCGTTATCGCTTTCGGAGTAAACTCCGGGGCATACGTGGCGGAAATTGTACGAAGCGGAATAATGTCCATAGACAAGGGACAGCTCGAAGCGGGACGCAGTCTGGGCTTCAGCTACGCTCAGACTATGGTCTATATCATTATCCCGCAGGCGTTCAAGAACGTCCTGCCCGCGCTGGGAAACGAGCTTATAGTGCTTCTTAAGGAGACCTCGGTTTCGGGCTACATTGCCATGGAGGATCTTACCAAAGGCGGCGATATCATACGAAGCCGTACCTTTGACGCAATGATGCCGCTGCTTGCGGTTGCGGCAATTTACCTTATTGTGGTAATATTGCTTGAATTCCTTGTAGGCAAGCTTGAAAGGAGGCTGAGGAACAGTGACCACTAATGCTGCTGACGAAAACGTTCTTATAAGTGTGAACGGTCTGAAAAAGAAGTTTGACGGCATGGAAAATCACGCGCTGAACGGAGTTTCCACGGAAATACGTCAGGGCGAGGTAGTGTTCGTTGTGGGACCGTCGGGTTCGGGCAAAAGCACGTTCCTGCGCTGCCTCAACCTGCTTGAAGAGCCTACCGACGGGACTATCCTTTTCGAGGGCGTGGACATCACCGACAAAAAGAACGATATAAACCTGCACAGACGGAAGATCGGTATGGTTTTCCAGCAGTTCAATCTGTTTCCCCATATGACGGTAATGAGAAATCTTACCATTGCGCCCATGAAGCTTCTGGGGCTTTCCAAGGAGGAGGCCGAGAAAAACGCTTCCGAGCTGCTTGAAAGGGTTGGTCTTGCCAACCGTGCGGACGCGTATCCAAACCAGCTTTCGGGCGGTCAGAAACAGCGTATCGCGATCGTAAGGGCGCTGTGCATGAAGCCTGACGTTATGCTGTTCGACGAGCCTACGTCGGCTCTAGACCCCGAAATGGTGGGCGAGGTTCTGAACGTTATGCGCGAGCTTGCCGAGGACAACATGACAATGGTGGTAGTAACTCACGAAATGGCTTTCGCAAAGGAAGTTGCGACACGTATCCTGTTTATGGCGGACGGTCAGATCGTGGAGGAAAATCCTCCCGAAGAGTTTTTCAACAATCCCAAAAGCGACCGTCTTAAAAGCTTTCTGAGCAAGATCATCTGACGGACGGCACATAAAAACGCGTCCTGCTGCAAACCCTAAAAGCGGTGCGGCGGCAGGTGCGGCAGAATGAAAATTTTCACGCGGGCGGCTTTGAGCCGCCCGTATTTTCTGAACTCAACGGAGGTCTTTGAAATGGATTCCGCACAGATCGTCATTTACCAGATAACGGTAATGTTTATTATGATCTTACTGGGATACTTCCTTTGGAAGCGAAAGGTATTCACCGAACAGGGCTGCAAGCAGCTTTCGGAGCTGGTGCTGACGGTGGTGTGTCCCGCGCTTATTTTCGTCTCTTTCCAGAAAGAGCTTGAACCGCGTCTTATTCGGGGACTGCTCATTTCGTTCGGATTGTCGGTGCTGTCCCACATTGTTTCCATTGCTTTGGGAATGATATTCTGCGGAAAACAGCGCGGCGCGGACGGCTCTGTGGAACGGTTTGCGGCAGCGTACTCAAACTGCGCCTTTATGGGGATACCCCTTATTGAGGCGGTGTACGGAACGGACGGTATCTTTTACCTGACCGCCTATATCGCCGTGTTCAACCTGCTCACATGGACGCACGGGGTCATGTCCATGACGGAGAAGATGGATTTCAGGTCGGCGGTGAACGCGCTGAAAGCTCCCGCGGTGATCGCAACGGCTGTGGGACTTGCGGCGTTTTTCCTGCAAATAAGGCTTCCGGGCATAATTATGCAGCCGCTTAACTATATTTCCTCGCTAAACACTCCCCTTGCAATGCTTATTTCGGGAATGACTATCGCCCGCTCGGACATTCTTGCCGCGCTGAAAAAGCCCGGAATTTACCTTACGGGACTTATAAAGCTGATACTTGCGCCCCTTGCTGTCGCTTTGATAATGTCCCCCATGGGCATAGACCCGATAATCGCGGACACTATTATAATTTCCACCGCCTGCCCCACGGCTACCATGACGATAATGTTCGCGTCAAGGTACGAAAAGAACTCGGTTTACGCCGCGGAAATATTTGCGGTATCCACCATTGCCTCGGCTGTAACTATACCGCTGGTGCTTCTGGTGTCCTCTCTGCTGTGATAATACTAATTTCGTCAAAACCAAAGGTTTTGACGAAATTAGTATTGACGTTTTCTTTAGGCGGCAAAGCCGCCACCGCCGTGCATAGCACGGCGGAATCAACTTATAGACTTTGTCTGTAAGTTGATAAAGAAATAGTATAATACCGTAAATCTGCTCAGAAAATTGGCGCTTTTGTGTTATAAATCGGTCATTTTAACGTATTTTCGCGTTTTATTAGGGCGTCCGCTTGACGCGGACAGGTTTATTTGGTATAATTAAAAGGTTAAATGTTATCATAAAGCAACTCGCTTTGCGGGTATCAAATTATTACAAAGCGAATACAATTTATCTACAAATTGTCTAAAGCAATTGACTTTTTGTCCGTTTGCTGTTATACTTTCAGAAGATAATACAGACAGTGCATATAATAAATAGATTGTCAATTCGCGGCTTTGCCGCATGGAAAGGAGCAAGAGACTATGGAGCGTTTTAATCTGTGCTACGGCTGCATGAATCCGCTCGGCGAGGACGCCGAAATATGTCCTGACTGCGGATACCGCGTCGGAGCGCCTCACCTCCCGTCTTATCTTGCACCGGGCGTTACGCTTAACGACAGGTATCTTGTCGGAAAGCTCAAATCATACAACGGCGAAAGCGCGTGCTATATTGCGTTCGACAAGATCACCGAAAGCAAGGTGCTTATAAAGGAATATATGCCCGATACCCTCTGTACCCGTGAAAAGGGTTCGTCGGTAATAAAGGTCAACCCCGACAGTATGCCGCAGTACAAAACATTTCTTTCCGAGTTTGTGGAGCTTAACAAGGTGCTTTCAAAAATGCGCACACTTAACCACATCAACGCCGCGATAGATATGTTCGGCGACAACAATACCGCCTATGCGGTATTCGGCTGGCTGGACGGCATGACCATGAGCGAATACCTGAGAATGAACGCGGGCGAGCTTTCTTGGGAGGAGGTCAAGAAGCTGTTCCCTCCTATCTTTACCACGCTTTCTCTCGTTCACAACGCGGGACTTGTCCACAGGGGCATTTCCCCCGAAAACATAATCGTCACCGACAAGGGCGAGCTGAAGCTTACGGGCTTCTGCATTGCGGATGCAAGAACTGCCAATACCGAGCTTGCTTCCGAACTCTATAACGGCTATGCCGCTCCCGAGCAGTACAATTCCAGCAACTGGCAGGGCACATGGACGGACGTTTACGGAATTTCCGCCCTGCTTTACCGTATACTTACAGGAGTAGTCCCCACCGAAGCCACAAGCAGGCTTTCCAGCGATAACCTTATCGAACCTGCGGGACTTAACCGCAACATTCCCGCCAACGTTTCAAAGGTCATTATGAACGGACTTAACCTCAGCGGTGAAATGCGTATCCAGACCATTACCGAGCTTGTGACCCAGCTTTTCGAGCAGCCCGAATACGGCTCGAAGAGGCTGTCCTCATCAAGCACTCAGACCATATCCATTCCCAGACAAAGCGCGGCGGTGCGTTCCAACGGCGGCAGCCGCAGCAAGGCGGCAGAGCCTATCAGCAGAAACCGCCTGTTCGTACTTATAATGGCTGTTATCCTTATTGTGGGACTGTTTTTCCTTGGTATGATATTAATAATGTCACTGGACGACAACAGCAGTTCCTTCGGCACTCCCGATTCAGGTCTGGCTTCGATATCCGATACGGGAGAACTTTCAGGCGAGACCACTACTATGTCCGCTCCCGCGCCTATGGAGCAGACCACCACCACTGCGGCTACGACCGCTGCGGACAACGGCATTGTATACGTTATGAACGACATCACGGGACGGAACTACGATCTTGTGAGCAAGTCCGATACCTACAGCAGCCTTGTGTTCAAGCCTGAGTACGAATACAACGACGAATTCGGCAAGGGACTTATTTTCTACCAGTCCATACCCAAGACCGAGACCTACAAGGACGGCACGGAGATACTGGTAAAGATCAGCCTCGGACCTAAATATATCGAAATCCCCGATTATCTTACTTTGTCCAAAAAGGACTACTTTGCAAAGCTCAACGAGCTTGGCATAAAGTACGAGGAGCAGGAGCTTGAAACTGAGGATACTCTGGAGGGCTACGTTGCCAAAACAAGCAAGGAGCCGGGCGAAAAGATCGACGTGGAGGCGGGCGAAACGCTTACGGTGTATGTGGCGAAAAATCCTCCCAAGCCCGAGCCTACCGAGACCGAAACAGAGCCTCTCATTATTGAAGAAGATCCTTTCGAGGGATTTATCCCGGCGTTCCCGGAGGACGAGGATATCATCATCACAATTTACGATTGATCGGGTGAACTGAATGAACGAGCTTATCACAAGGCTTGCTGTGATCACGGTATGCGTGATCGTTCTGGCGGCGGCGGTTATTTTCATAATTGCGGGCAGGGGCAGGGATAATTCCGTCCCCGACGGCGAAAGTATCTCCGAAAGCTTTTTTTCGGAGGGTACTGAGGACGCGCTGCCTGCAACCGCTTCGGTCACTCTTTCAGAATCCCGCTCTGCGGCGGTTTCCTCGGACGGAACGTCCGGTGCGGAGACTTCTACCGAGGCTGAAGCTGCCGATATTTCCGACACCGGCGTTACCTCTGTCAGCAGGACTATTATAACCAGCCGCGTCCGCAAGGAATACGACAGCAATTCGGTCTATATCGACATGGAGAACGTCCTCCAGCTGCCCGAGCTTCCCGTCGGCTGCGAGATCACCGCGCTGACAATTCTGCTCAGGCACTGCGGCTTTGACGCGGACAAGACCGACCTTGCGAAAAATTATCTCCCCGTAAGCTGGGGCAACGCCCGCTACGAGGACGGAAAAACCTATAAGGACAGCTTTTTCGATTACTTTATCGGAGACCCGTTCAGCCGCGGCTACGGCTGTTTCGCGGGTGCCATCGAGAAAGCTGCCAATTCATACATAGCCGACCACGGCGGCGGCTTCACCGTGAAAAATATTTCGGGCTCTCACCCCGACGTGCTGTACGACTATCTTGCGGCGGACGTGCCAGTCCTGTGCTGGGCCACCGACGGAATGATCGAGCCCGAATTCTACGAAACTTGGTATGACAACGCCACAGGCGAGCAGCTTGACTGGTATCTGAACGAGCACTGCTTCGTGCTGGCCGGCTTCAACATGAGCGCGGACTTAGTAACTCTCAACGATCCCATGAAAGGCATTATCGACTACAATATAAATCGGTTTGAAACGCGGTACGACCAGATGCACCGCCAGGCTATCGTTATAATTCCCGACGGCACTGGAACTCCCGTTACAACCCGCTCGGAAAATGCGGAAACGCAAGTCCCCGAAACGCAAGCGTCAGAGCCAGATGTTATTACGGAGACCTCGGAGGACGATTTTTGGAGCAACTACACCGAAGCGGACTCGGACCAAATATGGGGCGCGGAAGAATTAACAGATGGAGACCAATACTGAAATGCACAGAATTTTTATCGCCGAGGACGATTCGGTTATTGCAGACGCGGTGAAAAATTATCTTGAGGGCTGGGGCTATGAGGTAAGGTGCGCCGAGGATTTCAGAAATATTATCGGGGAATTTTCGGAGTTCGCCCCTCATCTTGTGCTGATGGACATAGGTCTGCCCTTTTACAACGGGTTTTATTGGTGCGCGGAAATACGCAAAGTTTCAGAGGTTCCCGTTGTGTTTCTGTCCTCGGCTTCGGATAATATGAACATCATTATGGCTATGGACATGGGCGGGGACGATTTTATTCCTAAGCCCTTTGACCTTACGGTGCTTCTTGCAAAGATAAAGGCTATACTCCGCAGGACTTACGATTTCGGAAACGCTCCCGAAACCATAGAGCACAATGGCGCGATACTGAACATTTCGGACGCATCAATGACCTACGGCGGCGAAAAGCTGGAGCTTACCAAAAACGAATACAGGATACTGCTTACACTTATGGAAAACAAAGGAAAGGTCGTAAGCAGGGAAGAGCTTATGAACAGGCTGTGGGAGACCGACTGCTATGTGGACGAAAACACGCTTACGGTAAATGTTTCCAGACTTCGGAAAAAGCTGGAGCGGTACGGTCTGGAGGACTTTATCGTCACAAAGGCGGGAATGGGCTATATCATCGGTTAAGGCAGGAGGTTACCGTATGCTGTGGGACTATATCAGGTCGCGCCGCGTGACTGTAGCGGTGTGGGCAATAGTCTGCGCCGTGTTTGCGGCGGTGTTTGCGCTTTATTCGCTTCCGCTTAAAGCCATTCTGTACGGCGCGGCGGTAAGCGGCTTTTTCGGACTGACCGCTGCGGCGGTTGATTTTCTATACTACAGAAGAAAACGTCTGCGGCTGAAAAAGCTTGCGGACGAAATTATTTACACTATAGACGGTCTCCCCTCGCCTCTAAACGGGGTCGAGGAGGATTACTGCGAGCTTGTAAGGATTTTGTACGAAAATATGCGCCGCACCGAGGACGAAATGTCGGAAAAATACTCGGACATGACCGAATACTATACCATCTGGGCGCACCAGATAAAAACTCCCATTGCGGCTATGGGACTTATTTTACAGGAAGCGGGACAATCGGAGGAGCTGAACAGCGAACAAAATCTTGAGCTAAACCGCGAGCAAAATCTCGCGCTATGCCGCGAGCAAAATCTCTCGCTACGCCGCGAGCTTTCCGACAATCTTCAAAGGATAGAGCAGTACGCGGAAATGGTGATGTGCTATCTGCGGCTGGATTCGGACAGCACGGATTTCGTGATAAAGGAATACGATCTGGACGGAATTGTCAGACAGGCGGTGAGGAAATTTTCGCGGCAGTTTATCCGAAAAAAGCTGAGCCTGACCTACGAGCCGTTACGAAAAACCGTCCTTACAGACGAAAAATGGCTTCTGTTCGTTATCGAACAGGTCATATCCAACGCGGTAAAGTACACAAAAACAGGCGGCGCGGAGATTTACTGCGAAGAGCCGCTTACGCTTTGTATCCGTGACACGGGTATCGGAGCCGCTCCCGAAGACCTGCCAAGGCTGTTCGAGAAAGGCTACACGGGCTGCAACGGCAGACTGGATAAAAAAGCCAGCGGTATCGGTCTGTACCTGTGCAAGCGGATATGTACCAAGCTGGGACACAATATCTCCGCAGAAAATGCTGAGGACGGCGGAATTATTATCAGAATAAATCTGGATACAATTAATACAGAGCTTGAATAACAAAAGCTTGTCTGCCGCCGGTGCAGGCAAGCTTTTTTGAACGTACAGCCGAGCCGTCCGCATAACCGTTCGTTCCGTATTTTGACCGTTCGTTCCAAAACAAACACAGGCGGCTTTCTTTGTGATACCATTTATTCAAAGGGTACAGACGTATCACGACAATGCAAAACGAGGTGGTTTTATGGCTAAAAAGCGAGTAAAGATCGCGAAATACACAAAGGAGAAAAAAGCCGCGGCGGGGGCGCAGTACCGCGAAGAGATGTCCAAAATTAGGTACAGCGTGCCAAACAATATGCTTTTCATTTTAAAAGAATGCTGGCACGGCGCGCGGGGACTTTTCTGGATCATGGTCATGCGGCTTGTCATGGATATGGTGATAAGCCTTTCGGGAACCTACACGGACAAATACGTTATCGAGTTTGCGCTGGGAACGTCCTCACGGGTCACGCTGGGAATAATATGCATTGCCCTTATCGCGGCGCAGCAGTTTGCCAATATTCTCAACAATTCTGGAATGATGTACACGGTCTACGTGGCGAAATTCCGTATGAGCGCCTATCTTTACGGCAAGCTTATGAAAAAGAAAATGGATACCGACTATGAAAACACCGAAAACACCAAGCTGAACGATATGCTTCACAAGGCTGACGACGGCATAAACAACACGGCTGATTCCGCTCTCGGAACTATGCGCGAGACCGTTTTAGCTGCGCTTCAGGTGCTTGCATACGGCGGTATACTTTCAATGCTAAATCCTGTGCTTATACTGATAATCGGTCTGCCTGCGGTGGCGGGGTACTACATCAATATTCATAAAATGAGCTGGATATGGAACATGGCGGACAACTGGCAGAAGTACGACCGTCAGCTTGAATATATAACCTACATCGGCACGGACGCAAATTTCAGCGCGGCAAAGGACGTGCGCATATTCGGTATGCAGCGGTGGCTGGACAGCGTTTTCAAGCGGGTTTACGATCTGCGCCTGAACTGGTACGAGCAGCAGGACAAGTGGGAATTTTTCCACAGGATCGCAGAGGTCATAGTGTCGGAGATAGGAAGCTGTGCGGCGAGTATCTACATTGTTTATCTGGTAATGAAAGGTAATATCGGCGCGGGAGATTTCGTGCTGTACTTCAATTCTATCTTTATGCTTTCGTCGGCGGTAAGGGCGTGGTGCGACAAATTCAGCGCCTACAACTGGCTTTCCCAGAATATTTTCTACGCCCGCGACTACCTTGACATAAAGGATAACACCAACAGAGGCGAGGGCGTGCCTGTCCCCGAGGATTGCAGCGATATGCAGTGCGAGATAGAGTTCCGCAATGTGAGCTACACTTATTTCGGCGCGGAAGAGCCTACCATAAAAAATATCTCCTTTAAGCTGAACAAGGGCGAAAAGCTTGCCGTCGTGGGACTTAACGGCGCGGGCAAGACCACACTTATCAAGCTTATGTGCGGACTGTACCGTCCTACCGAGGGTGACGTACTGCTGAACGGCGTGTCCGTAAACGACTACAACAGGGACGAATATTTCAGGCTTTTCAGCACGGTATTTCAGGACATTGATGTGCTTCCCGTTACCATTGCGGAAAATATTTCGGGCAGAACTGCCGAGGAGACGGATTTCCCCAAGCTTTACGACTGCATGAAAAAATCGGGCATTTACGGGAAAGTAATGTCCCTGCCCCAAAAGGAAAACACTCGCCTTGTCAAGACTGTTTACGACGACGCAACAGACTTTTCGGGAGGACAGATGCAGAAGCTTGCCCTTGCGAAAGCCCTCTACAAAAACGCTCCCGTGCTTTTGCTGGACGAGCCTACAGCCGCCCTCGACCCTATAGCGGAGCAGGAAATGTATCTGAACTATGCAGATTTTTCCAAGGGAAAATCCAGTGTGTTCATTTCCCACAGGCTTGCGTCCACACGCTTCTGCGACAGGATAATCCTTATCGCGGACGGAAAGATCGCCGAGGAGGGTACTCACTCGGAGCTTATGAAAGCGGAAGGAACATACGCCGAGCTTTTCGCAATGCAGAGCAGCTACTACAACGATAAGGAGGTAGACAAAAATGAGTGATAAAAGAACACCGCTTCGTGAAAATATAGACGCGGTAAAGCGCGGTCTCAGCGTAATGGAAAAGGCCGACAAGGGCTTTATGCAGGTGCGCCTTGCAGTACAGATACCCTCGTTCATTCAGATGTATCTTCAGGTTTTTCAGGTGTCGAAGCTTATCGACATGGTTATCTCCGCAAGACCGTGGCATGACATCATAGTGTTCATCATAATCACGGGATCAATAGATCTTGCGCTTTGGATCGTGCAGGAAATAATAAAAAAGCATGATAACTGCCACAACTTTGCACATCAAATAAACCAGCGCAAAATGATATGGGAAAAAATAATCAATATGGATTACGTCCACATTGAAAGCCCCGACACCTTCATCATGGAACGGCGCGCAATGGACGGTATGTCCAGAATGGGACGGGTTTTTTACAATCTTCTGGAGATTTTCAGCGGAACTGTATCAATCGTTTTAGGACTTATTATGATCGCGCCCCTTGCGTTCAAGTCTGCGCCGCAGCTTTCGGGATTTGCGGGCTTTATAAATTCATATTGGGGACTTTTGGCTGCAATAGCACTTGCCGCTTTGCTTGAGATCGGAAAGGCGCTGCTGCCGATAAAAAAATCATACAAGTGCTTTTCGGAGTTACAGAACGACAGAGAGCTTCTCCAATATTCCAGAACGTCGAGCCATTACGCAGACGATATCAGCAGCAATTACCAGAACGGCAAGGATATACGCATTTACGGAGAGCAGGAGCTGATATTAAACGAATTCAAAAGAAATACCGAAAGCTGGCTCAAAGGCTGGACTCACGGAGTCAGAAGAGATCTGCCGATGAATTTCGGCGCAGGTATGATAACTCTTGCTTCAAATGTCGTTATATACGGATTTGCGGTTTTCAGAGCGATAAACGGCGCGCTCACGGTCGGAGAGATAATCGGCTTTGTAATGTATTTTTCACGGATACGCGACAGCATGAACCGCATTGCAGGCGGCTTCGGCGGAATGTCCGTTGACCTTGAATTTATGAAAACCGCCTTTGATTTCCTTGACATTCCCGACGAGAAGTACAAGGGAACTATCCCCACCGAAAAGCGGGACGACAACGAGTACGAGTTTGAGTTCAGTCACGTCTGGTTCAAGTATCCCAACTCGGAGCAGTACGTTTTAAAGGACGTTAATCTGAAATGGAAGATCGGCGAGAAAATGGCTCTCGTGGGCAAAAACGGCTGCGGAAAGTCCACCCTTGTAAAGCTTCTGTGCAGGCTCTACGACCCCACCGAGGGAGAGATAACCCTGAACGGTATCGACATAAGAAAGTACAAATACGAGGACTACATGGCGTTGTTCTCGGTGGTATTTCAGGATTCGGAGCTGTTCTCATTCAGCATTGCGGAGAACGTGGCTTCTTCCGACGACTACGACCCCGAGATGGTAACTGACTGCGTAACAAGAGCGGGTCTTGGTGAACGTCTCGAAAGCATGGAAAACGGTATCGAGACATGTCTCTATAAGCATTTCGACGAGCACGGCGTGGAAATTTCCGGCGGCGAAGCACAGAAGCTTTGCCTTGCGAGAGCGATCTACAAGGGCGCGCCGTTCATTGTTCTGGACGAACCTACAGCCTCCCTCGACCCTATTTCCGAGCATGACATCTACACCAAATTCAACGGTATCGTGGGCACGCGGACTGCGGTCTACATTTCCCACAGACTGTCCTCCTGCCGCTTCTGCGACGAGATAACCGTTATGGAGGACGGCACCGTCGCCGAGCGTGGTACCCACGATTCCCTTATCGAAGCGGACGGGGTCTACAAGGCGCTTTGGGAAGCGCAGGCGGAATACTACAAGGATACCGCGGGAGACCTGTACGCATGATTAATTTTATGGGCAGCAGCAATGCAGAGCGAGGTGATATCATGTGTCTGCTCGATAAACTGACGCTCGGCGATCTGGACGAAGATCAGCGTGAGCTTGCGGAATGTGTCGGCTTTGACGCATATAAAAAGCTTCTTAAAAATTATGCCGGCTCATCTATTACCGTTCCGACGCCCGGTACTAAAAATATTGATATGCGGACGTGCGGCTCCGTTCGGTACAAATGCCTTGACGAAAAAGCCGTTTTGTCCGAGTTTTCCGCTTTTATAAAGCTTCTGACAGACAATAATGCTATCGCTGACGTTAAATCGGGTATTGTTTCCGACATTGGCTGGGTCGATAATAAGAAAAACAAGATATATCTTCACAACGCCGTCGAAAACAATTTTTATTCCAGATTTACAAAATATCTGGCAGACCGCGGCGAATACACGTCTTTGAGCAAGCAGGCTTTTGTACGGTGTATTCTGGAGACAAACGGAATTCTTATTGCCCGTTACGCGGGCAGGAGCAAGACCAAGCGTTACGATTATGAGCGCACGATCGGTAAAAAAATATACCGTGTACTGATTTTAGACAAGGGTGTTCTTAATGAATACTGCAAGTAAAGGAGCGGTACTTTCAATTTGAGGCTTTGTGGAATGTATGGGCGGGATACCGCGGAATATCTGTACGCATGACAAAAAGCGGCTGTGCATACGCTATTGCGCTGCACAGCCGCTTGCAGTATTTTCCTGTATTTCGGTTCGGTGCTTTCCGAATTTATTTCAGCTTGCTGTATGTATCGTCGTCCACAGCTTCAAGCCATTCGTTGGAGGTCTCCTCGCCGGGGACTTCCACTGCAATGTGGGAGAACCAGCTGTCCGCCTTTGCGCCGTGCCAGTGCTTCACCTCGGGAGGAATAGTGATGACCATGCCCTCCTCCAGACTTACGGGAGGCTTGCCCTCCTCCTGATACCAGCCGCTGCCCGCGGTACAGATAAGCAGCTGACCTCCCCCGCTCTTGGCGTGATGGATATGCCAGTTGTTGCGGCAGCCCGGCTCAAAGGTAACGTTTGCGAGAAATACCGCGCACGCCTTTGGGTCTGTCAAAGGATTAAGATAGGAATTTCCGATAAAATATTTTGCGAATGCGGTATTTTCCTCACCCTGACCGAAAACGTTTGCTTTTGTAAATTCTTCCTTTGCATTGATTTTCATGGCAGACATCTCCTTTTTCGTTATTATCATAATTATACATCTTTTTTTGGAAAACGGCAAATGCTTATACCGAATAGCAATCCATGCTCAAAAGGCATGGATTTTAGCTTGGACTGCTGAACGTTTTGCTGAATATCCAACTATTGCCATATTGCCGTCAGGTCGTGTTACAGCATGGCTTGCCGCCTGCTTCTTTGAGCGGACTGTCCTGCTTCCATGGTACTTTTGCGTAAAAATAAAAAATATTTTTCAAAAAGCTATTGACAAGCCTCGGAATATCTGTTATAATAATTAAGTCGTTTGGAGAAGTCGCCTAGCCCGGTTTATGGCGCACGACTGGAACTCGTGTATGGGTTGATAGCTCATCGAGGGTTCGAATCCCTCCTTCTCCGCCACAAGAATGTCGAAAGAAGTCGGTTGCTTACCAACAATCGGCTTCTTTTGACATTTATAAGCAAATTGCAGGTAAGAACATATATTTAAGGTGTATTATAATGAATGAATTTCTGGAATGGCTGAAAGAGAACAAGATCAGCATTAACGGTAAATATAAAGGAAAACGGTGGGGTTCGGTCAATAAATCGGAAAACGGTGACTGGCATATTCGTATATGCGTTCAATATGACGAATACTTAGAACCCGTTTTAGCGAATGAATCCGCTGCAATGCAGGAACTGGTCAAAATGCGTACAGGATATGAAGGATGCGGAAGGTGTATAGACGGTAAATGCGCTTTTACCGGTTTTGATCTGGTAAATCCGACCGAAGAGCAAATTGAGTTAGCGAAAAGGTTAATAAAATTCAGGATCAATGCTATTAAAGACGGACGGATCCCCAAGTGCAGTTATATAAAAATATCTAAACAAGGTGAAGCGATCGAACCATGTGCTGTATGTAAAGTATGCGATCCCAAATGCAAAGCTATGAAAAAATATTAATATGAGCATACGTTAAATTCCTGCAAGTAAATTAAAATCTTTTTCGCAGTTATTAAACATCGAATCCGGACTCACCCGCGCAGTAAAATGCGAGGGTGATTTTGTTTATCAAATCCCATTAGGGCAGGCAGCTATATAGAAGTTTTTCAAAATATCGTCAAACAGACAAATACAGCGTGACATAAAAATTGATGTCGTGCTAATATAATTGATACAACATAAATTTTATTTGCCTTTCTACAGGCGAATAAAATCAAACAAATAAAAAATCAAATCAGGCAGTCGCTGTCAACTTCGAGCAGCGGCTTTATTTTATGTATAATATATATACAAATGATTAAATTATTTGAATTCACAAAAGACTATTGACATTCAAAGCTATTTTGTTTATAATTAAAACAGATGTTGCAAAACGTATGATTTAAAAAGGAGATGTAAAAGTGCCGCCGAAAGCAAAATTTACAAAGGAAGAAATTACCAAAGTCGCCTTGGAGATAGTCAGAAACGAGGGCTTTCCCGCACTGACCGCAAGAGCATTGGGGGCAAAGCTGGGAAGCTCCGCAAGACCGATATTTACGGTATTTCAAAGCATGGAGGAAGTCCAGCAAGCCGTTACTGACGCGGCAAAAGCGTTGTACAGAGAATACGTTCGGCGGGGGCTTTCGGACACTCCCGCATTTAAGGGTGTGGGAACGCAGTATATTCTTTTTTCCATAAATGAACCTAAGCTTTTTCAGCTTTTGTTTATGGGGGAGCATACCGACGTCCCCGAATTGTCGGCGGTGCTTCCTGTCATTGAAGAAAACTATGAGGAGATACTTTCGTCCGTAAAGGGCGACTATGGCTTGTCCCGTGAAATTGCGGAAAAGCTGTACCGCCACCTTTGGATATACACCCACGGCATTGCCGCCTTGTGTGCAACAAAAACCTGCCGCTTCACAGGCGAAGAGATAAGCACAATGATGACGGAGGTCTTTATCGGTCTTTTAAAAAGCTTGAATCAAAATTAGCTTTGTATAAAAATCAAATTATGGAGGCTGAAATTTATGATAGAAGCAAAGGAGATAACCAAATTTTACGGCAAGGGAGAAAGCCGCTTTCAGGTGCTGAAAAACATCAGTCTGAAAATCAAGGACGGCGATTTTACTGTAATTTTAGGCGCGTCTGGTTCGGGGAAATCAACGCTTTTGAACACTCTTTCCTCTCTTGAACGTCCCGACAGCGGCAGTATTTTTTACGACGAAAGGGACATAACGACCCTTTCGGAAAGCGAGCTTACCAAGCTTCGCAAGGAAAATATCGGATTTATTTTTCAGCAGTACTACCTGTTGCCAAATATGAATGTTGACAAGAATGTTAAAATGGGCGCAGACCTTGCGGGAAACAAGAATTACAAGTCCGTTATCGAAGCCGTGGGGCTGGGCGGAAAGCTCCGCAAGTATCCCGGCGAGCTTTCGGGCGGCGAACAGCAGAGGGTTTCGGTGGCAAGAGCTCTTGCTAAAAATCCAAAGGTTTTGTTTCTGGACGAACCAACGGGCGCGCTTGACGAGGAAACAGGCAGACAGGTCCTTGACTACATATGCGCTCTGCAAAACGAGTACGGATTTACAATCGTTATGGTAACTCACAATCTGAATATTGCGGAAATGGCAAACACGGTCATAAAAATGAACAGCGGAAAAATTTCGGAAATTTACTCAAACGAAACGCGAAAGACCGCATACGAGATCGGGTGGTGAGAAAATGCTTATCGGAATAAAGGACATGGCAAAGCTGTTCGCAATAAGTATTGTAACCTGCTGTGCGGTTTTTGTTTGCACATTGTTTTTGAATTACAATATTGACATTGTTGGTATAAAGGACGAAATCACCACTCCGCAGGGAATGATAATGTACGACGCGCAGGTTGCGACAGGCAAGGTCGTCGTGGGAGTTTCGGGGGGCTGTCTTGCCGCAACAACTGTGGTGCTGCTGATTTTTTATGTAAAAAATTATATCGACAGCCACGGAAAAGAGTTGGGTATTTTAAAAGCGTTAGGGTACTCCGATATAAATGTTGCAAAGCATTTCTGGGTATTCGGAATAAGCGTTTTTATCGGGACGGCTATTGGATATGCCGCCGCTGTAATTTATATGCCGACCTTTTACGACGTCCAGAATGATATGGAGCTTTTCCCGCAAATGCAGCCCGAATTTCATTTCTTTCTTGCATTTTCCCTGATAGCTTTCCCGACGGTATTTTTTATGCTTTTGTCTGTACTGTACGCATTTTTCAAGATAAAAAGTCCCGTACTCGGCTTGCTTAAAGAAGCGCAGAATATCAAAATCAAGGCGGGCAAAGATGACGAAAAGGATTTGCCCTTTTTAACAGACTTAAAAAATAACACTTTAAAAAGCAGAAAAATCCTTGTGTTTTTCGTTGGATTTTCGGCGTTTTGTTTTTCCGCAATGACGCAGATGTCCATGTCCATGGACGACCTTGCAAGCGAGAATTTTTCGTTTATGATAATTTCAATCGGGCTTATTTTGGCGTTTATGACCCTGCTGATGTCCCTGACAAGCGTTGTAAAATCAAATACAAAAACTATTGCAATGATGAAGGTTTTCGGGTATTCCCGAAAGGAGTGCAGCAGCTCCATTCTCGGCGGGTATCGTCCCGTTTCGTATGTGGGATTTGCTATAGGTACAGTATATCAATACCTGCTTCTTAAAATTACGGTGGACGTTTTCTTTGCCGACTTTGAAAATATGCCCGAATTTAGTTTTAATTTTAAAGCGCTGGCTGTTTCTGTTGTGACATTTATTGCAGCCTATGAGATAATAATTTATTTCTATTCAAGAAAAATAAACGGGCAGTCCGTTAAAAGCATTATGCTGGAATAAGACAGGTTTGCAGCTTTATAAGTACTTATTGCGATATCTTACATATAAGCTGCACCGCTCCGCCGTGCATTGACATATGCTGAAGAGTACTTGAAACGCGGCACGGAATATTTATTTATCATACTTATGTTTATCGGTATAGTCATTTTTTGACCGGAGCGCTCAGATACAGTTTATAGGCGAGGGCAAGGAGCTTTTCTATATAAGCGGTCTTTATGAAATAGAATCCGCTCCGAAGATCTGGACTGAGACTTTCGGAAATCCCGAGGACGTTACAAGGCTTATGAAGTGCGTTATAGCGTCCTATAATGATGAAAATGCTATCGCTATCAATAATGAAAAGAGAAAAGCAGATTACGGCTGATCTGACGAAATGATTGAAATGAAAGAGAAAGTAAACCGCCTTACATTAGAAAATCCCGTCAGAGATATGTACAACAGCCCGAACACTGTTGTATTTTTTTATGCCGTGTCATACCTTTTAGTAATTTTAAATAGCCCGAAAGCTTTTCCATTTGCCGCTAAGCCAGCGTATGCTGAAAACAATTGCCCTGAAAAGCCAGTCGCATACCATTGCAAACCATACGCCAAGCGCGCCGAAGCCTAACCAGTTCGCAAATAAATACGCCGCCCCGATACGGAATACCCACATTGAAATAATGGATATCACCATTGCAAATTTAACGTCTCCCGCCGCCCGCATTGAAGAGGGAAGCACAAACGTAAGCGACCATATCAGAACCGCGCCGACAGTATGAACAAGTACCATTTGGCTCGTTAATTCCGCCGTAGCCTGCGATAAATTGTACCATTTCAATATTGTCGGCAGGGTAAACCACATTGCTCCGCAGAACAAAAACAGCGCCGTGTAGGACATTGTCAGAAGCAGACGGTTGTAATATTTAGCCTGATCTATGTCCCCCGCCCCGATACATCTTGCAATTACCGTGGTAGCCGCAAGCTGCATTGCAGACCCCGGTATTACCTGAATACTCGCTATCGTCTGACAGACGGTGTTTGCGGTAATAGCGGAAGTCCCGAAGCTTGTTACAAGACTTACAAGAATTATTTTTCCCGCTTGGAACAGTCCGTTTTCCACACCGTTCGGCACGCCTATAGAAAGAATTTTTTTAATAAGCGCACCATTCGGTTTGTAGTGAAGCGTTTTTTCAAGATACAGCGTTCTCTTTTTCTGCAATAGCAGACAAATAATAACGACTGCCGCCGCATAGCGGGAAATAACCGTTGCTATCGCCGCGCCTGCCGTACCGAGATCTAAAAAATATATAAGAAAAGCATTTCCGCATATGTTAATAAAATTCATCATTGCGGAAAGATACATTGTAATTTTCGAGTTCCCCATAGTGCGGAAAACCGCCGCTCCCGATTCGTAAACCGACAGGGCGGGTATTGATAATGCCGATATAAGCAGATATATGTTTGCGCTGTCGTAGACTTCTTGTGTAATCGCGCCGAAAACCACAGTTAGAAGCAGTTGTCTCAAAAGATAAATAAGTCCCGTAATTCCCAAAGATACGAGGCCCGAAAACCATACAAGCTGTCCCGAGGTCTCTCGCGCTTCACTCTGTTTTCCCGCGCCGAGATACTGTCCCGCAACTACTGCGCCGCCAGTTCCGAAAGCGGCAAAAATATAGATAAGAAGCTGAAACACTGTATCTATCAAAGCTACTCCCGAAACAGCCTCTTCGCCCACGCTAGACACCATTACCGAGTCTATCATTCCCACCAGAAGCGTAAGAGCAAGCTCTATCATAAGCGGAAATATCAGCTTTGCCAGATCCTTTTTGCTGAATATTTTTTCGGAAACAGACATATTCATCTCTCCATAATAAGTACATAGTCAAGCAGGTAAACTCTGAATTTATTTAACGGATTTTGATTTTTTATCAACCAGCGTTCTTATTCCTTTAGCCGCATAGTAACTGATAAATACCCAGAAGCTCATCATTGCAGTATATTCCGCAAAAACAGATACCGCGCTTTGTTCAAAATCAAAAAATACAAACTGATTTTTAAGAAACATATACGAAAAAATATCCGCATGAACAAAGCAAGTCAAGCCGTATACCGCTATTGCGAGAGCGGCGGCACGTATTATCCATACAGCCGTTTCGGGAAATTTTTTACCCTTTAATATTTTTTTGAACATTCCAATTATCATTCCCCAGTGAAGTCCGAGGTGTACGCTCATCAGCGCAAAACCCCAGTATGAAGCGGCAAGGTGCATTGTTCTTGCAGTTGCCATAGGTCCGGTTATGGGCAGCGCCGCAAACACATGGCGGGACATTACAACACCGCTGAAGCCAAGGCAAAGCATTGACCCGAGAACGAAGATATTGACAACAGTCTGTATTACCCGCAGCGGTGTGTATTTTCCTTTGAAAAAGCTCCCGTACCATTTGATATTGAGAATATTGTGCAGGATAAACAGCGCAAGCATTCCCGTGCCGAACCACTCGTGAAGCTTCTGTCCGGTGATCTGATAAGCCATAAGCAGCAGAAGCAAAACTGTCATAAGAAAATCAATGCCTATTTTTATTTTCATTTTTGCTTTCACGGGCAGACGCTCCTTTCAAATATTTTTTTATTATATTATTCAATTTCAAGGTCAAGACCGTTTACCCATTCCATAACTGTATCTTGGGAATCATCGCCGTTAAGCCGCCTGCCCGAAAGCCATTCCGCGCCGTTTGTAAGCTGTTCAAGATTTGACCCGCTGGAACCTATTCCGCTGCCGCCGGAAGTGCAGAACGGCACTATAGTTTTGCCCGAAAAATCGTAGCTTTCCATAAAGGTGCTGACAATTCTCGGAGCGTCTCCCCACCATATGGGATATCCGATAAAAATAATGTCATACTGCTCCATATTCTCCACAGAACCCGAAATTGCGGGACGTGCGTCAGGGTCGTTCATTTCAATCGTTGTGCGGCTGTTGTTGTCATGGTAATCAAGGTCTGCGTCGGTATATGGAGTTTCGGGAATTATTTCGTATATATCAGCGCTAAGACCGTTTGCAATACGTTCCGCAACGCCCTCCGTGGTATTGGTTGCGGAAAAATACGCCACAAGAACCTTGCTTTCCTGCACCTCTGGAGCAGGCGCTGTTTCCTCTGATTCTGTTTCGGAAGCCTCGGTTTTATCTGACTCCGTTTCGGTTTCGGACGTGTCCGCATTGTCTGTTAAAACAGCCGCAGAAGTTTCCGCCGCAGATGTCTGTTCGGTTGGACTTTCGGAATTTCCGCAAGCCGAAAAGCTTGCAAGCATACCTAATGTAATTAAAAAAGCAAATATTTTTTTCATAGTTGATACCTCCGTTTTTATGCCGCTTGAATTTATTATGTTTTTAATAAAAAATGCAAGTGTAATCGGAAAATAGTTTTTCCAATTACACTTATATTATAAAACGGATATCGACCAATGTCAAATACTTAATTTTTATACTGTTCATATGCCTAAAAAGCATTTAATGTGTTCAATAAATTTTGTAGCTGCCAAGCTGAAAGGCTGACCTCGTTTCCATGCCAGCACGCTTGTCGCCGTAAGGGACGGAGCAAGAGGTCGGTATGTAACCTTTGACTGATCCCAGAACGGTACAGCTCCCTCAATTACCAAGGAATACGCCAATCCGCCGGTTACCATAACTGCGCTGTTTGTGCTTAAATTGCTTGTGAAAACAATGTTAAGATCATCGTAATAATTGCCGAACCAGCTTGCAATCTCGCTCTGCACATTCATGCGCCGCGGCAGTATCAGCGGCAGTTCGGACAAGTCTTTTGCAGTCACGGATTTCTTTTCCGCCAGCGGCGAGTCGGGACGCATAAGGACTACCCATTTTTCTTTCATTTCCAAACGGATAAAATCATATTTTCCCATATCCACAGGCTCAAGCAGCAAGCCTATATCCAAAAGTCCCTTGTCCATTTGCTCTTTTACAAGGTCGGCAGTTGCCGTAAAAATGTCAAAGGTGACCTGCGGATATTTTTCACGAAATGTTTTTATTAAATTCGGAAGCACCTGTACCGCAGCAATTTCTCCGCTGCCGATAGAAATTTTTCCCTCGACCTGTTCCTCCTGCTCGATCAGTTCCTTTTCGGTCTTGTCAACGAGCTGTAATATTTCCTCCGCACGTCTGCGTAGCAGTATACCCTCGTTTGTCAAGGTGATCCTGCGGCTTCCCCTGTTGAACAGTTTTACGCCGACTTCCTCCTCCATTTGTGATAACTGGCGGGAAAGGGTCGGCTGCGTAATGTGCAGAACGTCCGCCGCCTTGGTAATGCTTTCTTCTCTCACAACGGTCAAAAAATAACGAAGAACTCTTATTTCCATAATACAGCTCCTTTTTGCAAATTCCATAGTTATTTTGTATATTATATCATATTTATGCTTTTTAGGCAAGTGTATTATTAAAGACTATACAAGCGTTTTAAAAAATTGAAGAAGCGTATCGGCTTTATTCTTTGACAGCAGACGATAAAATAAGAACCTGCTTTTGTTGCAGGTCGGTGTGATTTGAAAATTGACCGTTTGTTGATCAATTTGAATTTCGTGTGGCGTATTAACGTGGATTAAGAGCTGGAGTTGGTATAAACTGTTCTTATAACTAATTGCAATTGTTATGCCAACACAAATTGAGGCAATGAATAGGTTAAATCTCACTTGCGTATATCATAATTATACGTAGGTTGTGATGTGAAATGATCGATGCGGATTTTATTTCAGACAGAATTGCAAAGCTGAGAACGGAGAAAAATATCTCCGCAAGAGATATGAGCCTAAGTTTAGGTCAAAGTCAAAGCTATATCAACAACATCGAAAACAAGAAAGCTTTGCCCTCTGTGCAGATGTTTCTTTATATCTGTGAGTTTCTCGGTGTTGAGCTAAAAGACCTTTTTGAGGAAGGTGTTGCAAGTCCAAGCACATTAAATGAAGATATTGCGGAATTAAAGTCACTTTCTCCGAAACAGTTTGATTTACTGACAGCGCTTGCAAAAGAAATGAAATAAGGCGGTTCTGTATGGAGCCGCCTTTTCTTTATGCTTAAAAACGCAGAAAAATTGTGTCTGATAATTGACTAATTATGCAAATTATGGTACAATAAAACAGATACTACCTTGCAGTTTGCGGGATACACGGAGGTTGCAAAATGATCACAGGAACAATTAAAAATAAAATAGATAAAATTTGGACGGACATATGGGCGGGAGGTATTACAAACCCGCTGACCGTTATCGAACAGCTTACATACCTTATGTTTATCCGCTCTCTTGACGAAAAGGAGCTTGAATACGAGGAATTTGCAAATATGACAGGAGAAAAAGCCGATTTGATATTCCCGCAGTCCGAGGCGGGACGGTCAATGCGTTGGAGCAAATTCAAAAACAGAGACTCAAGGGAGATATTCGATTTAGTCTCTCGGCGGGTTTTTCCTGCGGTCAAAAAAATGAAATACGGGAAGCTTCCCGACTTTAACGATAAGGGAGAGCTTGTCGAAATTCCCGACCGCAGCGATGAGGAAACCGCGCAGACCGCCTTTACCCGATATATGGACAATGCGGTATTTGTTATACCCAATCCGCAGGTACTGCAAAAAATAATTACGGGTCTGGACGACCTATACGAGCATGATATTTCCGAACTTGATATGCAGGGAGATCTGTACGAGTACATGCTTGGCAAGCTTTCTACGGCGGGTCAGAACGGTCAGTTCCGCACGCCGAAGCATATTCGTGAAATGATGGTCGAGCTTGTTTCGCCCACGCCAGACGATATTATATGCGACCCTGCTTGCGGTACGGCAGGTTTTTTGGTTTCCGCAGCGGAGTACATAAGAAAGCATTACGAGAGTACCATGTCCGATGAACAATGGAAAAACTTTGCCGAAAAGACTTTTACAGGCTACGATACAGACTATACTATGCTCCGAATATCGGCTATGAATCTTATGCTGCACTCTATTACAAATCCCGATATTGACTGCAAGGACAGCTTGTCCAAGCAGAACAGCACAAGCGGCAAATACACGGTTTGTCTTGCAAATCCGCCTTTCAAGGGTTCTATTGACGCGGAGGGTATAAATGATAATCTTAAAGCTGTCACCAACACAAAGAAAACGGAGCTCCTTTTTATTGCGCTGTTCCTGCGGCTTATGCAAAAGGGCGGAAGGTGCGCTTGCATTGTTCCCGACGGGGTACTTTTCGGCTCGTCAAATGCGCACAAGGCTATCCGAAAGGAGCTTGTCGAAAGTCATTGGCTCAAGGCCGTTATTTCAATGCCGAGCGGCGTATTCAAGCCCTATGCGGGAGTTTCCACGGCGGTGCTTGTTTTCGTAAAAACAGATAAGGGCGGCACGGATAATGTGTGGTTCTACGATATGAAAGCGGACGGATTTTCCCTTGACGACAAACGGAACGAGGTTCCCGAGAACGATATTCCCGATATTATTGCACGTTTTAATGATCCCGACGGTGAGAGGGACAGGAAACGCACCGATCAAAGCTTTTTTGTACCTAAATCCGAAATTGTTGAAAACGGTTATGACCTTTCTGTCAACAAGTACAAAAAGACGGAATATGCGGCGGTGGAGTATCCTCCTGCAAGTGAGATAATGGCTGACATTGACGGCTTGTATAAGGAGCTTGGCGGGGTGTTGTCGGAGTTGGGGGGATTGTTGAATGAGTAAATTAGGGCAATTTGTAAAAATAAAAACTGGCAAGCTTGATGCGAACGCTTCTTCTGAAAATGGAGAATATCCTTTTTTTACTTGTGCTGTTGAGCCGCTTCACATAGATACGTACAGTTATGATTGTGAATGTGTGTTGGTTGCGGGAAATGGTGATTTAAATGTAAAATATTATAATGGTAAATTTGACGCATATCAACGTACTTATATAATAGAAAGTAAAGATAAGTCTATACTTTCTATTCCATATCTGTATTTTTTTCTTGATAAATACGTAGAAACATTAAGAAGTCAATCAATCGGCGGGGTAATTAAATATATTAAGCTTGGAAATTTAACAGAAGCAGACCTACCTGTTCCGTCATTATATTGTCAGCAAGAAATTGTTTCAAACCTTAAGAAATCAACCCGCCTTATTGACCTATGCAATGCTATCCTTGAAAAATTGGATTTGCTTGTTAAGGCTCGGTTTGTGGAGATGTTTGGGAATATTGCAACTGAAAAATATAGATATGAAACTAAGAAGTTGGGTGATGTTGCATTTGTTGGTTCAAGTCATAGAGTTTTTACAACCGAGTTTGTAGAAAAAGGCATTCCTTTCTATCGTGGCACAGAAATAGGCGAATTAGCAAATGGATTTACTCCAAAAGACCCATATTATATATCCGAAGAACACTATAAAATACTATCAAACGATGAAACGAAACCTAAATATGGCGATTTGCTCATGCCCTCTATTTGCAATAAAGGTCAAGTATGGATGGTAGATACAGAAGAACCATTTTATTATAAAGATGGTAGAGTATTGTGTATTTCTGCAAACAGAAATATATATAATACAAGATACTTACAACATTTTTTGAGAAAAAAAACAGAAATCGAATATTCTAAAATTGGATCAGGTTCAACATTTGCTGAATTTAAGATATTTCAATTGAAGAATATTGATGTATTAACACCACCAATCGAACTTCAAAACCAATTTGCCGACTTCGTGGAACAAACCGACAAATCAAAATCAGCAGTAAAACAAGTGCTTGAAAAAGCCGAAACACTGAAAAAAGCATTAATGCAGGAATACTTTGGATAAAGGAGTGATTTGATGTCACAGGAGAATTTATCTGAATTTCAGACAAGAAAAATTTATATTGACGCTAACCTGAAATGCATAGATTGGAAATTTGACGGCACAGACGCTGATGTTCGGGAAGAATACGAAGTAAACGATATGAACGGCGTGCTTGGGCAAAAGGGTTATGCGGACTATGTGCTTTTCGGTCGTGACGGTCTGCCTCTTGCCGTTATAGAAGCCAAAAAAACAAGCAAAGACCCAAACAGCGGCAGGAAACAGGCTTCGCTGTATGCCGACTGTTTGGAGCGCAAATTCGGTCGCAGACCTATGATGTTCACCTCCAACGGCTTTGAAACATATTTCTGGGACGATTTATCTTCCCCGCAAAGGAAAGTCAGCGGATTTTTCACAAAGTCCGATCTTGAAAAGCTTATGAGCCGCAGGGAGACCCGCAAAAAGCTGAATACAATTCCCATAAGCGACAAAATTACCGACCGTTACTATCAGAAGGAAGCTATCCGCGCGGTCTGCGAGCATATTGAAAAAGGCTTCCGCAAGGCTCTCCTTGTTATGGCTACAGGTACGGGAAAAACGAGGACGGCTTCAAGCCTGACGGACGTTCTCAGCCGCGGCGGATATATCACCAATATTCTTTTCCTTGCCGACAGGACAGCTCTTGTTAAGCAGGCCAAGGACGATTTCAAAAACTATCTGCCCGATATGTCGCTTTGCAATCTATGCAGCAATAAGGACGATAAAAATGCGCGGATAGTATTTTCCACATACCCCACGATACTCAACGCTATTGACAGCGCAAAAACACCGGACGGCGTGCCGCTGTTTTCCCCTGCCCACTTTGACCTTATTATCACCGACGAAAGCCACAGGAGCATTTTCAGAAAATACAGGGCAATTTTTGAATATTTCGACGCAATTACAATAGGTCTTACCGCAACGCCGAAAACCGATGTTGACCGCAATACATACGATTTCTTTGAAATGGAAAGCGGCGTTCCCACATATGCCTATGATTATGAAACAGCTGTGTATTCCGACCATGTGCTTGTGCCTTATTACAACTACGAGGTGAAAACGAAATTCCTTGATGAGGGTATCACATATGACGAACTTTCCGATGAGGATAAAGAACGTTATGAGGAGGACTTTACCGAGGACGACTATATGCCCGATTTTGTTCCCTCCGAGTCGCTGAATAAATTCGTATTTAACGAGAATACGGTTGATACGGTTTTGCAGGACCTTATGGAGCGAGGTATAAAAATCGAGGGCGGCGACAGACTTGGAAAGACGATTATTTTTGCCCAAAACAAAGACCACGCCGAATTTATTATCGAAAGATTTAACAAGCTTTACCCGAATTATAAGGGAGCGTTTGCCCAGCGTATCACTTGCGACGACAGCTATGCGCAAAGCATTATCGACGATTTCAAAATACCGAATAAGCCTCCGTATATCGCTGTTTCCGTGGATATGATGGATACGGGTATAGACGTTCCCGAATGTGTCAATCTTGTATTTTTCAAGAAAGTACGTTCAAAGACAAAATTCTGGCAGATGATAGGCAGGGGAACAAGACTTTGCAAGGACCTGAACTGTACCGACCAAATCGACGGAGAATACACCGATAAACGCCGTTTTCTGATATTCGACTACTGCGGGAACTTTGAATTTTTCAGAGAGAACATAAACGGCTATGAAAGCGCAGAAACTAAGTCTCTGACGGAAAATATTTTCTGCAAGCAGGTACGGCTGATATTTGGTTTGCAGGAAAGCCAATTTTCCGATATTGCATATCAGGACTTCCGTACAGCTTTGGTAAACAAGTGCCGCAGCGGTATTTCGGCATTATCCTACGATCTGGTATCGGTGCGTCTGAAAAAGGAATATGTGGAGAAATTTAAAAATGCGGACAGTTTTTCCGTGCTGTCCGAAATGGATAAATACGAGCTTACAACGCATATTGCGCCTATTATAACATCAGACGATACCGACGAATTTGCAAAGCGGTTCGACAACTTTATGTACGGTATTATACTTGCAAATATGGAACAGCTCCGTACAATGAACCATATGAAAAAACAGCTCTGCAAGACAGCCGAGCTCCTTGAAAAGAAATCGAATATTCCGCAGGTACAGCAAAAAATACAGCTTATCAAGGATATTCAGACAGATGATTTTTGGCAGGACATCAGTATTCTTACTCTTGAAAAAGTTAGGTGCGAGCTTCGTGACCTTATGCAGTTCCTTAATGACGGAAGCAGCGTCCATAAAATTTTTACCGCCCTTTCCGACGCCGTAACAGCGCAAAACGAGGGAGAAATTCTCGGAGCGGCATACGATTTTGAGGATTACCGAAAAAAGGTCAACCGCTATGTTGAGGAGCATAAGGACGAGCCTGTTATTTACAAGCTTAACCATAATATCCCGCTGTTTCAGTCGGACTATGACGAGCTTGAAAGGATACTGACAAAGGAACTGGGCGACAGTTCGGATTACAAGCGCGAATACGGAGACACGCCTTTTGGTTTGCTTGTGCGTAAAATTGCCAAGCTTGACCACGACAGTGCTATGGCTGCGTTTTCCGATTTCATTAACGACCGCTCCCTTAATCAGCAGCAGATTGCATTTATACATAAAATTATTACTCACATTGAGAATAACGGATATGTTGAAGATGTAAGAATACTGATGAATCCGCCTTTTGATAAGCCATATAGCTTCATCAAAATGTTTGCCCCCGAAACAAGAGAGGCTATTATTCAGACGATCGAAAGCATTAAGAATAATGCTTTGCTGGCCGTTGTATAACACTGTAAAAATATTGATCGGTTATCGGAGAAAAAGTATACAATGAGCAATGAAATTGATAATATATCGGCGGGCAGTTCTGCCGACAGCGAGCAGACATATACAGTCATAAGAAACAGCGGCATTTTATTCCGCTGCTCTTCACCGTATTATCTCACAGTCTGCTTTAGGCCGCTCCTCGGCGCTGCCCCTTTTTGACTGCTTTTTTAGTCATTACATTTTTACTTTGAAAATGCATTTACACAGTTTAAAAATCATACTCAATAATTTGTAAACGCCGCAGGATACATAGCTATGAAAAAAACTGTGCCTGCATTTAGTCTGACTATTTGGGATGCAGCTATGAAACTGCCAATAACTGCCTGAATTTCGCTCCCGAGGCGGCGAGAACAGCACCCGCAAGGACAGTTTCAAGCACACTCGGAATTCGGACGTACAAGAGAATTCATTCACTTTTTTAAAGTCCGTCTAAAAAAAGTCAGCTATGGTCTGAGTAGGAGAAAGTCTCACCGCTCCGAGGAAAATCTCCGCAAGAATAGGCTTTGACAAATATTCTAATTTTAAAGGTCAATATAATAATTTGTTGTATTTACCAGTTTGCATTTTAAGCACATACAAGAAAGCGCGGCGGCATTACACGCTTTATTATCCGAACATATTACAGAAGAGTTTGTACTATTTGCATCATCAGAATATTTTCGAGAAATATACCATGAACTGGGGCTCACCTGTCCATTTGGTATTAAAAGTGTTGTTTTATCATCGCATTTGGCCGTAAATGAATGATAACAGCCGGCGGTGCCATGATGCGGTATTTTAATTACATAGTATTTATCGTATAATGGTATATCCCCGTCAGAATTGTTTTCAATAAAATTCCATGCAGTCTTTGCATTTAAATCGCCTGTAAAAAGAATATTCCTATCGCTTCGCATTTTATTCTGCAAAACAATACTAATATCATTTCCGTATTTGAATAGTCCGCAGTTGGATAGCTGTTTTTTAATATTTTTATTAAAATCTGCCCTATAGTAAAGTTCATCATATTCGTTTCTTAATTCTACAGTTCCGCCAATATTACTGCTCTTGATCCTGCTCCATCTGTATTGCTCAACGCAATAACCTGTTTACGTAAGCGTTTTGATATACTATACAGCTCTTCAAATATAATTTCATAACTTCTGTTTTCAGAAGATATTTTGTGGCGCATGTTTTCAAAAAGTTTGTGCGTTTTCTTATTTGCATGATTTTTGTCAGGCACATGCCTCAATACTAATCAATGCAGGCGTTGACGCTGCAACTGTATCCGCCGATTTAGGACATTCTACGCATACGACAACAACTTCCATTTATTGTCACGTATTCCAACAGGCACAAGCAAAAGCAGGTGACGCTATCGCTTCGGTTCTTGACTTTTCCGACAAGAAAAAGAAAGGCGCATAAAGTTACGACAAAGGACAGAATTGAAAAATAAAGGACAGTTAAAGGACAAAACCGCCAAAATCCATGATTTTAAAAAACAAAATCCCGCAAATCCAGTCTACAAAAGGATTTGCGAGAAACAGAATTGGTGGAGATAAAGGGGATTCGAAGGCGATAAGCTGATTATCATAACTTTTCGCAAACTTCAAAATCCGCATAACAAAGCCGTTTGGTGCAACTTATGGCAATCACTTTTATTCTAACTTTAAGCGACTTTTCGCGGAAATAAAGAACAAATAACGAACAAATGGAGAACAAGATTTGACAAACGTGGCGTATATCTGCTAAAAATCTTATTCACGGAGGTCAAGTCAATGAACATTTGGGAAGGCTTATTTTTCGGCAGTTAAGTACCATTTGATGAGGTAGACGTAAATTGCCCTGAATATTATCGGGCTTGCGACAAGGTGGAGAAAATCAAGGAGAGAATACTCGAACGCTATCCCGACTTGGAACAGCTTATGGATGATTACACCAACGCACAATTGGAACGGACCAAACTCGGAAGATTTCACGAATTCTCGGTAGGCGTTCGGGTCGGAGCACAGCTTATGATCGAAATGCCGAAAGAACTTTGATAAACGGTAGCCGTTCTCGTGCGAGGACGGCTCTAATTATGCGTTCAATCGTAATGTCCTTTGCAAGCCACAATATGGACAATATCATTCTCAACAAAGTAAACGATTCTGTTTTCCTCGTCAATTCACCTGCTCCACCAACCGCTTAGGTTTTCCTTAAGCGGCTCGGTTTTCCCGATTTCGTCAAACGGACTTCGTCTTATATCCTTGATCAGCTTGTTTATTCGCTTTAAGGTTTTCTTGTCCTCATCCTGCCAGTTTAGATAATCGTCCCATGCTCTGTCTTCCAACAAAATCCTCATTAGTCATCAGCCTCAATTAGCTCATGCTCGGCAAAGTGTGCCTTTCCGGATTTAACGTCCGACATCATCTGTTCCAAGTACCGCATATTGCTTTTGGAATAGAAAGGATCATCCGTGATCTCAAACGAAATCCGGCGTTCTCTGCCGACCTTAGTGAGGAACATTGTGATCACGGTGGACATTGTAAGCCCCATATCGTTCAGTGCGCTTTCGGCTTTTGCTTTAACATCTTCGTCAATGCGAAAATTAACCTGTGTCATAACACAACATTCCTTTCCGCTACTATTATATTTCCTTGAAAACGTCAAGTGGTTTCTATACATATTGTAAAATTTGATATATAAACGCAAGCGGTTTGTAAAATCGGCAACAATCTACATATTATATAATGTTCTGTCGGTTAAAAATACGAGTAGAATCCACATTTTTACATATCTGTTGAGTTCGGAAGATAATACCGAGAGTTTGAACTGCCAATTTAGCAAAATCACAAAAAACGAACCATATTTATCAACGATGACCGCCTACAAAAAATTGTGTACATTTCGTCAATTGGGAACCGATATTCAACCAACTTTCATCAATATTTGCAAAAAAGATAGAGCGCATAGTTTGATTTACTGCATACTTTTCACTTTCTTTTTTGCAGGCGCGTTTCCGTTCAATTTTGATTCATGAAGTTTTTTCATATAGTTAAAAGCCAAGTCTCGGATTTCGAAGCTGTCAAGGAATTCCAAAGCAGTTACAGCCGCATAATGATTCAGGTATTTTTTGCACTCGCGGAAATATTCTGTAATACCTTCCAAACCGTCAAGCTCATTTTTGAACTCCTTTATTGCAAGAAGAACACCTTTCATTCGTTCGGGATGCATTCTGTTTAAAGTATCCATAACATCGGTACATATTGTTTGATTTGTCAACAGAACTTCCGTTAAGGCGTAAGGGTTAGAGTTGCTTTCGTCGTATGTGAGATACCCATACCACCAAAGTCTTGACAAGGCATTATCATTAAGCAGGCTTCCCGGGGTTGTTACAAAGAACCTATTTTTAATTGTATTCTCCCGCGTCTCTTGCAGCCAACGATCTCTTATGTATTTTTGATATTCGGGAACAGCGTGACATAAATAGGTCCACATATACTTGTTTGAAGCTTGTAACGGAGTAAGATTTTTGAACGCACCATAGATCAAGCGGGTATTAACCAGATCCTCCGATGTTTTTTGTGTGTCATCCTTTTTGCCGGGTGTATATGCAGGCGTGAACTTGCCGACCTCGACAGTTGACATCTTATAATAATCGGTTCCGCCAAAATACTCGGGCAGCCATTCCTCATCGGACAAATATTTATCTGCATTTGCGGCTATATCAACGAACAATTTCTCGTACCCTTCTTCGGTAAAAAATCCCAACAGCATCAGTCAATACCTCCTATCATCTGAGTTTCCCCATTGTTTATCTCATCATCAAGAACCTCTTTAAGCCGTTCCAAAGCGTCAAGTGCGATATTTCCCAACAAAGTATTTGCCAAAGCAGTCGGTGATTCGTCGCAGCTTTTTAAATCATAACCTTTGGATTCAGCTTGCCGCTCAATGGCTCTGAACCATCTTTTATCGGAAAAATCCGCATATCCGTCCACATCGGCGTTTTGATAATAGCTCACAACATACCCGATTGCTTCGACAAGAACGGGATAAACGATTATTCCCGTGACGTATCGCCTAAGCGCGCCTTTGTTGAAGTCTTTTAATGTGTAATAAAGATTGTAAAGCTCGCTTTTTAGGTTGATAACAATCTTGTCGGGATAATCTAAATCATCGAAATTCGGTTCTGCATAACCAGTCAGCTCATTGTTTCTATTGATAAGAAATATGGATTCAATGGGCTTTTCCAGTTCGGAAGAATCAATATAAACGGTTCTGCTATCCTCTGTTGCGAGAATATCGCCTTTTCTGATCTCAAAGGTCGAAGAACCGAAATAAAGGTCATTAAACTCGTCCTCGCAGTGAAATTTATCCATATCCTTGGACGCAACAATACAGCACGACACATCCATTTTGTCAACAACCGCAAATTTCGGAACTTTAACTGTCAGTTCGCAGGCATCGGCAGCAAACCCGAACAGGCGGCTGTACGAAGCAGCGCTGCTTTTTACTTTCACAACAACGGAGGCATCTCCGGTTTTTACCAAATCGGAAATACCTTTACACAATAAAACATATTTTATTTGAAAGATGATGTTTTCATTGTCCACAACAATTTTATCCTCATCCAATTCGGTATAAAATTTGCAGCTTTCAATGTAATCATCTCTCCCTAAAGCAAGGACAGGATTCGGAAATTCGTACTTTTCGGACTTCATTTCTTAATAACCTCCGTAAGATGCAATTTTAACATCATTTTTTCTTTCCTTGCGAACGTTACAAAAAACTCCGCCAGCATATCGGCGTTTATTGAAAGCGCTCCCACTTTGCCGTCTTTGACGCTCACAGCTTTTGAGTTGTAAGTAAATGATTCGATATCCAGCGAATCGCCATTTCCGTCCTCTCCTACGGCTGAACATTCAACAAACAGATCATTATGAGCTTCCGCTGTTTTGATGACGATTTTATACAGACCTTGAGCAGCGTTAATCGGAAAGGCTCTTTGTGCTAAAATATTTTCAACGCTTACAACTTTTGTTCCCCTTTGAGAATTTGCCCCCAGACAGGGATTGGGAGCATCGGGAATAGGAGTAACGGGCTTAGTCGGCGGCTTGGGCGGCATCGGTTTCGGACTTCGAGTTTTGTTGTTCACTTTTCCGTTGCTCTCTGTACCTTTTGATTTTGCCGCCGGATTTATTGTGATTCCTTGTGCAATATGGTTGTCTTGGATTTTTCCGATTTTAATTTTAGCCTTAAGAATATCATCGCCTTTACCTTTCTCGGACTCTCCTACGGCTTCATCGGGAAAATATTCTCCTACCCCTGCGGCATCGACAACATCTTCCGCAATCGTTTCAAACCGAGACTTCAAAAGCTGAAAGATGTAATTGTTGATTGTATCTATCGCATTTTTTGCATTCTTGCGCTTTTCTTTCTCGGACGAATCAATCTGCTTATAATCCCAACGATTATGGCGAGGCGGCTCCGTATCTCTCAGCAGCTTTCCGAGTTCTTTTCCGCGAATAATAACTACCGCTGCATAATGCTGATAAATCCGCTTATAATACATGCCAACCAACATTCCCGTCTCCCTGAAATTAGCAATAGTTCGTCTATAACTGCTGTCGGATTTAATATATACCTCAACATCATCCGGCTCAAGCACTTCTGTCTTATCTTTACAATCGGGAGATATGAAAGCGTTGTACAATTGATATGCACAAACCAATTCCGTATCGGAAGAATAATCCGAAAACAATTGTGAAATCGTGTCGGAATCGATAACCGTTATATCGTCCCCATCCTTCAATTCAACGATCAATTTGTTTTCAATAACAGCGACAAAGAAATTCTTCAGCACAGCTTTGGCGATATTAGATACCCATTTCTGTGTCTCGGTAAAACCAACGACAATGACATCCGTTCCGCGCTCGGTTCTCAAAAACAAATCCCTGAAATCATTCTCGTCTGACTCAAAAATCGGGGTGCTGTCAATCTTCTGATATTTTCCGACGCGTTGAGTGGGTTCGCCGTCACGGTTTAAAATAGTTGCAAGTTTAGCCACTCCAACAAATGCTCCGTCGTTTTTCTGGTCGATCGTATTATAAAAAACCATACTTAATGCAGAACACGCAAACGGAGCGTTTTTTCCGATACCATATGAACCTGCGCTGTTTTCATTATTTTTCACGGAAACGCCTTCGGAGCAAGTAAGAGCCACCCATCCCGACTTCTTATCTTCGGTGCGGCTACCGTCCAAGCCCTTTGTGTTATAGTCGCTCGCGACTAAAATCGAAACATACGGCTCTTTTAGTGTTTTTTCCGCATTTGTAACAAATCGCGCAAGACGGGAATCCATATCTTCTCCCCAATACTTACGGCATCCTTCCAGGCATTCCGAATATTGAGAAAATACATCATATTGATCTGTTTTAACTTTTTTCAGTTCAAAAACAACCCTTACCGGCTCGTCCGAACCATCCAAATGCTCATCAAGAGAATTTTGGCATATTTCGCGAGCCAAATTATCAATCAATTCCTGTCCTTTGAAAGCCTCGATATCGTTATTTGTATAACCCTGATACGGTCCCCCGCCAAGCAAAGGAAACCTCCATTCCGTTTTTGCCATAAATTATCACTCCTTACCTTAATGTAAATCTACCTTCGCGTTGTTCATCACTGCCCAAAAACTTGTTTTTGGTGTTTTTAAGCTCTCGTTCTATGGCTGCGAATATTTTCTTCACGTCTTCTTCCGAATAATCATAGTTTGATTTGCTTGCACAATTACCGAGAAGTTTCAACATATCAAGAATCTTATTGGTTCTCGCTTCGGCAATCCTGATAAATCGGTCTCTCTTACTCTCTGCCATTGCTGTAATTCCTCCCATTAACACATGATACATATTGACTGGATAAAATATATTTTCAATATATTTTAAAAACTTTTCCCAAATATATTATAGAATATCATTTTATATTTGTCAATACATTTTTAAAATAAATCTCTATATTTTTGAAATATATCAAAAATGCGGCGCAATATAAGCGCCGCACGATATATTATCCGTTGGGATCATCACCTAGAATTTCAAAACAATTCAGCATAAACTCCGCCATGGTCTTTATTACCGGTATAGTTACGGAATTTCCGAATTGCTTATATTGCTGTGCCTGTGACAATTTAGGAGGGAACGAAAAATGATCAATACCATTTTCATCAATAAAAGCATAATTAATAAACCCCTGGAGCTTTCCCCATTCCCGCGGTGTCATTACGCGAATTCCCTTGTCATTCAACGGTGTTTTTTTGGTGGAGATGACCATTCCCGCTATCCCGTCCTGAGGATCTAAAACTAAATTGCGTTCTTTGCCTGACCCCCCAGTAGCCATTATTGTATTGGCGATAGGATGAAGTGTTTGGGGCATATTGACTATTTTATAACCAAAACCGTTCCCCTTGTCTTTTTCGCGCTTTTTATGCTTTTCCAAGGTTTCCAAATAACCTGAGGACATATAATATTTAGATTCCGCATGTAATTCAAGTAAATCATTCAAATCATTATATAGGTTTAAATTGTTTCCTTCCGGCAAGCAATCCCCAATTCTTTCCAGCAATTCGTTACCGTATCTGTTCCTGTTAAATGCCATAATATATGTTCGAGGTCTATTTTGAGGAACTCCAAAATTTTTGGAGTTTCGAATAAAATCTTTCCAATTATATATGGGTTCACCTTCTTCATTGTAATTAACGCCAATAACTTTATAATTTAAAGTGTTTTCCAAATTTAATATGATTGTTTTAAATGTGTTTCCATTATCATGACGTACGAGATTATCAACATTTTCAAGAAAAATCGAGCGAGGTCTTGTGCATCTGATTATTTCGGCAATATGATTAAATATAATTCCCTTCTCCTCGTCATTAAATCCTTCTTCCAATCCTGCGCGACTGAATGTTTGACATGGAAATCCGGCAAGTAAAACATCATAAGGAATATTATCCAATTTTTTCTTAAATTCATCCGATGTCAAATCGTTATATGGGTCATCGTCATATAAATGTGTATATGTCATACAAGCATATTTGTCGATTTCGGCGGAAATAACGTTAACGAATCCTCCCGTCAGCTCAAATCCTTTTCTTATTCCGCCTATACCAGCACACAAATCAATTGTTCTTAATGGCATTATCATCTCTCCCGAAACGCTTTTTCAATCTTATCAGCACATTCGCTTACATTATGTTTGATCTCATTCCCCCAAAAGCGGAGAACAAGCCACCCCTCTGAGTTCAGTGCGTTATTAACTTCAGCATCTCTTTGAATATTTCTTTCAATTTTCTTTATCCAAAAATCACGGTTTGATTTAATTTCGTTTTGCTTGTTTTCCCAATCGAATCCGTGAAAAAACTCGCTATCCACAAAGACCGCAATCTTTTTACCGATAAAGGCAATGTCCGGTTTTCCTATTATTGAGACAACATTTTTTCTGTAATGCAGATTCCGACTCCATAGTTCTTTTCGCAACAGCATTTCAATCTTCGAGTCTTTATTTTTTACCTGTCGCATATTAAAACTTATTTGTTCTTTGGTTTTTTTCTTCATTTTTCTTCACCGAATTTTTCTATTATCTCATGCCAATCGGAATTGGTTCTTTCAAATTTCATGCCGACAAGTATGGCTTGATAGATGTTTGGATTAGAGTAAAAATATTCAACAATGTCATGAGGGATTGAGCCTCTTTCCGAGGCAGCCAAAAACCTTAGTTTAACAGCATCCTTTTCGTCAAGCGAAAGTGTACGAATGATTTGTTCCAACAGTTCTCCCTGCGGCGGCGCATTTTTGCCTTGCTCAATAAGAGAAATCATCATTTTACCACGGCAAATTGCAGATGCCAATTCTGCTTGAGTAACAGTAGGATTGTGATTAAGCCGTAACTGCCTAAGAAATTCGCCAAACCCCGAATTATCCAAAAATTGTCACTCCCTTTATAAATAAATAAATTTATATATTTATTATATATTATTTTTAACATTTTGTCAACCCATTTTATTGTTTTTTAATATTTTCAATGTAAACATAATAGCAGAACCTGCGCAATTTGTTCACGGCACTTTTAATAGTAAAAAATATAGAAATTCACTAGAAATTATGCAAAATCACGAAATTTCAGAAAGATTTGCAAATTTGTGCAATTCCCCCACGTAAAAAACGCGGATTTTTTTCCTATTCCTATAAGTGAAAGGGGAAATTCACAGCACGTCATTTTGCACGAAAATCTTCACCGAAATTATGCAAAGTTACAAAGCTATATGAGAATCTAAGAAATCTTGCGAAATAGGGTTTATAAAACCCGCAAAATTGTAGGTACTAGTGAAAGGGGAGATTTTGCAACGTCATTATGCACTAAACGGCAAGACAAAATTGTGCAAAGTCACGAAAAGGCACGAAACTCGAAAATAATTCGCAGAACAGACTTAAAAAATCCCGCGATTTTGTGGGTACTTATGAAAGGATATTTTTTGCCGTTCGCCGCCGCAGAGAATATCCGAACTTCCCTTTCAAAATAATTAACACACAGGAGGAAATTTTTATGACAATGAAAAACAAACAGTAAATTATACAGCAGGTGGTCAACTTGCTTAGCGCAATGATCGAAGTCGAGGAGCTTCCGACTTTTCCACCGCCGCCGAGCAGCGACCAAGTGGAAATGCTCACCATAAAGGAGTGCGCCCAGCAGATCAGCGGACTTTCTGAGCATACCGTGCGGCAGTTGGTTCTCCAAAATAAGCTGCCGCAAATCAGAACCGGTCAAGGCAAGCGCGGAAAAAACCTCGCACCGAAGTCGGCATTGTTGGAATATTTGAGAACAGTGGCTTGATGATTACTAAGGGGGCAATTATCTATTAAAGAATAGCAAAAGCCAAAAAGAGAGGTGGTCAACTTCAGAAAAAATTTCGCTACCGTGAAGCGGCCACTTGCCACCGTTGCTCGGAGCGAGAACAAAGCAAGCTTTCTATCCATCAACAAGTTCGCGAAACAGATCAGCGAACTTGCAGAGCGCGGGGGGTACCACTATCAGTCAAGGAACAGCAAGAGCAAAATCGGCAGGCGGTCGACCTCGACAAAAAATTTCTCTACCTCAGAGCGACCGCCTACCACTTCCACTCAGAACAACGCCAAGCAAATTTTTCTTGCTATTAAGGGGGCGCACAACAGATTATCAGACAGTCGAAACATAACCACTGGCAGTTGGTTATCCAGAACAAGCTGCCCATATCAGAACCGACCAAGGTAAGCGCGGAAAATTTCTCGTGCCGAAGTCGGCGCTGTTGAAAAAATTGAGGACATCAGCTTGATGATTACTAAAGGTGGTATCAACTATCCATTAAAGAATAGCAAGGGCAAAAACGGTAGGCGGTCAGCATCAACAAAAAATTTTCTCCGCCTCAGAACAATCACTTATCATTTCTGCTCAAAATATGTGTTCGGAAGATTTGAATACAAAGTTATTAATTAAAGAACAATATTTGAATGAAACAAATGGTGAGATTTCCGAACGTGAAGAACGCAAAAAGCAGCTTGATGACGAAATAGCCAACTGTGAAAACCGTAAAAAAGAGCTTGATGAAGAACTATCCGAAATTAATTTAGATATAAAAGCAACCAAACCGGTAGTAGAGGCGGCAGTAAAAGAGGTGTATGAATGGGACGAAAAAATAAAAGAACGGCGACAACAACTTACGGAAAAAAATGAGGAATTAGAGAAAGTTACTAACAAGATTATCGATAAAAATGAAAAATTATCGTTACTTAGCGCAAAATTGTACTAGCAAATAATAAAATTGCAAAACAGTTTGACACTATTAAAAAGGAAGCAACATAATTATCGAGTTGAAAGGCGATATTAATGAATTGAAAAATACACATAATTATATGTAAAATCAAAAGAAAGTTGATGATATGGTGCGAAAGGCTAATGCAATTGCCCAAAATACAAGTTCTTTAGAGTTACAATATCTTGAGGATAACAGTTTGGCAGAGGTTAAATAAAAATCTGCCGCATCAAAGATATAGCAGGTTAAGTGAAGTCACACGATTATATCATCATACGGAATTTCCTCAAGTTTCATAGCCTTTTCCAGCCAGCCGATATTCGTCCCAAGCTCCGCACAAAAAGCAATAAGCAGAACCTGCTTCAAGGCCCAGTTTTCAAAGTCGGGGTGAGCGTCTAACCGGTCAGAATATTCAAAAAATCGGCGTAAATAAAGGTCAGCGATTTTGTGAACCGCAGAATAATTATCGCTGTTTTTCTCCCTTAGATTTTGCTGAATCAGGTGCAGTAAAGCTTCATTTGCGTTGGTTATCGGCAGGGGAATAACTTCGCTTTTTTCGTAATTTGCATGAAGTTCAAGGGCTATGAATCGTGATATTTCCCCGTCCGTAAAACGCTTGATTTTGGCGACGTAAGCGCCGAGAATATCAACCGTTGTTTTATCGGTATTTGGGGGAAAATCCCTAACCGCACCACGAATAAACTTCAAAAGATGATAAACCATACTGCGTTCCCGACAGTCATCGGAAACGCTATCTGCAAGGTCAATAATTGATGAAACAGCCTCATTTAGTATTTTGGTATTGTACATCTTTTTCCACCTCTTTCTTAGTTATTTTATCGTTTTTCAACGTGCTGTAAGGCGGAATTTTATCAACCGTTACAGCCTTTTCGCCCGTGGTTATAAGTATCGCCTTGTCCATTGGCATACATAAAACCGTATCCGGCATTTTGAAAATACGGCTGCCAATAAAATCCGCCGTTTGCAAATCTTGCGAACCGAGGTAAAGTATATGGTCGCAGTTGTTGATGATAGTAGTTGCCTCAGCGTGGTTGTACATAGCTTCAAGCTGGGTCATACTCTGCAAAATAATGCTTACGGAGATGTCACGGGAACGAATTACCGAGATAATTTTATCGAAATCGGGTATTTTCGCACTTGCGGCAAAGTCGTCCATAATAATTCTCGCGAGGGCTTTAAGCCTGCCCTCTGACCTTGCATCAGCGTTGCTTCAGAGAATCTGCAAAGCCTGTGTGTAAAAGATATTTACAAGCTTGTCGAAGGTCCTGTCAGTATCACTGACATTCAGGAACAAAGCCGTTTTTTCATTGCCAAGACTTGAAATATCAAAGCCTTTCGGATTCTCAAAAATTGACTTTGCTTCATCAAAAGCAAAGGGTTCTAAGGCACAGTTTGCAAATTCAATAATGCTTACCCACATCTTATCTGCGTTTGAAGAATAATTGATTTGGTTAAACTTTTTGGCGGCATAGCTGGTTGGATTTTCAAGTGCCCACTTGAGAAACGAGAGGTTCCCGTCGGGCTGCACAAAGCGATTATGCAGTTCGCAGACGGATATCATATTTTTCTCTTCAATAGGCATGGTTTCCAAGCAAAATGCAATTAAAAAAGCCATGTAACCTGCCGCTGCTTGTTCCCAGAACGGCTCTAATACAGCAAGCGTAGGGATGATATCGTTTGCAAGAGTCAGCACGTCCTGCTCACGGTATTTACCGTTTTTGTAACGTCTGATTCCGCTTAAAGGATTGTACCCACAGGACTTTTCGGGATTAACTAAATCGAGGGTATAAACCTTGTACCCTCGTGACTTTAATGATTTTGTGAACATCTTTGTAAGCTGTCCCTTTGTGTCGGAAACAACAATACTGTCCGTGAGACTTTGCAGATTTGGAATAACGTAACCGCCCGTTTTTCCGCTACCGGAAGAGCCGATTATCAGGTCGTTATTATTAAGTACCGTTTCCCTCGTATTGTTGGAAATTGCGATACCATTTGCAAGGATTCTTTCATTTTTCATATCATCACTTTCCTTTAAAAATACTTGTGGCAAGTTCGAAATCAATTGCTTCTTCAGCAGTGAAATAGTTATCCTCGGCGGTAATTTTGTAAATCTCGTCAAGATTTTTATTTGTTTTTTCCGAAATTATTTCCGCCAAAGTTTCACGGACTTTATTCAGACTGTCCACACCGCGCTGAATTTCGTGAGGTTTCTTGCCGCTGACATCAAGGTGTCCGTAGGACGGGTCTTGGATAAGAATACGAGTATGGGGCAGCATTTCCCGTTTCTCACCTGCAAGGAAAATTATCGCTCCCATACTTGCGGCATCGCCGATAGTTACAGTACGAACAGGGGAGTTCATAATCTTTATGTAGTCGTAGACAGCAAGTCCGCTGATTACCTCACTGCCCAGACTGTTGATGTAGAGTGTGATTTCGCCCAAATCCTTTGAATCAAGATACATAAGCTTTTGGATAAGCAAATTGGAAGTTTTGGGCGTAATTTCATCAACGAGAAAAACCTCGCTTTCCTCCAGAAGCATATCTTCAAAGGGTATTAATTCAGTACCGCGAACGGTTTCTTTCAAAATATTTGACATAATAATGTTCCTTTCGTTTTAAATTTTTGAAATTTCGGTTAAGTTGTACTTTTCCAAGAACTCGAAAAAGTTGAAATTGGTGTAATAATACTCCGCTATTCCGTCAATAAAAAGACATTTGTGAAGCAGACAGCAGTTTTCGATTTTGGAGAAATATTCGTCCCTATCGTAGCTGGGATTCCAGCTTGCATAAAGTATTCCCACAGTGTCGTATAAAAGCTGCTTAATTGTTGTCAGTGCCGATATTCCATACTCGCCGTATAATCCAGACATCTCAAATATATCCCGATAAATCTTGGAATATTTGCGGTTATTGGTTTTCTCGTGGAAAAAAGACATAAGCAAATTTACGGATATTGACATGAAAAGCGTTGCCTACGGCAGACCTTTCAGACTAGCAATATTGTTCCGCAAGTTTTTCATGTAGCTTAACAAACTGTCATCGGGGTAACTGAAGTGCTTCTCGAAATATTTCATAATGCAAAGCAAATCCAAGAGCTTAAGCTTGTCAACTTGAGAATTGTCGCTAATTTCGATATCACTGAGCTTTCAGGCAACATCAACTGCAAAATCGTATATCTTGCTGGTTTTCGGCAGTGCGCTGTTGAGTTCCTCAACGGTGTAATTCAGAAAATGCTCTAAAATTACGGCTATATCGTCATGCTCCTCAATGTAGCCGTTGTCGCTTATCTGCATTATGTCGTCTATTTGTTTGCACATTTTACAAACCCTCCTTTCTTCGTGTATTAAATGGTTTTACCCATTTAAAATATCCCAGCGGCAGCCCTGCTGGCGCCCACTTATAACATAATTTTTACTCTATGATAAATGAAAATGCAATTTGTTTGAGTAAATAAGAAAAGCTGACCGTTTTTAATGAAAACAGTCAGCTTTTATCGTTTGATATATTCGCCTATCTTAATATTATTTGGACAACTTTGGGTCAACTAAGTTGCCAAAAGTTATATAATGTTGACCAAAATATTTTTTGCTTTTGTGCCCACAAATGGCTTAGAATCGTAAGTTGTGAGAAAATATGATATTTTAGAAAAATGAATTTTCTTTTGACCAAACAAAGAACAAACCTCATTTCCCGGTAAAGCGAAAAGTCCGCAAACGGCTTTCTAATGCCGTTTGCGGACTTGGATAATGGTGGAGATAAGGGGATTCGAAATGTCACGGGTACTTATTGTAACTTGCTGTAACTTGCTGTAACTTGCGAAAAAGCCCGATTTTACGCCATTTTTTGAAAATCAGTTGTTGTAACTTTTAGTATCTTTTCGTAACTTTTTGAAAAAATAATGGGCAAATAATGGGTCAGATTTATGACGCTTTTCATTATCATAGCAACCCTTAATACCCAAAATTGATAACCCCACAATCCCCAACTACTGAAAAAGTAGTTGGGGATTTTTTTGTTTGTCGAAAAAAATAAAAACTAACGTAAGCGTTCTGATGAAAGTCAGGACGCTTTTTGTATTTTACGGAGGTAATCTTATGTCAAATAATTATGAAAATAAATACAGCCTATCTGCGATAATCCAGCTTCTCAATCCCGACAACACAATCTCAGCGCACCGAATGTTGGCTCATGCAATAGGTATGACGGAAACCATAATCTATTCCGCCCTCATTTCAAAGCAGACATATTATCTGAATAACAATGTGCTGCGCGAAGGCGGCTGGTTCTTTTCTACCATTGCCGACTTGCAGGAGAGTACAACTTTCGGAGCAAAAGCTCAGAAAACAGCAATTACCAGACTTGCGGAGCATGGCTTAATTGAATGCGAGTGCAAAGGTATGCCCGCCAAAAGATATTTCAGAATTACAAATGATATGGAAATTCTTATGAAACTCATTGATAAAGGTACAGAGATTTGCAAAAAAATCTCTGCAAAAGCAAACAGAAATTCTTGCGAAAATGATGAAATCTCAAATAAAAATTCTTATGAAAAATCAGAAATTCTTGAAGATGTTGAAAGTGTGGAAAGCGTTGAAAATTCATTAGAAAAGACCGTCCAAACTGCGAAAAAACTCCAGTATCTTCCCAAGGCAGTAACTGACGAGGGCGCACAAAGTTCCTGCCCCTCGGCGGGAACAAGTTACCGCCCTGCGGACAACCATACTATTAAACCTAAGATAAATAATCTTAAGTTAAATCAATCTATCAATCCGAGCGAAGCCGCTGAATTTCAAAATGTTGAAAAGATTGATAGATTGAATTTCGCACCGCTTAAATTTTCTGAAATTTTAGAAAGCCTCGGACTTGATTGGTACACTTTTACCGCAAACGAGCCGACTTCCGAAAAGCATTTTTTGTATCACGATGAAACAGATAGGAAAACGCAAAAATGTAAAATTCCATATTCTCTGAAAAATGACAAGCGGAATATGAAAGCCGCTCTGCGTTATTTATGCGCTTACAGTCATTATTTCGGCGAGGGTAATGACGAGGAACGGCGTTCTTTATGGGAAACAATAATCACGGTTCTTGCGGAAATGGTTGAAACCGACAGCATTAGAATTGGCGGCAGGACGGTTATGTATCACGAAATTATTGACCGTCTGAATGAAATTATTGAGAACAGTTACCTCTCCGAGTGCTTTATCGGCTTTGAAGAACATTGGCAAACGCTGATTACAGAAAAGAACATTACATACCCAAAGGCATATATGAAATCTTGCTTGTGGAACTGGTTGTGCGATTTTGAATTTGAGGATTTCAACGATTTGCAAAAATGAAAGATTTATGATTTTTTCAAAATCACAAATTCTGTAAAATGATAAATTTTGAAAATTTTACTTTTTGCAAAAATCTCAAATTAGAGAAATCTGAAAAAATAAAAATTTAATTGGAGGAACATTTATGAAAAATTTAACTTTAGAAGAAATTGAAAGCTTGTCAAGGGACTACCTCACGACGCAGGAGGTCTCTGCTGTAATGGGAATATCCTGCGTAACGTTCTACAAGAATTATAAGCAAATGCCGTTTCCCGTTCTACGTATCGGACGTAACTACCGCATACCGAAAAAGCCGTTTTTGATATTTATGAAAACCGGCTGCAATACCCGTTAAACACGTTTAAAATTGGTATTTTAAACAGGTTGCAAAAGAGGGGGTGAAGCGGTTTGCTGTGTTTTAGCAAGCGTAGAAAAAGTGGACACTTTTTCATTTAAGGCTGCCGCCCTAACACCCGCAGAAAGGAGATTTTTATGAGTAAAAGAACTATCGAAAAACACATAAAATACAACGCCGAGGAATGGAAAATCGTGTCGGAAAAAGCTGCCGCTCTCGGCAAGAGGACAGGCACATTCATCCGAGAAATTTCCGTTCAGGGCGTTATCAAAAATTACGATATGAAACAGTTTAACCACCTAATTATGTCATTCAATCGTATTGGCAACGAACTTAATCAAATTGCAAAAGTGGCAAACAGTACGAAATCTATCTATGCTAAAGACATTNAANANATNAAAAAATCATATGAGTATCTTGAAGCAGTTTTTGAAAATTATCTGCTGCCGCTGAAAGAGGAGGTGACGTAATTTTGGCAATAGTGAAATACATTGCCGTCCATAAATCTCCGAAAAACTTTTTGCGGTACATTATGAACGGCGACAAAACCGAAAAAATGAAACTCGTTACAGGTCTTAACTGCACAGCAGATTTGGATTATGCCTACAATCAGTTTGGCAATGTTTTTGAGAAATTTGCAAAGGAGCGGTTCTGCAAAAAATCAATAAATGATAAAAACAGCGGAAAAGAGAAAATCCGTCTGCACCATTACATTCAATCTTTTAAGCCCGATGAGGTTTTCCCAGAGGAAGCCCACAAGATTGGAGTAGAATGGGCGAGAAAAGTTTTCGGGGAAAATCATCAAGTGCTTGTTACTACTCATGTTGACCGTCAGCATATCCACAACCATTTTGCGGTTTCCGCATATGACCTTGACGGTAAGAAGTGGCACGGTAACAAAACCACTTTAAAACGCTGCCGTGATATTTCCGATAAAATTTGCAAGTCACACGGATTAAGTGTTATAGAAAATCAGGAATATCACGCTAATCAAAAATATTCAGATTGGCTCGCACGTCAAAGGAACGTTTCTTGGAAAACCAAACTTTGTGATGAAATTGATAAATTGGTTTTACGGGAAGATGTGAAAACGGTTAAGGACTTGGCGGAGCGGTTGCGTGAAAAATATTATGCGGTCACTCTGAAAAAATATTTGTCGATAAGAGTTTCCGAAAATCGAAAAGCAATCAGAAGTTACCGTTTAGGGGACGGTTATGCCATTGAAGAACTCCGTTACCGTATTGAAAATAAAAATCGTGAAATCAGCTTGTCCGCCGTTGCAAGCTATCAGGGTGTTCAGCGTGAATATGCTATGTGCTTGAGAGAGTTGCAGATCATGGTTTACCGTAAGTCCGATAATCCTCATAGTGTAAAATATGGCGAACTCCGCAGAAATGCTGAACTGCTTACATACCTATGTGATAACAATATTCACTCCGAGGAAGATTTTCAGAATGTTGTTAATGCCGCTGCCGAAAAATCCGACAGATTGAAAAAATCCCGTGACAAGCTGTTGCAGGAAATTGAGGAAAGAGAAAATATTCTGAAAGACGGTGCGAGGTATTTGGAGCTTAACAGCATAAAAATGCCTACTGCCGTCCAGCTTGAAGAACTTGTGAAATTAAATTATCTCGCTAAATACAAATTACGTTCCGAAGAAGATATTAAAGTTCAACGCCAAACGCTTGAAAAACTGAAATCGGAGTTGTCCGAAACAGAAAAAAGTTTTGAAACTGCCGAAAAGGAGAAATCTACAGCGGTAAGCAATTACAAAACCTACTTGCGGCAAATGCAGAGTGATTATGATTTTGTGCTTGAAAAAATGCGGCGGGAGCAGGAGGAAATCAAGCTTGCCGAACTGGATATACAGCAGGAACAAGAGCGAACTGTACATGCAAGTCAAAAATATTACCGATAAAATAAAAAGCGTGTCGGCAAGAACCGATACGCCCTAAAATTACTTATCGTCAGATTTTTCATAGTATTTATCAATGACTTCCATAATATGCCGCTTTAGGTGTTGAGCNGGCGTTGTTCCGTTATCNTAGCAGATTTTTCTGAATANATCTGCGTCCGCTTTTCTAANGTTGCANGATACNTTGCTCATATTCTCTTTNTCCCATTTGCGGTTNGACAGTTTTTTCTTTTCGGATACCATTGCNTNATCNCCTTTGCGNGTAAGATTATTATATTTATAGTATANCANACANTTGNCACTATATATAGTGCCAAATTGCACAAAATTTTTATNAAAGTTTGTCAGGAAATACTATTGANTAGCACTATATANAGTGCTATAATNTNNTTGTAAGCAAAAATTAGAAATTCCCCAATGNGGAANTGAAAGGCGGTATGATAATGNACGANAAGAAGTTAAACGGTTTGGAAAACAGTCTTGATATGTCANCANTGTTTCTCAAAGCNGCNGANGAANTCAAACAGGCTAATGCGGAACGTGANNANCGGAACAAGGCAAAAGCGGCNGCCGCAGTNGATAGACGNCGCAGAGAAAAGGCNCTTGATGAAGCATATGCCGAGTATTGCAGGAACAATCCNCCNACCGANNNNGAGTGCANAAAAGCGGNAGANGAAATACGGTCNTGCTTGAAAGAAAAGGAGGAAAAANTATGTTTGAAGTAAGAAGNGAANCCCANGGTCGGGTNTTGAGTGCNNTTNANGACATCAAGTNCTGNTGNGAAATNGNNGANTATTACGANGAATGGAGCGACNTTGCCGCCTCGTCAATCCAAGCTTTTTTAGAGGATTTGTCTGCCGAACAGCTTGACGACACCTGCGGAGCGTTCAGAGAGTACATTAGCGAAACTGCCGAGGTAAATTCTAATCTTACAAATGGCGTTAAGGAAGCACTTACGATATGCCTTAATGAAATGCTTGACTATATCGGGGACGTTCCCGAAGATGATGACAACGAGGACGAGGATTATTACTCCGATTATGACAGGGAAACGGCTGATATTGTTTCCTATATAAAAAGCAATCTTGAATGTCTTGAAAAAATATGAATTGACAACAAGCGGCGGTATTTTTAAAATGATACCGCCGTTTATTTTGTTATTCAATATTTGATTATTTTACTTTGATATGCGAGGAAACAAGATATGCAGTATACATTGTATTTATCAATGCTATAAGCTTTTCAATATCATCATCACTGATTATTGGATTTTTTAGCACAACCTTTATGTTATCATTTTTCCCCGACGCACTCGCNAAATCNGGAAATTTCTGATTTATAAACTGTGAAAAAAGAGCGCTGAGCTTTGAAAATTCTGCGTTTTCTTCTTCGGCAGACATTTCCTGACCCTTGCCGAAAAATGTTCCCTTATTCAAATGAAAGTTAATTTCTATTCCGCCGTGCTCATAATTATCCTTGCTGATAATTGGNAGACGCACGAACCAACCTATATTTTTTGATGATGAGATTTCCTTGTAAAATTCATTCATGTCGGTTTTAAGCCCGATACCATAATTATTATTGCCGTCCATTTTTTCGTTGTGTACNGCCATATTGGANTTGTTNTCCACCCAANTTTCAAGAGCGTTTGACAAACGTTCCTCAAAGCTTTTTTCATACTTTTTGGGAATTATAAGCTTTGCCATTGTAATCATAACAATAACAACTATCAGCGTCCCGGAAACATCTTTAATCATTCCAAAAACAGACNCCGCATTTATNCCTCCCGCAAACATTTCGCATACCGAAGCGGCAATGGCAATTATACCGAAAATCCCGCCCAATATTTTTTCNTGTACATCTATCTTATCCATTTTTCAATCCTCCGTAATAATGTATGTGCCGTTATTCTCACNAATAAAATACGGTTTGCTGTCAAGGGCAGTCATTAAAGCCGAAAGCTGCGGACGCTTCTCCTTATATTCTTTATGCGGAACACTATTAAAAAANACAAACGGACAAGCCTTGATTACCGTATCCTTTGGTAAACAAAAGTCCTCCAAAAGCTTCCGGCAGTCCACAGTTTTGAGGTATGTATACCCCTCCATAACACAGCGGAGCATTGTTTCTTTTGTATCTGTTTTTTTCAGTTCAAGGATACGCAGTGCCTTGCCGTCATAGGCAAGCAGGTCAATCTTTCCCACATTATCGTCTTGTGACGATTTCAGCGGTGTTTGGTAGTCGATTATCTTTCCGATAAAATCAAATTCGCCGCCGTCTTTGTCGCAAAAATTGTACATCTCCACCGCAATATGCTCCTCGGCTCTGTTTGTATTCATATTATGAATACCGTCGTGACCTTTTACTTTATAAGACGAGCTGCGTGTAATTTGTGTAATATTATTTTTAAATTCCTGCAAATGGTCAAGTACAAATTCCGCGGCTACTTCTGTAAAAAGTTCTCCCGTATCCGAACATTTCCCACGATAATTTATACAGTCCGCCTTATAAAATGTATTAATATTCTTGATATTTTCATCGCACATGGCTAAAATATCTGATTTTGTATAACCCATAACAACATCTCCTTTAAATATAATTGTACTATATAAATAAAATTCTGTCAATATATTTAACATATACTTGTTTTGGCCTATGTGTTGTGCTATAATAATGTCAGAGGTGAAGACATATGCAAAAAATCAAACAAAAGCTGCTTTATGTTCTTGATATTTTGAAAGAAACAGACGAAACCACTCCCATTACCACCAATCAAATAATCAAACGGCTCAAAATGTATGGGATTGATACAGAGCGCAAATCCGTACTGCGTGATATAAGTGCTCTTTCAGAATACGGTTTTGATATAGTCCTTCACAGCGACAACAAGCTTGGATATTATATTGCAAGCAGGGATTTTGAGGATTGGGAATTAAAAGTACTTTACGATTCGGTATTAAGCGCGTCCTTTCTTACGCAAAGCGAAACCAAAAGCCTTGCGGACAGGATATGTTCCCTTTCAAGCGCAGCGGGCAGAAAAAATTTAAGAGCTGTTACTCCGATAAGGTTTGAAAACAAATCAAAAGACCCTGCCGTAAAAATCTATATTGATATTGTTATGAAAGCTATACGCACAAAATGCAGTGTTACTTTTCAATACACATTTACCGATATTGACCTCAAAAGGAAGCTTAAAAGAAACGGTTATACCTATTCGGTAAGTCCATACGCTGTTTACCGCAGCGGCAGCAGTTATTATATGATCGGAAACACCGACGGATATGATAATCTTTCCTGCTACCGTTTTGACAGAATAAAAAATCTGACGTGCTGTGAATGCAATGCTCGTCCTGCCGAAGAGATACTCGGTAAAAATCCCGATATAAGAATTTCGGAATATGTTCAGAACACGGTCTATAATTTCAGCGGAGAAAAAATCACTCTGCAAATGCTTGTCAAGAACTGCACTATAGACGAATTGCTTGATTTTTTTGGTAGCAAATTAAAGATCAGCGGCAGTACTGATAATCTGCTTGTAACTGTCAGAACAACCCAAAGCGAGGGATTATACCGCTGGCTTATGAAGTACAGCGAAACAGTCACAGCAGTTTCCCCCGAAAGCGTTGTCACAGAAATGAAAAGGCGTACCACAGCCGCCGCTGACAAATATAATGCTATTTCCCATTAATATAAAGAATAAATTTTATAATAATTACGGCTGCTATCGGCGCAAACAATATTCCGAGAGAAAGTTCCATGCTTAAATCGTGTTCACCGTACCCGATGTACAGACACAGCAGCGAATATCCTGCTCCAATCAGTAAACCGCCTAAAACCTTTGCGGCTCTGCCGATAGCCTTATCCCCGAAAATCCTTTGCAGGAAAGCTGAAGCAAAAACACCCACAATTATTCCGTCAGCAGCACACAATAAAAGTTCCAACATTGTAAAACCCTCCTTTTATGGCATTATATCATAAAGGGCAGGACAAAAATAGGATATGTTATAAATAAGGAGATTTTTTTATGCAGATAATTATTCACAGAGGCACACATCAGATAGGCGGCTGCGCCACAGAAATACGTTCCGGCGGCACACGTATTTTAATTGATCTCGGCGAGGAGCTTAACGGCAGCAGCGAATTAAAGATAAATGGTGTTACTGACGGAACAGCCGACTGCGACGGTGTTCTGTTCACACACTATCATGGCGACCATATTGGACTTGTTAATACCGTCCTGCCTCAAATCAAGCTATATGCTGGAGAAGCTTCAAAGCAAATTATGATCACACTTAACAACAGAACAAAACAGTATGACAGACAGCGCCTTGAAAGTATTGATACATTTACCGCCGGCAGGAGTTTTTATATTGGGGAAATAAAAATCACACCGTTTTCTGTAGACCATTCGGCATATGATTCATATATGTTTCTGATTGAAGCAGAGGGAAAGAAAATTCTTCACACAGGAGATTTCCGCAGTCACGGATTCCGAGGAAAGGGTCTTAAAAGCGTTATAGAAAAATACGTTAAGCATATCGACGTATTGATATGCGAGGGTACAACAGTAAATGGCGGACACGATACGGTTATGACAGAGTACGACCTGCACATTGCCGCGAGAAAATATCTTGCCGAAAATAAATATGTTTTTGTGATATGCTCGTCAACAAATTTTGACAGGATCGCCGCATTCTGCAATGCTGTGCCGAGAGGAAAATACCGAGTATGCGACAAATACCAGCTTGATATGTTGGAAATAGTACGGGAGTGCAGCAGAAAATACACTGACCTTTATTCGTTTGAAAAAATGTGTTACTACACGGACGCATTATATGATAAAATGAGAAAACGCGGATTTTGTATGTTTGTGCGATTGGGTAATCCTTATCATCACAAAATAATGGAAAGCTTTTCAGACTTAAATCCCAAGGTAGTATATTCGATGTGGAGCGGATATCTTAAAGAATCCGAAAACGCTGAATTTATCAGCGGATTTTCTGTTGATAAGCTGCATACAAGCGGTCATGCGGATATTGAAACTATCAAGACCGTTATTTCGGAAACGGCTCCAAAAATTATAATTCCCATACATACCGAAGCTCCCGATGAGTTTGCAAATTTGACGGAAAATTCGCAAGTAATTTTTTGCAATGACGAAGAGATAGTTGAAATATAGTTTTTATTATCCATAAATTAAACAAAATATATTTTAAAAATATTGTACCGATTCTTCCCCATTGGGGAATTACATAAATTGAATATATACACTTATCGGCGATACTGTTTTAACAATATCGCCGATATTTTGCGGTGCTACACCGAAACTTGCAAAGCATTATTTTTTTAATTCTTTCAATTTTCTTCCCGATCATCAAGCTTTTCAAAATCACTAAGTTTAAGTTCACGTTTAAACTCTTCCTCACTCGGAATACAAGTCATATACTTTGCCGCAAATACTTGCTTGTTGTCTTCCGGCAGTGTGTATTTTACAATAGCATCGCTTTTATCCGCACACAGCACTATGCCTATAGGAGGATTATCACCCTCGTTCATCAGTTCACGGGTATAATAGTTGACATACATCTGCATTTGACCCAAATCCTGATGAGTAAGATCGCCTATCTTCAAATCAATCAGTACAAAGCATTTGAGGATATAGTTGTAAAATACAAGGTCGATATAAAAATTACGTCCGTCAAAGCTGATTTTCTTTTGACGGGATTCAAAACAAAAGCCGCGTCCCAGCTCCAATAGGAACTTTTGCAAGTGGTCAATAAGCCCCTGCTCCAGATCACGCTCATAAAAATGCGGATTGGCAGGCAGGTCTAAAAATTCAAGAACATACGGATCGCGAATAATTTTCTCGTATTCGGGTTTAGGCTCCGTACTTTGAATTTCATTTCTGACAGAACCTTTGTCCTTGCTTGCCAACAATCTGTCATAAAACAAGGTGTTGATTTGGCGTTCCAACTGCCTAACGCTCCAACCTGATTTTGCACACTCTTCAGTGTACCAATTTCTTCGATTTTCATCGTCAATACGCATAAGAATACGGTAATGTGACCAACTCAATTCGGTACACAGTGTGTGCCGTTTTGGATAAGTCAAATAGAACTGCCGCATATTTCGCAAGTTGCGTACAGTAAAGCCTTTCCCGAATTCCGCTGTCAGCCTTTCGGAGAGATATTTTAACAGTCCCTTGCCGTATTCTGCACGGTCGTTTTCCCCGCAGGCAATATATATTTGTTCACCGATCTCCCAATAGGCTTCCACCATAGCCGAATTTACGGCGGTGTAAATCTTGCTTTGCGCGATAATGACGCTGTTTCTTATGACTGTATATGTCTGCTCGCTGTCGGCAGAACTGCTCGCCGATATATTATCAATTTCATTGCTCATTGTATACTTTTCCTCCGATAACAAATCCAATGCTTATATAATAACACGATGTTTATAATACTGGTGGCGAATTTGCATACTCTTACACTTAAATTCTACGATTTATGTAAAAAATTACGGTCGTTTAATTTTGTAGTATGATAATACTTCCAAAACAGCCTTATCGCTGGTTTTGTAATCACCATCCTTAAATTTATTTAAGGCAATTATGTTCATAGCTTTTTCTTTTCTTTTGGGAGTAAGGTTTTGAAATTTTCCCCACCATTCATTAGCCAAATCACAATCATCGTCAGAGCGTTCCGTGTATCTATCCGCTAATCTTTCACGAAGTTGTGCGTCATATCTACGCCTGTATATGATAAATGTTTCTGGCATCCACAAAATTTTTTGAAATTCTTCAACATTTTGGCCAAAAGCCTCTTCAAAAAATTCGACACCTCTACCTATCTTGCCTTTTGTTGAATTTAATACAGCTTGTATTGCACGAATAAACTTTCTATTCCAATGTTCACCTATATAATCACGATTATTATAGAAATTAGGATCATCTATCGGATGATATTTCATAGGGAATGAATAAATGGTAACATCAAGATTTTCACAAAGGTCTACATTTATTCGCATTCTAAGATACAACTCCTCTGGGGTATCTTCAAAGTTATAAAGCAAATAATTTGAAAGATTTGTAATACCATGATTAGCTGCCTTTTCTACAGCTTCAATATATATATTCCTTTGTTCATAATGGTCAAAAGCTATTCTTAGAGGACGTATATTAATTTCAGAAAGTCTTTCCATTTTTTCATCAGTTACAAGCCGAGCGTCTATTCCCTGATTAAAATCAATGTATCGAGCTCGTTTACCCCTTTTGAAAAATTTGTCATAATATTTACGGGCAATTTCGTCAAATTTAAGAACAGCATTTGCTGTTGATGTTTCTGGATAAAGTATTCCCAAACGTTCTCTCTCTAAATAAAATTCGCCAGCCTCTTTGTCTGAAAGCTTATCTGCTATATTATCATATATTGAAACCAATTTCTTTAAATATCCTCTTAAATTATAATTGGCTTTTATGTTATTCATAGCAATTTCATATTCATTTGGAGGAAGATAATTTGCACCATGTCCATACCCACAATCTATTATTTCATCAATAATTTCATTAAAACATCTTGATGCTAAAATATTATTATCCATTAATAATAAATCTTTTCTTGCTCCAAAATGTTCATCGATATATTTTATTTGATTTTTTATGCTTATATATTCTTTATATTTAGGTTCAAGTTTTGACACAGCACAGAAAGCACACTTTCTAATGCAACCACGAGTCATATAACCAAAATAAGCATTATTAGCAGGATATTTATAATCTATTTCTTCTAAAATAGAGTAGTCAAGTGGAAGTTCATCAATTATATCTGTATTGCCTTTGTCAATAGCCCCCGGTTTATCAAGTAACCCTTTATGTGGACGTATTCCTGTATCCTCATATAATTGCTCAGGTAAAATTGTAGAGGCAATACCACCAACCATTATTTTTCCATTTGGCTTGCAAAATTTTTTTGCTTCATTTATAGTATCAACTGTTTGTTTCCAATAAAACGTAAACAATGTAGTTATACCAACAAAATCAAATTTTGGAATGTCATCATTAACAAATCTTTTTCTGTATTTTTTAATAATGTCTTCATAAACGCTGCCACGAAAATCTGGTATGGAATCAAGATTAGCATACTGTCCTGTTTTAATATAGCTCACAAGCTTAGGAAAATGCTTTCCTAATGTTATATCATTGACTTCAGCATAGAATTCTTCACAAAGAAGACGAGCTGCAAATTGTTTTAGATTGCCTTTAAAAAATCGAACATCATCATTACATCTGCGAAAATATGTTGCAAGTTTCATTAACCCCATCGGAGGATATTTATTTTTATAATTTGGCTCAATTAGTAATACTTTGCGGCTCATTTAAATTCTTCCTCTATGTTTTTAATTATATATTCAGCAGTTGCTTCATCTGTACTTTTTATAATAATATTAAATATTTTTCCTATCAACTTGCGTTCCTGTTTATTGCAACGTGAAAGCTTGTCTGTTCTTCGCTTTTTTGCCGATACAAAAGGCGTAGAAACATTTTCGATTGTAGGAATATCTACATTTTTAATTGGCTTTTTTTCCTTTTTACGTTCTTTTTCAATTCTGCTAATAACACGGGTCAGAACTGCTCCAGCTTCAGAACTTTCTGACCTTTTCTTTAGTTTATCAATGTTTGCTTGAGCTTTTCTTGCTTCCTCTTCTGCTGCTTTTAATTCTTGCTCAGTTTGTAATACGTGTTCAGAATCTATATAATCATTTTTCTTACATTTTTCTTGATGTTCAACCATTTTTTTATTGTAGTCATCAATTTTTTTAAATGAACTATTAGCAGAAGAACACTCATAGTATACTTTGGTTAATGCATCCTTAAAATAACGTTTAATTTCACATTCAAACCAAACACGCATCGAATTTTCATTGAAATAATCACGCTGTGAGTTCGGTATAAGATCTTTTGATACTGCAAAAAGCTCACCTACAAAATAATGCTGTCCCCTATCTTCATGGAAAAGCTTTTGCAGCGCATCTTCGTTTCCAATTTGAATATTTTCTTTTCGAAGACGCATTCCTCTCATTTCACAGTCTTTAGAAATGATAGCCTTAAATTTCGACAAACCAAACCAAAGCCACATTGTCAGATTTCCATTGTCATCATAAAAGTCCTTAAATTCAACGTCAAAAATCTCATCATCGCCTTTGCTTGTTGTAAAGTGCGTGGAATATTTCTTAAATATATATTCTCCATCTAACTTAATAGTATATTCGTCAATATTAAATCCAATTTCGGCAGCATGATTATAAATTTCTCGACGAAATGGAAAAGTATTTTTATAAGGTACGGGGGCTGTAAACGATAAGTAATTTTTAACTTGCTGAAAATCAAGCAAATCAGTATTCTCGGCATTAACATCAACAAGTTCTACCTTAAAACCGTGTTTTGAAATAATACTTTTATCTTTTTTGTATTCAAATTTATATATTTCATTTAAAACCTCACTTGCAGTAAATTTTTCACCATTTACATTTCTGGTTAGAAGTTCACGCATTTTTTGTGCATTACAGCGCATTATTGATATTACGTCTTCTTCCAATGCTGTTGATGTAAATACTAATTCTTTGCAATATGCAAGTCCACATAATCTTCCGATACCTCTGAAACCTTTATCTGTACCCAATTTCTTACTTGAATCGGCAATATTTGCAAGTGTTTTTTCAAAATCCGCTATAGGGATACCGGTAGCATTATCTTCAATAGATATAGTTCTGTTTTCTTCTGATAACCAAATGTTAATTTCTCCATCTTCAATAGAAGGCAAAATTCCCAGTTCAACAGCTTTATCTATCTGATCGCAAGCATTCTGTATGTATTCACGGTAACTGACTTTAGAATCCTTATACATACCAGTAGTGAGGTTTTCAAGTATGTTAGCCCCAAAAACATATTCGTCCATAGCATTTACCTCCTTACTTCTTAAACTGCTTATATATTGGCTTTGGGAACTTAATTTTCAATAATGAACGGAAAACTGGATTTTGTATAAGGTAGTCGCCCTGTTCCAAACGAGTAAGCATATTTTTATACGTTGACGGCAGACTGCCATAATCTTTAGTAGCAGTTTCAATGGAATTAGTTCTGCCATACGCATGAGTAGAACAGTTACCTGTAACTCTCTGATGAATATTGGAGCGGAATTGCTCTGCTCCAAAAAGAACAACACCAAGAGAGCGTCCACGCTCTGTCACATCAAGAATTTCTCTTAGAATTGGTGACGATTTAGGAGTATCTTTTGAAGAATATTTATTAAGTTCATCAATAAATATAACAATACGTGAAGGCGGATTTACTCCTGTTTCACTGTCATACTCACCTAATTTCAAATTATAAATTGTTCTTACTGCATCACCAAATACAAACGCTTGCTTGTCTTCAGGAAGCTTAGCAATATCAATGACACAAATATCATTCGATGAAATATGCTTTAACTTATCTGCCAGTCTACATTCGCCTTTACTAACATTCGGTCTGTTAGCAAACATCTCATCATTTTTTATTGCTTTATTTATAATTCTTTTGAATTTACGCCAACTTAAAACAGATATTTCATTTGAAGCACGTTGTTGACCTTTTCCGGCAGGTTGAGAACGTTGAGAAAGTTCGTCAACCTTTTCTCTGAATTCGTCCCAAGTAGATATTCCGTTAAAATCAGGATCATTATCATCAATAATTTTGCTTATAATTGCCTCCATTGTCTGTTGCGGGTCGTCTACGTCAGCAAAAAGCATTTCAAGACTTTCCTTGTCATCATCATATGAATATTTGAACTTATGTAATTTCCCGTCTTTTATATAATCCTCAACATCTTCCTTTGAAAGATACGTTGACCGTTTTTCAGTCATATTGCTGTAATACGGAATATAGTAGTGTACTTGTTTAAATGGAGAAGTAGATAAACCGAGGCTCTCATATTCTGCATATACTCTATCACGCTCTTCAATCCCGCCCTCTTCAAAATCATTTTCTCTATCAATCGCCATTAAATCTTTTCCCTTAACATTAAAAATAACAAAAGCAACACTATCCTCATCATCTTGCGACTTCTTCATATATTGTTCCTGTATTGCTTTCATAAGAAACATTGCGTAGGACGTTTTTGAAGCTAATCCCGATATACCAGATATATTAAGATGTGCGCCCTCAGGTCCTAAAATAAATTTTGAATTTAGACATACGGGGAGCGTGATTTCATCAGTAGTATCTTCATACATTTTTAAAGAGCCGCATACTAACTGATTTTGAATTTTATCCAAACCTAAAGCAACCTTAATTTCATTTGCTGTAGCTAAATATACGGGTGAACCACTATGTACTGGTGTATAAAGATTTTTGTCATTAAAAGATACAGAAGCTTCTACATAATTCATTCCCACTCTCAACGTAGGCGCTTCAATCTCGACATTACCAAAATCACTTGAAATGAAACTGGTTAAAAAGCTCTGAGCGTCAGTAATATGGGAAATATTCTCAATAACGCCGTAAGAAAACGAGCCGTCAATATGACCTATTTTAACAATATCAAATGCATGAAGTTTTAAGTTTGAATCAGTCCAAAATGTAAACTTATCCATTGTTGTGGGACATTTTTCGGTTGCAATTATTCTGCCAATTAACTTGTTATCCATATTTTCCTCCTAAAATATATGCAGAAAGCTTTCTGCACTAAGATATTTCGATTTAACATAAGATTCGGTAAGATATATAGGATATATGTGATTAGCCCATCGGAGATCAGAACCATAACAAACAGGATTACGTTCATTTATAATCAAAGCACTCAACATATCGACCAAATCACTATCTATTCCGTTGCTGCGTTCCTCTTGAGTTACAAGCATTTTTTCAACCTTGACAATTCCGTCAAATGCTGTCCGTGTTATTGATTTATCTCGTAATCGTATGTACCATACAGCAAATTCAATGTCACCAAAAAATTCTGGCTTTCTATAGCAAGCAACGGGTGTTCTATGAAATGGTTTTAATTCTGCAATATATCCCGGATTTGATTTCCCGTTTACATCTTTACACACTTCAGGATTAAAACTTTTTGATACCCCTAACACATAATCATAATTGTTTTTAAATAATTGTGATTTTTTCTTGTCGTTAAGTATTTCCTTTGTCGGTCTGTATTCAAGAGAACCGTCCTTTACTAAATAGTTTTTATGATTAAGCATTCCATTTTTTACAAGTTCAGAAACCATATCTTTTTCGCACTGTATCATTCTGTCTTGAATTCTTGCTGTACCTCTGTCTTCAAATTTTTCGGGATTATTCTTGGAGGTAGAGTATGGAATAACGCTTTTAATTTCAATACCAATGTTTTGAAGAACCGGAAGATGATTTAATTTAATAGCCATAGCATCAAAAAATCCCGGTTTGCCATCAGCATTAGCAATGTCTGGAACGGATATTACGATTTCTCGTTTAAATTGCTCTGGAGTTACAATTCTATTCACCCTTTTACAACATCCAACGCCAATTTGCCCCGCAATTATTGGGTAAATTACATTTCGACCGCCTGACATTGTATAGGAATGATCGTCAACTTTATATACTCTTCTCGAACCGTCTAAGAAATAGGTTAAAAGCTGTTCATCGCGTTTGGATAAATCGATACATTTATTTTCAAGAGGCACATATGATCGGTGTGGCACAGTTTCAGCAGTTCTTTCCCATACTATGCTATCCTCGCTATAATCAATAAAAGGTCTTTCAGCGTTATCAAGACCATATTTATATGCTTTATAGCTTTTTCCGCCCGTTTCATCTGCTAATATTTGCATAACTCTATCTTCCACACCAGCACCTCCGATATTCTGCAATTTAACACTGCCTTTGCGACACAATAAACCATAATATATTACGGTTTTACACCAAATCAATCCTTAAAGACAAGAAATAATAACATTTTATTTGTTTTGTTTCTAAAGCAATCATTACACTAAAGGACATAACGATTTTAAAGTACAATAGCAACTTATTCTCAATATTTATTTCAAAGAATACTCTTCCCACGCATAGCTAACTCTTTCTGATTTGCTTTCAAATTTAAGGCTGCAATCAAAAACCACTTTACTAATAATTCTTTTGTCAGTTGGGAATTGAATTTTTTCTTTTATTTCTGGAGAGTTTAATAATAACCAGTCCACTATCTCGCGGTCGAGACTATCTTTTTCCGTTGTTCCTTTAACATTATGTTTATGCAACCATACATAAACATAATTTTCAATTATAAAATAATATTTTTTACATAGTTCATTTATCAAATCCACCGTTTCATTTTTTTCTATCCAAATTTTTTTATCACTATGATAATCATTACATGCATCTCTCAAACAATTAATTGCCTCCCATTCATTATATTTACGTATTGAATAAAATTCGTTGTCTATATATCTCTGGTAATTTCTATTAGCTTTTTCTATTTGTCCATTTTTAATCGCTGCATTTACACTCATAATATTATTAAAAAACGAATCTAAGGTGTGTTTTAACTCTTGATTTTCCCCCTTTAAAGCTTCATACTCACAATAATATAAAATCCAATTAGGATCATATGAGATTAATTGAATACAATTTCGATTTTCTGGAACTTGAATAAAATTACCATTTCTTGCCAAATAACTCAAGTTCAATAATTCTTTATTTGCATTTTCCATTAAAGTAATTAGCAATCTAACTTTAGTTCTTTTTTCTTCAATTGTTTTTTCACGATCTTGTATGTAAATAAAATATCCTAAACCAAAAGTTCCTAAAAATGCAATATAATCTCCACAAAAAGAAAAAACGTCAGAAGATGTCAATGACACATTTCCTTTTGTATATATATTAAGTACTACAATTACAGCTATCAAAGCAATCAGCGGGATAACAATTATTGGCATATATTTTTTTACTTTTCTTTTTATTGAAATCCATAAAAAATTTATTAAAAGCAATAAAATCTGTATTGCCAAAACCGCAACACTAATTAATAAAATAGCGACTTCAAAAAATATAGTTATTTTTCCCGCTACTTTACTTCCATAATAATGTGAAAGAATGTAATAAACTATCAAAAATAATAATGTAAGGAGAAGTACCTTAATTCTCAAATTCTTATCCTTTTGGGGGGTATCATTTTTTCGATTATTATTAAACATATTGCTAATATTTTGTTCAAATTCCCATGAATCAGGACTATCTTTCTCTTTTTCCTCCATTATTAAATAAACACCTCTTCTCAATCTTTATACTATAATTGCATTTCAAATCTTTGCGAAATAACTGTATAATTTACAACCATTATTGCATGGTTGTTGCACTATGTTTTTCTTATCGTCTTATCTATCTTATTGTATCTTAATAATTTTATACCTCCGTTTAACCCACAAATTGCGAGGTATTATTTGCTCTATTATACCATAATTTGCACAACAAGTCAATTGATATTTGAATATTTTTCGACATCTTTGCCGTATTTTTCCTCTTTTTTATTTATGGACAAAAATCAAAGGCTATTGCACGTCAGTGCAATAGCCTAAAATATTATATTATTAAATCTATACAAGCGTTTTAAGGAATTGAAGAAGCGTATCGGCTTTATTCTTTGACAGCATACGAAAACATTCAACAAGTTCTTTTTCCTCTTTATTTAGATATGATACATCTTCAGATTCTTTAAACATATCCGCAAGGGAAAGACCTAACGGCTTTGCCAAGCGGTTTAAGGTATCAAAGGAAGGATTACGGTCTCCGCGTTCCAAATCTCTTATATGTGTTTCAGATACTCCCGAAAGCTGAGAGAGCTTGTAAACACTTATATCCTTTGATTTTCGTGCATTTTTAAGTCTTTCAGCAATATTCAACAGGCTCATCTCCTCTCAATTCTTATTATAATACAATGCAACGCAAAAAATAAGTGATTAAATGCGTTGAAATTACATTTAATTTGCGTTATAATAAGTATAAAAACTATGGAGGTTTAGCTATGAATATTTACACCGTCAGCTTTTTTGGACACAGGGAGATTGAAAATCCATTAGAAATAGAAAAACGTCTTGAAAGGCTTCTGCATGATATTATTACGCAAAAAGAGTATGTTGAGTTTCTTATCGGGCGGGAGGGAGAATTTGATTTACTTGCCGCATCTGTCATAAGACGTGCTGTCAAGAATTATGGTTGCGGAAATACATCTTTAATTTTGGTGCTCCCGTATATGAAAGCAGAGTATCATAATAACAAGCGTGGATATCTTGAATATTACGACGAAATCGAGGTGTGCAGTAAATCCTCCGAGGTTCACTATAAGTCAGCTATACAAGTGCGGAACAGAAACATGGTAAACCGTTCAGACCTTGTTATATGCTGTATTCAGCGAAATAGCGGCGGAGCTTATAAGACCGTACAGTATGCCAAAAAGCAAAATTGCAGGATAGTGAATTTAGCAGAAGAAAATTAAATACGCCCTTTTGAAAGAATGAGCAGCACTCCCTATAACCGGGACGTGCCGCTCTTTTTTATTCCAATGGGGAATTTTTATTCTCCGCAAATGTTCACTTAAGATTTACAAAATATTCTGGCGCATTTTATATGTCATAAAAATTTTACAAATTCAAATCGCAGAAAATTTGACGATACAGAAAGATACAACAAGTTATTGAAAGTTACGAGAAGTTACGCTAAGTTACAGCATTTTACAAAATCAAGCAAAAAGCGATTTACAACAAATTTTGACAAGAAATAAGCAGTATAATATAAATAGCTTAAATTCAGCTAAAATACTTTCATATTCATAAATACGCTTGAAAGTACTTATAAGAACCTTGACAATTAAATCATACGGCAGCGAGAGATACACGCTTGTATTGACGTAACGCAAGCATACCCGTCTGCGGAAACGGCATATCGGAGGAACTGTAACGCCGTATGTGTACAAAATAAATATTTAAAAAGTCTTGACAATTAACGCTTTACCATGTAAAATTATATACAGAAAAGCGTCATAATCAAGACCTGCTGTTTGCACAACAGGAGGATTTATTATGGCATCAATCAGAAAAAAGAGAAATTCTTATGAAATCCGTGTCAGCTGTGGCTATGACCTTAAAGGCAAGCAGAAATTCCAGCAGATGACATGGAAACCCGAGGAGGGTATGACACCGAAACAAATTGAAAAGGAGGTGAACCGACAAGCAGTTTTATTTGAAGAAAAATGTCTTAAGGGACAAGTTACAGCAAATGTGAAGTTTGAAGAATTTGCAGAGCAATGGTTTCAGGAGTATGCAAAATTGAATTTGAAAAATACTTCTTACGAGAAAATGAAACAGCTTCCGACGAGAGTTTACCCTGCCATCGGACACTTGCGGATTGACAGAATTACAGGCAGGCACATTCAGCAATTCGTCAATGACCTTGCCCTTAACGGTAAAAATCAGAAAAACGGCAATCCACTCTCACGGAAAACCGTTGTACATCATTTGAATTTTATTTCTGACGTTTTCAGCTATGCGGTAAAAATGGATATGCTGACCGACAATCCCTGCCGAAACGTTACCGTTCCAAAGGGTGAAGCGAAAGAAAAGAATATCTATACAGTTGAAGAGCTTGCCCAAATCTTTGAACTTTTGGACAGCGAGGACGTTCCAGTTAAGTACCGTGTGTTTTTCAAGCTTGCTGTATACAGCGGATTCCGCAGAGGTGAACTTCTTGGACTGGAATGGAAAGACATAAACTGGGAACACAATCTTATCAGCGTTCGGCGCACATCAAACTACACCGTTGAGCAAGGTACATATACAGATACTACAAAGACCAAAAAGTCCAAACGGACTTTGAGATTTCCCGACCATGTAATGGATATGCTCCGCGAACTACAGGAGGAACAGGACAGGGAACGTATTAAGCTTTCCGACATATGGGCAGATACGGACAGGCTTTTCACCCAAGCGGACGGCAGACCAATGAACAACAACACGCCGTATTATTGGGTCAAGCGGTTTTGCGAGAGAAACAACTTACGTTTCTGCGATTTACACTCCCTGCGTCACGCACATGCCTCAATACTAATCAATGCAGGTGTTGACGTTGCGACCGTATCCGCTGATTTAGGACATTCTACGCCTACGACGACTTTAGGAAAATATACTCATGAGTTCCAAGAAGCGCAGGCAAGAACGTCAACCATTATTGAAAGCGCTTTGTGCTTTTCCCAAAAGAAAGAGCCTGATACTGTATAGCAACAGGCTTCCAATGGGTCAGATTTAAAAATAATGGGCAAACAATGGGCATTTGCTGAAAAGGGAAAAAATAGAAATCCCGCAAATCCAGTCTACAAAAGGATTTGCGGGAAATGAAATTGGTGGAGATAAGGGGATTCGAACCCCTGACCTCTTACATGCGAAGCAAGCGCTCTCCCAACTGAGCTATACCCCCATAACTTCTTTATTGTAACACAGTTTATTCCGAAAATCAAGCGCATAACAAAAAATTCACACAATTGTTTCCATACGATAATAATTGGGGACAGAGCATTTCGCCCTGTCCCCTTTTGGTTTTGAATTAAAGCTTTAACTGATCTGGATCCTCCAGATCCTTTGCAAGACTTCCTGCGGCGGGAATGTTTCTTACAATAAATTTTGCCGTGTTTTCAGCCATGTCCTCGGTAACGATATAGGCGTTATCGACCTCCGCCTTGGCCTTCAGGGTCATGACCTGCACGCCGATCGTGTCCCTCGCAAACTTAGGCAGTATCATACCGGTGTTGAAAACGATAGCCCTGCCGTTTGTGGAACGTACCAAAATATCCGTGTTTTCCGTCACAAGGAACATCTTTATAAGCTTTGCTTTCGAGGTGTACGCGTTTGCAAGCTTCTTGCGGTTAGTCTTGGTCTCGTAGGCGTTAAGAGGTACTTTCGCCGCCTTGCCGTTGTCAAAGATCATTATAAGATATCCGCTGTAGTCGGTGGTTGCGATCATTGACATAACGTTCTCGTACTCGTCAAAGCCAAGCTTTACGGGAATAAAATCGCCAAGCTCGGAGGCCTTTGTGTCCTTGAAAGCGTCCGCCCTCGTCTTATAGACCTGACACTTGTCGGTAAAGAACAGCAGCTCCGTTTTGTTTGTCGCCTCCGTAAAGGTCTTGATGACGTCCCCGTCTTTCAGCTTCTGGTCGCTCGCCACTCTCAGGGACTGCGCCGTTATCTTTTTGAAATATCCGTCCCGAGTAAGGAACAGGTTCACCGCGTAATCGGGAACGTCGTCCTCCTCGTCCTCGACCTCTTCGTCCGCATTGTAGCAGAACATCGTCCTGCGCGGCTGCTTGTATTTTTCCTTGACCTCTTTCAGCTCGGTCACGATAATGTTTTTTATCTTCTTGTCGCTGCTGAGGATATCCTCCATTTCGGCAATATCCTTTTTAAGTCCCTCGATATCGGCGATACGCTTTAAAATGTACTCCTTGTTCAGATGGCGCAGCTTTATTTCCGCCACATATTCCGCCTGAATCTCGTCAATACCGAAGCCTATCATCAGGTTGGGAACGACCTCCGCTTCCTCCTCGGTCTCGCGGACGATCTTCACCGCTTTGTCTATGTCCAGAAGAATTTTCTGCAAGCCGAGAAGCAGGTGCAGACGCTCTTTTTTCTTGTTCAGCTCAAAGTAAGTACGCCGCTTTATGCACTCTCTGCGGAACGCTATCCACTCGTCCAGTATCTCATAAACGCCCATTACCTTTGGCGAGCCGCCGATAAGGATATTAAAATTGCAGGAATAATTGTCCTGTAACGGGGTCATTCTGAACAGCTTTTTCATCAGCTTGTCAGGGTCAACGCCCCTCTTTATGTCGATAGCAAGCTTCAGGCCGTTGATGTCTGTCTCGTCGCGGATATAGGAAATCTCGCGGATTTTTCCCGCCTTGATAAGCTCGATTATCTTGTCCATTATCGCCTCGACCGTTGTGGTGGGCGGTATCTGCACTACCTCGATGCAGTTTGCCTCCTTGTCGAACTGGTAACGGCAGCGCACCTTTACCGAGCCCCGTCCCGTGCGGTATATCTTCTCCAGCTCGTCCTCGTCGTAGACCATGAAACCGCCGCCCGAAAAGTCAGGACCTTTCAGCGTGGAAAGAATATTGTGATCGGGATTTCTGATAAGCGCAATGGTGGTGTCGCATATTTCCTCCAGATTGAAGGAGCATACCGCGCTTGCCATGGAAACGGCAATTCCCACATTGGAGTTCACCAGCACCGAGGGAAACGTTGCAGGAAGCAAGGTGGGCTCAACCGTCTCGTTATCGTAGTTGGGGACAAAATCCACGGTGTCTTTGTCAATATCGCGGAAAAGCTCCGCGCAGATAGGATCAAGCTTCGCCTCGGTGTAACGTGAGGCGGCGTAAGCCATATCGCGGGAATACGCCTTTCCGAAGTTGCCCTTGCTGTCCACATAGGGGTGGAGCAGAGCCTCGTTTCCGCGGGCAAGACGAACCATAGTCTCATAGATAGCCGCGTCGCCGTGGGGGTTCAGCTTCATGGTCTGACCCACAATATTTGCGGATTTCGTTTTATTTCCCGTCAGCAAGCCCATTTTGTACATGGTGTACAAAAGCTTTCTGTGAGAGGGCTTGAAGCCGTCTATTTCGGGCAGAGCACGGGAAACTATAACGCTCATGGCGTAGGGCATATAGTTCTTTTCAAGGGTGTCGGTGATATGCTCCTCGGCGACAATGCCGCTTCCCGCGATGTACGCGTTTGGTATTGCCGCGGTGGTTTTCTTTTCCGTTTTTTTACTTTTTTTAGGCAAGATAATTGCTCCTTTTTTAGAGAATAGAGGTTTAGAGGTAAGAGGTTAGAATTGCTTACCCGCCCCCTTGAGGGGGCTTGAAATATTAAAAAATTCTGTTCATTAACTTTGGGGGTGACACTGCCCGCGGGGGCTTCCCCGCTTGTTTCAGACTGTATAAATAGTTCGGCGTGTCGGAGGAATATTCATAATCGGTGTACCTCAGACCCGCTCCCTCCGAGACCGCGCTTTCTATCATTTTCTTTGTCAGGTCGGGAACGTCGTCTCTTGTCAGAGCCTCGTCAGCGTCCAGCCAAAGCACCTCACTGTTTTCGTCATGGTCGGAAACGGCAGTCCCCGAAACGTATTCCGCTCTGAAAACAACGTACCATTCGCGGGCGTTAAAGCGTATCCCGATAATGCTTTTTGGTTCCACGGTAACTCCGGTCTCCTCCAGATACTCGCGCACCAGAGCGTCCTGCGGGGTCTCCCCCACGTTCGTATAGCCGCCGGGAATGATAAGCTTTCCCGCGCCTTTGCCGTAGGTATGCCGCGCCAGCAGGACTTTCCCGTCTCTGATAACAACTCCCGCAACGCTCTGACCCCAGTTGGTGTTTTCATTGTTCATGCTGTAACTCCTTTAGCTGATATCAGCCATTTCAAGGTACTGGTTTCCGTACTGGGCAATGTAGTCCTTACGGCCCTGCAAATTGTCGCCCAACAGCAGGTCGAACATATTTGACGTAGCTTCAACCTCTGACGGAGCGACCTTTATCAGCCGCCTTGTATCGGGATTCATTGTCGTCAGGGACATCATATCGGGGTCGTTCTCGCCAAGTCCTTTTGAACGGTCTATCTTGTATTTCTGTCCCTTTATCATTTCAAGTATCTCGGTTTTCTCCTTTTCGTTGTAGGCAAAGTACGTCCTGTCCTTTGTGTTTATCTCGAACAGCGGCGTTTCCGCAATGTAGACGTAGCCCTCCTCTATAAGCGTGGGAGTAAGCCTGTACAGCATTGTAAGAATAAGTGTGCGTATCTGGAAACCGTCCACGTCTGCATCTGTGGCGATAATGATTTTATTCCATTTCAGATTTTCAATGTTAAAGGTGGAAAGCTCCTTGTTCGCCTTGGACTTTACCTCCACGCCGCAGCCCAATACCTTGATAATATCGGTAATAATATCGTTCTTGAATATCTTGTCGTAGTCCGCTTTAAGACAGTTCAGTATCTTGCCGCGGACAGGTATTATCGCCTGAAATTCCGAGTCGCGGGCAGTTTTACATGAACCGAGAGCCGAGTCTCCCTCAACGATATAAATTTCACGGCGGGACAGGTCTTTGGTACGGCAGTCCACAAACTTCTGCACCATGTTGGAAAGGTCGATATTTCCCGCAAGCTTCTTTTTGAGATTCTGCTTGGTTTTCTCGGCGCTCTCGCGACTTCTCTTGTTGAGTATGACCTGCTCGGCGATTTTCAGCGCGTCGTCGGGATTTTCTATAAAGTACACCTCTAACTGGTGCTTGAGAAAATCGACCATAGCCTCGTAAATGAACTTATTCGTGATAGCCTTTTTCGTCTGGTTTTCGTAGGACGTGAGCGTCGAGAACGAGGATGAGATAAGCACAAGACAGTCCTGCACGTCCACAAATTTTATCTTGCTTTCGCTTTTCTGGTACTTGTTGTTATTTTTCAGATACGCGTCTATCTGGGACACAAACGCGTTCTGCACAGCCTTGTCGGGAACTCCGCCATGCTCCAGAAAGCTGGAGTTGTGATAGTATTCTATCTGCGCGACCTTGTTTGAAAATGCCACCGAGAAGGACAGCTTTACCTTGTATTCGGGCTTGTCGTCACGGTCGCGGCCCTTTCTTTCGCACTGCCAGAACTGGGGCGGAGTTATATATCCGTCGCCGAGTATCTCCCCTACATAGTCGGAAATTCCGTTATCATACAGATAGGTGTTTTCCTCGAATTTGCCCTCCTCGTTCTGCCAGCGGAACACAAAGGAAATTCCGGGGTTTACGATAGCCTGCTTTTTCAGAGTTTCCTCAAAATATTCGCGGCTGATGGAAATATCGGTGAAAACCTCCAAGTCGGGACGCCACTTCGTCCGCGTACCGGTTTTCTTGCGGGTGGTTTCCTCCTTTTGGAGACCTCCCACATTCTCGCCCTTTTCAAAATGCAGGTTGTACTTGAAGCCGTCGCGGTATATCTCAACGTCGGTATATTCCGAGGAATACTGTGTGGCGCACGCGCCCAGACCGTTCAGACCGAGAGAGTATTCATAGTCGCCGCTTTCGTTGTTCTGGTACTTACCGCCCGCGTAAAGCTCGCAGTAGACAAGCTCCCAGTTGTAGCACTGCTCCGCGTTGTTGTAGTCCACAGGACAGCCGCGGCCGAAGTCCTCAACCTCCACTGAATTGTCCTGATAGTAGGTGACGATTATCCTGTCACCGTTTCCGTCGCGAGCTTCGTCAATGGAGTTTGAGATTATCTCAAAAACCGAATGCTCGCAGCCCTCAATACCGTCCGAGCCGAAAATTACCGCGGGACGCTTTCTTACCCTGTCCGCGCCTTTCAGCTTGGTAATGCTTTCATTTCCGTAATCTTTTGCTTTTTTTGCCGCCAATTGAACCAATCCTTTTTACCAAATTGTTTTTATATATTATTTAATTGCTGTAACAGTAAACTCACCCGGCAGATTTTCATTTGTCCAAGCAGGGTGTTCATCAAATTTTTTCAGCGTAAAACCGCTGTTTATGACCGAATTAATGATCTCGCTGACTGTATATTTTCTGTAGCTGCACTTTGGCATTTGCTCACGAATTTCCTTTTCAAAGAAAGGGGCGTGCGCCATTTCTCCCTCAAAAATATCGGTTGAAAAATAACTCATGGCCGGTTGTTCAGAATTCAATATATCCTTTATTTTTGTGAACGGGTGAAAATCGCTGCATATCATCTTGCCGCCGTCTTTCAGCAAAGAGTACATGATACCCATAAATTCGTCAATGTCATGAAAATAATGCAGTACGCCGCCCTCCATAAAAACAACATCGAAATAATTCCCATACTTGTCCGTATTTATATCAAGTATGTCGCACACCTCAAAATTTATGTCAACATTTGCGGCGGACGCCACTTCAAGCGCATATTTTATGTTATCCTCGGAAATATCAAAAACAGTAACTTCCGCTCCCAGAATAGCCAGCGGCACAGCCTTTTTGCCGCATGAACCGCAAATATTCGCAATCTTGACGCCATCGTAAGCATCAAAATAATCCGAATATTTTTTCAGCATTTTTATCGGGTTTTCCATATCCTTTTTTGCTCTTTCAAGCGGCGTTCCCGAATGTTCTACCCAAAATTCGTAAGCGTTATATTCCCACGCTTTTTTATTCTGAACGCTGTAGTCTATCATTTGACATAACACCTCCGAAATTAAAACAGCTTTCTTTTATATTTATTAATATTACTTGACTATGTGCGCCGTAATGATCGTAAAGCTGTAAGAATTAACCGTTATCCTTATATTGTCGGTTTCGCAGTACCAATTTTTGCCCTGCTTAAAGATATTGCAGTTTTTGTCTAAAATTTTATTTTTGCAGTACTCTACCGCGTCATCATTATCCAATTTCAGATTTTTCCTGATTCTTTGAACTCCCATTTCGGTAGTGTGTATCTTGTCAATATTTGACAATAACAATTCTTTGTTATCCATTTAAAACAACTCGCTTTTATATTTTACGGAATCCTTGTCTTTCAGCTTTGCAACACTTTCATTTCCGTATTTTTTTGCCGCCAATTAAAAGATTTCGATCTATTTTATTCTCCGTTCAAATCACATTCAAACATTTCATTTTCCCGATAAAATCCGTTTCTCACATACCAGTTTACCGAATTATCGCTGGGAAATACAAATACAAGCTCGCACTTTTTCTCCGTAAGAGATTTTTTTACGGCATTTAATAATTGAGTGCCGATTGTTTTGTTTCGGTAATCCTTTACCGTAAAAACGTTCGTCAGATAAGCAATNTATTTTGAATTTCCGTTCGGCTTAGGCACCTTGGGAACTAAGTACACAAACATTGCGGATACCACCGTTCCGTCCGCTTCCGCCGTCCAGATCTCGTAGTTTTTGTTNGCTTTCAGNAAATCCGTAAATTCCGAAATAAATTTNTGTCTGTCCGCGTTTTTCAGATTGCTTTCACCGTAGTCCTCATCGTCTTCCGCACAGTGCTGCCACTTCATTTCCGCAAGCCGGACATNATCTTTTTCCTCCGCTGTTCTGATAATTACTTCCAAATTTTTCACTCCGCTTTATAAATTAAAAGTTCCGNNNATTTCAAAACANCTCGCTTTTATATTTCAGCGAATCCTTTTCGGTAATTTCCCGAATNACTCTGCACGGATTTCCCGCCGCAAGNGAATTNGGAGGAATATCCCGCGTAACAACGCTTCCCGCGCCNATAACGCAGCCNTCGCCTATGGTCACGCCGCCAATGATGACAACGTTGCTTGCTATCCAGCAGTTCGAGCCGATAGTNATNGGCTTNGCGTACTCGTCGTCGTACATCGTACCGTCGGGCTTTTGCTTCATGTTTCGCTCTGNCGGCAGGAACGGGTGNACGGGAGTTGCTATCATGCAGTTGGGACCGAAGAAAACGTTGTCCCCNATNGTGACGGGACAGCAGTCNAGNACCGTAAGATTAAAATTTGCATAGCAGCNNTCGCCGAANNTGGTGAAANCTCCGTANTCNAAATANATCGGNCCCTGCAAGAAAGTACCCTTTCCGCGGTTNGGGACAAGCTCGTCCAGAATAGCTTTTCTGATCTGTTCCTCGTCCTCAAAGGTGTTATTGTAACGCTGTGAAAGCTTGTGCGCGTTCATTCTCATAGCGGCGAGAGTTTCGTCGCTGGGGTCGTAAATTTTACCCGCAAGCATTTTTTCCTTTTCGGTCATGATATTTTTCCTTTCAATTTTATTGAATATTATATGAACTTAATAAAAATTACCGTTCGTATCAGCACGGAAATAAACGCCGCAAAAAGAATCCGCTTGCCCGCTTTCTTCCACCTCGGAGAACCTTTGACAAGCATGATGATACCAACAATCAATCCCTCTATCGGCGCAAGTATGCTTACTAAGCAAAAAAGTGCCTCGCCAAACGCGATCTCGGACAACGGCTTTTTATTTTCCTGCTTTTTGTGTTCCAGTATTTCTTCAACAAGCTGCATTTCTTCGGCAGTGTAGAGATCCTTTTGATCCGTGCAAATAAGTTCCAAATCCGAAATGCTGTAGCCATTGATCTCGGAAATAAACGCTTCTCTGTCCATAAAGTCACCGCCAATTATATGTTAAATCACAATTTACTTTTTCACAGCCAGATTTACCGCCAGCTTCGCCTTTGCAATATGTGTCTCATTGCCGTCCCTGTCAATACGCAAAAGATGTCTGCCGTTTGAGACAATGATATTTCCGTCACCGTCAAGTATGTAGTCCAGCACGCCTTTTTTGATAATTTCCTCGCTGCCGTCCGCGGTACGNTTTATCAGCACGCGGCTTGCGGGCATGATACCGCCGTGCTTGTCACCGTTTGCTTCGTTTATTTTATCCAGCTTTTCCGCGTTGATAACGTTGCCCTCGATAATCATTTCCTTTTGGGAACGCTGCTTGAATTTCGTGCCGTTTGCCGCTCCGCCTGTTTTGAGGGACTCTCCACCGAAAACAGTGGTAAAGAAATTCAGAAATCCGAACAGACCCTTTATCAGCCTGTAGGGGAACAGAACAACGTCCTTAAAGGTAATTCCCCCCTGAGGCTTTTCGCCGCCGTATGGCTGACGTATGTAGTAAAGGTCGCCGTTTTTGTCCTGACGGACGTGGAGGTAATCGTAGCTTTCGTCCGAAACGATTTCCGACATGGACTTTTTGTCCAGATCGAGATACGCGATAGAGCGGGGACTTGTCGCCGATATATATCCATTCTGATTTCTGGCATATCCCGCCGTGGAAAAGTAAACGCCGTTCTTTTTCGCCGCCCAGCAGGGATTTTCCTCGGTGGTATCGCCGTCGGTGTACTCGTCGTAATGACCGTTCATATCCATNACCGCGATATGCTGAAAATTGGACGCTCCCATGCACACCGCAAGCTTGCCGTCCTTTATGTCGAACGAGCCGAAAACAAACTCGTTTGAAGCGCGCACAAGACCCTCGCAGTCGTCGGAGGGGTCAAAGCTTCGGTGGTACAGACTTCCCACCGCTTCAAGNTTTACGCCGTAGACAAGCTCGTCCCCATGTACCCCGAGACCGCTTATCTGCACGGGAAGCNCGTCCGCGTCGATCATGTCNGCNGAAGNCATNCCCATAAANTTCGCGCCCGTGCCTGTGGTTTTCCACTCCTTGCGCTGCTGTATCCCGCGGANAGTNTCCCTGTATTTGGTTATCCTGCCGCAGGGAATTTCCGTCAGCGACCTGTCGCTTTCGTCNTAGCTGAAAATTTTATTTTCCGAAGAATAAAGTATCGTCATAAAAGTACCCCCGTTTTNNTAAAATTCTATTTCCATNTANCCGCAGGTAAACGGAAAANAATCAAGCTTTTCCGTACCCGTATGTATAAAGCCGTGGTTTTCGTACCACCTGCGCATACGCTTGTTTTCCTCAATAATTGANAATGTCATTTTTGAACAGCCCAGCNTTTTCGCCTGTTCAAATGCGTTCAGCAGCAGCTTTTCGCCNATTTTNTTGTGTCTGTAGGCGGGCAGAGTGCATAAATTGTTNAGCTCGCACACNNCNTCCCCNACTAAACAAAGNGAGCAGTANCCCGCTATTTTGCCGTCCTCGAAGTATGCGAACATNGGNCTGTGTTCGCTTTCAAGCTGNCNCANGAGCCTGTCCTCCGTAACCGCANAAGCCGTGAACCNCGGNGCGTTTTCGGGAGTTATGCCGAATTCCTCCGCNACCGTCCCGAAGCTTTCTCTGANNACNTTTGCACATTCGNGAATNTTTTCTTTTGTTATTTGTTTTATCATATGNGTTTGCCTCATAGTTTTATCAAATCGCCCGAATAGTAACTTTTACTGATTTTTTTATTANCCGCCGAAATATAATAACNGTAATCATTATTTTTAAAATGCCAAACAATATCTATAATTTTTCCGATCATATCGGAGTGATTGACNGGTGACACCAATTCTTCGTAAACAAAAGCAGGCGGCTTGTCCGCAATTTTTACTTTATCGACAGAAATTTTCACTCCTGTTACAGGTCGTAAAATTTGAACAGTGCAACTGTCCAAATTATCGTACTCAACGGCTCTTTGAAAAAGCTTTCCCCCGCACACGGACGGNTCAAGACATATGCCCCACATATCATCACTCCAANAAATTCTAAGCTTTGAACGCAACCGCCGCCCAGCCGTCCTTTTCACGCAGTTCAAGCATAGTATAGCCCTTGGACTTTACCGCTTCCACAACCTCNTCGGCGCGCTCGGTGATAATTCCCGAAAGAATAAGCGTGCCGCCNTTNGTGACAAATTTTTCAAACANNGGGGACATTGCNATAAGCACGTCCGCAACGATATTCGCCGCNATAANGTCNAACCCGCCGCCGATCTTTTCAACAAGAGAATTGTCGCTTATAATNTCGCCGCAGTACGCCGTGTACTTTTCCNCGGNAATATTNTTTTTNGCNGCGTTTTCCTTTGCGGTCTCNACGCTGTTCTGACTGATATCAACAGCCGTGACTTNCTCCGCNCCCAGCANNACCGCCGCTATGGACAGTATGCCGCTTCCGCAGCCCAGATCGAGAACTCTGTCTCCCTCGTGAAGATTTTTTTCAATAAGCTCCAGACAAAGCTGNGTGGTGTTGTGCTGACCCGTACCGAAGCTTGAAGCNGGGTCTATTTCAAGGATAGTCCTGCNGTCCTTTTTGTCGTAATCCTCCCANGACGGCTTTATAACAAGCTTTTCNCCNACNGTCAGNGGCTTGAAGTACTGCTTCCAGTTGTTNGCCCAGTCCTCCTCGCGGACGTTTGCAAGCTCCGCCGCAAGTCTGCCGAAAGCATTGTTTTCGTCNCTTTCTTTCAGCGCNGACATCTCCGAACGCAGNGCGGAAAGCATATCCGCNCCCTGCGANTCGTCGGGGAGGTACACCGTAACGCAGGTCTCGCAGTCCTTNAGGTTCATNAGATCGTCGTCTATGTAATCCCAGTTTCCGTTCTTNTCCGCNAGAAATTCCTCAAAATCCTTTGCGTCCTTTATCACAAANCCNGTNACGCCTATCCCCANNAGACAGCCGCACACAGGGTCGATACCCTCGGTGGTGGTGTANATGTTGACTTCCGTCCAGTTCATTNGCAGTTCCTCCCGTTATTTTTGGCAATACATATTATAATTGTACACCATTTTAAAGAAATATTCAAGTNTTCGTGCAAAAAAATTTGCTTNAAAAAATTTTGTACAAAAAAACAGTNCCCCNTGAAGANCACNGGGAACTGCCGCAAATATATGACTTANGAGAGGTTATATATGTTTNAAGATGCTTGGATTANTCGGAGGCNTTGANGATCTCCAGCATTACATCTTCNAGAGAAGCNTTGCAGCCGCTTTCATANTAATCCTTGACCGCGGGATATGCAGTGCCGTANAGCTCNTGCACTCCGCAGGAACGGAAGCTTTCTTCAAGNTTGTTTTCNCAGCCGAGGATAATATGCTCCANNGTCAGCACAAGAGCCTGNTCNTAATATTTTACATAATTGCTGTAGTGCATTTTGNCNCGGTCAAAGGGCNTTGCTTCAAGCAGCNTTTGTATCCGNTCGTCCTCAGCCCATTTTTCACGGAGNAGCAGGTGNAGTCCCTCGTGGACGACNGCCATGTCCCCGCCCGAACCTATGGTAACGTTNTCCGAGTAGGTCATTCCGCTGTTTGCGGCGGCNTCCGCNGANAAAGCGTAGATGTCCGTAAAAAGCTTCNGCTGCGCGGCAAGCTGCATTTTTTCAAGCATATCCTGCCAGTCAAAGCTTTCAATGTCTTTNCGGAACTGCTCGCCGCCGTCGGNCGAGNGTTCNNCCCAATAATTTTTGTAGAAGCCGTCCCAGCAGGCTTCATAGGCGGGNATAAAGCATTCCGTATCNGCGGTTATTTTATGGCGNGAGAAATCNGGATNTTCTTTCCACAAACCGTTTTTCAGTATGCACTCCATNCCCGAACAGTACACGCCGTTCTTTCCGTAGGAGAAAAACCAGTCGCCGTCCNTGACCTGCTCGTATATTTCGGGNATGACGGTCTTTACCGCNTTTTCATCNTTTTTCAGACCGTAGGCTCTTCCGTGGNTGCCTAAAAGNCCGTACAGATTGAGCGTGTGGAAGAACAGGTTTACNGTNGGGTTGTATGAAAATATCAGCNTGTAGTCCNCCGNCNTTGTATTCGATATTGCACATACTAANCCTCCTTNACCGAGAGCAGTANCGCNGGTGCGGGGTAGTNCGCGCANTTGGGGAANAGNCCGTTATCCAGAGCNTTTTTNANTATCCGCATGGAAACNGTATGAGCAGCANTNCATATANCTNTGNNANTCGGGNACNGATTTNANNTGCGGNGGAAGCTTCACGGGNTTGACCATNAGNTTNATAAAGTCGTCATGGAATTTTTTCGCAATAATGTTGTCGTACTTTTCGCTTAAAGCGTACAGTTCAAACCGCTCCTTTTCCGCAATAACGGGAACGTCGCAGACAACCCTATCGCCGTCCTTGGCAAGATACCGAAGCTCGATAAATTTATCGAAATTCTCAAAGCAGCCCGCGTTTATTAAGGGTAATTGCTCCTCCTTGCCGCTGTGAATGGCATAGAGCATCTGTCCTATCTCCACGTCCTCCATACGGCGTTTGAGGATTTGTCGGGAGCCGAGCATAGTACTTCCAAGCAGTGTGTTGTATTCGCAAAGGACTGTCTCATATTTTTTCATTCCCACACAGTCGACTACATGATGGTTGCGCGCCTCGCCGCCTATAGCGTATTTTCCGTACTCATAATTCTGTCCGCTGTAATCATAATTCGCAGGATAGCGGCTGCCCATTGCAAACCACTTGCCGCCGTTGGGACGGTCGGGATATTCCTCAAACGGCATTAATCCTCCGTAAACCTCATCTCGGACATAAAGCACCGCGTGCTGCAAGGTCCGCACTGCAAAAAAGCTGTCAAGCTTTGCCTGCTTGGACTCGGTCTGCCGCTTGTAAAAATCGCAGCCGTGCAGCTCCTCAAATCCCTTGTCCATAATTGTCCAGACGTCCTTGTAAATGCTGTCCGCTATCTGCTTTTCAAGGGCGGTATTGACAGTTCTGTCCGCCTCGTTGTAAATTATAAAATCGGTGTAGACCTTGTCGCCTGTGCGCTTCAGAAGCTCGCCGCTTACAAGCTTGTCAACAACGGGCTCGATGTACGCCGTGGCTATGCCTATAGCTTTTGCAAGTTCGGTAACGGTGACAGGCTTTTCGTATGCAAGGATAAGCAGGTTCATGGCAATTTTGTTGTCCCCAACAAGATTGAACGGTTCGCCGTTAATACTGCTTTGCCCCGAACAGGATATCCAAAGATCTTCAGGCTCATAGCTTTGTTTCGTGTAATTTTCCATAGCAAACTCCTTTCCGATACGTTTTCTTCCCGCGTCAAGACGGCTTTTCACGGTGTTTTCCGAAATGTTCAGGGCGGCGGCAATGTCCCGTACCTTTTCGCCGTGCATATAGTACCGCACCATTACTTCTCGGTACAGCCCCGTCAGATAGGCAAGACACCGCCGTATGGCCTCGGCTTCGTCGGACTTTTCCACAGCTTCGTACAGCTCGCTGTCATCGGGAACGTCCGCCGCCACATCAAAGGACACCGTTGGCTTGTTGTATTTTCGTCGGAGCAGGTCGTAGTACTTGCGGTTCAGAACGGTCATAAGCCAAGCCTTCGGGTCGTCGATAGGCTTCTTCTCCATAGCCGCAAGAGCCGCCAGCAGGGTGTCCTGAACCAAGTCCTGCGCGTCCGCTATGTTATTGCATTTGTACAATGCCGCGCTTAGCAGGAGGTCTGCGTATTCCGTAAGATCGGTTTTATTCATTTGAAGTACCTCATTTAGATATGTGACGTAAAAAATCATGTATAATTTATGGAAAAATTTTACTTTTACTAACATATTACGCCAATAAGGGTAAAGGCTCAGCCTTTTGAAAGCTTTCACTTATATAGTCGCAGAAAAATCGGAAAGGTTTGCTCGATATAAAAAGTATGTCCAAAAAATTTCGGCATAGTGTGTCTGTTGAAACTCTGCTGAAAATCTGTTGAAAACATGTCCACATTCTGCTTTCAGCAGAGGACTGTTTTCAAAGGTTGCTTTGCTTTAAATCGTAAAAAGGGGGAGCGGTCGTGTCCGCTCCCCCTCGGAATGACTATCGTCATTCCTCACCCCTTTCACCGTTTTGAACGATATGCGCCTGCGGGCGCAGGAGGGATGTTTCGCGCTCTGCGGAGCGCGACCAAAGGCGCCGCCTTTGGAAACTGCGAGCTGGGCTCAGCTGGGCCAGCTTTAGTCGGCGGCTTCGCCGCCTAAAGGTTTTATCGACTGTGCGTTAATCCACAAGCTTAGGATCAAAGCTTTCTTTCCAAGGAAGTCCCCAC
>JAAVHI010000012.1 GCA_014799785.1 Ruminococcus sp.
CGCATTTCTCACCCCTTTCACCGTTTCGAACGATATGCGCCTGCGGGCGCGGGGAAGGGATTTCGCGCTCTGCGGAGCGCGACCAAAGGCTCCGCCTCTGGACTTCGCGAGCTGGGCTCAGCTCGACCAGCTTTAGTCGGCGGCTTCGCCGCCTAAGAACCCGCACGATAGTGCGCTAAATCAAAATTTACCAAAACAAAAAGCCGCAGACCTCTAAAATCTGCGGCATATTTACTTTATCAATCACCGAAAGAAATACCCAAATGACGTGCCGTACCCACAAGCTGATGCTCCTCGGTAACAAACTTTGTTTTGCCCGCAACCTCGGACAGCGGATTTTCCGTGATAAGGCTCTTTACCATCGCAACCGAATATCCGTACTTCTCCTGCTCAATAAGCTTGGCGGCCCTTACGCCGAACTTTGTCGCCAGAACTCTGTCGTAAGCCGAGGGGCTTCCTCCGCGGAGCATATGTCCCGGAACGCACACTCTTGTATCAATTCCCGTACCCTGCTGTATCTGCGCCGCAAGACGGTTAGTTGCGGTAACTATTCCCGCCTCCTGACGAGCCTTTGCACGCTCTTTCTTTTTCATCTTGGCTTCCTCGGTATCGAACGCGCCCTCCGCAACGGCTACGATGGAGAACGTCTTTCCTGCCGCGCTTCTCTTGTTGAGAGCGTCGATCACCTTTTTGGGATCGTAAGGAATCTCGGGGATTATGATAATATCCGCTCCGCCGGCGATACCCGCGTAAAGAGTAAGCCAGCCCGCCTTGTTGCCCATGATCTCAACCATGAGGATACGGCTGTGGGACGCCGCTGTGGTGTGCAGACGGTCGATAACGTCCGTGGCAATATCAACAGCCGTGTGGAAACCAAAAGTTACATCAGTACCGTAAATGTCATTGTCAATTGTTTTCGGCAGACCGATAACGTTCAGACCCTCCTCGGAGAGCAGATTGGCGGTCTTGTGAGTACCGTTTCCGCCCAAAGTGAGCAGGCAGTCAAGCTTCTGCTTTTTGTAGGTGTCCTTCATAGCCTTGACCTTGTCCACATTGTCCTCGCCGATAACGGACATCATCTTGAACGGCTGACGCTTTGTACCCAGAATAGTACCGCCCTGAGTGAGGATACCCGAAAAGTCCGAGGGCTTCATTTCCTTGGCAATATTGTTTATCAGACCGTAGTAACCGTTCTGGATACCGACGATTTCCACATTGTCCTCGCCCATACGCTCGAAGCAAGCCTTTGCAACTCCTCTGATAGTAGCGTTCAGGCCGGGACAGTCACCTCCGCTTGTAAGGATACCTATTCTTCTTTTTGCCATTGTAAAACTCCTCCCTCTGATTACTCCTTGCACCCGGCTTAGGTGCAATTATTTTTTACAAGGACACAGTCCTTTAAAAATCAAGTTTTCCCCCGTCTTTTCAGGCGGGGGAGCTTAAAGTTGTTATGCGTTTACCGAAGCCGCCTCGCGGGCCTTCATCTTCATGAACTCCTCGAACTTATCCTTAGGCATGGGCTTGCCGTAGAAATATCCCTGAGCGTGGTCGCAGCCAGCTTCCTTGAGGATATCAGCCTGACCTATGGTCTCAATGCCCTCGGCGATAGTCTCTATCTTCTTGGTCTTTGCAATTCTGATTACCGCCGAAACTATCTCGCGGGAAATCTCGTCCTCTTCAAGATACATTATAAATGAGCGGTCGAGCTTCAGGAGCGTGATAGGCAGCACCTGAATATAGCTGAGGGAAGAATAACCCGTGCCGAAATCATCCATGGAAAGCTTTACGCCGAGATCTCTTATTTCCTGCATCTGCTGAATAGCGTGGTCGATATCTTTCAGAGCCAGAGACTCGGTAAGCTCTACGTCAAGCCACTGGGGATCAAGACCCGTAGCTTCCAGCGCGTTCATAATGGATTCCTTTACATCGGTCTGGTAGAAGTCAACCGCGGTAAGGTTAATGGATACCGTGACGGGCGGCAGACCCATATCCTGCCATGCCTTGTTCTGGCGGCAAGCCTCGTGCAGAACGAATTCGCTTATTTTGGTGATAAGCATTGAGCTTTCCGCAACGGAAATGAAATCAGCGGGAGGAACAACGGTGCCGTCCGGCTTTACCCAGCGGATAAGAGCCTCCATGCCCATAAGCGTGCCGTTGCCAAGGTGTATTTTGGGCTGATAGTACAGCACCAGCTCGTGGTTTTCGATAGCCGAAACAAGCTCGTTTTCGATAGCCGCGCTTCTGACGATCTTGTCATGTACCGCGTTGTCGTAGCGGATAATATCGTTTTTGGTTCCGTCGGACATACTGAGGGAGAATTCCGCATGGTCGAGAACCTTTGCGAAGTCCTCTCCGCCGTCGGACATCTTGCAGTAGCCCGCCGAACATGTCATGCCCTGTGAGGAGAATTTGTCCGCGCAGATGATCTTGAACTTATCCTGAATACTGCGTATGATATTTACAGGAAGCTCCTCGTCGCCGTTATCACGGACAAGCAGAGCGAAGTTATCGCCGCCGATCCTTGCACCGAAGCCGCCTGTTGTGAGAGCGTCCTGAACAGCCTTGCCGAACTCGTTCAGCAGCTTGTTTCCGTTTGTGTAGCCGCAGGTATCGTTAATGATATGGAAGTTGTCGATATCCAGAACGATTACCCAGTAGGTCAGGTCGGAATCGCGTGAGCACTCAAAGGTCTCCTGACCGATCTGCATGAATTTGTTTCTGTTATAGATCTGCGTAACATCGTCGATGTACGCCATTTTCTCGATAAGACTGTCCTTTTCCTTATTCTTTGTAATATCAAGTATAGCTCCGCCTATATCGGCAAGAAGCTTTGTGGGAGCAGGATTTATCTTGTAGCGGAACTGATACCAGCGGTAGGTATTGTCCGCCGACAGCATACGGAACTCGGTGCAGTGAACGGTTCGGGTCGTTTCCTCGTCCTGTATGGAGCAGTTTATCATAGCACTGCCCAGTGTATCGAAGGTCATAACGTCCGCCGGGTGGAACCTTGCTCTGAGAACACCGTCGGAAACGTACTCGGAATTTATTCCCAGCATATTTCTGAGCTGTTCGGAAACGTAATAGCTTGTGCTTCCCGCCGCTTTAAGAAGCAGACCTATCTCGGAAAGCTCCATTGAAAGCGTGTAGCGGTTCTCGGACTCGGCAAGCTCCTTGGAGTACTTGATAAGGTCCTCTTTCATTCTGATGGACTCGGAAAGGTCGAGACCGATCGAGAGCATAAGATAGCGTGTACGCTTGCGGTCGGAGGAAACGCTGACTATGGAAGTGTTCCAGATGGTGCAGACCTTTGCTCCGCCCTTTGCGGTAACGTAGAACTCCTCGTCGCGGTTGTTTACCACAGCCTGGAGGCTTGGCGCGAAAGCGTCCGCAGGGAGGACTTTTTTAAGCGTTTTTATATCGGAAAGGTCCTGAGAGGTATAGCCGATTGAGTTTGTCAGACAGCTGTTTACCTCTACATATCTGAAGTCTGCGTCCCAGAGGATAGCCATAGCATTGATGCTCTGCATGATGCGGGAGATATTCTCCTTTTCCTTGCGGGCACGCTCACGTTCAAAATTGATAAGGCAGAACGCAAGTATGGCAAGCGACACTGCAGCAGCCGCTGCAAAACAGCCCATGATGACACCCATATGTTCAGGTATTCTCAGCGCTATATTTAAAGCCGTGAGAGTAAGTGCGGCATATGAAGCAATGATAACGATCAGCTTTGAATATTTACGCATTTCAATCACCCCTCCTGATGACGAAAAAACATATATGACTAAGACGACTAAGACGACTCCGATGACGCTTTGGTTTTGGCACTCGAAGCCGACGAGGTCGAAACGCGAAATCAGGGTTTAGTATTCCTTACAAATATATTATACATTCCAATTTTATTTTTGTCAATATTTATAAAAAATAAACACTGAAAAGCGGATAAACTTTCACAAATCCGACACAATTAAATGGTAAAATAAATACCGGAAGCTGTAGGTGAAATTTAATGTCTTGTCAAAATACACAAAAATCGGATAAGAGTTTGTACGATACGGTACATCGGAAATTTTTGCCTGCGCTTTGACAGGATAACGTAAAAAACTATCGGTAAGGCGTGACCGCCCCGAAAAGAAAGGACGATTTAATATGCCTAAAATTTTAATAGTAGACGATGAAAAAATGATACGCAACGTTGTTAAGGAGTACGCCGAGTTCGAGGGGTACGAGACCGCGGAAGCCGAGAACGGCATGGAAGCGGTGGAGATGTGCCGCAAAGAGGATTTCGACATTATCGTTATGGATATTATGATGCCCAGACTGGACGGTTATTCAGCAGTCAAGGAAATACGCAAGACAAAGCAGATACCGGTGATAATGCTTTCCGCCCGCGGCGAGGAGTACGACAAGCTGTTCGGCTTCGAGATAGGCGTGGACGACTATGTGGTAAAGCCATTTTCTCCCAAGGAGCTTCTTGCAAGGATAAAGGCCGTGCTGAAGCGGGGGGCTTCCGCGGAAGAGAACAAGATCGAGAAGATACGCTTCGAGGGACTGGAGATAAACGTTATCGGCAGGGAGGTCACTATCGACGGAACTCCCGCTCAGCTCACGCCAAAGGAGTACGACCTGCTGTTCTATCTGGTGAAGAACAAGGGTATCGCCCTTTCCCGCGAAAAGCTTCTGGAGGAAGTGTGGGGGTACGACTTTTACGGCGACGACCGCACGGTGGATACACATATAAAAATGCTCAGAAGCTCTCTGGGCGAGTACCGCAAATTCATTGTGACCCTCCGCGGAATGGGCTACAAGTTTGACGGCGGAGCGGCGCCGCAGGCTTAGTCACGCCTAAAAAAGTATGTGTCTGCACGCATTTGTGCAAGTCTTATAACCAAAGCTATTTTCCGTCTCGGAAACAAAATTTGATGTCATCACTTTAGACGGCGGCAAGGGGTTGACTGAACTCTGTTCAGTTGGCTCAGCCTTTTGCAGCAGGAAAGGAAACCATGTGAAAAAGAATTTCAAGACGATACGCAATACAGTATGGATATACTTTGCTATATTTATAATAAGTATAGTTGCGCTTATGTGGTTCAGCTTCGGAGTATCGCTGGAGTCCACCTACAAGCGCATGAAAACAAGGAATATATTCGATATCGCAAGCTATATCCTCACGGGCTGGAGTCAGGACGAGTTCACCGCCGACAGCCTTGACCGTCTCGCTTACGACAACGATATGTGCATTCTTATACAGGACGCTTACGGCAACTCTGTTTACTCCTACGATATGATGGCGGACAACTGTCTTGTCCACGGCATTTACGCTACGGGACTTCACAAGTACAGGGCAAGGGCTGTGGAAAGCTCCTCGGGTATTTATTATGCCGAGGTAAAGAACCCGCGGTTCAACAACAATACTATGCTTTTCGTAATGGTTCTGGGAGACCGCTCCGACCCCAGCGGCTACATCTTCCTGAACACCTCGCTGGAGCCGCTTGATTCCACCAAAACCATTATCAACAGTCAGATCTTCCAGATAAGCATTATGCTTCTTGTTTTGGGACTGGGAATCTCTTACTTTTTGGCGAGACTTATCGAAACGCCTATCGTGCGCATTACAAAGTCCGCGAAAAAGCTGGGACACGGTGATTACTCCGCCGAGTTCGACGGCAGAGGCTACAGCGAGACCGAGACCCTCGCCGAGACCCTTAACTACGCCGCTGCGGAAATTTCCAAGGTGGACAGCCTGCGCCGCGACCTTATTGCAAATATTTCCCACGATCTGAGAACTCCGCTCACAATGGTGAAAGCCTACGCGGAAATGATACGCGACCTTTCGGGTGACAACCCCGCAAAGCGTTCCGAGCACGTAAATATCATCATCGAGGAAAGCGACCGTCTTGCCGCTCTGGTAAACGATATCCTTGACCTTTCCAAGCTGGAAAGCGGCTCGGAGGGTCTGAACATGAGCAAATTTTCCATTACCAAAAAGATACACGAAATTATGGGAAGATATACGCTTCTGTCGGAACAGCAGGGCTACAGCTTTTTTGTGACTGCCGACACAGATTTCGAGATAGAAGCGGACGTTATCAAGATAGAGCAAGTCCTCTACAACCTTATCAACAACGCGGTGAACTACACTGGTGAGAACAAGAACGTCTATATAACCCTGCTGATAAAGGACGATACCACCGCCCGAATTGAAATAACCGACACGGGCAAGGGCATTGAGCCTGAGCTTCTGCCGCTGATATTCGACAGGTACTACCGCGCCGAGAAAAACAANCGCGAGGTCATNGGCACGGGTCTGGGACTTTCCATTGTGAAGCAGATACTGAAACGGCANAATTTCAAGTTCGGGGTGCGCTCCGAATTGGGAATCGGAAGCACGTTCTGGTTTGAGGCNAANGGACGGATCACCGAGGATAAGGNGGACGAAACCGAGTGAAAACCTTTAAGTATATGCGCGTACAAGGACGTGAGATCGCGTACCGAACGCAGAAGCCNGTTGGAGTTTTNATACTGAACTGGCGCAGGATACGTGACGGCGNTTACAGCAAGGAGGACGCGGAGATATACGACCAAACCCATAANTGGTTTCTGGACAATCTTCCCGTACCGCCGTTTTACGGAAAGGACAATGAAAATCCCGACGGGGCGGTAACTTGGTTCAAGACCGAAAACGCGGACGTTATGCTNGAACACATNGAGCCGCTTCTGGANCTGCTTGAAAAGTACGGTATTCCTTATGATGTGGTCTATACCGACACGCCCGGCAAAATCATATATGAGGACGATTTTCAGGTGGGAGTAACCGACTGAACGCGAAATTATCAGGGGGGACACAAAATGAACTTCCAAAGAATAGATGAACTNANAGAAAAGCTTGCCGAAATGCGCCCTCTTAACGCGGGNGANTTGAAACGTCTCANNGACGAATTTATNNTCGGCAANACCTTTCACTCAAACGCTATAGAGGGTTCGACGCTTACACTGCGGGAGACCGCGCTTATTCTNGGAGAGGGCGTTACCATTGCCGAAAAGCCGCTCCGCGANCATCTTGACGCTATCGGTCACAGGGACGCTTTCGAGTATGTTTCCGATNTGNCAAANGAAAAAGTCNCCNTAAGCGAAAAAGTGATAAAGGANATCCANTCNCTTGTTCTTATGGGAGACAGNGAGAACCGCGGCGTTTACNGCAGTGTTCCCGTTATGATAATGGGTGCGGACTTTGAACCTCCNCAGCCNTATCTTGTGCCGAAGCTTATGGAGCAGCTTNTNATCGACAGCGGAAACNGTTTCGGACGTNAAACCGTTATCGAAGCCGCCGCGGAATTTCANCTGCGGTTTGAGACNNTTCANCCCTTTATCGACGGNAACGGCAGGACNGGNNGGCTTATCCTCAATCTGGAGCTTATGAAAAACGGTCTGCTGCCGATAAATATTAAGTTCGCGGACAGGACAAGGTACTANCANGCCTTTGAGNANTACGCCAAAACNGGAGACTGCTCCGCNTTTGCGGAAATGGTGGGGCTTTACGANCAGGAAGAACTTGAAAGATATATAGGAATTATTGAGGGAAAGGACTGATCTAAATGACCAAAAAAGAACGCGCCGCTCTTGCAATAGCGGGNCTNGCNGANATATANCCCGACGCAAGATGCTCGCTCACNTACCANAAGCCCTANGAGCTTATGATAGCGGGACGGCTTTCCGCACAGTGTACCGACGCGNGGGTGAACATTGTCACCAAGCCGCTTTTTGAGAAGTANCCCACTCTNGAAGCCTTTGCNGAGGCGGACGAGAACGACATNGCCGAGATAATCAAGCCCTGCGGTCTNTACAAGACNAAAGCCAAAAGCATTGTGGGAATGTGCCGCAGNCTTCTGTACGACTTCGGCGGCGAAATGCCCANNACNATNGAGGAGCTTACNACTCTCCCCGGNATAGGGCGCAAGACCGCNAACCTTATNATGGGGGACGTTCACGGACTTCCCGCNATNGTTACGGACACACANTGNATAAGGATATGCGGNCGGCTGGGTCTNACAAAGGAAAAGGAACCCCAGAAGGTGGAGCAGGACTTGCTGAAAATAATCCCGCCNAAGGAGGGCAGCGANTTCTGTCACAGNCTGGTNATNTTTGGCAGAGAGTTNTGCACGGCGCGCAGTCCCAAGTGCGGAGAATGTCCTCTGAAAGGACATTTGCAGGGNTATTCNTGTAAANTTTAGNTTNTTTATTACTTTNGGTATAATTTTTGCTACATAAAAATTCCCGCTGNNAANCGTATCAGGTCGCGCATTCCGCTNANNTANGCGTGGAAAANCTCGTCGTCTCTGACAATGCTGTATGTATCCAGATATTTTTCNANCAGTTCNANATTGTCCTTGCTGAGATTTTCCTCAAGCTTTTNGTACAGCNTTTCGCGNAGCTTCATTTCGGCTCTTGCTTCGTCGGAAAANANGANGTCCTTTCCTTGCTTCGCACATATCGGAGTCGTAAAATTTTCTTATNAATTCGTTCATGGTNTGNANATATCCTTTCATTAGGTCGTGATGCAATCGTTACTTTGCTTGGAACCGGACGAGGGGGACAACCACAATGGAGAGGGAGGGGGCTCATGGGAAACTAAGGGACGCACGCACGCCCCCTCCCTCTCCCTTATGGTTTTCCCCCTCGCGCTCCCTCTTTCCTTAACCCTCTCCCTCCCCTGCTACGCTAATAATGAATTTTTATAGTTCTTCTTTGACATATGGCTGTTCGTGATAAATTATATTTTTTAAAGATAGCGTGAGCCGGGAGAGGGAGAGAGGCGAGGGGAAAAGGAGCGCGAGGGAAAACCCGTGAGGGGAGAGGGGGAGGGCGGCTCAGCGTCCCCAAAGTCTCCGAGAGCGCCTCCCCCTCTCCCCGGTAGGGTTGTCCCTCGTACCCCCTACGCACAAAGTAAAGATTAAATCGCTAATTCAAAATTTATACTTTTTTAACAATCTTGCGGGACGGGTGACACATTTCATACAAATGGTTTGGTGTGTTTCCATGCTAATTATAACATATAGTACTTTCACTTACAATGTACCAAATATAAAATTATAATTAATATATAATTAACGGATGAGGCGGTGATGTTTTTGGATAGGAAGAAATACATTGAGTATCCGAACAAATTTAATAGAAATGAGTACAACACAAAATATCAAAAAGAACACTACGCGCGTTTTGTCGCAGACCTGAAACCCGAAGAAAAAAAGCGCGTGGACGACTACTGCACCAAAGAGGGCATATCAAAATCGGAATTTATACGCCGCGCTCTGGAAATGTTTGAGAACTGTAAATAGCGGCTTGGGGGTACACAAATGGACAAGCAAAATATCCTGCGGGAATATTTCGGTCACACAGGCTTCCGAAACGGACAGGAAGAGCTGATCGACAACATTCTGGCAGGCAGGGACGTGCTGGGCGTAATGCCCACAGGCGCGGGAAAATCAATATGCTATCAAGTCCCCGCTCTGGCGATGAGCGGGGTCACCGTCGTGGTCTCGCCCCTTATCTCCCTTATGGCGGATCAGGTTGCGGCGCTGGTTACGGCAGGGGTAAAGGCTGCTTACATAAACAGTTCCCTGACCTATCCCCAGTACTGCGAGGTTTTCCGCAGGGCGCGGGAGGGGCGCTATAAGATAATCTACGTCGCACCCGAACGTCTCCTTACCGAGGAATTTTTGTCCCTTTCGGCAGAGCTGGAAATATCCATGCTCACCGTTGACGAGGCGCACTGCGTTTCCCAGTGGGGACAGGATTTCCGTCCAAGCTATCTGAAAATTGCCGAGTATGTGAGCACTCTTTCCCGCCGTCCCGTGGTAAGCGCGTTCACCGCGACTGCTACAGGAGAAGTCCGCGGCGATATCGTCCAAATGCTGGGACTGAACGATCCGTTCGTTATCACAACGGGCTTTGACAGGAAAAATCTATACTTCGGCGTACTTCGTCCCTCGGACAAATTTTCGGAGCTTTCCAAAATTATCCGCCGAAACAGCGACAGGACGGGAATTGTGTACTGCCTTACCCGAAAGAACGTTGAGGAGGTCTGTGAAAGGCTTTGCGCGGCAGGAATCGCGGCGACAAGATACCACGCGGGACTTTCCGACGAGGAACGGCGTGCAAATCAGGAGGATTTTATATGTGACCGCAGGACGGTAATGGTCGCAACAAACGCTTTCGGCATGGGCATTGACAAGTCCAACGTGTCCTATGTGGTACACTACGGTATGCCGAAAAATATCGAGGGCTACTATCAGGAGGCTGGACGTGCGGGTCGTGACGGCGAGCCTGCGGAATGCATACTTTTGTACAGCGGTCAGGACGTGCGTACAAACCGTTTTCTCATCGAAAACAGCGACGACAATCCCGAAATGACCGAGGAAATGCGCGCTGAAGTCAGAGAGCGGGACTTGCAGCGTCTCAAGGAGATGACTTTCTACAGCACCACATCGGGTTGTCTGCGGGAGTTTATCCTGCGGTATTTCGGGGAACGTTCGCCGTCTTACTGTGGGAACTGCTCAAACTGCAACGCCAACTTTGAGACGGTGGACATTACCGTCGAAGCGCAGAAGATAGTGTCCTGCGTGTACCGCGTGAACGCCTCGGGACGAAGCTTCGGGCGGAGCATGATCGCGGACATTCTCAACGGCAGCAAGCGGGAGCGTGTTATAAGTCTCGGCTTCGACAGGCTTTCCACCTACGGGATAATGTCCGACATGACCCAGAAGCGTATTGTGAAGATAATAGATTTTCTCATAGAAAACGGCTGGCTGGCTCTGGAGGGGGACGAGTACGCCGTGGTTAAGACCACGCCAAAGTCCGCGGAGATAGTCCGCGGCAGGACGGCGGTGAAAATGAAGCTTGAAAAAGAAGCTCCGCCCGCCGAGAAAAAGCCCGCTGCCGATTACGGCGTAAATATGGGTCTGTTCGGGGAGCTGCGCAAGCTGAGAAGCGAGTTTGCCGCCGCGGAGAAAGTCCCCGCCTACATAATTTTCTCCGACGCCGCGTTAAAGGATATGTGCAGAAAACTTCCCGTCACCGAACAGGAATTTCTCACGGTTTCGGGCGTGGGCAGAAAAAAAGCGGAGCGGTACGGCGAAGTGTTCTGCACGTTCATAGAGCAGTACGCCGCCGAGCACCCCGAAATAAAGTCGCAGACCTTGCGGGTGTAAAATCTGCACAAAAATACCGAGGAAAACGTCCGATTTGGTGAACGTTTTCCTCGGCATATTTTTTAAAGTGTGGCTAAGCCGTATTTTTCCGCAACGAAGTTGTAGTACTTGTACGGCACGAAATAGCCCTGCGCGCTCTGGCACACGGGACACTGCTTAGGCGCGTTTTTGCCCTTTTGGATATGTCCGCAGTTGAGACATATCCATTCGGTGTTTTCGTCGCCCGTAAACATTTTGCTGTTCTCCAGAAGCTCCGCGAAGCAGCCGAAGCGGTCTCCGTGAGTCTTTTCGATCTCCGCGATCTTCTCAAAGGAAAAGGCGATATCGGGGAATCCCTCCTCCTTTGCGATCTTCGCAAATTCGGGGTACACCGTTTCGTACTCGTCGTACTCGTTTCCCTGCGCGGCGCGGAGCAGCTCCTCAATGGTCTCGTAGTTGTCCACGGGGTAGCCCGCGTTGTCGATAACGATAGTCTCTCCGTTTTCGGGCTTCAGGTGATTGTAGAAAATTTCAGCGTGGGCTTTTTCCTGATTTGCAGTAAATGTAAAAATGTTGTAAATGAACCAGCACCCCATTTTCTTCGCCTTTTCCGCGGCAAGCTCATAGCGGTTTCTCGCCTGGCTTTCTCCCGCAAAGGCGCGCATAAGGTTGGTTCGGGTCTTGCTTTCGTAAAAATCCACAGACATATTTTAACAGTCCTTTCCTGTTTTGGTTAGTATCTGCGGAAAAAAGCAAAATATACGCGGACGTTCACCTAAGCTTCAGCTTCATATAGATAACGTCCTCCATTGGATTGTCATAGTACGGCTCCGTCTCCTCGAAGCCGTGTTTTTTGTACAGCCGCACCGCGCTTTCAAGGGGTTTTACAGTGTCCAGAACCATTTCGGAAAATCCGTCGTTTCGGGCGGTACAGACTATTTCCTCGATCAGTCTGCCGCCCGCATGACAGCGGCGGTATTCGGGTCTGACGTAAAGACGCTTCATCTCGCACCGCGTATCGCTGTGTTTATGGTACGCAATGCAGCCCACGGCTTCACCGTCCTTTAGGGCGGCTAAAAGTCTGCCGTTGGGCGGAAGATACTTCGTGCCCAGATTGGAAAGCTCCTCATCAAAGCCCTGAAAGGACAGGTCGCGGTTCAGGCTTTGGGCGTACTCGGTTATCAGCGTTTTGATTTGATCAAGGTACGGCTCGCCGTCCGTGATAGTTATTCCGTATGCTTCATTCATAGTCATTGTCTCCTTTTTGGAAAATAAAATATCTCTGACTTTCAGCACATTGCCGTCCACCGTAAAGTGTACGTCAAAGTCTGCAAAGCTCATCATATAGACCCTTTCGGGTGAGTGCTGATACTGTGGGCGGGGGTCTTGTGCAAGTACCTCGGTCAGACCTTTGCGAAACCGTTCGGGGACTTTTTCCAGAAACTCCGGAGGAAAGTCCACCTCCAGCGTACCCTCACGCTGCTGCAAGGCAAAGCCGCCCTCCGCGTCGGGGTGGGAATCGGTGTAGGCAAGATACGGCTTGATGTCGTAGATCGGCGTGCCGTCAAGAATGTCCGCGCCGCTGACGACCAGTACGGGCGCGTCGGAACGGTCATAATCTATCCGCTCCAGCCGCACCGAGGAAAGTCCTATCGGGTTAGGACGGAACGGCGACCTTGTCGCAAAAACGCCCATGCGGGTATTTCCCCCAAGCCGCGGCGGACGTACCGTGGGCGACCAGTCCTCCCTGACCGCCTCGGAAAATTCCCATATAAGCCATAGGTGAGAGTACCCCTCCAGTCCGCGGAAAGCCTCCCGAACGCGGTATTCCGGCTCGAAAACTATCTCCGCAGGCAGGTCGGCAAGACCGCTTTGGCGGGGTATCCCGAACTTTTCCGTATAGGGACTTCTCACCCTTGCAATGATTTTCATTGTCCTCTCTGACACAGCCGTCACTTTCCCTTGCTGTTAAGATATTCCAGAACCAGCGCCGCGTTTGTGTCGGGCTTTACCTTGGGCATGACCTTTTCGATAACGCCGTCCGCGCCGATGATGTAGGCGGTGCGGACAACGCCCATGCTCACCTTGCCGTACTGCTTTTTCTCCTGCCAGACATCGTAAGCCTTGATAGCTTCAAGCTCCGTGTCGGAAAGCAGTATAAAGGGCAGTTCGTATTTGTCCGCAAATTTTTTGTGGGACGCCGCGCTGTCCTTGCTGATGCCTATTACCTCCGCTCCTGCGGCTTTGAGGGCTTCATAGTCGGCGGCAAAGCCCTGCGCCTGCCTTGTGCAGCCGGGGGTGTTGTCCCGCGGATAAAAGTAAAGAATGACTGTTTTTCCCGAAAAATCGGACAGGGAAACGGTGTTTCCCTCCTTGTCGGGAAGTGTGAAATCGGGGGCTTTTGTTCCTGCTTCAAGCATGAAATCATTTCCTTTCGTTGTAAAAAATTTTAACCGATAATATCGCGTATAGCCTTTTCCACCGCTTCTATCTCACGGCGGAACTCCTCTGCGGAAACACGGTACGCGCCGTTTCCCAGAATAATTATCTGCTCCGCGCCGTCAGACGTGGCGACCCTGACGCGGTGATTTTTGCTCAGCTCGTGGCTCACCTTTTCGATGTAGGTGTCCGCTGTTTCCGACTCCTTGGTGTAGACCACGCTGATACCGCACACCTGCTCTACCTCACGGTGGTCTCCCCTGACCTTGTAGGCGTCGAACACCAGAATCAGATTGCACCGCCTGAATCCCTGATAATTGCACAAACGGTTTATCAGCGTGCTTCGCGCAAGGTCGAGGCTTTCCTCCGCAAGCTTTTTAAGCTCGTCCCACGCGAAAATAATGTTGTAGCCGTCAACTAAAATATATTCGGGACCTTTCGGTATTGGCGCGGCCTTTTTGTCCGCGGGAGGCCTTTTCGGCGTTTTCTCGGTATGGAGAGCATACCGCTCGTCGCGGTTTATCTTGCCGTAGGTACGCTCGAAAATTGCCATAAGCTCCTTGTCCTCGGCAAGCCTTGCGCGGTAGTCCGAGACCTGACGGGGTGTGATATCTGAAAAGCTTTCCCCCGCATTTCCCGAATTTCCGCGGTTTTCTCGGCACGGAATATGCATATGTGCGGGGGCTTCGTCCCACCTGACGGTGTGCCCCGCGCCGTGGGAGCAGAACACGCTGTCCGCGGTGTTGGCAAGGTCTCCGTCGCAGTCGTACCCAAACGCCGCGATGACCTCCTCCGCGTTGTGACATGGGAAATACCCTTTCAGAGCAAGGCTCAGCCTGCCCCTGCCCTTGGTGTAGCTTATCACCTGACTTTGATAGTCCGTCATTTCCGAAGCGGGCGCGCTGCCCGATATCACGGAATTTTCCGCGTTATTTGGTGAAACTTCGGGAGGGGAAAAATCGCCGCCCATTCTTTGCAGGTCGGACATTGCCCGTCCCGCCGTTTCCGTGGGTATCTCCAAGGTGAAGCTGTACCAAGGTTCAAGCAGAACGCTTTCGGCAGAGCGAAGTCCCTGTCTTACCGCCCGATAGGTCGCCTGACGGAAATCGCCGCCCTCGGTGTGCTTTAGGTGCGCGCGTCCGCCGATAAGGGTTATCTTCATATCCGTGATCGGCGAGCCTGTCAGTACACCGATATGGTTTTTCTCTTCAAGATGTGTGAGAATAAGCCGCTGCCAGTTCTTGTCAAGGTCGTCGGTGCGGCAGTCGCTGTCGAAAGTCAGACCGCTTCCCCGCTCAGTGGGTTCAAGAAGCAGATGTACCTCGGCGTAGTGTCTCAGCGGTTCGTAGTGACCCGCGCCCTCCACAGCTTTGGCAATTGTTTCCTTGTAGAGTATCCTGCCGCGGTCAAATTCCGCGTCCAGACCGAAACGTTCCGCAATGACCGTCTTTAGGATTTCAAGCTGTATCTCGCCCATTAGCTGCACGCTTATGTCGCGGGACTGCTCGTTCCAGACCACGTGGAGCTGGGGGTCTTCCTCTTCAAGCTTCCGCATTTTTGTGAGGACGTCGTGGTCGTCCGCACCGTCGGGTACGATAAGGCGGTAGGTCATAACAGGCTCCAGCAGGGGCACTTCCGCCGCGCCCTCGAAGCCCAGACCGTCCCCCGCGCGGGTTTTGGAAAGTCCCTCAACAGCGCATAACGTCCCCGCTTCGGCTTCGTCGGCGGCTTGGTACTTCGCACCCGAATAAACACGTATCCGCGTGACCTTTTCGTCCCCCACCATATCGCGGGGTTTAAGGCTTCCGCCCGTGATTTTCATGTGGGTGAGCCGCACGCCCTGCTCCTCGGTGATCTTGTAGACCCTTGCGCCGAAAGCTTTTCCGTAGGACTTTTCCTCAGTACAGAAATCAAGTCCTGCAAAAAATTCGGCAACGCCGTCAAGCTTAAGAGCCGAGCCGAAAAAGCATGGGAAAAGCTTTCTCTCGCTTATCGCGCGGCATATTTCGCTTTGAGGAACTTCTCCCGTGTCGAGAAAAATGTTCATCAGCCGTTCGTCTGACAGAGCTATTTCCTCGAAAAAATCGTCGGAAAGTTGTCCCGCCGATATGGGAGAAAAATCGGTGCAACCGTTATCAAGACGGCTTTTCAGTCCCCCCATAAGAACAGAGGGCGAATAGGCGGAAATATCCATTTTGTTGACAAAAATTATCGTGGGGATACCGTATCGGCGAAGCAGCTTCCAGAGGGTCTCGGTGTGGCTTTGAACGCCGTCCGTGCCGCTTATGACGAGAACCGCGTAATCGAGGACACGGAGAGCCCGCTCCGTTTCGGCGGAAAAATCAGCGTGTCCGGGGGTGTCCAAAAGAGTATAGACGTTGCCGTCGTACCGCATTACCGCCTGCTTGGAGAAAACCGTTATACCGCGGCTGCGCTCGATTGAATGGGTGTCGAGAAAAGCGTCCCCCTTGTCCACCCTGCCGAGACGGCGCAGCTCCCCCGCGGTGTAGAGCATAGCCTCGGACAGCGTTGTCTTGCCCGAGTCCACATGGGCTATCATGCCAACTATAAGCCGCTTCATTGGGAGAGCCTCTTTGCCGTGCGGGCGCGGGAATAGTGAAATTTTTTATTCATAATTTGTTGTCCTTTTTGCATTATTAATGGTATTATTTAAAGTATACCACATAATCACGCGGCGGTCAATGATTATATTCAGCGCACTGTCTGACAAATCTTTAGACAGCGAAGCCGCCGACAAAAGCCTGTTCAGCTTATATCGGCGGCTTCGCAGCCCGAAATTTCGTCGGACAGTACGCCCGATCACATTCTCAAAAGCACTGCCGCGGCAAAAATAACAAACGCTGACGTTCCCATTGCGGAGCAGTTATCGGGGCACAATCTGCTCACGGCGGAGCAAACAAGTCCGGCGGCACAGGATATTGCCGCCCGTGCGGAAAAGACGATGGCAAAATATCCGTATATCGGCACGTACAAGCCGAAGTCCCGCATAAATTCAAGACTTTGTACAGGTGCGGTAATGTCGTTGTACCCAAGCATTTTGCCTATCAGGACAAGCTGTACGGCGTGTATCATCAGGCAGGTGAAAACGCATATCAGCAGCACCGAACCTGTCTTTGCGGCGGAGCACACGCCCCGTCCCCTTTTTGCGGAGCGTATCGCGCCCTGCATATTATTCTGCCTGTCGTAGGCGAACACTCCAGACACGGAGGCTATCACCGCTGTAAGAATGTACAGCCATGCCTGCTCGGCGGTCTTTTTGTCATATTTAAGCAAAAGCTCGTACGCGTACGGAACTATCAGCATTATCCTGTTTCCCGTGCGGTTTGTATACTCTACCCCGTCCCTGATGTTTTCAAGTATCGGCACAAGCCCGTTACGGCGGTTTATGGCTTCGTTCAGCATACTCAGAAGTCTGCCGTATGACTCGTCATAGGTGTTTCCCGACGCGACCATTTCGTCTATGCGCTTTTGCAGACGGTCTATCGAATTGTCGAGAGACAGCTTGTCGGCTTCGGCTTTGGACAGTATTTCCTCGGTTATCTCTCCGTAATATTTTTCGTACCACTCGATCTCGTAGGGGTCTGTGGGGTATATATATCCGTACTTCAGCTCCGCGGAAAGCGTAAGGAAAAAGGCTGCCGAAATGAAAAAAAGTCCGCCCTGCATTATAAGAAGCTTGAAGCTCTCCCAGCCGAAAAGACTTCTGCCCACCGCAAATTTTTCCGCGGCTGCGGCAAGCTTGTCCTGAAAGCGTTCAAGGAAATTCCCGCTGACAGGGTGGAGCTTTCCGTGGACAACATACCCCGCCGCCGTAAGCAATGCCGCCGCCAGCAGCAGGAACACCGCCGCGCACTGTACGGCGGGAACGGCTTTCCCGAAAATATTCAGGTTTCGGCAGTAACGGAAATAATCATCGCACCTGACCGCGGCAAAAAGGTTGACGTACTTTAACCCGTTCAGGCTTGACGAGGGGATAACAAGCAGATACAGAAGTATTTCCGCAGCGGCGGCAAGTGCGGCGGCCGTATACGCGGAAGCCGTGCCGAGGAGGCTTATCAGCAGGTAAAACGCCATTGCCGAGACAAAGCAGGCGGACACTCTTATCAGCGCTGACAAAAGCATACAGCCGCCGATGGATATTCCGTAGGGACACATCTGATATTCGGGCAGGGACTGTATCGCTCTCCCCAAGCCGCCCGGACCGCATACGGCGAGCATGACCAGATAGTCCCCGCCGTAAAACAGCAGCGTGCCAGCAAAGGAGGCTGCGGCAAGGATACCCACCCGCCGCAGGTAAAGCGCGCCTCTGCCCTTGGTCGCGCTCCTGACAAGCCAAACCAGACCCTTGCGCCGCTCCGCAAGAAATGCTATTGAAAGGAGCATCGGAAACGCAAGCAGGAACAGGTCGGAGAGGCGGTACTGCAAAAGCATTACTATGCCGCGGTTGTCCTGTGCTTCGGGAGATATCCCCGTCAGCTTTTCGTAAGCCTCGGCGGAGGTCTTTATGTTGTCGGAGGCAAAGCCGCTCCCGTATATCCCCACAGAGGACAGCGCCTTTCCCTCGGATACGGCGGAGGCTATGAAATCGGGATAATCGGCTATGTACTCGTCAAGAGCCTCTCCCACAAGGGTGACGTCGCGGTCGGTATTGCAGGAAAAGGCAAACAGCGCCGCGTTCAGGATAACCGCGGCCGCAAGCAGGAAAACCGCTTTCCTGCCGAATATCCTTGAAAGCTCGTTCATGCGCGTCCCTCCGAATGGTAAAGATAAACGTCCTCTAAGGTTATATTGTTCACTCTGACAAAGCTTTCGGGAAGCTCGTCCTCAGCCGCGCGGAACACAAAGCCGTCCCTGCGGCGCATGGTCTGTCCCTTGCCGTATGTTTCCCTGAGACGCGCCGTTTCCTCAAGGCTTCCGTAATATTCCCCCACCTTGCCGATAATTTCGTCCATAAGCTCCGCGGGAGGCGCAAACCTGAGCAGCCGTCCCTTTTTCAGCAGTATGACCCGCTCGGCGATACACTCAATATCGTCCACAACATGGGTCGCAAGTATCACTGTTCTGTCGGCGGAAATCTCCGCGATATGGTTCCGAAGGCGTATCCTTTCCTCGGGGTCGAGACCCGCGGTAGGCTCGTCCATAATAAGTATTTCGGGGTCGTCAAGCATTGCCGCCGCAAGCAGTACCCGCTGTCTCATGCCTCCCGAAAACGACCCGAGCTTTCTGTGCGCCGACCCGCCAAGACCTACCAGCTCCAGCAGTTCTACGGTCTGGGACACGCATTTGCGCCGCTTCATTCCTTTGAGCGCGCCAATGTACCGCATGAACTGTCCCGCAGTAAAGTCCTCGAAAATACCCTGAAGCTGCGGCGTGTAGCCCACCCTCTGACGGAAATCCGCTCCAAGCTCCAGTATATCCCTGCCGTTGTAGAGTATCTCTCCCGACGTACGTTTTATGTTGTCGGTAAGCAGGTTAAGGAACGTGGTCTTGCCCGCTCCGTTTGCTCCCAGCAAGCCGTACACACCCTTTTCAAGTGTGAGGTCAAGCTCGTCCAGTGCGGTGAACGCACCGTATTTTTTGGTAAGCTTTTTTATTTCCAGCATAGCGTCCGCTCCGTTCTATCAATAATAGTGATCCTCAGCGCCAATAGTATTCCTCAACGTCCTCGCACAGGAACAGGCTTCTCTTTACGGCATATTCCTTTTTCCATGCGCCGTTTCCTGCGATAATGTCCTCTATCGGACAGCTCAAAACATAATGCCCTGCGCCGTATTCCTCCCATTCTTCGGGAATATATTCGTTCGCCATATTATTGCAGTAAAGCTTGCCGTCGGAAATTTTAAAGTTAAAGCCCATGTTATAGTTAAAGGTATATATTTTATCGCCGTATTTGTATTCCTCCTCGGAATATCCTATGCTTCCGATAACTTCGCCGTCGCGGTATATGCGCACATTGTTGTCGTCGGGGACAAACAGCATTCCGTCATAGGCTATTATCTCCGCGGCGAAGTTTTTAAGATCGGTCTCGGCGGCAAGCCCCAGATATTCAAGGCTTTCCGCGTCGTACATTGCGATGTTGAGCGTGTAGTCCTCGGACGGCTCCGTGTAGTACAGAATATCCTCCGTAACGGCGGCTGCGACGGCTACATACGCGGAATTTTCCTTTTCCACAACAGGAGAAATGCTTCCGCTGACCGTGTTGTAACGGTACGTTCCCGCGTGATCGTAGCCGTTTTCCGCGTCGTCGCCCCACATATCAAAATATACGTAATCACCGCAGCCTTTAAGATTCTGCGGATAGGAGGAAAAATAGCCCTTGCCCGAAAAAAGCTGCTCGCAGGCTCCGGTACGGATATTCATTTTCACCAAGCCGCTTCCCGCAAAGCTGTTTACAGTACCCGAACCAACCGCAAGAAAATAGGGTATATAGGCGTACCCGCGGTGGATAATGAAGCCGTCGCTTTGGGCGGAGTATTCCTTTTCCGCGGGATTTTTCGCCTTAAAGACTTCGCCCACCCTGTCTATCGAAGAGCCGTCCGCGGCAGTCCTGTAAAGCGCGAAGCCAACGGTATCGCCGTCATTCTCAACGGCGAGAAAATATATTGCGCCGTCGTACATTAAAGTGTTTGTCGTTTCGAGATATCTGTAAGTCGCGGTGCAGTAATCGTTGCCGTTGTGCCTGCATTCGGGCTTTGCGCAGAGAAAAATTTCCGCGCCCGTGGATTTTTCATAATACCGCAGACAGAGGGTCTGGCTGTCGTTGCTGTAGTAACCGTTTTCGGTTTCCATTATTGCAAAAGTGCCGTGGTTCCACGGCGTATCGTCGGGAGGCATTTTCTCCTCTCCGCCGCTTGTCCCGCAGCCGCACAGCATCGCCGCGGATACTGCCGCTGCCGAAAATCTCCTGAAAAATTTTAATGATTTAGATATGTTCAATCCCATCACTCCCTGAAAACAGTATACTGCTTTTTATCAAAAAAATAAACCGCTTTTGCAGAAGCGGTCGTAATTTCTGTAAAAGCGGTTATTTTTATACTATTATGGTAAGGCGATAAATTTTGATTTAATGCACTATCGTGTGGTTTCTCAGGCGGCGAAGCCGCCGACATCAGCTGGTCGAGCTGAGCCCAGCTCGCAGAAGTCCAGAGGGCGGAGCCCTTTGGTCGCCGCCCGCAGGCGGCGAAATCCCCTCCCCGCGCCCGCAGGCGCATATCGTTCAAAACGGTGAAAGGGGTGAGAAATGCGACAGCATTTCGAGGGGGAGCGGACACGACC
>JAAVHI010000013.1 GCA_014799785.1 Ruminococcus sp.
CGGGCGCGGGGAGGGGATTTCGCGCTCTGCGGAGCGCGACCAAAGGGCTCTGCCCTCTGGACTTCTGCGAGCTGGGCTCAGCTCGACCAGCTGATGTCGGCGGCTTCGCCGCCTAAAGGTTTGTTAGTTAGTGCGTGGTGCGCTAAATCAAAATTTACCCGCCCCCCTTGAGTGGGCATATCAAAATTAATATTATGGACATTTTACATTGGGGCGTGACTTTCTTGCACTGTGTGCAAGTGCCGCGGAGGCTCACCGCAAGCAAACATGACTGACGTTTCACTGCACTGCGCATATAATAGTACAAAAACGCGGAGAGGGTGACGATTCTGGAAATTTATACGGTACAAGCGGGTGACACCGCTCTGTCTATTGCAAACCGCTTCGGCATATCGCTTCAGCGCCTTATCTCGGACAACGGGCTTTCCGTTTCGGGACGGCTCGCGGTGGGTCAGGCTCTGCTTATTCTGCGTCCCGAAACGGTACATACATTCATGCGCGGAGACAGTCTATTTTCGGTGGCGAAGGCTTACGGAACAAGCGTTATGCAGCTTTACAGAAACAATCCGTTCCTTATCGGCGCGGACTATATCCCTGAGGGTACGCAGATAACGATAAGCTTTGACGACAATCCCGCGGAGGATATCCGTGTCAGCGGGTTTGTCTACAGCTACATAGACCGCAGTATTCTTGAAGCCGCTCTGCCATATATGACCTACGTTATCGTGTTCGGCTACGGCTTTAATGAGGACGGTTCTCTTATCGAGGTGAGCGACGGCGATATAATAGAACTGTCCCACCGATACGGAACCTCGGTGTTTCTCGGTCTTACCACCATAAACGATGACGGCACTTTCGGTTCCGGAAAGGTGGAAAGGCTGCTTACCGATCTTGATTTCCAGAACCTCGTCATCGAGGAGATGATCGGGGTCATCATGCAGAAAAACGCGCAGGGAATGGATATTGACATGGAGTATATTTCGCCGCAGCTGAGAACAGAATTTGCTGCCTTTGTGGAAAACGCCGCAAGACAGCTCAATGCTGTAGGATTAGAAGTACACGTCGATCTTGCGCCGAAAACCTCAGCCGACCAGCCCGGAACACTTTATGAGGCGCATGACTACAAACTCCTTGGAAATGCCGCTGACCTTGTTTTCCTTATGACGTACGAGTGGGGATATACATACGGTCCGCCGATGGCGGTAGCTCCTCTGCCGAGCGTAAGGCGGGTTCTGGACTACGCGCTGACGGAAATTCCGGCGGAGAAAATTTTCCTCGGCATTCCCAACTACGGCTACAACTGGAAGCTGCCATATGAGAGAGGAGTTACCGCCGCCGTTACGCTGGGAAACCTTACTGCGGTAAATCTTGCGATCGGGAACGGCGCGGAAATACTTTTCGACGAGCTTTCACAAAGCCCATATTTTTACTATACAGATTCCGAGGGTTCGGAACGGGTAGTGTGGTTCGAGGATGTCCGAAGCCTTAGGGGAAAATTTTCTCTGGTCTCTGAAAAGGACATCCTCGGCTGCGGATACTGGAACCTGATGCGCCCGTTTCCGCAGAATTTTTTGCTTCTTAACAGTATGTTTAATATTGTAAAGGTGTACAGAACTGATATGAGCAATTATTATGAAAATCAAAATTTACAGTAAGTTTTTAACATATTTACCGGCCCCCTTGGAGGCAACAGCAAAATTAATGTTCTCTGAACAGCCTGCGGTGGGCGTAACATTCTTGCACTGCGTACAAGTGCACACGGGGGCTCACCGCTCAAAATTTATCTTCCCCAATTGATTTCCCTTTCCCTGACAACACCCAAAAGTCGAAAGCCGGTCGAGTAAAATATTGCGGAATTGTAACAAATTTCAAAATGTATTGACAAGTATATTATATGTGGTATAATATACTTCGTGAGTGCTTGACTGACTATTCAATTTACTTTGACAAGCTTTTGGAGGGATTTTGTGGAACCGATTCCATTTATAGAATTCAGCCTGTACCAGATGTTTCATATGTTCATTTTCTGGGCGTTTATAGGCTGGGGAATAGAGGTCTGCTGGATGACGCTGGAAACAGGCGAATACCAGAACAGGGGCTTCCTGAATATGCCGATCTGTCCGATATACGGCTTCGGAGTTATTATGGTGACGGTGTTTTTCCGTCCCGTGTCCCACACGGTAATACCGCTTTTTATCGTTACAAGCATTCTCTGCACCACTTTTGAGCTGCTTGTGGGTCTGGGCATGGAAAAGCTTTTCGGCGCGCGCTGGTGGGACTATTCCCATGAAAGATACAACTATAAGGGCTATATCTGCCTTAAAATTTCCATTTTGTGGGGAATGGGCTGCGTTATCGTTATACGCCTTGTGCAGCCGATGGTGGAAAAGATCATTGATATGATCCCCGTGAGGCTGGGACTTGCGCTTATCGTATTATGGTCGGTGCTTATCGTTATCGACCTTATATCGTCCATATGCGCGGTAAACAAGCTCAACAACCGCCTGAGGCAGCTCGATGAGATATCAAAGATCATGCTTCTGAGCGCGGTCAAGATAGGCGAGAATCTTTCGCAGGAAACTCTTGACGTCAAGGGAAGATACGACAGATTTATCGAGGCAAAGGACGCAAAAACTCTGGCTTTAAAGCAGCGGTATGAAAAAATCGTCAGCGCGGCGGACTTTAAGGTCAGCGAATGGAAAGACAAATACGAGGGCCTTGCGGATCTGCGCGACCGCTCGGTGGAGCGTCTGCTGAGAGCATTCCCGCATATGCGCTCCATATCCTATTCGGAGGCTATGGAAACGCTGCGGAAACGCCTGAATAACCGTATTTCCGTAAGCGGAGTAAAGCAAAGTCCCAAGAGCGGCGGAGATAAAAATGACGGCGGCTGAATGTCTTAATGTCGTGAAAATATTGCCGCAAAGCTATTGACATACTTTGCATAATGTGGTATAATTATATAAGTTTGGACAACCTTTAAGTTGATCCCGTGAGATCGACAAGGCAGTCGCTTATATTTATGATTTTACGGAGAAAGTTTATCCACGGTTCGGCATTGCTGCGTTTCTCCGCGGAAATTGGAATACTGTAAGCTTTTGTGCCTGTCTGCGTCTCGCGGACAGGTTTTTTGTTTGGAGGCGAGGCTGTGCAGAACAGGCAGGACAGAAAGGTCATAATGGACGAGAACGCTATGACAAGGGCTATCGCGAGAATTTCCTATGAGATACTTGAGCGCAACAAGGGCGCGGATGAACTGTGCTTTATCGGCGTGCTTTCCCGCGGGGCGTATCTGGCGAAACGTATTTCCGACAAGCTGGGCGAGCTGGAGGGCATTGCTCCCGAAACCGGTATTCTTGACATTACCGATTATCGGGACGACGGAAAATCCTCCGCCGACGGCGACAAGACGGACATTCCCTTTGACGTGCGGGACAAGCGTGTAATTATCGTGGACGACGTTATCTTCACCGGAAGAAGCGCACGCGCCGCTATGGACGCTGTTACCAAGCGGGGCAGACCGCGGAATATCCAGCTTGCGGCTTTAGTTGACAGAGGTCACAGAGAGCTGCCCATACGTCCCGATTATGTGGGAAAAAACGTCCCTACTTCGCGGGACGAGGCTGTAAGGGTCATGGTGAAAGAAATAGACGGAAACGACATGGTCGTTATTCTGGAACAGGAGGTTCGGCAATGAGCAGTATTCTGTTAAAAAATGTAAGAGCTGTGGACGACATGAAGGATTCTTTCTGCGACATTTTTATTGATGACGGCAAGATCGCGGCGGTGGGAAAATTTCTTGCCCGCGAGGCAGACAGAGTCATCGACGGAGAGGGCAAGCTTGTGGTCATTCCCTCGCTGTTCGATATGCACGTACATTTCCGTGACCCCGGTCAGACCCACAAGGAGGATATCCTTACGGGCTGTGCGGCGGCTCTGGCGGGAGGAGTGACGGGCGTTGTTTGTATGCCCAACACAAACCCTCCCATAGACAGCGCGGAGACGGTGCAGTACATTCTTGAAAAGGCCAAGGACACGGGTGTTGACGTTTACCCTGCGGGCTGTATCACAAAGGGAATGAAAGGTACCGAGCTTTACGACTGGAGCAGCCTTGGCGTGAAGATAATTTCCGACGACGGCAGACCCGTTGCAAACGGCGAGCTTATGCGCCGCGCTCTGGAGGAGTCCACCCGAAACGGCTTGCTTGTGGCTTCCCACTGCGAGGACCTGGACATCATAAACGGCGGTATCGTTAACAAGGGAGTTTCGGAAAAGCTGGGCGTAAAGGGCATGGACAGAGCCTCCGAGGACAGCGTTACTGCGCGGGAGATTGCGCTTGCGGACTCCTGCGGGGCGCATATCCACATATGCCATGTTTCCACAAAGGGCAGCGTGGGACTTATCCGCGACGCTAAAAAGCGGGGAATAAAAGTTACCTGCGAGACCTGTCCCCATTACTTCACATATACCGAGGACAAGCTTCTTTCCCGCGACGCGGACTACCGCATGAACCCTCCCCTCCGCACGGAAGAGGACAGGCAGGCTGTTCTGGAGGCTGTTCTGGACGGCACTATCGACTGTATTGTGACCGATCACGCTCCCCACGCGGCTGAGGAAAAGGCGGACTTTGAGAAAGCCCCCAACGGAGTTGTGGGTCTGGAGACCTCCCTTGCGGTAACGCTTACGCAGCTTTACCACACGAAAAAGCTTCCGCTTATCAGAATTGCGGGACTTATGTCGGTGAACCCGCGGAAGCTTCTGGGCATTCCGTTTACCCATATCGAAAAGGGCGCGAAAGCCGATCTTGCGGTCATCGACCCCGACGCGGAGTGGACGGTGGAGCCCGACAAGCTTCATTCAAAGTCCCATAACACGGTGTTCAAGGGCGAAAAGCTGAAAGGCAGAAATATTATGACGATCTCGGACGGAGTTATCCGTTACGAGCTGTAAGGAGCGATAAGCATGAAAATAAGCGTACCAACCAAAAACGGCGTTCTGGAAGATAAATATTCCAAGCACGCGGCGGCCGAATATCTGAATGGCAGAAGACCTGTCAGGTCGTTTCCCGTGAGCTTTGAGGAAATTCCCGACGGCGCGGAAAGTCTTGCGCTTGTGTTTGTGGATTTTGATTCCATACCCGTCTGCGGCTTTGCGTGGATACACTGGCTTGCGGCGAATATTCCCGCGGACACGGCGGTTCTTCCCGAAAACGCCAGCGCTGAAAATGCCTTGAATATGGTGCAGGGCGCGAATAGCTGTATATCCCGATTTGTGGGAGAAACCGATAAAAATATCGTTTACAGATATATTGGGCCGACCCCTCCCGACCAAGATCACAAATACACTCTTACTGCTTACGCCCTTGACTGCAAGCTTGATCTTAAAGAGGGTTACTACCTCAATGAATTTCTGGACAAGATAAAAGGTCATGTTTTAGGTAAGGCATCGGTGGAACTGATCGGCAGGAAGTAACAGGCGGACTAAAAAGGGAGCAAGGTCATGAAAATAACGTATAAAAATCTGATCGGCAAGGTAATGCTGGTGGGGATAACCTATAACGACAGCGACGGAAACGTTAAGGAGCGGAAGCAATTTTGGGGTACGGTCACTGAGGCGGACAAAGGCAAAATTCTTATCAAACAGAAAAACGGTGAGATACTCTCGCTGCCGCCCGATCTCAGCGCGATAGAGCTTGCACCCGAGGGTGAGTATAAGCTTCACTCGACGGGAGAGGTTGTTGTGAACCCCGATTTTCTTTCAACGTGGATATCCGAGCTAAATGATGAAAATAAAAAATAAAAATGAGAGATACTATGTCATTCGAGCGGGGAGCCCCCGCGGCACTTGCACGCAGTGCAAGAAAGTCACACCCCAAAGTCAGGTATTAGAAATCGTACCTTAACTAAGCCCCCTCAAGGGGGCGAGTATCAATATTAATATAATAAAAAGAAAAGGAGAGATACTATGTCATTTGACAGACTTATCAAGAAAATTATCGAAACGGGAAACCCCACGGTGGTGGGTCTCGATCCCAAGCTTGACTACGTTCCCGCGTTTCTGCGCGAGGAGGCCTTTAAGGACAAGGGCAGAGACCTGAAAGGCGCGGCTTCTGCGCTGTGGAAATTCAACAAGGCTATAATCGACGCGGTATGCGACATTGTTCCCGCGGTAAAGCCTCAGGCGGCGTACTACGAAATGTACGGCTGGCAGGGCGTTAAAACTCTGCACAAGACAATCGAATACGCACAGAAAAAAGGTATGTTTGTCATTGTTGACGGCAAGCGCAACGATATCGGCGCGACCATGGAGGCCTATACAAACGCTTATCTAGGAACTGCCAGCGTTGACGGTCTGGACTTCGAGGGCTTCGGCGCAGACGCTCTCACCGTAAACGGCTATCTTGGCACTGACGGTATCGCTCCACTTGTAACGGCTTGCAAAAAGAATGACAAGGGTATCTTTGTTCTTGTCAAGACCTCCAACAAGTCCAGCGGAGAATTGCAGGACAGACTTTTAGATGACGGCAAAACAGTTTACGAGACAATGGGCAATATGTGCGAAAAGTGGGGAGAGGTTACAATCGGTGAGTACGGCTACTCCGCAGTCGGCGCAGTTGTGGGAGCGACCTATCCAGAACAGCTTGCGGAAATGCGTGCAAAGCTTCCCCACACATTTTTCCTTGTCCCCGGCTACGGAGCGCAGGGCGGCGGCGCAGAGGGCGTTGCAAAGGCTTTCGACCAGAATGGTCTTGGAGCTATCGTGAACTCGTCCCGCGCGGTTATGTGCGCTTACCAAAAGGAAGAGGGCTGCGACCCCCGCGATTTTGCAGGTGCGGCAAGACGCGAGTGCATACGCATGAGAGAGGATATTACGGGGTTTGTTACGGCTTTGAAAAAGTAGGATTTGCAGTTTGATAAATCTGAAATTATAGAGGTAATATTTATGATTGGCGATATTGTTACAGTAACTATTGACAGACCGCTGGGCAGTTATCACCCTGAGCATAAAGATATGTTCTACCCAATTAACTATGGCTATATTGAGGGAATTATTGCACCTGACAGAGAAGAGCAGGACGCTTATATATTAGGTGTAAATGAAGCAGTTGAAAAGTTTACGGGCAAAATTATTGCAATTATTCATAGATTTGATGATGCAGAAGAAAAGTGGGTAGTCTGTCCGGAGAATTCCTCTTTTAGTAAAGAAGAAATAATGGAACAAGTAAAATTTCAAGAGCAGTATTTTCACTCGGAAATAATAATGTAAATTTCCGTTTATCAAGCTTTTAATTTACATAAATAAAATCAATCGTGTTTACTTTACAAAATTAAAATAATTTATTATGGTAATAGAAAACAGAGCGTAGGACTGATCTCTTGCCTCTTGCTTCTGGCTTCTATCCTCTAATAGGAAAGGACTGGTAAAATGTCTTTATTTAATTTAGGCGACAAGGCGTATCTTATGNTTGCGNANGGCAGGGTGNTCGAGGGCTANAGCTTCGGCGCAAAGGGTACGTCCTTCGGCGAGATCGTTTTTGCAACGAGCATGACGGGCTATGAGGAAACCCTCTCCGACNCAAGCTACTANGGTCAGATCGTCACCCAGACGTTNCCCCTTATCGGAAACTACGGCGTGAACGATACGGACTANGAGTCGGCGACCTCCGTGGTAAGCGGCTATGTGGTTCGCGANTGGTGCAANGCTCCCTCNAATTTCCGCTGTGAGGGGAACGTGGACGAGTTNCTNAAAAAGCACAATATTATCGGCATACACTCNATAGACACACGCTGTCTGACNAGAATAATCCGTGANCACGGCGTTATGAACGGCGTNATAACCACGGAGAATGTNTACGAGAAAAANGANGAATTTTTGAAGCAGATAAACGAGTTCAAAATNGTGAACGCNGTAAANTCCGTNACCGTCAAGGAGCAGGAATTTTTCAAGGCNGACGANCCNAANTACCANGTTGCNNTGTTNGATTTCGGGTATAAATTCAANATCAGACGTGAGCTTCTGAAANGGGGCTGTAACGTAACNGTTGTCCCCGCGGNCACAACNGCGGAGCAGGTCAAGGCTCTNAACCCCGACGGAATAATGCTTTCCAACGGACCGGGCGACCCTGCGGAAAATACGGAAATTATNGAAAATCTCAAAGAAATAAACAAGCTTGGCATACCCACTTTCGGTATTTGCTTGGGACACCAGCTTNCCGCCCTTGCNNACGGNGCNCGNACNGAAAAGCTGAAATACGGTCACAGAGGCGCAAANCAGCCTGTTGACGANATTGCTCTNGACAAGACCTTTGTTACCTCACAGAACCACGGTTACGCCGTTGTNAGCGACAGTATTTCCCCCGANGTGGGAGAGGTCTCNCACAAAAANTCAAACGACCAGACCTGCGAGGGCGTGCGGTATAAAAATTTCCCNTGCTTCACGGTGCAGTTCCACCCNGAGGCTTGCGGAGGTCCNCATGATACGGCGTACCTTTTNGACGAGTTNATTGATATGATAAAGAAAAATAAGGAGGACAACTGATATGCCATTGAGAAAAGATATAAAGAAAGTCCTCGTTATCGGCTCGGGACCNATTATTATCGGACAGGCAGCCGAATTTGACTATGCGGGAACACAGGCTTGCCGCGCTCTCAAACAGGAGGGCTTGGAGGTCGTNNTNATCAACTCNAACCCCGCTACNATCATGACCGACAAGGCTATGGCGGACAAGGTGTANATAGAACCGCTTACCCTTGACGTNGTNAANAAAATNATCGAAATCGAAAAGCCCGACAGCGTTNTNTCCACNCTNGGNGGACANACNGGTCTGACCCTTTCAATGCAGCTTGCNGANTGCGGNTTTNTNGANGAGCAGGGCGTGAAGCTTNTNGGCGCAAACCCCGANACTATNCACAAAGCNGAGGACAGACAGGCTTTCAAGGACACTATGGAAAAAATCGGCGAGCCCTGTATTCCCTCAAAGGTNGTTGANACCGTTGAGGACGCCGTTGACTTTGCCGAGGAAATAAGCTACCCNGTNATNGTCCGNCCCGCNTTTACTCTCGGCGGAACAGGCGGCGGTATCGCTTACAACGAGGACGAGCTTNGGGANATTTCCACAAACGGCTTGCGGCTTTCNCCTATCACNCAGGTGCTTATCGAAAAGTGCATAAGCGGCTGGAAAGAGATAGAATTNGAGGTTATCCGCGACAGCAAGGGCAACGTTATAACCGTCTGCTCCATGGAAAATTTCGACCCCGTGGGCGTTCATACGGGNGACTCTATCGTAATCGCTCCCGCCGTTACGCTGACGGATAAGGAGTACCAGATGCTCCGTACCGCCGCNCTGAATATTATCTCCGAGCTAAAGGTAGAGGGCGGCTGNAACTGTCAGTTTGCGCTCCACCCCACAAGCTTNGAGTATGCTGTAATTGAGGTAAANCCNAGGGTTTCNCGTTCCTCNGCACTNGCNTCAAANGCNACGGGTTACCCCATTGCAAAGGTTGCNACAAAGATAGCTATTGGCTATAGCCTTGACGAAATNATCAATCAGGTAACGGGCAAGACCTACGCCTGCTTNGAGCCTGCTTTGGACTATGTTGTTGTAAAATTCCCNAAGTGGGCGTTNGATAAATTTGTNTACGCAAAACGTACCCTNGGNACGCAGATGATGGCTACAGGCGAGGTAATGGCNATAGGNACGTCCTTTGAGCANGCNATGATGAAAGCCGTCCGNTCAATNGANCTGGGACTTGATACCATGAACCTGAAAAAGCTTGAAAAGCTTGAGGACAACGAGGTCAAGCACCTNNTGTACTCCGTGGACGACGANCGTTCCTTTGCNGTGTTCGAGGCTNTNAAGCGTGGTATTCCCATTGAAACNATACACGAAATCACAAAGATAGACTGCTGGTTCNTGTCCAAGCTGAACAANCTTGTGGAGCTTGAAAGNCTNNTNAAGGACGGCGANCTTACCGNGGAAAAATACGANCTTGCAAAGCGTTACGGCTACCTTGACAGCACTATCGAGCGTNTGAGCGGACAGAAGTGTCCCAAGCGGACGAGAGCGGTGTTCAAAATGGTTGANACNTGCGCGGGNGAATTCAAGGCNGANACNCCGTACTTCTACTCNACATTTGACGAGGANAACGANGCTAAACANTTTATCGAGCGNAAAAATTCCGGCAAGAAAAAGGTTATTGTTTTCGGTTCNGGACCTATCCGTATCGGTCAGGGTATCGAGTTCGACTACTGNTCCGTACACTGNGTTTGGGCGCTGAAAGAAATGGGNTACGAGGCGGTNATCTGCAACAACAACCCCGAAACTGTTTCCACCGACTTNGACACGGGCGACAGGCTTTATTTCGACCCNCTCACCAANGAGGACGTTGAAGCNATNATNGAGACNGAACAGCCCTACGGCGTTGTGGTACAGTTCGGCGGTCAGACCGCTATCAAGCTGACAAAGCACCTTTCCGACATGGGCGTNAANATTNTNGGTACNTCCGCGGACAGCATTGACGCCGCCGAGGACAGAGAGCGTTTTGACGAGCTTCTGAACAAGTGCGGAATACCCCGTCCCGCAGGTCATACTGTCATGAATACCGAGGAGGCTCTCAAAGCCGCCGAAGAGCTTGGCTATCCGGTTCTTATGCGTCCCTCATACGTTCTTGGCGGTCAGAACATGATAATCGCTCACTCCAATCAGGATATTATCGAGTACATGGAAATTATCATGCGCGGCGGACTTGAAAACCCCGTCCTTATCGACAAGTACATGATGGGTAAGGAAGTCGAAGTTGACGCTATCTGCGACGGCACGGACTTCGTAATTCCGGGAATTATGGAGCATATTGAGCGTGCGGGAATTCATTCCGGCGACTCAATTTCGGTTTACCCTGCGCTCACACTTACAAAGAAGATACGCGAGACAATTATCGAGTACACACGCCGTCTCGCTATGGAGCTTCACGTTATCGGTCTTGTAAATATCCAGTACGTTGTCTATAACGACGAGGTTTATGTAATTGAGGTAAATCCTCGTTCTTCAAGAACTGTACCCTATATTTCAAAGGTAACGGGCGTACCCATGGTAGATATTGCCACAAAAATTATGCTTGGAGAAACCCTCAAAGAGCAGGGCTATAAGAGCGGTCTCTATAAAGAAGCTGACTTTATCGCGGTAAAGGTGCCCGTGTTCAGCTTTGAGAAGCTCCACGACGTTGATACTGCTCTCGGACCCGAAATGAAGTCCACAGGCGAATGCTTGGGCATTGCAAGAAGCTTCGAGGACGCTCTCTACAAGGGACTTGTTGCGGCAGGCTACAACCTTGAAAAGAAGCAGGGCGGCGGCGTGCTTATAACCGTCCGCGACACCGACAAGCAGGAAATTCTGTACGTTGCAGAAAAGTTCGAGCATCTCGGTTTTGACATTTACGCAACCAGCGGTACGGCTTCCCTGATGAACAGAAATATGATCGCGGCAAACGTTGTAAAGCGCGCTTCGGAGGAAAAGCCAAACGTTATGACCCTGCTTGACAGCGGCAAGGTGGACTATGTTATCTCCACATCCGCAAAGGGTCGTATTCCCGCATTCGACAGCGTAAAGATACGCCGCAAAACGGTTGAGCGTTCTATCTGCTGTCTGACTGCCATAGACACCGCAAACGCTGTTGCCGACATACTTATGATGGGCAAGAAGATAGACGAAATGGAAATGATAGATATTACAAAAATCTAAGCGGAGAGCCTCCGCGGGCGTGTTCGTCCCCCACAGAGAAATGTTATTGCTCTTAAATATACCAAGCCCCCTGTCGCGGGGGCGGGTGTGATAAAATATATTTATTTTTGGTATATCATTGAAATTTCGGCGTAAATTAAATATTATGCTGACTGTTGCTGTACTGAACTGAGAAAGAGGTCATAATGGTTGAGTTAAGAGAAATCACAAAGGAAAACTATGAAGAATGTCTTAGCCTAAGTGTTTCCGACAGCCAAAAATGCTTTGTTTCATCAAATGCTCACTCGCTGGCGCAGGCGTGGGTCTATCAAGACACAGCTTTCCCTTTTGCCATTTATGCGGACAATGTAATGGTCGGATTTATTATGCTTGGGTATTATGAAGCCAAAGGCTATTATACCTTATGGAAATTTATGATCGACGAGAAATATCAGAATAAGGGTTACGGCAGAAAGGCTTTAAAGCTTGGCATTGATTATTTGGTCGAACGTTTCAAAACAAATGAAATTTATACTGCGTACTATTCGGCAAATGACGTGGCAAAAAATCTTTACAGATCGTTCGGATTTCGTGAAACAGGCGAAGTGGTTGGAAATGAAATCGGTATGAAGCTGATCGTAAGTGACAGTAAATTTTTTAATATGAAAGGAGACGCTTGAATGAAATACAAACAGGGCAATTACCTGATATTGTCAAAAAAGACTTTGGCAAAGGAAATATACGACCTGACAATACTCTGCCCCGAAGTTGCGGAAGTTGCTAAGGCGGGACAGTTTGTCAATGTCAAGGCGGAGGGCTTTATGCTCCGACGCCCGATTTCCATATGCTCAATTGATAAGGAAAAGGGAACTTTGCGTATTATTTTCGAGGTTCGGGGCGAGGGAACAAAGGTCATGTCCATGCTTGCGGAGGGCGGCATGATAGACCTTGTTGCCCCTCTCGGCGGCAGGGCTTTCAAGCTTGACCGGTACGAAACTGCCGTGATAATCGGCGGAGGAATTGGCAATCCCCCCATGCTCGAAGTTGCGAAAAAATTCGGCGAAAAGGGTACTGTAATTAGCGGCTTCAGAAACGCTGCCGCAGTAATTTTGCAGGAGGATTTTTCCGCCACAGGCGCGGAAACAATTCTCTGCACCGACGACGGCTCGGCGGGCAAAAAGGGCTTTGTTACGGACGCTCTGAAAGAAGCTTTGCAGAAGAAAAAGCCCGACGTTATCTACGCTTGCGGACCTAACGTTATGCTCCGCAGAATTGTTGAAATCGCCAAGGAAAATGACCTCCCATGTCAGGTCTCCCTTGAAGAGAGAATGGGCTGCGGCGTTGGGGCTTGCCTTGTGTGCGCCTGTCGGACTATCCGCAACGGCGACGAATATTACGCACACGTCTGCAAGGACGGTCCTGTTTTTGGCTCTCAGGAGGTGATTTTTGATGACTGAAAAGCTTGCTGTAAAATTCGCGGGTGTGGACTTCAAAAACCCCCTTATCCCCGCTTCGGGAGCGTTCGGCTACGGACGTGAATTCGAGCATTTCTATCCTCTTTCCACATTGGGCGGAATTTCCGTAAAAGGTACAACAGGCACGAAGCGCAACGGAAATCTCCCGCCGAGAATTGCGGAAACTCCGAGCGGTATGCTTAACAGCGTGGGACTTCAAAATCCCGGCATTGACCATTTTATAAAAATTGAGCTTCCCAACCTCAAAACAAAGGACACGGTAATTGTTGCCAATATTGCAGGCTCGACTGCGGACGAGTACCGCGAAATTGCGGAAAAGCTTGATAAAACCGACGTTGACATGATAGAGGTAAATATTTCCTGTCCCAACGTAAAGGCGGGAGGAGCGGCTTTTGGTGTGACCTGCGAGGGTGCGTCCCAGATAACAAAAATCGTCAGAGCGGCGACCTCAAAGCCTGTGATGATGAAGCTTTCCCCCAACGTGACGAACATTGCGGAGATCGCAAAGGCCGTGGAAGCCGAGGGCGCGGACGCTGTTTCCCTCATCAACACCCTTTTGGGAATGCGAATTGACATAAAGACACGCCGTCCAATTCTGCACAACAACGTGGGCGGACTTTCGGGTCCTGCGGTTTTCCCCGTGGCGGTGAGAATGGTATGGCAGGTTGCAAACGCTGTCAAGATACCGGTCTGCGGCATGGGAGGAATTTCCACATGGCAGGACGCTGTTGAAATGATGATGGCGGGAGCAAGCACGTTCCAGATAGGAGCGGCTCTGTTTGCCGACCCCATGACCCCCGTGAAAATAATTGAGGGACTTGAAAAATACGTACAGGACAACAAGCTGAACAATTTGCAGGAAATTGTGGGAACTGTACAGCCTTGGTAAATCTTAGGGCGGGGGAAATTCTCCCGCCTTTTATAGAAACAGACTTAACGCAAAGTGAAAGCCCTGCTCGAAGCCCGCGGCTTTTGACACGTCGCTCAGTTCCTCGGAAAGCTCGCCGAGGCGCTCGGCTTCGGGGTCGGAAAGATGTTTTCTTTTCACAAGCTTGTTCAGATAGTTGTTGGTACACTTTACCAATTCCGCAATTTCGGGGTCGGCTTCATGTCTGAAGTCGTTTTCCCAGAAAATGCTTTTTAATGTAGGGTATTTCATTTTGATTGCTCCTTTGTGATTTATTGGTCTGCATTGACCTTAATATTATTATATCATACATACTCATGTATGACTATTGACATCTTAACTAAATATACATGAGTATGTATGTGCAAAATTATACTTGTGTATGTATGATATGATGTTTTGTGAAATAATTTATAAAAGGTGATATTATGGGAAAAACGTCAGCCGCAGTAAAAAATAAATATGCTGCAAAAGCTTACGACAGAATGCAAATTATTGTAAAAAAAGGCAAAAAGTCCGAACTCCAAGCCGCTGCCGAAATGCAGGGCGACAGCCTTAACGCCTACATAAAAAAGGCCGTCCGCGAGCAGTACAAAAAGGACACGGGAAACGATATTGAACTGTGATTTCAGTCCGCAAACTAAAATGGGTACAGCCGCAAAAGCTGTACCCATTTTTTATTCCTCGATATAGACCTTTTTCATCTTCTGTTCCTTAACGGGTCTGTCGCCGAAGCTTGTCTCGGTCTCGGCAATCTCATCCACAACCTCGATTCCCTCGACCACCTTGCCGAAAGCGGCGTACTCGCCGTCAAGATGGGGAGCGTCCTTGTGCATGATAAAGAACTGGGAGCCAGCGCTGTCCTTCATCATGGAGCGCGCCATGGAGATAACTCCGCGGGTGTGCTTAAGGTCGTTCTTTACGCCGTTGGACGCAAACTCGCCCTTGATGTGGTGTCCCGGACCGCCCATTCCCGTTCCGTCGGGACAGCCCCCCTGAATCATGAAGCCCGGTATAACGCGGTGGAAGATAAGTCCGTCGTAAAAGCCGTCCTTAACAAGCTTTTCAAAGTTTTCCACCGTTATGGGAGCGATGTCGGGGTAAAGCTCCAGCTTGATCTTTTTGCCGTTTTCCATTTCAATGATAACCATAAAAATCTCCTTAACCATTATTATTTAAAACAGTTCAAAGACTGTTAAAAATCATTTTACAACTCTTATGGGCGCATAGTAAATGTTCTCGATAATGTCGTCGTCAGAGTATTCGCTGCCCCTGCCGTAGCTGCGGGTAACGCCGCCTTTCAGGTCTTTTTCATAGCTGTAGTCCGTGACGTAAACGCCCTCTTTTCTGCCGTCCATCTCGTCATCGCCGCCTGTGAACGTATGGATACGCTTCACCATGTCGCCGTTGTCGTCATAGATATATTCGTCGACAGAATCATATACCCAATAGCTGAAAGTGTGCTTGACAAGCCTGTTAAGGTCGTCATACTCCCACGTCTCGACATAGTCCTGTATAGAATCTTTTCCTTCATAAATAGCGGTATCAAGTTCCTCGTATATCTTATTTCCGAAACTGTCATAGCGGTAAAACATACGTCTGAAAACATCTCCGACCTTAACGCCCCTGTAAGAATTAATACCGGCGAACCATTCATTTGCGAAAATCGTTTCCTCCAGAAGCCTGCCCTGTTCATCAAGTACAGGCTTACATAAATAACCGTTCACATCTGTATCCGCATAGGGAACCTCGTTTCGGGTATAGATAATATTTCCGTAATAATCTATACTCCAATCATAATATTCATTGGGAGTATAGTTAAGAAACCAGCCGTGTATATAAGTTGCCCTGCCGTTATCGTCATAATCATATTCAAATGTACAGGTATCGCTTGGCGACGAATTTTCATTGCAATGTTTTCTGAAAACGCTCGAAACGTTGCCCATAGCGTCATAGCTTAATACGGCTTTGTAGTCGGCGCGTCCGGTAGAACCGTCACTGCGGCACACATAGACGGGCTTTAGCTCAACGCCGAATTCGAGACCGTCAGCCATGTCACAGTTTCTGTAAAAGCTGTCGATCGCCTTTGCCAGCAGATCAAGAGGACTGCCGCAGCCGCTTTCGAGTATTTCCCTTGTCAGCGTTACCGAATAGTCCGTGCAGTAGTCAAGTTCGCTCATATAATTATCGCGGAGACTTTGGTAGTCGTCCTCGGAAACCTCCTCGCCGTCGAAGAAACAGCTGTCGTCATAGTCACATACGCAAATCTCTTTTGCCGAGATACAGCCGCCGTCAAAGCCGATTTCCATAATGCCGTTAACGCCGCCGAGACAGCCGCCCGCATAGCAATTGGCAAGAATAACCTTTTTGCCGTCCCGAACATAAAATTCGGGCAGACTTCCGTCATANGAGCTGTAAGGCTCGCCGCGGGGNCTAAAGGCGTTTTGCNCAGCCTTAACATGGACAGNTTTTNCATCNGCAAAGGTAAATACNTCCGTCAGACTTCCCATTGAGGATATCTGCAAAAACACTTCNGGAACACCGTCTCCGTTCATATCNGCNACCACCGCNCCNACGCGCTTCTGCCANTTTTCCGCAAAATCNGGGTNGTCNACAAGCGCNGTAACATACTCCGCCGCNCGNNNGTCAAAGCCTTGNAGNGACGGTNTCGTCAGNTTGGGAGAAGCTTCTTCCTCGNNTTCCGTTTCTGTTATTTCCGCCGTTTNCATTATTTCCGTTTTGGAAATTTCCGTTTCCAAAACCGTTTCCGCAATTTCCGGAGCNGTTTCCGTCATTTGCACGGCNTTTGCNGTTTCTTCCNAGACCTCGCCGCNTTCGGCNCAGCCGCNNAAGCACGNNATTACAAGCGCCGCAAGAACNGCCAATGNTTTCCGTTTCGATCTGTTCATTCCGTCATTCCTTTCTACGAAATGACCGTCACCCCGTAGCTTCGGCAGATGTCCGCAAGGGACATTGCCACGCCCTTTCCCGATGATATCATTTCCCACACGCCGTCGGTTTTCTCAAATCCCAGAGCAAGTATNGTGCGGCACTGTATCCCCTTTTCGAGGGGCATATGCATATGCACGCCGTTTTCGCACAGGACGCTTATTTCCGCGTCNTCAAGCATACTGAAAAGCTGGTCGGGCTTGTTTCCGTAAATNGAGAACAGCATNACCATGCGGGTAACGTCCCGCGGTACCCTGCCGAAATCAATATACATCGACCTTTTGTCCGCGGCGTTGAGGTACTTCACGCTGCCGCAGTCGGAGCGGTCGTTGCCGAAAAATATCATGCGCTTGTCCGAGCTTACAGTTCCGNTTTCGTTAAGCATGAAAAGNTATCCGTCAATGTCGGCGGACATTCTTGCGGAGCTGTACAAAAGCTCTATCTTGTACTGCTTTAGNGAAAGCGGTATCCTCTTNCCGCTTGGTATAAGCACGTTTTCCTCTTTGTAGCCGCTTTCGCCGCTGTAGGTGACAGGCTCGTCTATNGGCTCATAAGAGGACTCCACCGTTTCCNGTTCGGGTTCGGGAAGCGTGGCAAGCTGAACNGGGTCAAGCCGTTCNAGCATTTCTCCNTGNCGTATNGGAGCGTCCCGCTGAATTGAACAGAGCATATAGCCTGCGGACATNGGCTCGTTNTCATCGCCTATCTCNCCGCTTATAAGNATCTTCCGCTCAACCGCCGACCTGATNCGTATATATCCATNNATAAGCGAGCCGCTGCGNACCTTTCCCACCGTAAGCGTNACGGTGTTNAANCCTGCNGACAGCGTATCCGCGGACAGGCTGACNTTGTANAGNTCNCCNGATATTTCAGCCTCAACNGGCGCGTAAAGCTCCAGCGCAAAGGACTGCTCCNTTTCCGCNGGAAGCCTGCCNAGAGAAACGGTACGGGGCAANCCCCAGTACTGCTCCTCACCCTCGATACCCAACAGCATACCGTTTATTTCCACATCGGAAAATTTNGTATCGCCGTATTTGCAGTACACCGAAACCATCTGCTCNTAAGNNATACCGTCGCTTGTCAGCTCAACCTTTATATTGTTTACCGTAACGTTTTCCGCGGCAATAACAAGCACGGGNCCCGAAGAATTGCACAGCACCGCGCCGTTTCCGTTTATNGTACAGCTTTTATTNACAATGAAGCTTCCCTCGTACTCCCCTGCGGGAATGTTCACAACNCCCGAACCGCGGGGGTTGTCCAGAAGCCTCTGGATATTGTTTTCCGCCAAAATATCACCGCCCTTCCGCAAATTGGCTGATGTGCTATCTNAAAAAAATCAGCATTGCAGCNGCGACGATCGCGCANACTGCTCTGAAAATTATCATACCTCTGCACTGCGCCGCATATCCCGCGGAGCAGTCTATAGTATCGGCAATNGCCTTTATNCCGCATTTTNCCGCAGACGCGTCCGCACCNGCTCCCACTGCCGTTCCGCAGCCCGGAGCGGCAAGCACCATNTCCGCNTCNNNAGCNGCNTTCAGACTTTTCATGTCCGATACGGTAACGCATACCNTTGCNCCCTTTTCGTGAGCCGCGTGTATCAGCCGCCGTTTGTCCGAGGGTACTGCNCTCACNACTGCCTTNATGTCGTCCAGCCTGCTTTCAAGCTCCGNGTCGCTCATTTCCGAAAGCTGNGACGAGCTGAGGACAACTCCCGCAGGCTTTTTCGAGCCCTTTGNTCCGCCCGAAATACCCGCGTATTTCGCCGCAAATATTGCGGANTCGCGGCTTTCCTCCGTTGCCAGCATTACCCTTACGCCGAGCTTTTCCAGACGCTTTACTTCGTCNGCNGCGCTGTCNAAAAAGCTGTCGAACATAACCGCAAGCCCTATCAGCGAATAGCCGGACGATGGGAGACGTCCGTCCTTNATACCGCGGTCGGAGACTGCAAANGCAACAACGTCCTTTCCCGAAAGGGATACCGCCGCCGCAAGCTTCCGAAGCGCGCTTTCATTTGTTATCTTCTGTTTTTTTCCGTCCGCGCCGATNCTGTCGGTGCATCTTTCCAGCAGTATGTCCGCGCCGCCCCGCACNAACGTGAACAGCCGTCCTCCCGCCGAGACCGTTACTCCCGACAGCACGCTTGCGCCGTCGGCTTTTACCTCGGTCTGCTTTTTTANGTTNGNGGTCTTGCCCTCTTTCTTTTCGATAAAGCGGTAAAGCGCCCTGTCCAGCGGACTTCCGCCCAGAGCCTTTCCGTCNGCCATGACNGCCGAGGAAGTGCATACCACCGCGTTCCGNAGCATTTCGGAAAGTCCCGCGCCAAGCTCTTNNNNGCTTNCGTACTCTNTNCCGCTGCCGTCNATGAAAGCCGTTCCGNCTGCGGAGTACTCNGTTTCCGCAACGATACCCGCCCGCTCGATTACAGCCAGACCTATCTCNCCGCTGTCGTTCAGCCTGTCGGGCTTGGATATCCTTACGCCCATTTTGTCAAGACGCTTTACCGCCGCAGCNGCCGCAGTCTCGCAGACGAGNTTTTTCCCTCCGAGNCANACTATCGCCAGCGCTGCCGCAGCCGAGGATACTCCCCGCGCNAGNCCGCCNAGNAGCTGTCCCGAAAGCGCGCCNGACACNNNNAAAAANANCAGTACCGCCAANGCCGCCGCAGAGCCTGCCGCCGCGCCTGTACGCAGTATTCCCGAAAANTTTTCTCCGTTTATCTCAACNGCCTTTGCCCTTTTCTTTTTGGCAAGACCTGTGTTTTCGCCTATTGCAGTGATCCTGAANGTACCGCTNCCNCCGCACACNGACGTGCCGCCGTACACCATATAGGGATTGCTTATTCCCANTATGCCGCCCTTTCTGTANCCCTCGGGAGGGGCGNTNTTTTCNGCNCTGCCNATAACGCCGAACACNGACTGATCCACCGTCAGCGAGCCNTCNGCCATAGTNCCGTCGGCGGGGATAACGTCCCCTGCGGAAACNAATACCGCGTCTCCNACGGTAAGCATTNTCCNCGGGACNTTTTCCGTCCTGCCGTTATTGCGGAAAACCGTATAGAGCGCGTCCCCGTNGTAACCGCAAAGCTTGTTCAGAGTNCGCTCCGAGCGGTATCTCANCCAAGCCTCCGCAAAGCCGCACAAAAGTCCCGCGGCNAAAAAAGCCGCAGGNCTTACAAAATTCGGTTCGGAGCTTATCACGCCGATAAGTCCCANAAGTACGCGGATAATTTCCGCAAGAGCCGCCGCCGCAAAAAGCTTGCAGCTCAGTCCGTTCAAGCCGCGCAGGATATTCCCAACCACGGACGGTTTATATAAAAGCTCNTTCAAGCCGTATTTTTTACGGGACGCTTCCGCTTCGCGCTCCGAAAGCCCGAAAAAAGTCATACTCTCAAATTTCCTGCCGAAGCCGCTCCGACAGAACTCCTTTCGCGATTCATATTATCTTTACCTTTATCAGCATTCCCCTGTCGCTCCTTGAAGCGCGGAACACCGTGCCGTCCGCTATCCGTATAGCTTTTCCTATAGGAACNGGATTTCCCTGNGGGGACAGCATACCCTCCGCNTTGCGGTTGATGAGAAACCANTCTCCGTTGTGGCAGCAGACGTAAGCCTGCAAGGTCTTGTCCGCCTTTTCGTCGGCAAAAACATTGCTTTGCATATGCCATTTNAAAAGGGGCGTATTGTGTACCACGTCCAGNTCNGAGTACTTTCTCCACTCGCCGCTGTGACCGCGNACCTCTGTGTTAAGCTCAAANCGGACTATGTTCCTGTCCGAAATNCTCGTTCCGCAGAACGGACAGACAGGGTTGTCCGTGTCGTACAAAACGAACCATTTCTTTTCGCATGAGGGATTGGAGCATTTATGCAGCAAGTCCCAGGTGCGGACGAGACCCCGCTCCCACTCCATAGCCGAGGGGCGCAGGGGCGGGTTGTGCAGACCGTCCACAAAAGCNCTCAGGAACAGCTTTTCNAGNATAGGTCCAAGGTCTTTTATAGTTGTTTTNANNGAGGANGGACGGTTTGANGNGTCNTNNGGATTTTCTATGAACANAGCCATTGGTCCAAGACCCAGATAGTCGTCCTTTTCCGCNGATTCGGAGGAGAAAATTTTNGGTCCCATAAGCGGGTGGCGGCAGAAAAGATACTCGTANATAAGCACNGCCAGAGCGTGCAGATCGGTTACNGANCTTGGTATCATTCNACGCGGNTCGCTTCTGTCAAGCTCCATTGTGGACAGNACTTCGGGNGCNATNTAGCCNCTNGTTCCCGCAACNTCGGGAGGNAANAGTCCNGGCACTACCAGCGAGTCTATGTCGATAACAACGCAGTTTCCCGTTTTGGGNTCGATCAAAACGTTGTTGTTGGAAAGGTCGGAATGAGCAAGTCCCGCCTGNTGCAGACGGCGTATCGACCGNGACAGCAGCAGGGACATCTGTATCATGGAGCGGAANTCCCCAAGCTCGCTTTTGTTGAGGAACCGCCTGTTTCCCGACGTGAACCAGTTGCTTTTCTTGTCNTTGCCNTTCAGGTCGAGGAACTGNGAAGCGTTGTCCCCGAAGAAAAAGCTTTTNGGATANGCNGGGGAAACTATNCCGAATTCGGGNGNTACNACCAGATCGGTAGGCCAGCAGAACCGTCCCGAAAAATATTTTGCNAGNCGCTCGTCGCTGCCTATGGCGCCGCCCTTTGATTCGGGTATCGTGGGATTGTAGCGACCTATGATAGCCTCCAGACGGGCGGACATATTGCGGTCGATCTTGTTCGGCTCGTTGAAAAACTGCACCACNTACGACTTGTCGGGAGCAAAATATGTATATTTCATACCGCCGCGGGGCGGGTTGTCGGTTATCACATACGGCAGCTTTCTNCCGTCGGAAAGAGTTGCCTCCCCTATCCTGCTCATAGTATCCTCCNTNNATCAGTTTAAAATATTTACCAGAAGCAATGTNCTGTCGTCGAACGAACCNCGCTCAACGTAGTTGTCAAGCCATATNGTCAGCATTTCCGCCGCGTTCTTTTCGTGGACTATATCAAATCCCGCCAGCGACGCTTTTTTCTGCAAAGCCTTGTTTTTCCAAAGCTCATCAAGGGTCAGCCCNGTTTCTGACAGCACGTTTTTACTATACTGAAGCGCATAGAGAACGTCCCCGTCGTTTACCCAAGGGTAGGACACAGGCTTCGGGACGGCGATATCCTCCGCTGTTTCGGAGGTCTCTCCGCCATCAAGCGGCATAATGCCGTTAAGCTTCAAGTCCAGCGCAAGCCGCAGAAGCTGGGGATTGTTGGGGTAATAGTCGTCTGCAACGCCGTCGGTCATCATCATAAGCGAGGTAAGCTTTCCGCGGCGTATTTTGGTGCGGCTCATAAGGCTTTCGGGATTTCTGAACTGCTCCGAGGTGATGAACTCGGTCTCTCCCGCAAAGCTGCCGCTGTCAGCGTCTCCGAGGATTATCAGCGGGTTCTGCTCCGCGTTTTCGTCTATAGCGGCGATCATGCCGTCCCCAAGCTGAATGGACGCGGTAAGGTATTCCCTGCCGTTTTGGGTCTCAACGGGAATTATCACCGTTACCAAAAGGGTACAGGAAAAATCCTTAAGCTCGGGCTTTCTGCCTACCGCGGCTTCAAATGCGGGATCATCAACTCTCTTTTCCAAAGCCGCTTCAACGGAAGCGAACGCCTCCGCGCAGCTGTCCCGAAGCATACCCGCTATCTGAGAGCATACCGCGCCGAATTCGCCGCTGTTAAGAGCGCCGCCCAAGTCCTTTCGGAAATCGGGAAAATCTCTTTTGATAGCTTCGAGACGTATTTTCGCGTACTTTATCACCGCTTCGCAGGAAACCTTTGCGCCTATACGCGAGAAAGGCTTAGAACCCGCTCCGTCGGAAACTGCGGCGATAACGATACCGTCCGCTATTTCAAAGGCAAAGCTGTCGTCGCGGTTCGAGCCGTCGTGCTTGTGCTTTTTTCCGCGGACAGCCGATGCCGTCACCGAAAAGCTTCCCACTGTTTCCGAGCGGAAAATCGACTCTGGGTACGGTTCGGGACTTTCGGGCACGGGGTTGTATTTCCACATTGCGGCTGTGTGAGCGGTAACGTCGCTGTCGGAAAGCTTTTCCTTGTCGGATACGACTGTATCAGCAGTCACTTCGGCAGGAGCTTTTTCCTCTTCTGCGGGAATTGCAGCCGCTGCTTCCGCAGAGTTTTTGTTGGTATTATTATCCATTTAATCCTCCCAAGCGTTACGGAACAATTACGAAGCCCTGCGGAGGCGGGGGAAGCTCGATATTTGCGCCCGGCTTGGCGTCAAGGCTCTTCGAGGACATTTTGACGGAGCTTGAAACCCAAGCAAAGAACTGCGCCAGATCGCCCGCTGAAAGGGTGTTCATCATCAGCACGCACTCGGTTATCTCTTTAAGCACGGTTGTGTCGGCATATGCTCCCGCGGCGCAGGCGATTATGTTCGCAGGCTTTGTGGATTTGAGCATTGCGGCAGCCTCCCGCCAGTCGTCGGTAGGCGCGCCGTCCGTGAGGATAAACACAAGAGGTCTCCAGTCGCCTTTTTGGGTCTCGGTGGACTTTCTTACCTCGGACCTTATGCAGTCCGAAAGCAGTCTCAGAGCCGCGCCGAGGGCGGTCGCTCCTCCTGCGGAAAGCTGAGGCTCTTTAAAAAGCATAAGCTCGGTAAGGGGTGTGACCTGTCTTGCGCTGGAATTAAATGTAATTACGGAAAGATAAGCGGTCTCCAGAGCCTGAGGGTCTCCTCTAAGCTCGGAAACAAGGGCGCGGACGCCGTGCCTTACCGCCTCGATAGGGTCGCCCTGCATGGAGCCTGAGACGTCCAGCAAAAGATAAACGGGAAGCCGTCTTGAAAATTCTGACATTTTAGTAACCGCCTTTCGGGTAAAAGTTAAGTCAGGAACGTGCAGACCGTCAATTCTGCGCGCCGCCTGTTATAAGTTACATTCAAGCATAGCAATACATATTAAGTATAAACCATATTGAAGAAAATGTCAATTAAAATTTGATTACAGACGCGTAAATCAATCAGCTGCTGTCCGTCTATTGATTTTAACGGCATTTTATGGTATAATAAAAAAATCAATTCATTGAGGGTGATCTTATGGACGAAAAAAAATCTGCCGATACGATCGGAACAGTACGCCACGGACGCGTGTGGCATTATTTCCACAGTCTTCTTGATATGCGCGGAAACATGATGTCCTACGACGAAATAGACGATATGATGCGCGAACAGGCCGAGATACACGGCGCAAATATGTGGATTCTCATGCTGGCTATACTTATCGCTTCTATCGGTCTGAATGTGAACTCCACCGCCGTTATCATCGGCGCAATGCTCATCTCCCCGCTTATGAGCGGTATCATGACTATGGGGTACTCCATTGCCGTCAGGGACATTCAGCTTCTGCTTAAAGCTTTGGTAAGATTTGCCACGCAGGTAGTTATATGCCTTATCACATCCACGATATATTTTAAAATTTCCCCGCTGACCGTCCCCTCCGAGGAAATGATAGCCCGTACCGCTCCCACCGCATGGGACGTTCTCATAGCCCTTTTCGGCGGACTTGCGGGAATGATAGGTCACACCCGTACCAAGCACTCAAACGTTATCCCCGGAGTTGCCATAGCAACCGCGCTTATGCCTCCGCTCTGCACCGCGGGCTACGGGATCGCAACGGGACAGCTCCGCTTCTTTATAGGAGCGTTTTACCTTTTCATTATCAACACGCTGTTTATCGCCATTTCCACCGCGCTTATCGCTCTTGTGCTGAAAATACCATACCACAAAAGCGTAAGCAAAAAATCCCAGAAAAAAGTTAATGTTGCCATTGTTCTGATAGCGGTGTTTACGGTTATACCAAGCGTTTTTGTGGGAGCCTATACCGTCTACGACTCGGTGGTGGACACAAACATAGCGGCCTACCTTAACGACAGCTTTCGGTTTGAAAATACCCAGATAGTCAAGTCCGATACCAACAAGCAGAAAAAGGTCATATCCGTTTCACTTGTGGGAGAGACACTTTCCGCGGACGTTATAAAGCTGCTGAGAAACCAGCTTGCAGACTACGGACTTGAAGAGTACAATCTGCACGTCACACAGAACGTTGTCACTGAGATCGACAACAGCGACAAGGTAACGATAATTTTGCAGGAGAACACCATTTCCGACCTGAGAAAGCAGCTTGAAGAACGGACAGAGGAACTGTCCCAAATGCAGTTCAGCCTTGACGGCTACGAAGCGGAGCATACCGCGGACGCTGTTCTGAAAGCCATGCCCCAAAAGGCCGAAAGCATTTTCCCCTACCTTTCGGATATAAAGATAGGAATTATGTCCGACGGCAGAAGCGATATCATAACCCTCACCGCCGAAACGGACAAAGCCCTTACAGAGGACGAGCTTGCAACCGTCAGAAACTGGCTTTCCGCTGAAAGCGGCATTGACCGCGCGGAAACATACATAACCTATATCCCGCCCGAACCTCCCGAAACGGAAGATACGGAAGAAGCCGAAAACGAAAACAGCGAAGAATAATAAAGCGCGGCAAAGCCTTGTACTTTGCCGCGTTCTTATTAACTTATCAGAAATACGAAACGTTGATATTCTTGCCCATTGCTTTCAGCTTCTTGCTTACCTCGTCGATAAGCTGCATTTTTACGTTGAAATTGATAGGCAGCGCGGGATTTTGATGAGCGGGGTTTACGGCGCGTCCAACATAGAAGCTTATGTCCGTGGCTTCCTCGAAAAGCATTTGCGCGATTCTTGAAGCTCCGTCCTTTTTCATGCTCAGGTCGCTTATGCTTATGCTGCCGTTAAGGTAGCTGTCCGCGTACTCCAGAACCTTTGTCATGGTCACAACGCCCTCGGTAACAAGGTCTATGCCCTCTATCTTCGCTATGGGCGGGATATCGGGGTCAAAGTAGTCAAGACAGGGCACAACGGGCTTGCCAAGATATTCGGAGGCAAGCTTCGAGGTAGTACCGCCGCAGACAATGTGCTTTCCCTCCTTGGCAAAGAACAGTGTCTGCATTTTTTTCAGGTCCTGCGGATTGGAGGGAGGTCCAATCATAAGGCTGACGGGAATCCTCTGTCGTATCTTTACCGCCGCGACGGTGGTGTCGTCCCCCGGCTCGCCGCCGTAGAGGTCGTTGCACTCGTCCAGAAGAAGCTGGGAAATGCCTTTCGCGGACATCTTACTGTCATAGTTTCCCACCATGAAATCAATAATGCTGTCCCGCTGCCAGCCGAAGTTAAGAGTTTTTCCCACGCCCGCGTATATAGCGCCGTCGCTCATGGCAATGAACACGTCGTTCGTTTCAAGCTGGAGCTTGGATTTATAGATAGTCTTTCCGCCTATCTCCATGCTTGTGCGGGGGTACTCGAAGTTCTCACCGCTGCGGAGCATTATAACGTGGGGGTTGTCGTACTGGATTATCTCCGCCTCGCTGTTGTTGGTAATGCGTATGATAGTAAACGTGGAGTAAGCCACGCCCCGCTTTTCGCAGACGGGCAGTGTCGCCGCGATGGTGGCAACGCATTCCTCAACGCTGAGGTTGTTTGCGATCATTGTGGAAATGATCTTCGAGGTCAGGGTGGAAAGGATACACGCCTTTACTCCGCTTCCCAGACCGTCGGCAAGCACAAGAACAAGGCTGTTTTCGTTCTGCTCCACGATCTCGATATGGTCGCCGCAGAGCTGCTCGCCTTTTTTGTTTACGCTTTTAAAGCCTATGTCCGTACACAAATTATTCATCGGCAAGAGTCTCCTTCAGCTTAGTCAGCGCGATCTTCGTCTCGGCAGTTGTCTCGCCCAGCAGGGACGCAATTTCCTGTACTACGCGCATCTGCTTGTCGATGACCTTGTCGGTGATCTCCACCGCCTGCATATTGGTGTTTTCCTTTTTGACACGGCGGTTTTCATCTTCTGTGATATCGCGCATAATGCTCATGATAATGTGGTAGTTCCTGTCGTAGATGATAGTCTCCTCCACATAGAGCTGGTATTCCGCAAGGTAGGTTTTCTTTTCGTAAACGTTGCGGTTGTTGTCCAGAACGTTCATGTACTCGGTAGGATTGAGTATCCTTATAACGGGACAGCCCAGCACGTCGGACTGGTTCTTTATGTTCATCATATTGCAGGCAGCCTTGTTGATAAGCTGTACCTCAAAGTCCTCGTTAAGCACAAGTATGCCGTTGGGAGTGTTGTTGATGATGTTGTCCGAGAAGGACTCCGCTTTCTCCTTAAGGTAGGGCAGACACATGGTAAAGTCCGCCTTGCCCTGATATACGGCAACGGCTTTTTCGCGGCAGGTGTTGTAGCCGCAGCTTCCGCAGTTAAGCTCGTGTTCGGGAGTGGTCTTGCCCATTTTCATGAGTATATCCCTGATCTGAGCGTCGCTGGGGTAATCCTTGAAGCCCGCTTCAACGGCAAATTCCTTTTTGACCGCTTCCGCGTCGGGGATATTTTCAACGGTATCATTCTTGCCCGCGTATCTGTCTATTGCAAGGAAATTCCTTACAGGCTCGGGCTTTTCGTTCTCCATTACGGGACCGCCTATACAGCTTCCCGTGCAGGCGGACATTTCCACAAAGCAGCCCTTGATATCGCCGTTTCTGATGTCCTCCAGAGTTTTCATGCAGTTATCCATGCCGTCAACGGTGATAAAGCTGTAGGGCAGGTTTTCCGTATCCATTGAGCGGACGATACCTCCCGTTGTGGGGAACAGCGCGGAGCGGTTATGCTCCTTTTCGTCGGGACAGTTTTCAAGCTCAACGCCCGCTTCTTTCAGCCAGCTTGAAAGCTCGTCATATGTAAGCACTGTGTCAACGTGCTCTCTGTATTTGTCCGCTTCTTCCTTTTTGGAAATGCAGGGGCCTATAAACACCGTATAGGCGTCGGGATTTTCCTCCTTGATACGCTTGCAGTGCGCCTGCATGGGGGACAGAACGCGGGCAAGATGTACTATCTGGTCGGGGTAGTACTTCTGGATAAGCGTGTTTACCGTGTGGCAGCAGGAGGAAATAAGCACGTCGGAAGTTCCCTCGGCGAGAATTTTCTCGTACTGCTTTTTAACGATCTCCGCGCCGACAGATGTCTCCTCCGCGGAGTGGAAGCCCAGCTTTTTCAGAGCGTTTGACATAGCGGTAATTCCCACGCCGTAGTTGGCGGCAAAGGAGGGCGCAAGGCTCGCGATGACCTTTTTACCGTCCGCAATAGCGCTCTTGACCGTGTCAACGTCGTTCTTGATCTGCTTTGCGTTCTGGGGACAGACTACATAGCACGTACCGCAGAGGATACAGTCGTTCATAAGAATATGCGCCTGATTTCCCGAAAACTTGATGGACTTAACAGGACAGTGTCTGATACACTTGTAGCAGTTCCTGCAATCCGAGGTCTTTAACTGGAGATAATTAACGTTTCCCGTCATACCGTTCAATATCCTTTCACTGATAAAAATTCAATAATCGCCGTAATAGCTTCATGCCTTTTTGCAGGGACTTACGCCTGTACCTTTTCCATAACGTATTTGCCGAATATCTCCGAAAAGTTTTCGGGAGAAACTCCGCATACCACCTCGTCGTCAACCTTAATGGTAACGCCTGTGGTACACTTTCCCAGACAGAAAGCCGCCGACAGATTCACCTTGTCCTCAAGATGATTTTTCTCAATGTTTTCTTTCATCAGCTCGATTATTTTGTACGAGCCTCTGAGATGGCAGGAGCTTCCAACGCAAACATACACATTCATAATTCAACACCCTATTCGTAAAAAAATTTGTATAAATTCATTCGGGACGGCTATCCGTCCACAAAAAAATGCCGCAAATTCACCCGCCCCCTCGAGGGGGCTATCGTAAAGTAAAAATTATCCGTTTTTAACGGCGGGGGTGACTCAGCCAGCGGGGGCTCCCCGTCCGCGGGGGCTACCCGCCGCCTGCTATAGTTCGAGAACGAAGATAGCGTCACGTATGCTCTTTTCGGCAGCCTCCTTTCCGTACTTGTCAACGGCAAGCTTGTCTTTCGGTCCGTGTGTAAGACACGCCGCGCCGCCGATACAGCCGTCTACGCAAGCCATACCCTCAATAAAGTTCTCTCCTCCGACACCCTTCTGGGCTTTAAGCAGAGCGGTCCTGCAATTGTCTATGCCGTCGCAGACCGCGGCTTTCAGCTTGAAAACGTCGTCGGGAATATCCATTTCTTTAAGCGCCTGTGCGACCGCGTCGGAAAGTCCGCCGCTGCGCGCAAAAATTCTTCCGTAGTAGGAAGCGTTGTCCAAAGGCTCGGATTCCAGACCCTCCAGCACGATGTCCCTTGCGTCGAACAGAGCCTGCAATTCCTCAAAGGTGATAACGTTGTCAATGTAGGGACTTACCGTTTCCTTTTTGCACTCGGCTTTCTTCGCCGTGCAGGGGCCTATAAACACGATCTTGCAGTTAGGCTCGTGATTTTTCATATACTTGGCGATCTCCGCCATAGGCGACAGATTATGAGAAATCTTGTCTTTCATATCGGGGAACTGAGTTTCTATGTACGTCACAAACGCAGGACAGCAAGAGCTTGTCAGGAAGCCCTTTTCCACAAGCTCGGAAGCCTCCTTGAACGCAACCATGTCCGCGCCGAGAGCAGCCTCCATAACGCTTCTGAAGCCCAGCTTCTTCAGTCCCGAAACAACCTTTCCGAGGGGGACGGAGAACTGTCCCGAAATAGATGGGGCAACCACCGCGTGGACGTTGTATTTCGTGTTGTCCTCGGAATTTTTCAGCATTTCGATAGTGTCCAGAATATAGGATTTATCGCTTATCGCGCCGAAAGGACACTGATAAACGCAAGCGCCGCAGGCAATGCATTTCTCGTCGTCTATCTTAGCGCAGCGGTTCTCGTCGATAGAGATAGCCTTGGGCTTGCAGGCTCTTACGCAGGGACGCTCGCTCTTGACGATCGCCGAGTAGGGACACGCCGCAAGACATCTTCCGCACTCAACGCACTTGGATTTGTCAATTACCGCCTTGTGGTTCTCGATTTTAATTGCGTCCTTGGGACACGCGTTCATGCAGCGGTGAGCGATACAGCCGCGGCACGCCTGTGTGACCTGAATGCCGTCAACGGGACACTCGTCGCAGGCTATGGGAAGTACCTCGATAACATTGTTTGTCTTGCCGTTGTTCATGGCAAACTTAACGCGCTCGTTCACGATAGCGCGCTCCTTGTAGATACAGCAGCGCATTGTGGGCAGCGGTCCGGGAACTATCGTCTCGGCAATGCCAAGCAGTCCCTCCTCAAGCCTGTCCTCGAAAGCAAGCCTTGCCACCTCGCGCAGGACTTTGTATTTAAGCTCCTGCACACTGGTATCGAACATCATATATCTATCAATCCTTTCCAAATAAACAGTTATAGTTTCATGCGCACTGAAAAGGCATTACGCCTTTTCCTCGTCACGCCAGCCCTTGCATACGTCCGCCCAGCCGACGGGCTTTGCGTACTGCTCCAGCTCCGCGCAGGTAAATTCCGCCGCGCTGTTTGAGCTTCCGCAGGCGGGGAAAACTGTCTCAAACCGTTTTAATGATTCATCAAGATAAACTTTCACGCCGTCGTTTACCGCAAAGGGACAAACGCCTCCCACTGCATGACCGATAAGCTTTTCCGCATCCTCAAAGGAAAGCATTTTCGCTTTTAGACCAAAATGTTCCTTGAAGCGCTTGTTGTCGATCTTTGCGTCACCCGCGGCAACAATAAGTATAACGCCGTCCTCATCGTAAAAGGATATGGTCTTTGCGATCCTTTCGGGAGTACAGCCCAGAGCCTGAGCCGCAAGCTCCACGGTGGCGCTTGATTCGGGAAGCTCCATAATTTTGTCAGCGATTCCCATTTCTTCAAAATATTTCCGTACTCTTTCGATTGACATTTTCAGATCATGCTTCCGTCGGGAAGCTCTCCTTTCATTTGTGTAATCCATAGTCCGTTTATACATCTTCATTATACAACTTTCGACGTGATTTTGCAATATCTGCGGGATATAAATTTTAAGGAAAATATAAAATATCGTTTAACCCACCGTTGAAATTTTATGACAGCGCGGCGACACAAATTCCATAAAAATGTAAATGCAGGAATAATTCAGCATGATAAATTCCGATTTAGAGGCAAATTGAAAACTGATACCCATGCTCATTTTAAAGGCAACAGCTTGACAGCAAGCACGAAATCTGCTAAAATTATTTCGGAGGGTGCGCCGTATGAACAAAACACTTTATATTTCCGATCTCGACGGAACGCTTCTGACAAGCGGTCAGTTCGTTTCCCGCAAAAGCTTTGAGACGCTGAACAGACTTTCCGAACGTGGTTTGCTGTTTACATATGCGACGGCGCGGTCGCTGATAACCGCTTCAAAGGTCACGGCGGGACTTAATGTGAAAACGCCTGTGATCGTGAACAACGGTGTGTTTATAGTTGACAGTCAGAGCGGTGAAAAGCTTGTAAAAAATATTTTTTCATCGGCACAGGCTGAGGATATTTTTCAAGTGCTGGCAGGATTTGGCATTGATCCGCTGGTGTACTCCATTATTGACGGTAAGGAAAAATTTTCCTACATACCGCAAAGGCTGACGAGGGCTACGCGGGATTTTCTCGATACGCGAAAAGGAGATCCCCGTCACCGTCCGCTTTCCAGTGAGATCGGTATGCTCGACGGTGAACCGTTTTACTTTGCTTGCATGGACGAGGCGGGTAGTATGTCAGAAGCCCACGAGAAACTGAAAAGCCGGTATTACTGCGTTTACAGCAAGGATATCTACAGCGGCGACCAATGGCTGGAGATCATGCCGAAAGCGGCGACAAAAGCCAATGCGGCAGTGCAGCTGAAAAATCTTCTTGGGTGTGACAAGCTTGTTGTATTCGGTGACGGTGTAAACGATATTCCCCTTTTTGAAGCTTCGGACGAGTGCTGTGCCGTCTCAAATGCCGCTCCCGAACTGAAAACGATCGCCGACGCAATAATCGGCAGCAACAACGAGGACAGCGTTGCAGAATACATATCACGGCATTTCAAATCGGAATTTTAAAGCACAGCGAAAGATTAATAAAAAATTCACAAAAAAATTTTAAAAAAGCTTGACAGCTCTGAAACAATGTGATATAATAATTAAGTCGTTAAGATTTATAAAATATGCGAGTGTGCTGGAATAGGCAGACAGGCACGTTTGAGGGGCGTGTGTCTTTGACGTATGGGTTCAAGTCCCATTACTCGCACCAGCGGGAAACCCCCGCGGGCAGAAAAGCTTCTGTAGAAATACAGAGGCTTTTTTCTTTCTCATTTTTCGAAAAAACTATTTTTCTATACAAATATACAAACACAGAATATAGTCCGCAAATGGCGTAACAAAGCCGTTTGCGGACTTTTTAATTTTCTGATTTTACGATTTGTCCGTTATTGCATTGCAGAATTTGACCCTTGCTTCTTCAAGAACAGTACCCAACAATTCACGATAAACCTTTGGTTTATACTATTAAAATAATTTTATACGCTTTTGTCAATGTCAATTAAGTGAAAAATTTGTCGTTTAAGTGAAATTAGTTGAAAAATTTTACAAAGAAGTATAAAATTTAACGAAATTGCCGCTATAAATCAGGAGGTACTTTTATGAAAATTCTAAATACTGTTAAAGGCAAGCTGCTTGTGCGAATTTTGTCGGTAGTTGTTATCGGCATTGTTGTAATCGGCATTTTAGGCAGCTATCTGAATTTACGCAGCACTCAATCAACGCTTGAGACAACGCTCTCGGAGCTTGCGCTTCAGGCAAGTGTACGCCTTGAGAACCGCTTGTCCCGTTATGTTGCGATCGTCAAGGAGATCGGTATGGATCCGCGTATGGGTGAGAATTACACCTTAGAAGAAAAGCTTGAGCTTTTGCAGGAAAGAGCAGACACTTACGGCTTCTCCGAACGCGGTTATATCGACAAGGACGGCTGGGGATACGAAACTCTTGATGACATAATTGATTACAGAGAGGATCATTGCTACATAAAAGGTATGGGCAACGAAGAATTTGTGTTTGGTCCTCAGGACGTCGGAGGCAGACCGATCATATACTTTTGCGCTCCCATTAAGGCAGGCGGACAAAATAACGGTGAGCTTATCGGTGTTGTTTATTTCGGTATCGAGGGTTCTATGCTTCACGACATTATTGGTGAGATCCAAGTAGGTCAGTCGGGCAAAACCTATATTATGGACGAAAACGGTACATATATCGCCTGTATGGAACAGAAATACGTCGACGATGGAATGAACAACGTCAATCATACTCACAGTGACAACGCTGAGTATGACTGTCTCAGCGAGCTTGAAGCTCAGGCAATTTCAATGACCGACTCCGACAGCACTGCATTCGGTCAGGTCAGCGGCGGAGGTGTTGAAAGATACCTTGCTTACTCCCGAATCGACGGTACTGACGGTTGGGTGGTCGGAGTTACAACCGAGGTAGATGAGTGGATGGATGAAACTTCATTCTCTTTCGTTATTACGATCATTGTAGGTCTTGTTGTTATTATATTTGCGAGCGTTATCTGCACTGTCACCGCAAACGGCATTGCAAACCCGATCAAGAAAACGGTTGACGTTATGAACGCTGTGGCTTCTGGCAACCTCAATGTCAGCGTTGAACACACGTCCGAAGATGAAACAGGTCAGCTTGCGGACTCGATCAACAGGACAATAAACTCACTAAACGGTTACATTGGCGAAATTTCACGCCTTTGCAAACAGCTTGCGGACGGTGACTTTAACATTCAGGGACAGATCGAGTTCAACGGCGATTTCGTAAGCATAATTGAGGCGCTGAACAGCCTTGCATACGGACTCTCGGATACTATGCAGCAGATCGATATTTCCGCCGCGCATGTTAATCAGGGCGCACTGCAGATCTCCAACGGCGCTACGTCCCTTGCGTCGGGAACCACCGAACAGGCTTCTTCTATCCAGGAGCTTGCAAGCATTATCGGGGCGCTTAAAGACAAGGTTGACACTAACGCTCTGAATGCTGAAGAGGCTAACCAAAAAGCAAATCAAGCGGGCGAAAAGATGTCGCTTTCCAACAAGCACATGAATGAAATGGTTGTTGCGATGAACCATATTTCCGATAAATCCAACGAAATCTCCAACATTATCAAAACGATCGAGGACATTGCGTTTCAAACCAATATTCTCGCGCTTAACGCCGCTGTTGAGGCTGCAAGAGCGGGCGCTGCTGGCAAGGGCTTTGCCGTTGTTGCGGACGAGGTCAGAAACCTTGCGTCCAAGTCGGCAGAGGCTGCCACAAATACGACCGGACTTATTGAGCAAACCATTCAAGCGGTTAAGAGCGGTTCGCATATTGTTGAAGAGACCGCCGAATCGCTTAACTCGTCCGTTGACGTTACAAATCAGGCAATCAAACTGATCAACGACATTTGGACGGCTTCCACAGAGCAGGCAGCTATGATCGAACAGGTAAACACGGGTGTAGACCAGATCTCGTCCGTTGTTCAGACCAACTCAGCTACTGCCGAGCAGTCCGCTGCTTCCTCGGAGAAGCTCAACAGTCAGGCGACCGCGCTTCAGAACCTCACAAGCAAATTTGTTCTTAAACAAAAGTAAAAGCCTGTTTGCGGGTGTCCGAGGACATTTTTAATTCAAACAACGATTGATTGACCTTATTTTTTGCCGCCGAGTGTAAAATCTCGGCGGCAAATCCTTTTGTATATTGGTCTTTTACTTTTGCGAACGCACGTTGTTTTGAATTTTCCAAACTTTTGGCTGATATTTTTTGCGATTTGTATTGTCCTTGACACAAAAGACAAAATATTATATAATGTATCCATCTTATGTAAAGGAGCGGATTTGCCATGAAAAATCATATTTACAGCATATTTTCTGAATGCTTTCCTCAGCTTCCCGTGGGGGAGGACATTTTTTTCAGGCTTCTTGACGCGGATAACTGCAAGCTTTTTATGGACGATGACAGCGGCGTGCCCGCGGGATTTTCGGCTGTCAGCGGGAACTGTATCCGCCTTTTATGCGTGCGCCCCGACTTTCGCGGAAAGGGTATCGGAAGCCGTCTGCTCCGTGAAAGCGAGGAATTTATCGCCCGAAGCGGCTTTGACCGCGCTGTCCTTGGCGGGACTGATTCGGGACTTTTTATCGGCGAAGTCGTTCCGACCGACCTGCCCGACTACGCGTCGGCCACGCTTAATTCCTTTTTCGGACACAGGGGCTACCGCTCCGAAAGCGGCTGTATGGAAATGAAAATGCCGTCGGAAAGCTTTGACCCGAACAAGCTTGATATCCCGCCATGTCCCGATGGAGTAAGCTTTGTGCTTGCGGACAGCGGAGACACGGAAAGCCTGCGCCGTGCCGTGGGAGCCGTCGATACGGATTGGGTGCAGTACTTTACCGCCGAAAGTCCCGTACTTATCGCAAAGCTTGACGGAGAAACAGCGGGCTTTTGTATCATTGACGAAAACGCTGACACCGTCATAACAAGCGGAGAAAATAACGTAGGCTCTATAGGCTGCGTGGGGGTAGTCCCGCAAATGCGAAAAAAAGGTATAGGACTTGCCATGGTCGCCGAAGCTATGCGGCTCTTAAAGCAAAACGGCTGCACCGACGTGTTTATCCACTACACATATCTCGATTGGTGGTACGGCAGACTGGGCTTCAGAACTTTCCTGCGGTACAGCTTTTCAGAGAAGATTTTTTAGACTTATAGATTTTCCAGTCTGATATGTTCGAGAAGTCCGACGCAGCCTTTGTAGATATCGTCGAAAGCCACGTCGAAGCGACCGCTGTACCACGGGTCGGAAATATCCCCGTTCCCGCCCGAAAATTCCGACAGCCTGCGTACCTTTCCGTCCGGGTCGCTGCCGAAAATTCGCATGATATTTCTCACATTATTGCTGTCCATAACAAGGAAAAGATCGTATTTTCCGTAATCGCTTTTCTTCACCTGAACAGCTTGTCTGCCGCCGCAGGGTACACCTCGGCGGCCTAATTCTGCCCTCGCGGGCGGATATACGGGATTTCCGATCTCCTCGGTGCTTGTTGCACTTGATGCTATAAAAAGCTCCGTATCGGGACATTCTTTTTTCACAAGGTCTTTCATAATAAATTCCGCCATTGGAGAGCGGCATATATTTCCGTGACAGACGAACATTATGCTTTTTATCATTGCTGAAGCTCCTTTCGGTGTGTGTTTTACATTGTAGCACATTTTACGTTTTCGGTCAAGAAGTTCAGCGCGGGCGCAAGCAGCCGTGGAAGTAAATTTTGATTTTACGCACCATGCAGCAAATCTTAGGCGGCGAAGCCGCCGACATCAGCTGGTCGAGCTGAGCCCAGCTCGCGAAGTCCAGAGGCGGAGCCTTTGGTCGCCGCCCGCAGGCGGCGAAATCCCCTCCCCGCGCCCGCAGGCGCATATCGTTCAAAACGGTGAAAGGGGTGAGAAATGCGACAGCATTTCGAGGGGGAGCGGACACGACC
>JAAVHI010000014.1 GCA_014799785.1 Ruminococcus sp.
CCGCAACAAGGAGGGGCGGTCGTGTTCGCCCCTCCTCGAAACGCTGTCGCGTTTCTCACCTCCTGCTCCGTTTGGAACGAAAGGAGATTTCGCCGCCTGCGGGCGGCGACCAAAGGCTCCGCCTCTGGACTTCGCGAGCTGGGCTCAGCTCGACCAGCTGATGTCGGCGGCTTCGCCGCCTAAAAGTTGTGCCAAATAAAAATTCACCCGCCCCCTTGAGGGGGCAATAGTAAAATTAATGTTCTGAACATTTTACGCAGGGGGTGACTCAGCCCGCGGGGGCTCCCCGCTCGTCCTTCCATGTTCTGTCCTACGTCTTGACAAGCTTCTGCCATAGTGCTAAAATAAAGAAAAAACCCCCGAAAGGAAGAGATACCCATAAAAAGAAAATTGAAAAGTCTGTTTAAAATTATTTTCGGCAGAACAATGATAGTGATTTTCGGACTTTTGCTTCAGATAGCTTTCATTGTTTCATCGCTGAATTTTTTCAGCGACCGTTTTGTCTACTTCTCCATTGCTTCGACGCTTCTTTCGCTCGTCGTGCTCGTGTGGATAATAAACGACAACACCAACCCGTACTATAAACTGGCATGGGTCGTGCCTGTTCTGATAATTCCCGTTTTCGGCACTGTAACCTACCTGTTTGCAAAGCTGGGACTGGGCACCCACATCATGAACAACAGGCTGCTGAAGCTTATCGACAAGACCTCCCCATTTATACCCCAGAACAAGGACACTCTGGACGAGCTTGAAAAAATAAGCGTCAAGGAAAAAAATCTTGCCGTCTATATGAAGACCCACGCGGGGTATCCTATATGGAAAAACACCTATGCCGAGTACTATCCTCTCGGCGAGGACGCTTTCGCTTCAATGGTGCGGGAGCTTGAAGCCGCCGAGGAATTTATTTTTATGGAATATTTCATCGTAGAGCGGGGCGTGATGTGGAATACTATTCTTGAAATACTCGCAAGAAAAGCCGCCGAGGGCGTGGACGTCCGCTTCATGTATGACGGAATGTGCAGCCTTATGCTTGTACCCTACAGCTACCCCAAAAAGCTTGAAGCCATGGGCATAAAGTGCAAAATGTTCTCGCCCATAAAGCCTGTGCTTTCCACTGTCCAGAACAACCGCGACCACAGAAAAATTCTTGTTGTGGACGGCCATACCGCCTTTACAGGCGGCGTGAATCTTGCCGACGAGTACATCAACAAGGTGGAGTACTACGGTCACTGGAAGGACACCGCGGTCATGCTGAAAGGCGAAGCCGCCGCGGGATTTACCATAATGTTCCTGCAAAACTGGAACATCAGCGAAAGCACCGAGGATAATTACGCAAGCTTTATCAAGAGCGATTTCCCGCAGCTTCGGGAGAACGACCTGCCAACGGACGGCTTTGTGCTGCCCTACGGCGACAGTCCGCTGGACAACGAAAACGTGGGACAGATCGTCTATCTGGACATACTCAACAGAGCGGAGCGGTACGTTCACATAATGACCCCCTATCTTATTCTGGACAACGAAATGGTGGGCGCGCTTACCTACGCGGCAAAGCGGGGAGTGGACGTTGTGATCATTATGCCCCATATTCCCGACAAGATTTACGCCTACCTGCTTGCACGCTCCTACTACGCGGAGCTTATCCGCGCGGGCGTAAAAATATACGAATATACGCCGGGCTTCGTCCACGCGAAATGCTTTGTCAGCGACGATACGAGAGCTGTTGTGGGTTCGATAAATCTGGATTACCGCAGCCTGTTCCTGCATTTCGAGTGCGCTTCATATTTCTACAGACACCCTGTCGTTGAACAGGTCGAGCAGGACGTGCAGAACACCTTGAAAAAGTGTATGCAGGTAACCCTTGATGACTGCAAAAAGTTTAACCCTTTCAAGCGCATTGCGGGACACGTTCTGAGGCTTTTTGCCCCGCTTATGTAAAATTTTGATTGTTATATAACATATGTAATTGCGATAAAAAAGAAACGCATTATACGCGGATTTGCAGAATGCTGCCGAAAACAGTCGGAACAGTCCCGCAGGGCAGACGGCTGCACGGACAATATCCTATAAAGGAAGTGCAAAAAAACAATATGAAAGAAAAAATAACAGCAGTTATAAAACGCGTTGTTCAGTTAGCTCCCTTGGTAATGGTGGCTGTATGCGCGCTGCTGTATCTGAAATTTTTCAGAGGAGTGACAATCGAGCATATACTTGAATTTACTCCCGAAAATCTGTGGCTTGCGGCTCTTGTCATGCTGGGACTTTTTGCGCTGAAATCCCTGTCGATATTTTTTCCAATGCTTATTCTTATAGCCGCTTCGGGAAGTATTTTTCCCTCGTTTTTGTCCGCAGTGCTGGTGAACTGCGCGGGGGTCGCGGTAATGATACTCGTCCCGTACGCGATAGGACGCTTCGCCGAAAGGGAGTTTGTGGAGGGACTGATAAACAAGCACAAAAACGCCGCGAAGCTCCGTGAGCTGAAATCGGACAATGAGCTTTTCATTGCCTATTTTTTAAGGGTGATAAACGTCCTGCCCTGCGATCTTGTGAGTATGTTTCTCGGCTCGGCGGGCTTCGGACTGTGGAAATATATGCTGGGCTCGTTTTTGGGGATACTTCCCGGAATTATTACCACCACCCTTATGGGCGCGAATGTGGATAACCCTACTTCTCCGAAATTCTGGCTGTCCGTAGTTGTGGAAATTATCTTTGCGGCGGCTTCGAGCATATGGTATTATTTTTATAAAAAGAAAAAGAAAGGCTCGAAAACAGGTGAAACCGATACCGCGGGAAATCTCTCCGATAACAAATAAATACCGCAGAAATAAATGCGTTTTCGGACGCGTTTATTTTTCTGCGGTATAAAATAATTAGTGTTATATAATGTCTGTTATTGTCGAAAAATATATCCGTTCAGACCACATATTTCGCCATGTACTGCTCGGTAAGATCCATATACTCCTTGTCGCTGCTCTTGTGTTGAGCCTGAATGTACTCGTGGCGGTTAAGCACGGATTTGTTTTTCTGCGCGCCGATAACGTATACGGCAACGTTTGAGCAGTGGTCGGAAATACGCTCCAGATTTATGAGCAGATCGAGGAAATTCACTCCGCTCTCCACCACGCACTCGCCGTTTTTGAGACGCTCTATATGCCGCGCTTTCAGCGTTTCGTTAAGGAAGTCCACGGTTTCCTCCAGCGGCTCGATTTTGAACGCAAGCCCGATATCGTTGTTTTTGACCGTATCCACAGCCATGCCGATTATTTCCTCAACAGCGTCGGAGATCACCCCAAGCTCCCGAAGCGCGCTGTCCGAAAAGGTAACGTCAAGGTCGTGAAGCTTTTCCGCGTTTTCGATAAGGTTCATGGCGTAGTCGCCGATACGCTCAAACTCGGAGGTAAGGTGCAGAAGCTCGGTAACACGGCGGTTCTCGTAGTCGGTGAGGATACACTCGGTTATCTTCACAAGGTAGGCGTTGAGCTTGTCCTCCATGCGGTCGAGAGCCTCCTCGTTGTCGGTCAGACGGGCGATAAGCTTTTCGCTGAACTCGCCTTTGCCGAACAGCTTGCGCATTCCCGTAAAGTTCTGCAAAGCCACCCGACCCATTGTAACGACTGCGTTGTTCGCCTGCTGGATAGCCAGCGCCGGCGATTTGAGGAAACGCTCGTCCAGCGCGCTGAAGATGATCTCTTCGCCGCCCTGCTCGGCCTCCTCGCTGCTTTTGTCCCGTATGGTAATGCAGGCAAGCTTTTCCAGAAGCTTCGTAAAGGGCAGGAAGCAAAGCGTTACCGTAACGTTGAACAGCGTGTGGAAATTGGCGATACCGCCCATGTCTATGGGGTCGTCCCAGGAGGGAAAGCCTATTGCGGCCTTTACGGCGTAAACCACTATCAGAAACGCGACAGTACCGATAACATTGAAGTACAGATGGACCACAGCCGCCCGCTTTGCGTTTTTGTTCGCGCCCACGGCGGAAATAAGCGAGGTCACGCAGGAGCCTATGTTCTGTCCCATAATTATCGGGAAAGCCGCGGAAAATTTAAGTATTCCCGTGGAGGAAATTGCTTGCAGGATACCAACCGAAGCCGAGGAGCTTTGCAGCAGAGCCGTTACGGCAGCTCCCGCGATTATTCCAAGAAGCGGATTTGACAGCGCGGAAAAAAGCTTCCTGAAAGCTTCAAGCTCCGCCATGGGAGCGACCGCTCCGCTCATGGTGAGCATTCCCGTGAAAAGGATACCAAGTCCCACAAGAGCCTCGCCGATATTTTTTTTCATGTCGCTTTTGGACAGCATATAGATGGCAAGTCCCGTAACCGCGATTATCGGCGCAAGGTACGTTGGAGTGAGCAGCTTTAAGGCAAAGCCTACGTTTGCGCTGTTTTCAAGGTCTCCGAGACGGAGTATCTGTCCCGTTACGGTGGTACCTATATTCGCGCCCATTATAACGCCGATCGCCGAGGACAGCTTTAATATCCCCGCGTTTACCATGCCGACGATGATTACCGTGGTCGCGCCCGAGCTTTGGATAGCGGCGGTAACTGCCGCGCCGAGAGCGACGCTTTTGAAGATGTTGTTGGTAAGTCCCGAAAGTATCTTTTCAAGCTTTCCGCCCGAAATTTTTTCCAGACCGCGGCTGAGCATGAGCATACCGTAAATAAACAGCGCAACTCCTCCGAACGCCTGAATGGCGATAAGTACGATATCGGATCCTGACATATTTTTTCTCCTGTTTCTTTTTCTCTTTTATTTTTTACTTTTTCTTACAAGTATAATTATAGCATTGCTCCGAAAGAATAAAAGCACATTTTATGACTAATTTTATTTTCTCATTAATATACAAAAATCGACCGATTTTGTGGAAATTTTTATGCGCTGTACCGAAAACCGACGGGCAGTTTTTTATTTTGCTGAAAATGTTTTCGCTTTCTCTTGATTATTGGGTGCAAAATATGGTATAATGTAATGAAATATTAATGTAACTTTTGAAAGGAAGCCGCCACTGACGGCAGAAGTGTAAATGAAAAAATGGACGATCGGCGATCCCGACCGAAACGCCGCGCAAGCTCTTTCGCGGCAGGGGGGACTGTCAGGGATATGCGCGGAGGTACTGGTCTCCCGCGGGATAGATACAATGGAAAAGGCTGTAAGCTTTTTCAATGCGGACAATGACGAGGACGGCAGCGAAAGGCTTTCCGACCCGTTTTTAGTAAAGGATATGCGCGAAGCCGCGGATACCATACTGGCGGCGGTGGACAGCGGCAAAAGCATATGCGTCTACGGCGACTACGACTGCGACGGAATTACCGCAACGGCGTTGCTGTACTCATATATTGAATGTATCGGCGGCGACGTCAGATACTATATTAATGACAGAAGCGAGGGCTACGGGCTTTGCGCGGATGCGTTAAAACGTCTTGCGGAGGAGGGCACGGAGCTTATTGTTACGGTGGACAACGGCATTTCCGCCGTCAGTGAAGCGGCTCTGGCAAAGGAGCTTGGCATTGAGCTTGTCATCACAGACCACCATCAGCCGGGAGAGACACTTCCCGAGGCGGCGGCTGTGGTAGACCCCCACAGGAACGACGATCTTTCTCCGTTCAAGGACTTGTGCGGCTGCGGCGTTGCGCTGAAGCTTGTGGCGGCTATGGACGGCGGCAGCTATGATTCCGCGCTGGAGCAGTTCTCCGACCTTGCGGCGATAGCTACCGTTGCGGACGTTGTTCCCCTTGCGGGAGAAAACCGCGAGATAGTCCGTCTCGGTCTGAAATATCTTGAAAACACCGAAAACGCGGGCTTGCAGGCGCTTATGGAGGCGGCTTCCGTGAAGCTTCCCGTTACGTCAATGCAGGCGGCGTTTGCGATCGCTCCGAGAATAAACGCTTCGGGACGGTTCGCCTCCGCTTCGGAAGCCGTGGAGCTTCTTTTGTGCGAAGACCCCGATACCGCCGCGGAAATGGCTGCTCGGCTGAGTTCCCTTAACGCCGAGCGGAAAAAGACCGAAGCGGCGATTATGGAGACTATCCGCGGGAGCATTTCGGAAAATCCACATATACTGAACGAACGGGTGCTGTTTCTGTACGGCGAGGGCTGGCACCACGGCGTTATAGGCATTGTTGCGGCAAAGCTTGTTGAACGCTTCGGCAAGCCCGTATTCATACTTTCCGATGACGGAGACGAGGCACGCGGCTCGGCAAGGTCGGTTGCGGGATTTTCGGTACACAGGGCTCTAACCGCCTGTGCGGAAGTCCTGACCAAATTCGGCGGACACAGCGGCGCGGGAGGGTTCTCCCTGAAAAAAGAAAATATCGGCGCGTTTAACGAAGCCTTGCAAAAATATGCGGCGGAGGAATTTGCGGTCATGCCGAGACTTGCGCTTCACGCCGACAAGCTGCTCAGACCCGAAGAGCTTACGGTGGAGGAAATTTCCTCCCTTGCTTCTCTCGAACCCTGCGGAGAGGGAAATCCAAAGCCGCTGTTTGCAATGCTTGGTGCGCGGCTTGACGGAGTTGTCCCCCTTTCGGGAGGAGCGCACACAAAGCTGAAAATCACTTACGGAAACAAAACCGTTTTTGGGCTTATGTTCGGCATGAAAACCGCGGAGTTCCCCTACAGGGCGGGGGATTTGCTTGATATTTTAGCGTACCCCGAAATAAATACATACGGCGGTCAGAGCGCGGTAAATCTGCGTATCGAGGACTGCCGCAGAAACGGGATATCCCAGAAAAAATATTTTGCCGCTCTGGACGCTTACGAACGCTACAGGCGGGGCGAGGGCGCGGACAGCGCATTAGTTCCGAGGATAGTTCCCGACAGGAACGATCTGGCGACGGTCTGGCGGGCAATACCCGAAGCGGATACCGATATGGATACGGTATTTTTTGAGGTACACTCGAAGCTTCCCGATGAGATGAATTACTGCAAGTTCCGTCTGGCTCTGGATATTTTTACGGAGACGGGACTTATCGGCACAGACCCCTACAGCGGAACGGTGCGCCGTCTGCACGTTGATAAAAAGGTAAATCTGGACGATTCGGCTTTGCTTGCGGAGCTGAGATCGCTTTGCAATAAAAAATAAAGAAAGAAGCGGAAAAACTATGCTGAACAAGTCCGAGCCGTTCTATACGATAGACGCGCTGATACAGAAAATACTCGACGACGAAAAACAGTACGATCTGAGTAAAATTATTTCCGCATACGAATTTGCCGCAAAAGCTCACGCAAACCAGGTACGCTCGTCGGGAGAGCCCTACATCACCCACCCGCTGGCGGTCTCGTTTATCCTGCTGGAGCTTGGCATGGACACCGACACCATCTGCGCCGCAATGCTCCACGACGTTGTGGAGGACACCGACGTTACTCTCGAAGAGGTCAAGAAACGCTTCGGTCAGGACGTTGCCATGCTTGTGGACGGCGTTACAAAGCTGGGCAAGATACCCCTTTTCACAAAGGAGGAGCAGCAGGCTGAGAACGTGCGTAAGATACTCCTTGCAATGTCACAGGACATTCGGGTAATAATAATAAAGCTCTGCGACCGTCTGCATAATATGAGGACGCTGCATTACCGTCCCGCGCACAAGCAGAGGAACACCGCTCTGGAGACCATGAACATCTACGCGCCCATCGCCCACAGGCTCGGTATGCGTACCATAAAGGACGAGATCGAGGACCTTGCGTTCCGTTACCTCGATCCCTACGCTTACGGGGAGATCGAGCAGATGCTCCGTATCCGAAGCGACGAGCGTGAGGCGTTTATCCAGTCTATAAAGGAGCAGATAACCGAACGCTTCAGAGAGGGGACATTTCAGCGTCCGCCGCAGGTCGAGGGACGTGTAAAGTCCGTCTACGGAATATACAAAAAGGCGTTTTTGCAGGGCAAGAGCATAGACCAGATATACGACAAATACGCGGTGAGAATTATTGTCGATACCGTAAACGAGTGCTATAACTCGCTGGGTCTGATACACGATATGTTCACGCCTATCCCAAACCGCTTCAAGGACTATATTGCAACGCCCAAATCCAATATGTACCAGTCCCTGCACACCACTGTTATCGGCAAGGAGGGTCTGCCCTTTGAAGTGCAGATAAGGACTTGGGATATGCACCACACCGCCGAGTACGGTATCGCCGCCCACTGGAAGTACAAGGAGGGCATAAGCGGCAAGGATAAGCTTGAAAACAGGCTTGCGTGGATACGCCAGATAATCGAGGCTCAGCAGGACGCCGACGATGTGGAGGAGATCGTCCGCACCATAAAAAGCGACCTTGCTCCCGAGGAGACCTTTGCCTTCACGCCAAAGGGGGATATGATAACTCTGCCCAGCGGCGCAAATATTATTGACTTTGCTTACGCTATCCACACCGAAGTCGGCAACAAGATGAAAGGCGCAAAGGTAGACGGCAAGCTTGTCTCCCTGGATTATCAGCTTTCCACTGGCGAGATAGTAGAGATACTCACCTCGAAGGACCCCGACCACGGCCCCAACAGGGCTTGGCTGGACATATGCAAAACCAACGAAGCAAAGTCCAAAATACGCTCATGGTTCAAAAAGGAACGCCGCGAGGAGAACATTATCAAGGGCAAGGAGGAGCTTGAAAAGGAGTTCAAGCGGAATTTTCTGCGCGTTCCTGAGGAGGATCTGCAATCCTTCCTTGCGGACGATATGAAGCGGCACAACTGCTCCACGCTAGACAATTTCTATGCGGCTATAGGCTACGGCGGCGTGATACTTTCCCGCATGACACAGCGGCTCAAGGACAGGTACGAGAAGCTTTACGGCGGCGCGGAAGAACCCGAGATCAAGACCTACACGCCGAGAAAAAGCTCCACAGGCGTTGTGGTGGACGGCGAGGAAAACGTGCTGGTCAAATTCTCGAAATGCTGCAATCCCGTTCCGGGGGACGAGATCGTCGGATTTGTTACCCGCGGACACGGCGTTTCGGTACACAACAAAAACTGCGTGAACTATCTTAACGCCATGGATACGGGAGCCGACTCCGAACGGTGGATAGAAGTCCACTGGGCGGAAAATACCATTCATAACAGCGCGCCCGTCTATAAGGTAACGCTGGACATAGCCGCAAGCGAGAATATCCTGATACTTGCGGAGATATCAAAAACTCTTGCGGAAATGCACATTCCCGTTTCGGAGCTTACCGTAAAGGAACTGAAAAACGGAAACAGCAGTATTTTTGTTACCATAAGCACCGCGGGAGTTTCACAGCTTAACAATATCATTGCCAAAATAAAGAAAATTCCCGACGTTATCAGCGTGGACAGAACGGTCAAGTAAAAGCAGGAACTTTTATACAAACGGTATATTAATTGATTGTTATTACAATTTCAGAAAAGAGTAAATATACTAACAGTATTTTAGTTTAGAATTATTACAATTCCGCTGAATTGGGAGAAAGAATTTCTATACAAGGAGTATTTTAAATGAAGATTATTACAATTCCGCCGCAGGGCATATTTGCGGTGAACTGCTATCTGGTGATATCCGAAGCGGGGAACGCCGCATTAATAGACGCTCCCGAGGGCGCGGAGAGAATTCTTGCCGCGGCGGAGAAAAACGGCGCGAAGATCAAGAAGATACTGCTTACCCACGGTCACTGCGACCACATAGATTCTCTTGCGGAGATTGCGGAGAGAACTGGCGCGGAGGTCTATATCCACGAGCTTGACGCGGGAAAGCTTACCGACAGCTATACCAATCTGACCGAATTTTTCGCGGGATACCAGGAAAGCGTAACTCCCTACAGCGGGGCGACTTGTCTTTCCGACGGCGATACCGTGAAGCTTGACGATCTGACATTTACAGTTCTGCACACTCCGGGACATACAAGCGGAAGCGTCTGCTATTTGATCGATGACGTGATGTTCAGCGGGGATACCCTGTTCAAAAATTCCATCGGCAGGACGGATATGCCCGACGGAAATCAGATAACCCTGTTTGACAGCTTGAAGCTTTTGGAGGATTACCGCGGCGAGCATGAGGATTACCGCTTGCTTTCGGGACACGGCGCGGAGTCCACCCTCAAACGTGAGCGGGACAGCAATCCATTTCTGAACGGCAATATGTTCGACTATTGAAAGAAAATTTAAAAATCTTCGATTTTTAAACTGCGAGTTTTGTTTTCCTCACTGTCGTGAGGAATTTTGCTGACGCAAAACCACAAAACATCGGAAAAAGGAGGGACACATTTTCCCTTGCGGGAAAATGGTCATTAAATGACTGTATGCTACATCGGCAACAGCTTCAAGTACGAAACGGAAGCGGTTCTGAAGCTGTTTCTGCCAATCGTTACGTTCGATTTCCTTTTTGAAGAATATCCCGACGGCGGGGATTTCTGCATTATCAAGCGCGAACCGAACAGTGACGGCTATACTCTGTCCGTGACGGTAAGTCTTGACGGCATTAACGAAAGCCGCGAAGAGACTTGCGGCGGTGATTTTTCCGACAAGGAGGACGAAGCCGCGCTGTGCAAAATGCTTTACCTTATAATGCAGAAGCTTAAAGGCGTTACGCCTGCGTGGGGACTTCTGACCGGAATACGTCCCGTGAAAAAGGTCAACGAGCTTCTTGACCGGGGACTTAACAAGGCGGAAATATTCTCGGCTCTGAAAGAAAAATATTTTGTTTCCGACGAAAAGCTGGAGCTTGCCTACAGCACCGCCGTGACCCAAGCTGACGCTCTGGCGGCTCTGGACAAGCGTTCTTATTCGCTGTATGTGTCGATACCGTTCTGTCCGTCGCGGTGCAGCTACTGCTCGTTTGTGAGCCATTCCATTGAATCCGCGGGAGCAAAAAAACTGCTTCCCGACTATGTTAAGAAGCTTTGCGAGGAGATTGCCCAGACCGCGGAAATAGCGCAGGAACTGGGTCTGCGGCTTGATACCATTTATATCGGCGGGGGAACTCCCACCGCTCTTTCCGCGGAACAGCTTGAAGCTGTAATGTCCGCGGTGAAAAAAAACTTTGACATTTCAAAAATACGTGAATATACTGTAGAAGCAGGACGTTCCGATACGATTACCGAAAAAAAGCTTGAAATTATCCGCGATTTCGGAGCGACGAGAATTTCGGTAAATCCTCAGACAATGAACAACGCCGTGCTTGAAGCAATAGGCAGACGCCATTCTGCCGAGGACGTTGTTTCCGCCTTTGAAGCAGCCCGCAGGTTTGGCTTCGGAAATATAAACATGGACGTTATCGCGGGACTTCCCACCGATACTCCCGAAAGCTTTTTGCAGACTATCGAAACGCTCTGCGGACTTGATCCCGAAAGCATAACCATGCACACCCTGACGGTGAAGCGTTCCTCGAAGCTTTTTTCCGAGGAGGAACGCCGCGTTGACAGCAGGGTCAGCGAAATGGTACTGACGGGTCAGACCGTTCTGCACGAAAAGGGGTATATCCCCTACTACCTCTATCGGCAGAAAAACACGGTCGATAATCTTGAAAACGTTGGCTTCGCCAAGGCGGGATACGAGTGCCTCTACAACATTTACATAATGGAGGAGGCGCAGACTATTCTCGCCGTGGGAGCGGGCGGTTCAACAAAGCTTGTGAACACCGTAACGGGAAAGATCGAAAGGCTGTTCAACTACAAATTTCCCTACGAATATATTTCGAGGTATGATAAGATGATCTTGAAAAAGGACAGGATAGCCGAATTTTTCAAAAATATTTGAACAACTCTTTATAATATGCTTGATAAATAATTCATTAGTGCCATGACAAAACATATTGACAAATCAATGCTTTTGCAATATAATGTAAGTACAAATTAATTAGGAGAGATGTTATGGCAAATTTACAGATCAGGGTCACAGACGAACTCAAGGCTCAGGCTGACGAACTTTTTGCGAGCCTTGGCTTTGACACGTCCACAGCGGTAAGAATATTTCTGACGGCTGCGCTGGAAAATAACGGTCTGCCGTTTGAAGTAAAGCATAATACTCCGTCAAAGGAAATGCGTCAGGCAATTTATGAGAGCAGGAACAGAATTGATCTTAACGGTCCGTATGATACGGCGGAGGACGCCGTTAACGCAATGCTGGAGGACTGAGCTTTGTACAGGATCGAATTTACAAACAAAATGAAAAGAGACGCAAAGCTGATGAAAAAAAGAGGAAAGGATATGTCGAAGCTTACGAACGTCCTTAATCTTCTTGCGGCAGAAACAACGCTGCCGCAAAGCTTTAGAGATCACCGTCTGACGGGTGATCTGAGCGATTTCAGAGAGTGTCACATTGAACCCGACTGGCTGCTTATATATCAGTTTCATGACGACGTGCTGACCCTTACCGCGACCGGAACAGGAACGCATTCCGACCTGTTCGGAAAATAGATATGGCTGACAGCGGTTCTTTTATTCAATGATTTATGTGAGAGGTGCAAAATGGAGGATTTTTTAAAGCTTGCCGAAAAGCGTTACTCCGTGAGAAAATTTACGGATAAGCATTTGGAACAGGAGCAAATTGATAATATACTTAGGGCGGCTATGCTTGCTCCCACGGGGTGCAATAATCAGCCTCAGCGTATTCTTGTTATCAACAGCGATGACAGTATCCAAAAGCTGAAAAAATGTACGAAATGCCATTTTGACGCGCCAACGGCAATGCTCGTCTGCTACAATAAAAATGAGTGCTGGACGCGCAAATACGACGGAAAGACCTGCGGGGTTGCCGACGCCTGCATTGTTACCACCCACATGATGCTTGAAGCGGAGGAGCTTGGCATAGGCACAACATGGGTAATGCATTTTGATCCTGAAGCAATGCGGTGTGAATTTGAAATTCCCAAGAACATCGAGCCTGTTGCGCTGTTGGTGATGGATTATCCTGCGGATGACGCGGAGCCGTCGCCGCTGCACACGGAGTTCAGACCTATGGAAGAACTGGTGGTTTACGATAAATTCTGAAACTAACTAAAGGCAAAACGGACGGATACAAATTCGTCCCCACAAATAAAATTTTACAGGAGGAAACTATTATGAGCTTTAATTTTGACGATCTGGTATCGGGTGCAAAGGACGTTTTCGACAAGGCGGCGGCTAAGGCGGGAGAGGCTATCGACTACTCCAAGACCCAGATAGACCGTGGTCAGCTTCGCAGCAAGATCAAGGAAAAATACTGCGAGCTGGGAAAAGTTTGCTACAATATGCACGAGTGCGGCGACGATAAAACCGGCGAGATGAAAAAGCTTATCGGCGAGATCAAGGAGCTGTCCGACAAGCTTGATGAAGCCGACGTTTCCGTTAACGCAAAGAAGTCCAAGGAATGCCGTTTCTGCGGTACGGCAAACGACGCGGTAAGCACGTTCTGCACTAAATGCGGAGAAAAGCTCTGAGATACGGAAAATGAAGAAAAACGAAATTTTCACCATTGAAATTACAGGCATGACAGCCGAGGGAAACGGCGTTGGGCGCACCGAGGACGGCATGGCGGTATTTGTACCGCTTACCGCCGTCGGGGACGTGATATCCTGCAAAATTGTCAAGGTGACGAAAAGCTTCGCTTACGGAATTATTGACAGGATACTCACCCCCTCCCCCGACCGCGCGGAAAGCGGCTGTCCAGTGTCTGCAAAATGCGGCGGCTGCACGTTCCGCCATATTAGATATTCCGCCGAGCTTGCCATTAAGGACAAGCTTGTGCGGGACGCTTTTTTGCGCCTCGGCGGGTTTGACAACATTCCCTTTGAGGAAATTTGCGGCGGGGACGAGGATTTTTACCGCAACAAGGCACAGTACCCTGTTGCCGAAAAGGACGGAAAAGCGGTCTGCGGTTTTTACTCAAAAAGAAGCCACAGGGTCGTGCCGTTTACAGAGTGCCGCTTACAGCCGAAAATTTTCGGTGAAATTACGGAAGAGTGTCTGCGGCTTGCAAACGAGAAAAAAATTCCCGCCTACAATGAAGAGGACGGGAACGGCTTACTCCGTCACATTTACATAAGGCGGGGCTTTCATTCGGGGGAGATAATGGTCTGCTTTGTGGTGAAAAACAAAAGCAGGCAGGGTGATTTTTCGGAAATTGCAAAGAAAATTTCGGACAAGTTCGGGGACGTAAAAAGCGTTGTTATGAACATTAATCCGAAAAACACCAACGTTATTATGGGTACTGAAAATATCGTGCTTTTCGGCAGCGGTGAGATTACCGATATTCTTTGCGGGAAAAAAATAACGCTTTCCCCCATGTCCTTTTATCAGGTGAACACGGCGCAGGCGGAGCGTTTATACCGTCAGGGAATGGAGTATGCGGGGCTTACGGGAAACGAGACCGTCCTCGACCTTTACTGCGGCGCGGGGACTATCGGGCTTGCTTTTTCGGACAAGGCTGGGAAAATTATCGGCTGTGAGATTGTTCCCGAAGCGATTGAAAACGCTAAAAGAAACGCGGAATTGAACGGTGTGAAAAATGCGGAATTTTACTGCGGGGACGCGGGAGAGCTTTCCAAAAAGCTTGCGGACGAGGGTACCGTCCCCGACGCTGCGGTGATAGACCCGCCGAGAAAGGGCTGCGACAAGCTTACTTTGGACAGCCTTTTGAGAATGTCTCCCAAGCGCATTGTGATGATTTCCTGCAATCCCGCTACAGCCGCGCGGGACGCTAAGTATTTGGCGGAGAACGGGTATGAGTTGAAAAAGGCGCGGGCGTTTGATTTGTTTCCGAGGACTGGACACGTGGAGTGTGCAATTTTAATGACAAAAGAAAAATAGCAATAACACAATTAATAATAAAATCGACAAAAGTGAAAGGATCGTTAAAAATGTCAATACCTAAATATATTGAATGTTTTTCTCCAATAATGGATTGTATTTCGGACGGAAAGAACTACACCGTAAAAGAAATCAGAGAATTATTCTTTAAAAAATCAAATATATCAGAAGAGGAAAAACAACAGCTGCTTCCAAGCGGTATGCCTATTATAAATAATCGTATAGGCTGGGCTTTAACTTATTTAAAAAAAGCCGGTTTGATTGAATATCCTCAAAGAGGAGTTTGTCATATTACAAACAGAGGAAAAGAGTCGATAAAAAACGGCACAGAACATATTACCCTTAAATATTTGCAGCAATTCAAAGAATTTAATGATTTTCATACTTCTAATAAAAACAAAGAAAAATCAGAAAATATCTCTGATATAATTAATGATGAAAGTCCGGACGAACAAATTCAAAAGGCTATTTCAAAATTAAATTCTTCTTTGGCAGATGAATTGATGACAGAAATAACAAGAATTTCGCCTTATGATTTTGAGCGTCTTGTTGTGCGGCTGCTTATAAAAATGGGTTACGGTTCACCAAATTTTAATGATAATGCTGTTACAAAAAAGTCGGGAGACGAGGGTATCGACGGAATTGTTACTGCCGACAGATTTGGATTTGACACTGTATATGTTCAGGCAAAACAGTGGAATAAAGATAAATCCGTAGGTCGTCCCGAAATACAGAAATTTTTAGGCGCACTCGCAGGACAAGGCGCAACCAAAGGACTATTTATCACTACTGCTAATTTTTCAAAGGAAGCTAAAGAATTTGCAAACAAAAATCTGCAAAGTAAAATTGTACTTGTGGACGGTGATGAGCTTTGCAATCTTATGATAGAATACGATTTAGGCGTATCTACTGTAGAAATATATAAAGTAAAGCGTATCGACACCGATTATTTTAATGATGAATTTTAATTTGATTTTCACTGATCATCAAATGTTTTTAAAATCATTTTATCATTTGAACTGTTTCCGAGGAATTGGCAAGACGGTTGTCCTGCTTTCCAAGTGAGAGATCGAGTCAAAAAAAACAGAATGGAATTCTCGCTTGAGGACATGGATATGTCGGGGCTTCAAAAAGAAGATGAAACTTGGGAAAGAATATTAAATTCCAATCAAGAAAGGAGAGCCTGCCGTGGGCGAAAAAGCAAATATTCAGGGATACTTAGAATACGTAAATGCACCGTGGGGAAAATTATTTTATAAATTAGCATGGCATAATATAGAATGCAAGGGAAAAAGAATTCTTGATTTTGGAAGCGGTTTTGGATATACAGCAAATCATTTCGCTAAATACAATAATGTAATTGCCGTCGAGCCGAACAAAGAAATGTTAAAACATCAGTTTACCGATAATCACTATGAGCAAACCATTGGCGGTATTGAGGCTATAAAAAATATGCCAAGTCAATCGTTTGATGTGATCATTTGTCATAATGTCATGGAATATATGAATGACAGGGAAGAGCTATTATTTGAATTTAACAGACTATTAAAACCGAATGGTTTTATTTCAATTATTAAGCATAACAGAGCAGGAAAAATAATGCAGAAAGCTGTGTTTGAATATAATATTGACGAAGCATTGAAACTATTAGAAAATGGAAATGCAGAATCTGTTAATTTTGGAACGATAAATGAATATGATGACCACGAGTTAGAAGAATACTGTAAAGGTATGCTTAAAATACATAAAATTTACGGCTTGCGTATTTTTTATGCTTTACAGCGAAATGAACTAAAGACCGGAGATGAATGGCTTTCCAATATGTATGCTCTTGAATGCAGGGCAGAGGAAATTCCTGAATTCAGGAATATCGCATTTTTTCATCACATTATTCTTCGACAATCAAAATCTGCAAAGTAAAGCGTATCGACGCCGATTATTTTAATGATGAATTTTAATTTGATTTTTATATTCTCCTGAACAACAAAATAAGCGAATACTTAAAAATTATTTGGCGTTTGATTTATTTCAGCACACCTGTCACGTTAAGATAGTTGCCTTGTTCAAAATAAGAACTCTGTCCGAAAAAGCTTCGGGCAGAGTTCTGTTTTTATTCGGAAACATTAAAATGCTCCCGCGCAAACCCCAGCAGAGCCTCCCGCTCGTTGGTAAGCTTTTCGTCAATTACCGCTTCAAGAATGGCATTTAAAATATCGCCGACGGCTTTGCCCGAGTATCCAAGCTCCAGCATATCGTTTCCGTCCACCGCCAGATCGGATATTTTTAAACACTGATTTTCCCCGATAATTTTCTGCGCCGTTGCCTGCATGGCTTCGATCACGCGCACGCGCTCATAGCAAAAGCTCTGCTTCGCCCTGTTGTCGCCCTTCATGACCTCCGTAAGCAGAAAGAAATCCTCGTCCCCAAGTGTCGAGAGCAGCCGCCTGACCACCTTTTCGTCGTCCACGGGAGTAATGTAGTGATATCTTATAAGCTTTGCGGCGCGTTCGATTTTGCCGGAGGGGAAGCGCAGCCTGCGCAGAACGTTTTCGGCAATGTCCGCGCTGAGCTTTTCGTGTCCGTAAAAATGTCCGTTTCCCTCGTCGTCCTTTTTTAAGCAGAACGGCTTTCCGATATCGTGAAGCATAAGCGCGAGCCGCACGTCGGGGTCGGGAACGGAGCGCGCCACCGCCGCCGCAGAGTGTGTCCACACGTCGTATAGATGATACCTGTTGTGCTGGTCAAAATCAATGCACGGCGCTATTTCGGGTACGATAACGGCTATAACGTCCGAAAATTCCGTAAGCACTTCAAACGGCTCTTTGCCGCATAAAAGCAGGGACAGCTCCTTTGAGATGCGCTCTGCGGAAATTTCTTTCAGCAGGTCTTTCATATAGTGTACCGCCTCCGCCGTACCGTCTTCAAGCTTAAAGCCAAGCTCCGAGGCGAAACGCAGAGCGCGCATTATCCTGAGCGCGTCCTCGCCGAAGCGTTTTTGGGGCTCTCCCACGCAGGAAATTTTCCTGCGGAACAGATCGCCCTGACCGCCGTACGGGTCTGCAAGACCCTCGCGGGGATTGTACGCCATTGCGTTTATCGTGAAATCACGTCTGGAAAGATCGTCCGTCAGACTTGAGGAAAAAATAACGCTGTCGGGACGGCGACGGTCGGAATACGCGCCGTCCTTTCTGTATGTGGTTATCTCGAAGCTTTCGCCGTTTACAAGGACGGTGACCGTTCCGTGGCGTATGCCCGTGTCTATAACCTTGTAGTCATGAAAGATCTTTTTCACCTGTTCGGGGATCGCGGAGGTGGTTATATCGTAATCCTTGGGAGTTCTGCCGAGAAGCTCGTCCCGAACACAGCCGCCCACGATATACGCTTCGTATCCGTTTTTTTCAAGAATTTCAATAACCGTTTTAACATTTTGCGGCAGAGACAGTACCATTAAATATCCTCCTTTGCGGCAGTTTTTGGGAGGGGACGTTTTGCCCCACAATTATTTTTCGGGAGAACTGCGCATAATAAAATCCAGAACCCTTTGGTTGAAATCCTTTGCTTCCTCGTAAGCCGCGTGTCCAAGCTCGTCGTACATGAATATTTCGCATTTGTCACGTCCCAGCTTTTCGGCGATCTCCTCCGAGGCTTTGCCCGTGACCACCTTATCCTGCTTTCCGCCGATGACGAAAACGGGACAGCTTATTTTTTCAAGGTCTCCGTAAATATCGCAGGTAAGACAGGCTTTGGCAAGCGTGATAAATCTGCTCGGGTCGTCAAGCTTTGTGCTTTTGGATATAACAGGCAGAAGCCGTTCGTACTTTTTTATGTATTTGTCCGAGTACATTTTGGGAAGCATATCCATAACGACAGCTTCAAAGTCTCCGTCCCCGGTCATTTTTATCCAGCCGCCCACAACGTTTGTGACCGTATCGTTCAGCCGCGAATAAGTAACTCCGAGAGTAAGCGTCCGCACAAGCTGCGGGTTTCGGACGGCAAGATACTGCGCCGCCGCTCCGCCTTGGGACACGCCGAAAACGTCCGCGTTCTTCAGACCGAGCGTTTTCATTGCGGCGGCAATATCCTCCGCGATATTTTCCACCGTAAAGCCATCGGGAACATCATTCCGCTTGTCGAAAACAAAAACCTTGAAGTCCCGCGCAAAAATGCGGTACATATACGCCAGAGGAACAGCCATGCCCTTTATGCTCCGCAGGCTCAGACCGGGAATTATTACAAGCGGTCTTTCGCCCTTTCCGAAGCTTATACAGCGCATTTCCGCGCTGTCTGTTTTCAGCGTAAATTCTTTTGCGCCGTATATCATAACGTCCTCCCGAATGTAAAATTTAATTTGAAATTTTTTCCGTTTCCGCCGTCAGAATTTACAGCGGATTTGCCCGAACGTTCCGCATATAATAATTGTGCCGGAAGATAAATCGGCGAAACCAAAAGGAAAGCCGCGAACCATGAAAAACGGATAATACCGAGCTTCGATAATAAATCGGATATCGGTATTGACCGACGGGTTTCGGATTTCCTCAAAAGGAGATTTTTAAAATGAAAAACCCTTCTATTAAATGTGATGTAACAAGCTGCAAGCACAACATGGATACCGAGCATTACTGCACACTTGACTGCATTCAGGTGGGAACTCACGAGACAAACCCCTCTGTTCCCGAATGCACCGACTGTCTCTCTTTCACCAAGAAGAGCTGCTGCGGCTAAAGGGCAAAAAGCCCGAAAGGGACGCTTTTAAAAGCGTCCCTTAATTTTGTTATTTCAATCCTGAATAAGTTCAAATCTGGGCTTAACGTTTCCGTGGTCGTCAACGTTTTCCAAGAACATATCCAGCGGACGAACCCATATGATCGGCTTGTCGTGTATCTGCATATAGACTGCCTGCTCAGCGCAGGTCTCGTGATCCTTTGCAACGTTAAGCACAACGTACTCTCCGCCCTTGAAATGCTTGTAGTGACCGCCTATCACTATCTTTCTTCCCTCGGGAACGCCCAGTCCTCTTATACCGTTGTTTTTGTCGGGAACTTCATTTGCCGCAGGCTTTGGCTCGGCGGTTTCAGCAGGCGCGGGAGCGGCTTCGGATTTAACTTCGGGAGCGGGTCTTTCCTGCGGAGCAGCCGCAGCAATCTCCTCCCGTTCGGGAACGGGCTGAACTCCGGAGCCGTCCACCAGTATCATAGACTTGTTTCTCGGCACGGTTATCTCGGCGTTTCCTCCGTTTACGGCAAACTGTCTGCCGCTGAGACGGTCGGCAAGCTTTCCGTAGTGAGTGTTGAAGCGGAACGTGTAGTCGCCGTCGCTGATATTGAGGGCGATATAGACAGTTTCCCCGTTAAGCTCGCGCTTGAAAAGGAAGGTCTGGTTTTTCAGGTCTATCTTGGAGTACGAGCCCGACTGAAGCGCGGGAACAGCAAGACGTATCGCGCCCAGCTCGGCAATATGGAGCATGAGCCTGTCGTTTCTGTTCGGGATACTGTCAAGCTCGAGGCAGGGTCTGATAGCAAGGTCGGCGTCAGCGCCTCTGCCCTTTTCGCCGTGTATGCCGAATTCGCTTCCGTAGTATACCGACGGAACGCCGTACATACCGTACATCATGGTATAGCAGCACTCAGCATGGTCGGGATTTTTCAGCACCGACATAAGGCGGGCAACGTCGTGGTTGTCAAGGAAGTTGTACATATAAAGGTTTCCGTACTGACCGTGCTGATACTCGATTGAATGAGCGATCTCGAAGTAATTGCGGTCATTGTGGGAGGAATAAATGCCCTTATAGCACTGATAGTTGGTAACGCAGTCGAACATTTCGCTGTTCGCCCAGCGGTTGTACTGACCGTGGATTATCTCGCCCATGAGCCAGAAATCGGGACGAAGCTCGCGGGTAAAGCGGTGTATCCTCTTGATAAAGTCATCGGAAAGACAGTCCGCCGCGTCGAAGCGTATGCCGTCGATGCCCCATTCCTCTATCCACATTTTTACTGCGCCGAAAAGGTGGTCAACTACCTCGTTGTTGTAAAGATTCAGCTTTACAAGATTGTAGTGACCGCTCCAGCCCTCGTAGGAAAAATTATCGCCGTAAGGGGAGCGTCCGCCGAAGTTCACGCCTGCGAACCAGTCCTTGTAGCGGGAGCCCTGACCGTTCTGCTGCAAGTCCTTGAAAGCGGCGTGGTCTCTGCCTACGTGGTTGAAAACGCCGTCCAGAATAACGCGTATGCCGTTTTTGTGCAGCTCGTCGCAGACCTTTTTGAAATCCGCGTTTGTACCAAGACGTCTGTCTATGGTGTAGTAATCGGTGGTATCGTAGCCATGCTCAAAGGACTCGAATACAGGGCCGAAGTAAACAGCGTTGAAGTTCATTTTTTTCAGATGGGGTATCCATTCGATGACCTTGAGAATCCTGCCGTCCCCGCCTGTTTCGGAGAATTCGGAGCGAAATTTTTCGCAGCCGCAGAAGCCCAGCGGGTAAATATGGTAAATATTTGTTTTTTCTATCCAGTGCGACATTTTAAAATACCTCGTTTCATTAAGTATATAACAAACTTATTATATCACATTTTTTTCCTTATTGCAAGTAAAAACGCAGAAAGATTAAAAAGTCGGTTTTAAGCGGTAAATTTTGATTTAGCTGGGAGCCCCCGCGGGCTGAGTCACCCCCGCCGTAATATATTCAGAACATTAATTATGCTATTGCCCCCTCAAGGGGGCGGGTGAATTTTTATTTGGCACAACATTTAGGCGGCGAAGCCGCCGACTAAAGCTGATCGAGCTGAGCCCAGCTCGCGAAGTCCAGAGGCGGAGCCTTTGGTCGCCGCCCGCAGGCGGCGAAATCCCCTCCCCGCGCCCGCAGGCGCATATCCTTCCGAAACGGAGCAGGAGGTGAGAAATGGCGAGAGCCATTTCGAGGAGGGGCGAACACGACCGCC